>CAJTGF010000011.1 GCA_910575585.1 Clostridiaceae bacterium
GGTCTCTGTGTCAACCCCTTTTCTTAAATTTATTGATAAATTTGAGTTAGACCGTAGGATGAGATTTTTTCAATCAGCTTAACTTAATGACATTGGATGAGACCAGGAAAGCAGGAGGGATGATACCCGACTGATTTCCGTTTTGGGCTCAGCGGAATGTTTGGCATATCTGAACCCGGACGGGACATCTCTCCTTCTCTGACTGGCTTCACGACTAAATCGGCCCCTTTGCTCACTCAACAATACAGCAACATAACGAATTTAAAGTTCCGGTTTATCCGGGTTAGGGGGATTGTAAACGCGATAGGAAATTCTTTACGTTTTCCATAAGCGTCTGGCCTTGTGGGACTTCTGGTGGATCAAGTGCCTCTTCCCTATGCCGCCCAACGCCTCAAAGCCATCCGCAGTCACCACTGGTCCGCCCTTTTCACACATCCGGCACTTGATCCGCCAACCTTCCAATCTACTAATCTACTAATCTACCACTCCATAATCTACCATTATTTACGCCAAACAGCCTTTACTTTGCCTCTAAAAAACACCCGTCCTCATGGGAATCAATGACCCCCACAGCCTGCAGATACGCATAGATGATCGTGCTTCCGACAAATCTCATGCCTCTCTTTTTCAGATCCGCCGACACCCGGTCCGACAGATCGGAGGTCGCCCTCCCCTTCTCATGGATCACCTTCCCCTCGGTCCAGCGCCACAGATAATCGGAAAAACTTCCATACTCACTCTGGATCCTGCGAAACACCCCGGCGTTGGTGACGGCTGCCTGTATTTTCCTTCGGTTGCGGATAATATGGGGATTTTCCTGCAGCTGCTTCATCCGCTCCTCGTCATACCCGCAGACCTTCTCCACATCAAATCCGTCAAAAGCCTGCCGAAAATGTTCCCGCTTATTCAGCACGCACTCCCATGAAAGGCCAGCCTGAAACGATTCCAGAATCAGCATCTCAAACAGCTTTTGGTCCTCATACACAGGAACGCCCCACTCCCTGTCATGGTAGTGGATATACTTTATATTCTTCGGGTTTGCCCATCTGCACCTTATTTTACCGTCGGCCCATTCCATGCTCTGTCTCCTCTCCGCTTTTGTCAGCCGGCTTTTCCGTCGCAAAAACCTTACTTTAAAAATTCCGCCGCTCAATGGGCCAGATCCATTGAGGGATGCCAAATGCGCCCGCCTGACTTTCATGCGTGGTAGTATATCCCCAGCCGGACGCATGAAAATTTACTCCATAAACGTAAAACCATCCCCGGCCTTTATCTCATCCAGGATAAAAATCTCATCCTTTCGTATCCTCCCAATAAGGTTTCTCTGCCCGTCAACCGGCATATCCTTTAACACCACCTGGATCTCTCCCAGGTAATGGGCCAGATTATCATTTACGATCACCACGTCGCCCTTGGTATAATGGGTCTTATGACATTTCCTCTCCGGTATGGATCTGCCCCGGTAAAGGATCCTGGGCAGCCGGGACCGCAGCATATAATGCATACAGTCTCCCATATCCGAATGGGACGGAAAATCAAACAAGATCTCCCGCTCCAGATCCGTAACGCCCTCCTCCAGCTCCACATAAAACGGGATCCTCCTAACATCCCCATGAGCCACATAGTCCTTTAAAAAGCCCAGATTTTCATTGACCGGTATCGTTACAAATGCCTTGTCCATGACCCGGCGGATAGCCTTAAACTCCTCCTCGCCGGCAAACGCGTTGCCGATCAGGATCTCGTCCACATCGCCCATAGCCAGGCAGTGGGTCAGCTGGACCTCAATAGGCAGCTGTCTGTGTTCCTCGATGGTCGGAAGCCCGTCGCTTACAGGCCATGGCCCATGGGTCCCTTCTTTTGCGCTGGAAATAAAGATAGCTGTCTTTATGCCCTTTTCACGCCAATATCCATTGAGGCGGCGGATAGCCTCCATAGACGGCGCCGTATATTTCTGGGGATAAAAATTATGGCAGGTGGACAGATTCTCCACATTGGCCCCATTGGCGATGGCGCCCTCAATAACCTCAATAAACGCGGTGGACATCTCGATGCCGATGTTGTCCTTATTATTGATCAGCACGGCATCACGCTGATCGTGGAAGCTGAAATCCATGCGGATAATGTCAATGCCCATGTCCTTAAACGCGGACAGATCCCGCTCCGTTGCCCCCATCCTCTCAAAAAACTCACTGTTGCAGTCGCCGGACACCTTCATATTATACTTGTGGGCGATCTTCGTAAACTCTTTAAAGTATCCCACCACCTCTTCCCTGGTCCCTTTGACAGAAAACATACTGGTAAATACCTTAGTAAAGCCATAAGCGGATGCCATAGCCAGATAAGCCTCCACATCCTTTAAAGTCTCCTGCTCCGGATAAAGCGATACTCCAAGCTGAATCATTTTTCTTCCTCCTATTCCATGCATGTATTTTTAACAGCCCTTCATGGCCTTCTTTTTGGGCGCAAAAAACCGGATCTCACAAACTCTGGCCTTCCCTGTCGATTACAGAAAGGTCCTGCCCCTTCAGGGCCCGCTCCAAAAGAGCCGGCAGTTTTTGAGGATCGCAGGCAAAACAGGGAATGCCCATCCCCGCGATCTTTCCTGCCATCTGCCCGTCATAGTAAGGTTTTCCGCCATCCGCAATAGCCAGCAAAGACACGATGGTCACCCCGGATTCCTTAAGCTGGGAAAGCCTTCGCAAAAGCGCCGCCCGGTTGCCGCCCTCAAAAAGATCGCTTACCAAAAACAGGATGGTCCTTTTTGGGTTCTCCACAAACTGGCTGCAGTATGCCACAGACTTATTAATATCCGTGCCGCCGCCCAGCTGGAACCCGAACAAAAGATCCACCGGGTCGTCACACTTTTCCGTCAGATCCACCACCTCCGTGTCAAAAGCCACAATCCGGGTCTTTACCGACGCCATGCTGGCCAGGATACAGCTTATGACAGAAGAATAGATCACCGACTCCCCCATGGACCCGCTTTGGTCCACATCCAGGATGATGGTGTACTTGTTGGCCGCCGTGGTGGAAGTCCGGTCAAAGAAATAGTAATGTTCCGGGATGATCTTCTTAAGCTCGGGCCTGTAATTCTTTATCCCTCTGCGGATGGTGGTCTGAAAATCCAGAGCCGACGCCGAGGGAATGGGGGAATGCTGCCGCCGGTTCACCGCAGCCGTCACGGCCCGCCGGATATCGCTTTCCAAAAGCTTATTGATCTCCTCCACGATCTTCTTCATAAACTCCCGGACGCTGTCTTTGCTCCTTTTGGGAATCTGGTCCTTTAATAAAAGGATGGTGGCCGCCAGATTCCTGTCCGGCTCCAGATCCTCCAAAAGCTCCGGCTCAAAAATAAGCTGTTTCAAGCCGCACCGCTCCATGGCGTCGGACTGGATGATCTTCACCAGGTCCTTGTCAAACAAAGTCCGCACATCCCCCAGCCATCTGGTGACCCGGGGAACCGACGGCCCATGCCCGGCGCCTCCGGCCCCGAAACGGCCAAACTCCCCGTTGTTGTAGATGGCGGCCAAAGCCTGGTCCATCATCCACTGCTCCGGCGACAGCTCCACAGGCCCGCCGCTCATGTTGTCAAATCCCCCCTGGCTCTCCTGGCCCAGTATCAGACGCCACCGAGCCATGCGATCCCTTAATTCCATGGACTTGTCCCCCTTTTCTAACCCGGATAAACCGGAACTTTAAATTCGTCATATTGCTGGATTGTTGAGTGAGCAAAGGCGGGGATTGTCGTGAGGCCAGTCAGAGGAGAGCTGTCCCGTCCGGGTTCAGATATGCCGAACATTCCGATGAGCCCAAAGCGGAAATCAGTCGGGTATCAGCCCTCCTGCTTTCCTGGTCTCATCTTCATGGCATAGATTCACCCTGCCGGGACAGCTCTCCTCTGCCTGGCAAAACCAGAATTCGCTGGCTAAGGTTTGCTCACTTAAGGTGGTTTCGGTAGGGGACGCTGCCTCAACTTTGCAGTGAAAAATATAGAAGCAGGATTCGTTCCCATAGATATTATGCACAACCTATCACCGCCGCCAAAGCAGTTATCTTTTCACTACAGAGTCGAAACAGCGTCCCCTATCAAAAACACCTTAAGCGAGCAAATCCCGGCCAGCCAATATCTGCTTTTGCCCGGGAGGGAAGGCAGGCTGTGTGCCGGCAGGGTGAATCTATGCCATGGAGATGAGACCAGGGAAACAGGAGGGCCTAACCCCTCCTGTTTCACGTTTTGGGCTCATCGGAATGTCTGGCATATCTGAACCCGGACGGCACACAGCCTGCCTTCCCTCCCGGGCTCCGCGACTATCCCCGCCTTTGCTCGCTCAACAATACAGCAATTCCATTATTTTGCCATTTCGCGTAAGAAATCGTTCTTAAGGGCCTAAAATATGTACCCCCAGAGTCTCTTTGGGCCTGATTTTGAGAGATAATTTTTTTCCGGATTCCCAGTGTACATTAAATATCCCCAAAATCAAAGTCCTCCAGTCCGCCTAAAAACTCCATGGCATCCTCTGTCAGGCTTTCATTAAGCATCTCGCTGACCTGCATAGGGTTCACCTGCCAGATCTCCCCCAAATTTTCCGCGATCTGGTCCTTTTCTCCAGGCGCGAAGTCCGCAAAGGCCCGCCGCAGAAACAAAAGCGCCCGCTTAAACTCCTCATCGTCCAGGGTGTCCAGATACGCGCTTAGCTTCTCCCAAAGCGTCAGCCTTGCAATGAGCGCATAGTGGTTCCTGGAAGAAAGCCCTGAAAACCACCCGGCCCCCAGCTGGGCAGGGATGCCCTTTGACAAACGCCGCTCCACCTCGCGCCCCAGCTCCTGGCTGTCCATGGCGCCCATCTCCAAAAGAATGGAAGCCGCCGCTCCCGAAAGCCGGGTGTTCAAATCATCCCTGGACGAGATCTGGGACAGGACCGCCACAAACCGCTCCCTGTCCAGAAAATCATGAACCATCACTGCCTGATGCAGCTTGCCAATGGCAGAGACAAGACCGGCTGCCGCCTGGTCGTCACAGGCACACTCCTGAGGAAGGATAAGGCAGGCCCTTAAAAACAACTGAGACACAATGGGGATCAGCGGCTGCCGGTCCAGTCTGCGGATATCCCCGTATTGCAGCACAACAGACAGCTGCTCTATGGTATCCCCGATCTCCCCAAGGGCCGCCGCGTCCACCGCCATAGCCTGCAGAGCCGCCAAAGCCCCGTGAACGGCCAGGGGCATGCCGCAGTAAAATGCCTCTGCCACCACCTTTGCCACCATGCCGATGCCCTGGCTCTCCTCAACCTTTCCTTTCAGTTCAAAGGCCGCCGCCTGCTCCAGGGTATCCCCTTTCAGCACGGTCTCCACCAGCCGGATCTCCGTCTCCGGCGTCCACTGCAGGACCCACCGCTCCGCCCAGGTGGCATTGTCCTGCCTCACAAGCTCCAAAGTCCCGAACCGGATATTAAGCACCCGCAGCCGATGGAGGAAAAAAGACCGCTCCAGATCCATAAACGCCGCCTTTTTCGTTTTCACCCTCAGATTCTCCCTTAAATCCAGATTAAGAGACGACGCGGTGACAGACTTATATTTTTCCAGCCGCAATTCTCTTAATTTCTCATAAAAATCCGACTGGATGGAGGTCTGGCTCACTCCCTGGGGCAGGCTTCCGATCTTGGTGCCGATCTCCACGGACGCCACAGCCAGGGAAACCTTAGAAAACCTTCCGTGGCCCATACAGGTCACCGCCCCGTCCCGCAGATCCCGCAGAGCCGGGATCCTGCCGCCCCGAAGTCCGGCCAGAGCCTGGGAAAGCCTTAGGGCCTCCATCACCTCCGCCGCGGACACCATCCCTCCGCTGGTCCGCTCATACTCCCCCAGACCGCTTAGATACCTGCGGGCCGCGTAATCCGCCTCCCCCTTTAAGAACCCCTGCCACAGGTATTCATAGTAGGCAGGCGCATGGTTCCCCGCCCCGTATCCGGACCGCTGTGACAGCCGGTAATAAGAGTAAGGCATCAGCGTCTTCATGGATTCCAGCCTTGGAAGCCGGAGAAATTCTTTATCGGTCATGGCCGGATCCCCGCACAAGATCCCCTCCGCATGGAACGCCCCGGTGATCACCGCCATCTTTTCCTCTGAAATCCCCTCTGTCCTGGCCTTTTCGATCATCCGACGCATGTAAGCTTCCCGCGCCAGGTTCTCGCTGTTTTCCTCCCCGGGGCCCAGACATAATTCCAGCTGCCTTAACCCGCTGCCAAACTCTTTAGCGCCCTTCTGGTACCCTGCCATGTCCCTGCACTGCTCTATGGTCCTTTCCCAAAACGTCTCGTGATCCCCGTCCCCGCACTGCCTGTCCAAAGCCTGATACACGTCAAAAGAGCACTCCGGAGTCTTTTTATGTCCGTCTCTGCCCTGGCTGCCAGTTTCTTCATCCCCGGCCGCCTCCCTGGCAGACAGAAGCCCCAAAAACACATCCGACGGCAGATCGCAGAACCGGCATTTGCGCCCGTGTTCTTTTGCCCACAAAAGAGCCTGGTACTCCGGCGAGTACTCCGCAAAAGGATACAAAATGGTCCTGACAGGCAGCTGCCTTGTATAGGCCATCACCGCCACAGGCGGCCTCACATCCGCCTGTGCCAGATCTTCCATAAGCTCCGTAAAATCCGACGGTCCCTCGATCAGCACCAATTCCGGCTGTATTTTGTCCAGAAACTCCCTGACATAGTAAGCCCCGGCCGGAGAAAGATGCCGGATCCCAAACACAAAAGGCCCTCTGTCCATCAGCGGTTCAGCTCCTTACACTCTTCATACAGGGGAAGCCACTTACTTCCCCGTTTCCTCATAATATTTTCCAGGTACTCCAGCCACACCTTCTGATCCTTGGAATCCTCCTTTACCACAGCCCCCTGAAGCCCTGCCGCCAGATCCCGTTCCGTGACAGTCCCGTCGCCAAAGCTTCCTGCCAGGGCCATGCTGTTGGCCAGAAGGGAAATGGCCTCCGCCGTAGACAGCACCCCGGACGTGCTTTTTAGCTTCTGCTTCCCGTCCAGCGTAGCCCCTCTGCGCAGTTCCCGGAAAATGGTACACACCTTCTCCACCACCTCTTCATTTGGCAGCTTGGCGTTCAGATCCAGGTTTTCCGACAGCTGGGTGATCCTGGACCTTACGATCTCCATCTCCGCCTCCAGACTCTCCGGAGCTGGCAGCACCACAATGTTAAACCGCCGCTTTAGGGCCGCCGACATCTCATTGACGCCTTTGTCCCTGGTGTTGGCCGTGGCAATAACGGAAAACCCCTTCCTGGCAGGCACCTCGATGCCCAGCTCCGGCACGGAGATCCTTTTTTCCGACAAAATGGAGATCAGGGCGTCCTGAACCTCCGAGGCGCACCGGGATATCTCCTCCACCCTGGCGATCGTCCCCTGTTCCATGGCCCGGTACACCGGGCTTGGGATCATGGCCTCCCTGGAAGGCCCCGACGCGATAAGCATGGCGTAATTCCAGGAATACTTGATCTGCTCCTCCGTAGTCCCCGCGGTCCCCTGGATCACCCTGGTGGAATCGCCGTTGATGGCTGCCGCCAGATGTTCCGACAGCCAGGATTTGGCCGTCCCCGGCTCCCCGATCAAAAGAAGCGCCCGGTCCGTTACCAGGGTGGCGATGGCGATCTCCACCAGCCGCCGGTCACCGATATATTTGGCGCTGATATCCATATTTCCGCACCTGCCTCCGCAGATGTAGGTCAGCACAGACTTAGGGGACATGCGCCACCCCTGGGGAACGGCCCCGGTTTCCTGTTCCATCAGCGCATCCAGTTCCTTCTGAAACAGCTGCTCCGCAGGCAGCCTCTGCACATTGGCATCACTCATTAATCCTTACCTCCCTTTTCCTTTTAATGTACACTCGGAGTCTCTTCTCACCGGTATGCCTGCTTCAGCTCATCTACCGGAATCCCGCTTTTCAATTCATCCACCCACCGCTCCAAGATCCCGACGCCGGTGATTGCCTTCTTGCCAAGCCCCTGCACCAGTTCCTCCAGCTCCTTTGCCATCTCCTCATTGCTAAGGGGCAGCTCCTCCAAGACCTGCCGTACCTTGTAGACCATCTGACTTTGGTCCCTTTTGCCCACATGGGTCAAAAGCCCCCTGTAATCGCTCCACCCGCACCGCTTCAGTATCCGGATATCCCCGGCCTCCGTCCCCCGGTATCTGGCGTTCCAGTAATAATACTTGCCATAAGCTTCCTTCACCGCCTCCACATCCGTCCGCAGCAATCCCTCCAGCATCACGTCATATCCGTTTTGGCGGCCTCCGTAATAGTAATAGGGCTTCTTCCACTTCATGTCAAACCGATTTTTATAGTTGAGCAAACACCCATACCACCGAAGATCCAGCCCATGCTCCAGGGTCTTTACCGGCTCCTGCTGCCCGGCCATTTGGCAGAAAGGCTCTCTATAGACCACATATTTTCCCAGACGCTCCTCGTACCTGACATGGGATAACACCTGCAAGATCCCGGCTGGGTCCCGCTTTTTTGGAGGCTTCTTCCCTGCGCCCTCATCCTCTTCCATGGTTACATACCCGCAAAACCGTTCAAACAGCTGCTTCGGCTCATCGTCCAAAAGATCTGCCCAGAACACGCTGTCCAAAAAAACATCCCCAAAGGCGTCATACAGCTCCTGTGCCGTCCGGCGCAGATTGGGATGGCACTCCCATTTCAGAGAAGCGTTCAGCACCTTTGCGGTCTCCTGCGGCGCCACCCCGTAAAGCCGCCGGTACAAGGTACACAGCTTGGGAGAATGTTTTCTCTCAGCCCCGTTCAGCAGCATAAACAGCTGCCCCTTGTCCTCATTTTTTAGATTCTTCCACGGAGTCTTCGACAAATCATAAGTATCCAGCCATCTCTCAATATGGTCCGCGATCAGGTCCGAGGCCCATGGGGCCGGAGCGTTGACCAGATGCGTCACCCCTTTTTCCAGGTTTTTATCAAGCATCTTTTTCCAGTATTCACAGGCCGCCTCCCCCTCCATGCAGGCCAGGGAAAAATAGGCGGCTTCCTTTGCGTTTCCCTTCTCCGATCTCACCAGATCAAGAAGCGTCTTCTCATTTCCCATATCATGCCTAAGGGCTTTAATGGCAGCTTCCCTCACCGGCTTTCCCGCGGTTTTCAGGATCTCCAGATAAAACCCGTTTTCCTCAGCCCCCGCGATCTCTTCCACGATCCGAACCCGCCTGGCCATGTCCTGCCCGCCCTCCGGCTCAAAGCCCTGCTTTAACAGGGGGATCACCTGGCTGCCCTCCATTTTCAGCCACCTCATGACCATGTCCGCCAGCTCGCCGTAGCTGTCCCCCAGCGCCTTTACCATCAAATTCCTGATCCGGTAATCCGAAAACAGCTGCCCATCCTCCTCATGGGCGTTCCGAAGCAGGGCGTACCGCCCGCCGCCTGTCCCCTCAAAGGCATCCAAAACAGGAGCCAATTTGCTGTAGGGAATATTGGTACACACGGTCCCGGCGCCTGCCAGATCCTCCACCGGCTCCCACTGCCCCTCCTTTAAAAGACTTCCCTGGGTACACAAAACCGCGTCCACCAACGCCAGAACATCCAAAAGCAGAAATCCCCGCTCCTCCTGGCTGCTTTCCATCAGCCTGCATCCCATCTCATAGATCCTGCCAAACACCGGCGATGCCTTGGCAAGAGGCGCTATCTGCTCCACAGCCCTTTTAAGCCTGAAATCCTCCCCCAAAAGCCCCACGCCTGCCACAGCCGCCGACTCCAGCCTGTCCCTAAGCTCATAGATCACACCAAAATTCACCAGATCAACCTCCTGTTCACCTTAATAAAGCAGCCGCAAGATCCCTGTCTCTTTCACGATACTCAATGGATACAGACACATGCTCCGGTCCCCGGCGTCATAGTACATCAACCCAAACACCACTCCATGCTCCAAAAACGTCCGGTCCGGGATCACAGGCACCATGGACGTGGTATCCCTCCAGTTTGGCAGGCTTTTAAGCCTGATCCGGTCTCCCGCCTGATCCACAAGGGCAAATACTTTTTTGTTCCCCAAATCCACCATGCCTATCTGGGCAAACGACACAAGCACCGGGCTGAATCCTTCTGACAACACATTCTTAATCTGATCCTTCACCTCTTTGACAACAGTTTTCAGATCCCGGCTCGCCGTTCCCATCAAAGCTTTGTACGCCTCTTTGCCCGCCTCCTCAAAGGAGGCGCCGTTCCATCTCACCCTCCGGTTTTCCTTGCCCGGATAACAGGTCAGCACAGGCACGCGGACGATCCCAAAGCAGGAATCCTCCTGTTTCACATGCTTTAGGGCCTTTATGGGGCGGTAATTGCAGGTGTGGCAGAGCTCCCCGTCATCAAGATCCGCCCAGTAGGCCAGGTCAATAAATTCCTTTCTGGCCTCGTCATAGACAACCGCAAACGCCAGCTGCAAAAGCCGGACATTTTCCTTTTTCAGTCCCAGGTCATTTAGCTCCTCCAGCTTCCAGATGCCGCCCAATTCCTCATAAAGCTGGTCGTCATCCGCCTCTGGGCTGTCCTTTTCCAGCTTCTCATACAAATACGCCTCCGCCTTTTTCTCCAAAGCCCGCAGTTTCTTTAAGATCTCCACCGCGGCGTGGTAATGGCCTGTATCTTTGTCCTTTTGATAGGCTTCCATCTCCAGAATAAGCCTGTTTAAATAGATCAGCGGTCCCGGCAGATAATAATCTCCCAGCTGTTTGGCCAGATCTCTGTAGGTTTTCAGCGACACGCTGCCCATAGCCGCCAGGCCCCCGTTTAAAAGCCCTGCCGTCAGCTGCCTTAAAAGCTGAAGCCCTTCCAGCTGCTTCTTGATCTTCCTGGTCTTGGCGGCCTTTGACGCCTTCCGGCTTTTCTCTGTGGCCGGCTTGGCCTGGCTGCCTGCCTGTTTTTTCGCCTCCCTGGCCTCCTTTTTCTGCCGCTTATCCAGGATGTCCTGAGGGATCTCCCCCACCGAAAATTCCTTTTGGGCCGCCATCTCAAAAAGAAGGGCCAGGCTGTGCTTGCAGGGAAACTGGCGGCTTGGGCAGGTGCAGCGAAAAACAGGCTGCGCCTCATCTATGTAATCTGCTGACACCACATAATTCTTCTTTCCGCTGCCCTTGCACTCCCCCATATAGAAAGTATCGTCCCCGGAACGCATGCGGGTCACAAAACCGCCCAAAGAAGAGAGCTTCCTGGCATTGGTGACCGCGCTGGCGTTGGGGGCCAGCGCTGAAATCTCCTGTTCCTTAACTGTTCTCATACCTTGCTCCTGTCTGCCGCCATAGGCGGCTGTTGGCCATTTTGCCTAATCTTTTCCTATAATCATACCACTAACCCGGCTAAATGACTACTTACAAGTTTCTTATTTCACCTGCTTCCAATCATCAAAAACTTCGATCTCATCAACCTGCTTTGTACAGCTTTTTCGCCGATCCTTGTAACAGCTGCCAAGAGGGATATCAATCTATAAATCCTCAGATCAAATACCTCCGCATAAAAGAAGAAGGCTCCCCCCGAAGCCTTCTTCTCTATTCCGTTCTATATAGCAACCTTTTTCGTTTACTCTTCCTCTCCCTTTTCTACAGCCTCAAACCGATATGCCACAGCTTCATAATCCCCTGTAGTCACCGGCACGGCCAATCCTGCCTTCATCAGCACGATACCGGAAAATGTCTCCCCACTCTCCTTTTCCCGGTAAAGCCGGTCAGGCAGAAGCCCCCTGAACCGTAGAAAATACACCGGCGGATTCACCTCGCTTCGGAGCACCACGCCTGATACCAGCACATCCTTTTTGTCCTTTGACACAAACTCCCAGAACACGGAATTGCTCCTGTCCCCGGGGGCGGAAAGCCGGTAATAATCCCCGGTCTGCACCAGCGCCTCCGCGGCCTTAAACTGGGCGATCTGTTCCGTGGCCGCTTTCTTCTCCTCCTCGTCCATATGCCCCAGATCCAGCTCATACCCGAAGGTGCCTGACCCTGCCACAGTCCCCCTTGTCCGAAGGGACGTGGTGCGTCCTGTCTGGTGGTTGGGACACACGCTGACATGAGCCCCAAAGGTGCTGATGGGGTAGAAAAACGAAGTTCCGTAGTGGATCTCCAGCCTGTCCGCAGCATCCGTGTTGTCGCTGCACCAGATCTGCGGAGAATAATACAGCATTCCGGCGTCAAAACGCCCCCCGCCGCCTGCGCAGGTCTCAAACAGCAGATTGGGATATCTGGTGATGAGCCGCTCCATCATATCATACACGCCAAGCATGTGGCGGTGGAAGACCTCCCCCTGTCTTCCGGCCTCCATGCCCTGGGAAAATACGTTTCCGAGAGCCCGGTTCACGTCCCACTTAATGTAATCCGCCTGGCAGCTGTCAATGACCTTAAAGATCTGCTCCATAATATAATCCCGGACTTCCTTTTTCGTCACATCCAGATTCAGCTGGGACCGGCTCCTTACCGGAAGACGCCCCGGAACTCTCAAACACCAGTCCGGATGCCTGCGGTAAAGATCGCTGTCCTCGGACACCATCTCCGGCTCCAGCCAAATGCCGAACTTCAGACCCAGCTTCCGGATCTTGCCCACCAGCTTAGGCAGACCTCCGTGGATCTTCTCCTCGTTCACATACCAGTCCCCAAGCCCTGTGTAGTCGCTGTCCCGCTTTCCGAACCATCCGTCGTCCAAAACGAACATCTCGATGCCCACTTCCTTGGCCGCCTTGGCGATATCGTAAAGCTTCTGCTCGTCAAACGCAAAATACGTAGCCTCCCAGTTGTTGACCAAAATGGGCCTGGGCTTTTTCACATAGCTGCTGCGGATCAGATGCTCCCGAAATCCGTCATGGAAATGATGGGAAAGGGTCTCCAGACCCGTTCCGGAAAAGGACATGGCCGCCTCCGGCGACACAAAGGTCTCTCCGGGCTTTAACGTCCACGCGAACTGGTAAGGGTGGATCCCCATAACCACCCTGGTCTGCTCCACCTGGTCAAGCTCCGCCTGGCAGATAAAATTGCCGCTGTAAACAAAGGTGATGCCAAAGCACTCCCCATAATCCTCCGTGGCGGCGCGGTCGCAGAACACTACCGCCGGATTGTGGTGATGGCTGGAGATCCCCCGCTTGCTCTCCACGGACTGGATTCCGTGTCTAAGGGGCTGACGCTCCGTCAGCCGCTCCATGGAATGTCTTCCGTAAAAATGGATCATATCCATGGGACGTCTGGGAAAATCTAACTCCGCGGACATTACCCGGCGCAGGGTGACGGAAGCATTCCCCCGGTTTATCACCTCCACCGCCCTGGTGATGATGTCACAGTCCCAGATAACACCATAAAGCAATTTCACGCAGACGCCGCTTAACTGATCCTTTAACGTGATCTCCAGCGTCTCCGCCTCGTCTTCCCCTGCAAACATGGCAGGCATCCCTGCCAGAGCATATTTCCCCTTTCTGATCTCATGGGAATCATATTTCAGCTGTAAAATATGGCTTCCGTCCTCATGTTCCGCCTCGATGCCCTGGATACGGTAATCCCCATTTCCCTCCGCCGTGTACTCCTGCGGGAGCACGTCAAGGGAAAAGGTCCGGTCCCTGTCAGCCTCATAGGGATTGCCGGAAAATCCCCGGTCCAGGTTTACAATGCCATGAGCCACCCAGGTATCCCCCAGTTCAACCCCATAATACAGGTGCAGCAAGGTGCCGAACTGGCCTACCTGCATCTGATACATACTGGATCTGGTATGCAATGTAAATACCTTTGTATCTTCTTGAAAAGAAATATACCTCATAAGTTGCTTTGTGTCCTCCATAGAATGTTGTTTGATGTTGTCGTAAAACATTACGCAAATGCCCGGAACCAGGGAAACCAGTGATGCAGACTCCAAGGATGCCGGGCATTGCTTAATGACTTAAAAAACGTATTGGTCAGATTCACTCCTTACGCCTGCCGTCTCTGCCTTACTTTCACCGTCTGAAAAATATGGGCGGAACAATCTCCATAAAAACCAAGAATTGGCATAAGCCGTCAGGGAAAAACCGCACATGAGCCATACCAGCAGATAGACCGGAAACAGCTGCGCGTCCACCAGGGTAAAATACATGGGAAGGCAGGTGAGCATTGCCATGCATATGGCATACGCAGGCTTTTTGGCCGCAAAACACAGGGCGTAAGGGATCAGCCGCCGGGTCTTGTTCTCAAATGACGCTATGGTGGGAAAAATGTACAGCGCCGTGATAATGAGCAGCAGCACCATCCCCCAGATTACATAGGTAAACACCCCGGCCATGGGCATCGGCATGGTGGCAACAGCCCTGCTCTCAAGCCAGATGCATCCCCCGGCCATAATAAGCCCCAGCCACACCGTTGTAGCCTGAAAAAAATTCCCCCGAAAACTTTTCCAGTAACATTTCCATATGCTGATATCCCTGTCCTTGTGAAGCTTTAACGCGCAGTAATACAGCGCCGTGGTAGAAGCCCCCGCCGTGATCACCGGGACGCTGCTGATGATCCACAACAGATTCAGACCAATAAACCCTCCCGCAGATAGGAAAAAACTGTGAAGAAAACTGTCCTCGTTGAATAAATTCATGCTGCTCCCTCCTTCCAGCCCCGCCGGCCGGCAAACCGCAACCCTGACGATCTCACTCTCTCATGATCTCTCTGACCATCTTCCTACAGCTTTCCGCCGGAAGTGGCGATACCTTCGATAAACTGCTTCTGGAACACCAGATACAGCACGATCATGGGAATACATGCCAGCAGGGAAGCCGCCATCAGCTGAGGATAATTATTGCTGTACTGTCCCTGCATCTTGGCAAGAGCCGCAGACAGTGGCATCACGTCCCTGTTACAGATCAGCGGCCACATCAGGTCCTTGTAAGCGAACACTGCCGTAAAGATACCAAGGGCCACCATGGAAGACCTGGTCAAAGGCGCCATGATAAACAGGAAGGTCTGACCGATATTACATCCGTCCAGGCGCGCAGCCTCCTCTAAATCCCTGGGCAGGCCCATATAAGCCTGACGGAGCAAAAACGTACCGAAAGCCGTCACAAGGCCCGGGAAGATCAAAGCAAAGATGGTATTCAGCATTCCCATCTTGCTGACCATCAGGTACTGAGGAATGATGAAGATCTGCCCCGGCACCATCATCTGGAACAAGATCAGGGAGAACATGAAATCCCTGCCCCGAAACTGCAGTCTGGCAAAGGCATACCCGGCAAGGGTGGCTGTCAGGACCGCTGCAATAACACGGCCTGCGATCAAAAGCAGCGTGTTGATGTACAGATTTACAAAATCCAGGTTGTTGATAACGGTGGTAAAGTTCTCAGTCCTCCACACGCTGGGGAAAATCACGAAAGGAGATACGCTGGTGGCCTCTCCCATACTCTTAAACGCCGTCAGGATCATCCACAAAAACGGCACTAACATGGTAATGGATACCAGAATCAGGATGGCGTGAATCAACGCCTGCATCATTTTTGCTCTTTGTTCCATATCCGCCTCTCCTCTCCTAATTGTAGTAAACCCATTTCTTCTGGGCAATCATCTGGAATACGGTTACGACCATGATAATGGCGATCAGCAGCACCACGATGGTGGAGCCATATCCTTTATTGTTCTCAACAAAGGAATTCTGATAGAACAGGTAAACAATGGACTGGGTCTTGTAAAGAGCCGGATTGTTCTTATCCATTACCATGAAGATCAAGTCGAACACCTGAAGTCCGCCGATAACCCTTGTGATGGTCACAAAGAAGATGGTGGGGGACAGCAGCGGAACGGTAATGTTGAAGAACTGGTTGATCCCCGTGGCGCCGTCAATGCTGGCAGCCTCATAGTAATCCCTGGGGATCTCCTGAAGGCCAGCCAAAAACAGTACCATGTTGTAACCGATAATGGACCAGATACCGATGACCGCAATGGCGAACACCGCAATGGCAGGATCGGAGATCCAGTTGATGCTGGTTCCGAAAATATGGTTCAAAAGACCGAACTCGGAGTTAAACAGCCATCTCCAGACCATGGCGATGGCAGCCGGAGCCGCAACCATGGGCAGGAAGAAGATGGTACGGTATGCGGAAACGCCCATCATCTTGCGATTCAGCAGCACCGCCAGAACCAGAGCGATGGCGATGGAGAACGGAACCTCCACAATGGCATACTTGAAGGTATTTAAAACCGCCTGCCACACCTCCGCGTCGCCGAACATCTTAACATAGTTCTCTATTCCGATGAAGATATTGCCCCTTCCAAAATCCCCGGTCTTGAAGAAGCTCTGGTAGATGGTCTGGAAAATCGGGATAATATTCAGCACGATAAGTCCCAGCATGGTAGGGAAGATAAACGCCCATCCCCATACAAATTCGTTGCGTTCCCTGGTAGTTCCCTTTTTGATAGTACCCACAACTTCACCCCTTTTCTCTTATTGAGCGCCTCCAAAAGACCCGGTTTCCAACTGTCATCCTGCAAACTTAGGATCCCCGGAAGCGCTTTTCTTTCCTATATGCTTATATCCCTTATTCCTCTGCGATCTTCTCGTTCATAATAGCCGTGATGTTGGCGCAGGCGGTAGCCATGTCCTCCTCGCCGTTCCAGGGCTTCTTAAGCTCCTCAACCATGGGGTTCCACCATGCCAGAGTGCTCTTGGTAGCCGGACGGAACACCACATCATCCATAGCTTCCAGGTACGGAGTCAGGTTGAATTTGTCTGTATTGTTTACCCATGCGTCAGATACGCCTTCATAAGCCGCCATGGTCACACCCAGCTCTGCCTGCTTCTGCTGCATATCCTTGGTTGCGAACCACTCAATGAGCTTGTAAGCGCCTTCGGGATTCTTGGTCCCTGCAGATGCCGCCCAGCCAAGTCCGTTGTACAGGGAGATGCTCCTGCCTGTAGTCGCGTCTTTGGGAAGCCTTGCCACATCGGCGTTGGCTGCAATGTACTCATTGTCCTTAAATCCTGCTACCATCCAGGAACCTTGGCTGATCATGGCAACCTTGCCGGAACCGAACAGCACGTCGGTACCTGTCTCGGACATGGTAGACGCAGGAGGCATAACCGTATGTACCATCTTGTCAACAAATTCCATAGCCGCAATGGTCTTTGGATCGTCAAATCCAGACTTGCCCTCGTCGTTGATCACACAGCCGCCCATGGTGTAAACAATATTCATCCAGGTATCCTGCTCGTTGGAGGGATTAGCCGCAAATCCATACACGCTTCCGTCCTCCTTGGTCAGCTTCTGGGCAATCTCATAGAACTCATCCCAGGTCCAGCTTCCGTCGGGATAAGGGATCCCGGCCTCGTCAAAGAGGGTCTTATTGTACCAGATGGCAATGGTGTCCATATCCTTAGGAAGCGCGTAGGTCTTGCCCTCCCACTGGTACATGGACTTTAGATCCTCCGGAAACTTATCAAGCTCTAAAACCTCGCTGGCCGCCACTTTGTCCGTGATGTCCAGAAGAATGCCGTTGGACATGTACTTGACCGCCTCATTGGAATGCATCCAGAACACGTCTGGCATGTCGCCGCCGCTGGCGCCTGCCTCCAAAAGGGTCCAGTAGCTGTTCCACTCAATTACCTGAAGCTGAGTCTTGATGCCTGTGGACTCCGTAAACGCATTGAGAATCTCCTGAAGGCCAGCCTGCTGGCCGCCGTCCCAGATGGCCACAGTCAAAGGAGCGCTTGAGTCCCCTCCGCCGGAACCGCCGCTGCCGCCTCCGCAGCCGGCAAGACTTCCAGCCGCCACTGCCGCAGTCAGTCCCAATGCCAAAAATCTGTTGTGTCTTTTCATCTTGCATTACCTCCCGTTTTCGTCATATTGACTTGTTTTTTTGGTACATATGCACTTTTTTATGCGCCTTATCCATCAACCCTTGCCGGGTTAATGTCAAAATTGCTAGTTAGATTATAAAAAAAACTGGTCATTTTGTATATGGCAAGGTAAATACATTTTTTCCCTATTGGTTATGGTAAAATAAATCATTATATGGTAAAATAATAATAATAGAAATAACGGCTTCACCAGTACACCTACAAGGAGATGACATCATGAGAACGATCACTTACACAGATTCGGCACAATTTCAATGTCTTGAACATCTGCGGGAAGCTTTTATGGACCTTTACCTGGTGCATTGCGGCATCGAACACTGTCAGCCAGGCCAGTTTCTCGGCCCGTCTTTCCGAGATGAGTACATCATCCATTTCGTATTGGAGGGAAAAGGCAGCTACACCGTGGGAGGCATCACCTATTTCCTGACCAGCAACCAGATGTTCCTTATCTATCCCGGCGATGAGATCCGCTATGGCGCAGACCCGGACGAGCCATGGACCTATGCCTGGATCGGTTTTAACGGCATCCGCTCTGAGTCCACCCTTCGAAACTGCGGCTTTTCCAGACAGTGCTATGTACTTCCCTTTAAGAAACCGGACCTTCTGACAGAACATATCACCAACATTCTAACCGCAGCCCAGCTTTCCTTTTCCAACGATTTAAAGAGAAACGGCCATCTTCTGATGCTGTTTTCCTGTCTGGTGGAAAACTACAACGCTATTTCCGAGCAGACAGCCGGAAGCGGCAGCATCCGCTACGACTACGGGAGCAGCGTCTATGTAGAGCACGCCATCGACTACATAAAGTGGAATCACAACCGGGGCATCAACGTGACAGACATCGCCGACTACATCGGTATCAGCCGCACGTATTTAAACCATGTGTTCCAGAAAGAACTGGGAGTCTCATCCCAAAAGTTCTTAATGGATTTCCGCCTTCACAAGGCGGCCAATCTTTTGATCTCCTCAGACCTTCCGGTGACGGAGGTATCCAGCCAGGTTGGATACGACGACTCTTTAGCCTTTTCCAAGGCGTTCAAGAAAAAATTCGGCTTAAGCCCTAAAAATTACCGGATCCATAAGGAGACCTTGGTACAATTTTCCGAGAAACAGTAAGCGTAAAGATGCAGGTGACTGACTATGGAACATTCTTTTGTGTTACAGCTTCCCAACCGGCAGATACAGGATTTCTATCTGTGCTTCTGCGGCTACGCCAAATGTGAGCCGCTCCACAGCCCGGGACCGGGAGTCCGGCCAAACTACGTGATTCACTATATCCTGGAGGGAGCCGGCCAATACAAGGTAGACGGCCAGAGATTCCATCTGGAAGCCGGCCAGGGCTTTATCCTGGAACCCAATGTGCTGACCTTCTATCAGGCCGACCAAACGCGGCCCTGGTCCTATGTGTGGGTGGGCTTTTCCGGCCCGAGAGCGCCGGAATATCTTTCCTACCTGGGATTTAACCACAATCATCTGATCTTTAAAAGCTCTGAATCGGAGCGCATTCGGGATCTGGTGTTTCAGATGCTTGGCTCCGGCAAGAACAGCCCCAAAAACGAGTTTTACCTCCATGGATTGTTTTTCGAATTTTTCTCCTGTCTCATTGACGAGGACATGCCCCAGCAGCAGGAAGACCTGGACCACAACCGGGAGACCACCAACCGCTACCTGCGGGAGGCCATCGCCTACATCCAGCAGCATTTTTCCGAGGGCCTGCGGGTATCGGACCTGGCCGACCATGTTGCCGTAAGCCGGGGATACCTTTACCAGATCTTCAACGAGACCCTGGGCATGTCCCCCAAGCAGTACCTGACCAATTTCTGCATGACCCGGGCCACGGAGCTTCTGACTCTGGACGACCAGCCGGTGGAGGAAGTGGCCAAAAGCTGCGGTTACCCCAATCCGGTGGCCTTCTCCGCCCTGTTCCGAAAGCGCATGGGCATGTCCCCCACCCAGTACCGGACCCAGGTGTCCGCCGGGTACCGGGAGCGGCTTAAAACGGAATTAAAAAGCCTAACTTTCGTTTGACAATATCAAAAAAGTATGGTAGACTATATGATACAAATCCAGTAACGGGCCTGTACTGGTTTCGACAGGGATCATGCAGCTGGTGAAGCTATCCGCATGCGATGCGTTAAATGGCAAACTTAAATATAAACGCTGAAGATAATTTAGCATACGCTGCTTAATTGCAGCCGTCAGCCTTAATGCACTCACACATTAAGAACCTGGCGTCGACTATGTGAGAAACGACACGCGCAAAGCTTTGAGCGCGCGGGCGTACCATGAAGCTACCAAACCCGTCCGAGTGTCAGCCCCCGGGCGGCAGAGGGAATGATCATTGACTGACTATGATAGTAGAAGAACAGGGAATTGATTTTTGGACACGGGTTCAAATCCCGTCAGGTCCATGATATGCGGTAAGAATATCGTATGACAAAGACAAAACAGACGCTTGCGGATCTTCCTCCGTAAGCGTCTGTTTTTATCTAATATCTTCCGCTCTCCTTCAGCGCTCTGTCCATCTCCCGCCGCTGGTCCTTCTTTGCCAAGTCCTCCCGCTTGTCATACAGCTTCTTGCCCTTTGCCAGACCGATCTCCACCTTTACCAGGCTGCCCTTAAAATATACCTGCAGCGGCACCAAAGTAAACCCTTTCTCCGCGATCTTCCCCCCCAGCTTCGCGATCTCCGACTTGTGCAGAAGGAGCTTGCGCGTCCGCAGAGGGTCCTTATTAAAGATATTTCCCTTCTCGTAAGGGTTGATGTGCATCCCGTAGAGGAACATCTCCCCTTTCTCAATGCGGATAAAAGATTCCTTGACGCTGCACCTGCCCATGCGGATAGATTTTACCTCCGTGCCGAACAGCTCGATCCCGGCCTCATACTTATCCTCTATAAAATAATCGTGGTATGCCTTCTTGTTGTTGGCCACCAGCTTTACCGCCTGTTTTCCCATCCGGCTTACCTCCCCTTTCTCATGTCATTCCTCTTCTGCCAGAAGAAAGTCAATATTCCTGGTCAGTTTGTCGCACCCTTTCACCAAAACGCTCACCTTCTGCCCCAGCTTGTAGCGAACCCCTGTGCGCTCGCCGGTCAGCTCCATCCGCTCCTCGTCAAAGACAAAATAGTCGCCTTTCAACTCGCCGATGTGGACCAGCCCTTCCACCGTGTTGGGCAGTTCCACATACAGCCCCCAGCCTGTGACACCGGAAATAACGCCCTCAAACACTTCCCCGATGTGGGCGGACATATACTGGCACTTCTTTAACCGGTCCGTCTCCCGCTCCGCCTCGTCGGCCCGCCGCTCCATGGCGGAACACCGCTTCGCCACCTCCGGCAATATCCGTTCATAGTGGATGATCCGCTTATCCGTCAGGCCCGTCCGCAGATTCTCCTTGATGATGCGGTGGATCTGCAGGTCCGGATACCTTCGGATAGGCGACGTAAAATGGGTATAGTAGTTGGCCGCCAACCCGTAGTGGCCGGTGCAGATCGTGCCGTATCTGGCCTGCCGCATGGACCTTAAGGTAAGGCGGCTGATCAGCGCTTCCTCGTCCGTCCCCTGGATGCTGTCCAGAAGTTTCTGGACCTCCTTTGGATGCACTTCCCCGTTCTGGGTCCGGATGGCGTAGCCGAAATTGTTGATAAACGTGCCGAGACGCTTCATCTTCTCCGGGTCCGGATACTCATGGGTTCGGTACACAAAGGGAAGTTCCTGCCAGAAATAGTCCTCCGCAATGGTCTCATTGGCCATGAGCATAAAATCCTCAATGATCCGGGTGGCCGCGTTCCGCTCATAAGGCTTTATATCAATAGGCCGCCCGTTATCATCCAGCACAATCTTGCTCTCCGGAAAATCGAAGTCAATGGACCCCCTCTGCCGCCTTTTTGCCCGCAAAATGTCCGACAACTCTTTCATGGTCCGGAACATGGCCGCAAACTCCCCATATTCCTCCTTAAGCGCCTGATCCTGGCAGGTCACAATGGCGTTGACCTGCCCGTAGCTCATGCGCCGGTCTACCCGGATCACCGTCTCCGCCACCTGATGTCCCAGCATGTTGCCCTTGTCGTCAATCTCCATGATGCAGCTTAGAGCCAGCCGGTCCTCCCCTTGATTAAGGGAACAGATGCCGTTGGACAATTTGTGAGGGAGCATAGGGATGACCCGGTCCACCAGATACACGCTGGTTCCCCGCTTTAGGGCCTCCTCGTCCAGAGGCATCCCCTCCCTTACATAGTGGGTCACGTCCGCAATGTGGACGCCCAGGGTATAACGGCCATCCCTCTCCCTGGAGATGGTAATGGCATCGTCCAGATCTTTAGCGTCCTCCCCGTCTATGGTCACCGTAGGCAAAAGACGCAGATCAAGACGTCCCTCCATCTCCCGCTCATCCACCTCCCCGGGCATCAGCTGCGCCCTGCGCATGACCTCCTGGGGAAATTCCTGGGGCAGGTCATAGGCTTTTATGATGGACAAGATATCCGTGCCCGGGTCATTGACATGGCCGATGATCTCGGTAATGACCCCCTCCGGCTTTCGTCTCTCCCCTCCGAAATCCGTGATCCTTGCCACCACCTTATGGCCGGTTACCGCCCCCATGTCTTTGCCCTGAGGGATAAAGATATCCTGATTCAGCTTCTGGTTGTCCGGCAGCACAAACCCGTAACTTTTATTCTTCTGGTAATACCCGATAATCGTCTCATTGGCCCTCTCCAGGATCTTAAATACCGTCCCTTCCGGCCTTTTTCCCTTTGTCCCCGCTTCCTCCGTAATGACCTGGACCCGGTCCCCGTTCATGGCTCCGCCGGTCCGCTCCGCCGGAATGAAGATATCCTCCTGCTGGCCTTCCACGGTGACGAATCCAAATCCTCTGGCATGGCCTGTGAATACGCCTACCCTGGCAAATTCCTGCGCCCTGCCGTACTTTCCCTTTTTTGAAATACCGATCTTCCCCTCCTCCAAAAGGATGTCCAGGACCTTTTTAAGCTCCTCCCTCCTGGTCTTGGGAATGTCCAGAAAAACGGCCAGTTCTTTCAGCTTCATGGGAACGTATGACTTCTCGTCAAACAGCCGGACCAGCAGTTCTTTCTGTTCGTTTAATAAATCTTGTGACATGTTACCTCCTCTGTCCAGGGATATGGTTTTATCCCTAAATGACAAAAACACCCTTGTTGCCAAGAGTGTCTGCTTTGCTGTATCGTTACCAGA
Source organism: Clostridiaceae bacterium (assembly GCA_910575585.1). GTDB lineage: Bacteria > Bacillota > Clostridia > Lachnospirales > Lachnospiraceae > UBA3402. The sequence goes on from CAJTGF010000011.1 coordinate 23,052, forward strand.
TCATGTTCAGCACCAGGGCCAGGAGCAGGACCGCCGCCGCCGCGAACTTGGTAAATTTCTCCAGAGTGCCTTCCATGGAACGTCCCTTATTCTTGCCCCAATAGCTGTCCGCCATACCGCTGATGGAACCCAGTCCTGAGGACTTGCCCTCCTGGAGCAGTACAATAACGGTAAGAGCGACACATATAAGAACAAACACAATGGTTAAGATCGTTTTCAGCATGCCAGTTTACACCTCCTATAGTCAAACATTAGTATCATAGCATACTTTCCATGGAAAGACAAGGGAATTTTCGTCCTTTTTATGAGTTTTCGCCGTTTCCCTGTAACAGTTCAGATAACCCTTGAACGGTTACGTTTCCCTACCCTCTTACGTCCTCCCATATGCGCAGGAGCTGATTATATTTGGCCACCCGGTCGCTGCGGCATGGCGCGCCTGTCTTGATCTGCCCTGCATTGACCGCCACCGCAATGTCGGCGATCATGGCATCCTCCGTCTCCCCGGAGCGGTGTGAGATCACCGTGGCATAGCCGGCTTCCTTTGCCATGCGGATCGCTTCAAAACTTTCAGTCAGCGTGCCGATCTGGTTCACTTTCACCAAAATCGCATTGCCTGCCCCCAGTTCGATCCCCTTTTTCAGCCTTCCGGTATTGGTCACAAACAGATCGTCCCCTACCAGCTGGAGCTTGTGGCCTAACGTCTTGGTCAGATGCTGCCACCCTTCCCAGTCCTCCTCCCACAACCCGTCCTCAATGGAAAGGATGGGGAACCCTTCCGCAAGCCTGCGGTAATACTCCACCATCTCCTGGGCATTGCGCTCCACCTTAATGCCGCTCATCTTGCTCTCCCCAGGGAACACATACATGCCGCTTGCCTCGTCATAAAGCTCGCTGGACGCCGCGTCAATGGCGATGCCCACCTGGCTCCCCGGCTGAAACCCGCTTAAGGATATGGCGTCCACCAGATAGGACAGCACCTCTTCCGTATTTTTCAGATTAGGGGCAAATCCGCCTTCATCCCCCACAGACGTGGCATACCCGTTGGTCTTTAGGAGATTTTTGAGAGTCTGGTAGATCTCGGCGCACATCTGGAGTCCCTGGCCGAAATCCGCCGCCCCCACCGGCATAATCATAAACTCCTGCAGATCCACGGTGTTGTCCGCATGAACGCCGCCGTTTAGAATGTTCATCATAGGCACAGGCATCTTCACCCCGTAGATGCCTCCAAGATACCGGTACAGCGGGATCTCCAGCGCATTGGCCGCCGCCCTGGCCACTGCCATGGAAACTCCCAGTATGGCATTGGCCCCCAGTTTTGATTTGTTGTCTGTATTGTCGGCCTCACAAAGGAGCCGGTCAATCTTTTTCTGATCCAGGGCATTTTCAAATGCCACGGCCTCCGAAAGGGCGGTGTTTATGTGTTCCACCGCTTTTGTCACGCCCTTGCCATGATACCTAGGGCCGCCGTCCCGCAACTCCACAGCTTCAAACTTTCCGGTAGATGCCCCTGAGGGAACTGCCGCCCTCCCCACTGCGCCGCCGTCCAGCATCACCTCCACTTCCACGGTGGGATTGCCCCTGGAATCCAGGATCTCCCGCCCTTTGACGCCTGCGATCTCATATTTCTCGAACATAAAAATGGCCTCCTTAAAATGGGAATATGGTCTTATCTGTCATCATAAGGATAGCCATTTTTTATGGAATTATACGAAAGTTTCCTGGACCTCGCCCTGCCAAGTCATGCCTCACTTACGATCAGCCCTTTTAAGCTTTTCCATGACCTTTTCGGCATCGTAATCCGGAGCCAGTCCTTTAGCCGCCTTACAGATTCCCCTGACTCTGCCAAAGTCCTCCTCCAGCTCCTTGGCTATCAGCTCAACACTTGTTCCCTTTCGCAGTTTTTTACAGATCTGCTTTACCAGCTGATACTCCTCCGCTTCCGCCCTCACTGCCTCCGCTTCCGCCCTCACTGCCTCCGCTTCCGCCCTCACTGCCTCCGCTTCCGCCCTCACTGCCTCCACTTCCGCCATCCCTGCCTCCACCACCTCTCTCGCCTGCTTCAGTACATAGTTTCTCCAAGCTCTGTCATCTCTGACCCTTTTGAGATAAGCCTCATACCACAGACGCAGCGGATTATTGAGACTTAAACGCCTTAATTCGCCTATTGCTTCCAAAATCCCCGGATTATTTGTCCGTATCATATCCAAATCCTCCTCTGTCTCTATATTGAAAAATGTTATCCATTCCTCAGCCCTCGTATTGCCTGACGTTTTCTTTTTCAGTTCCAGAACATGGATCTCCAAAACATCAGAAAATTCATTTCCTTTGTCATCTTTTAAGGTGTATACGCTGTGACATTCTGACCTGTCGGTGAGATCAAAATCCAGAATGCTGATGCCGACGCACTTTTTCAAGCTGCCATACTCTGCCCCTGACACAAGATCCTCGCTGTACAGCCTTGCCAGATAAAAAATCTGGCGCTTATCCCAGCGCTCAAAAAATTTGACCTGCAGTTCTATGTTTACCTTTGTGCTGCGGTTCATCTCCAGCACAACATCCAAAATCCCCAGCTTCTGCCACTGCCGCCTTTTCCTTAAAAAGGGATCCTTTCGATGTATGGAAGCAATCTCTTCCAATGGGATATCCAAGATGTCACTTAAAAAATACCGAAGGATCTTCTTGTTTCGAAACAGTTCCTTCATCACGGTATCTGATTTCGGTGAAACAATCATATCTTCTGTTCCTTTCTCTTATTATACTCCAGAATAGGGCTATTTCTCAACTACATTTTCGCCGGGCAGCCATATTTTTTCAACGGTATGGAACATCCCAGCGGTTTTGGACACGCTTTCCCTTCAAACAACAGGACGCGCAATAATCCAAAGCGTATTCATATTTTTTGTGTGAATAAAAGCAGGATTTCGGAAGAAAGATAAGAACTTTCAAAGAAACAGCTTTCCGCTGCTGACAATGGCCTGATATGTCTTGCAGGCCACAAAGAAATCATTGCTTTGATAGTATTCTATCACACCATTATGGCAATTTCAACTACATCCGCAAAAGAAAAGCAGCGGCCCATGGCCGCTGCCTTTCGTCTTTCAGGCACCCTCGTAAACGCGCCTGCATCTGTTTACATCTTAATTTTATTCCGCCGACGCGCTGTGTCCGGCGATCCGTCCGAAGGTAAATACATCCGCCTCCGCGTTACCGCCCAGGCGGTTGCCGGCGTGGATGCCTCCGGTCACTTCCCCGGCTGCCCACAACCCAGTGATCGCCTTGCCGTCCTTATTAAGAACGCTTGCGTCCGTATCAATGACGATACCGCCCATGGTATGGTGCAGGGAAGCCTTTCTTGGTGTAATGCAGATACCAAGAGAAGGATCGCTGTCCACTGCCTCCAGATCAATGCTCCCGGAGATTACCTCTTTGCCGAAGTCGTCATCCTTCTGCGCCTCCACATATCCGTTGTAAGTCTCGATCACTTCCCTCAGCTGTTCCTCCGTAAACGCCGGGGCATTGCCGCCGATGGCGTTTTTGGTGGCTTCTGCCGCCTCTGCCAGCGTAGCGCCGTACCAGATCTGATCCGTCTCCCACATGGTCTTTACATCCTTGCCAAAGCACATATCCTCCATGGCAGCGCCTTTGCACACGCCGTTATCATCGCCATGGCCTGCATAGATGATGTAGAATACGCCGCCTTCCAGACCAAGGGAAGCCTGTGTCAGCACATCCCTCTCCGCATACTCGTTGACAAAGCGCTTGCCGTTCCCATCAATCCAGATCTGCTCCGACGCGTCGCCCCAAATACCGTCGGACAGCGTACCCTTAAGAGGTGAAGAGGAAGGCATCATCTGAGCGATCTCCATTCCCGTCACGTCAGCGCCCACCGCCTGGGCCATAACGATGCCGTCGCCGGTGTTGGTCCCCACATTAGTGGTCAGCGTGTGGTCAGACAGATCGTCACCCCAGTACTTGTCATACTCTTTCACCATAGGCGCATTGGCGCAGTAGCCGCCGCTGGCCAGGATCACGCCCTTGGAAGCGTTGACTGTGATCTTCGTCCCGTCCGCTTTCACGGCCGAGGCCCCAATAACCCTGCCGCTGTCATCTGTGGTCAGCGCTGTGGCGGCCGTCTCCGTATAGATCGTGACTCCGGCCTCCTTGGCAGCCTTCTCAAGCGCGTCAATTAACGGCTTGTCGGCAGACACCGCATGGGTTCTGGGCCACATGGCGCCAAGCACCGTAAACACCGTGTCCGACGCCTGGGCTCCCGTCTTGGCGTCAATGCCGATGCTCTCCATCCACTTAAACGTGTCCAGGGAATTTTCTGCCAGAGTCCGGGCCATGTCGATGTCAGAAGCAACCCAGTTCCCGTCATTTAACTGCCGCAAGCCTCCCACATAGATATGCCACATATGTAAGGTGTTGGAATCAAACCCAGGCATGTCAACTCCAGGCTCTTTGCCCTCATTGGCGGCATAAAACGCCTCGATCTCGCTCTGGAGCGTAGTAAGTACTTCCTTCCACTCCGGGAACTGATCCAGCTTTAAAGCCTCATCCGACGGATCCAGCTTAAAATAACCGTCCATGGTATTTTTCTGAGCAGGAGTCAGGATCATGCCCGCCTGAGCCTCCGGATCCACCGTATTGTAGGCGCCGCCTGCCATCATGGTGTTGCCTCCAAGGAAAGAGCTCTTTTCCACCAAGATGACATTGGAGCCCTCCTGAGCTGCCGTGATCGCCGCGGACAGGCCGGCTCCGCCTCCGCCCACTACCAAAACGTCCGTATCCCAGGTCTCGTCCTGGCCAGCCTGGGCATGGTACTCATTGGCATCCAAAGCCGCCATGTCAAGTCCTGCCGCCTGAGCCGCCTCACTGCAGGCCCGCATCAGTGCGTTGCTGGCAAAAGTAGCTCCCGTCACCGCGTCCAGCTTGGTGGTCTGGTGTTCCACCACCTGAGCCGGGATCCGCTCAAAGACAACCCCTGTCAGGCTTGGCGTCTCATGATTCTCCGTGACCTTCACATCCGTAATAACCCCGTTTTCCACAGTCAGATCCACGGACACGGTCCCCTGCATGCCTGCCGAGGAACCGGAAAACGTCCCGGACACCCCGCTCTCCTTTTCCTCACTCTCCTGGCTGGTCTCGGCCGCAGTGGTCCCCACGGCTCCCGTCGTCTCCGGCGCCGTGGTGGAATCCGCCGGCGCGGCGGAACATGCTCCCAAGCTGACAGCCATCACCGCCGCCAGTCCGCAGGAAAAAATCCTTTTTTTCATAACCGTTCTTCTCCTTTCTCTCTCTGCCTTATGGCACAGACAGTTTAAACCTGTAAGCAGCTTACAGGTCAATAGAAAAACGGTAATTTTTGTTAAATTATTATCGAAAACAAATCCCCAGAGCAAAACAGTGGACTCTCTTCCCGTCTATGGTATAACCCAGGTACATTCGCCCCACCGCATCCCCGAACAGTTCCACCCCCTGTCTGTCTGCTTCCCGGAAAATAGGTTCCAGATCTTCACGGGTCAGACAAAAGGGGTCCTCCTTCTCCAGCCAGATGGTAAGCCGCTCCGCCCCGGCGATCTCAAACGCGGCGCCTTCCAAATCAATCCCGCATTTTCGGCGGTTCTCCTCCAAGATCCCCAGCCCTGACTGGACCTGATACCGGACATCCCCAAACAGGCTTTTCTCCGGGATCTTCAAAGCCACATAGGAAAACGGCAGATGCTTTGCCAAGATCCTGGCCGTCTGCACCGTCTTTTGGTCTGGCTCCTCATCGGTGCCAAAGGTCCACACCTCATAGTTTTTCTGAAGCCGGAACTTCTCAACCCTGGTCTGCCCCTCCCGAATATCCGTAAAATACTGCCGCATCTGCTGCAGCCGCTCCAGCCGCATCTGTTCCAGAGCGATCTGCCTCTCCACTTCCATGATATGGCAGCTAAGCCAGGCATTGACGTCGCCCAGACGGCAGCCGGAATTGCTCTTTGCGGCCTGGCTGACGGTCATGTCAAAGCTGCGGAACATAAGGGCATTGTAGATGTCCAAAGCATCCTTTTTGTCATACTCCCGGTAGTTATTCTCCTCCAGCCGTTTCCCGGATATGATCCCGTTCCTGTCATAATAGCGCAGCTTGCTGGCCGGTATCCCCAGCCGGGCGGAAAATTCATGCACCTTCATGGCTCCAGCACCTGGCCATACCGCTCCGCCAGTTCATAAGCCCTCTTCCTGGTGGACTCCACAAGGGAGAACGTGTACTCAATGCTTTCGTTTGAACTGCCGGCGGACTTTTTGGCAGCCTCCATGGCAAGGACATCCCGCTCCTTTAGCCACTCCCGCTCCTCCTTTACCAGCGCCTCCGACTCCTCCTTCTCCAGCCTTTCCAGGATGGCGTTGTAGATATCATTAAGCTCGCTGTCCCAAAGCTTCAGTTCATTGGCTGCCGCCGACTTTACCGAGGCGTTTACATTGGCTCCTGGCTGATTCTCCCGGTTTTTCTGGATCTGGCTGTCCAGATCCTGAAGCCGCTTCACATAATAAGGCACCGGATCCTGGCCAGGCTCCTCTACGGCAGACAGCTTTGCCGTCCCCCAGGTGTCCTCCTGTGACGGCTGAAGGCCGGCCGCAGGCGAAACTACCGCCGGCTCCGTCTCCAGAGCCGCCTCCTGAACTCCATCCTCCGGTTCTCCTTCCAGGATGATCAAGCCGGCAGCCATATCCGCGCCTCCCTCCTCATCCCCAAGCCCTGCCGTCCGTTCCCCCTGCCGCTCTGCGGCGCCGCCGCTTTTAGCGTCCTCTTCTTGTGTTTGTATCTCTGTCAGAAAAGAGGACTTGGCCGCCATAGACATCTCGTCGGACACAGACTGGGCTTTTGGGGCATCCGCAGTAACCTGTTCCTGATCCTTTGGGCTGTTCTTCTCTATAAAATTATGGGTTCCTGTTGTGATCATCATTCCAATGAGCAAAATGACTGCCAGTGAGATCATGACTCCTTTATTTTTCATTGGGATCATTCCTTTATTCTGTGATAACCTTAACATATCACAATCCGGCTCCAAATGGAATAGGCATACAGAATTAGTAATATATTGTAAGATTTAATTAAAAATTTTACGCCTGGTAAACAAATACCACCTCAAAGCCAAAACCCGGCCCTAAAACGGGCCGGGCTCACAGATCTCAAAATCACACCCCTATCTGTCCCACTTATCACACAATGCATGGACTTGATCCGCAAATCTGGCCAGATCCTTGTTGGCCCCTCCCTCGTTGCGGAGGATGACCCTGGAAAGCCGCTCCCCTGCAGCCACCAAACGGGCAAATACGGAATCAGACCGCTTTCTGGCCGCCGTAACCTTGGCAACCGGGATCCCCTCGGTCTGCACCTCCCACTGGCCGCTTGCCAGATCAAACACCGAACCGCTAAAGGGCGCCGACGCCGTCAGTCCCAGCTCTTTTGTCAGCCGCTCCGCGAATATATCGCAGACCGCGTCATCCCCGTGGACCGCAAAGACCATCTTGGGCTTTTCCTTAAACGCCCCGATCCATTTCAACAGGCCGTGGACGTCCGCGTGGCTGCTAAGGCCCTGGATCATCTCGATATGGGCCCTGACGTCAATGGTCTCCCCAAAAAGCTTCACCGAGGTGGCGCCGTCGATCAGGCTCCGTCCCAAAGTGGCCTCCGCCTGGTACCCTGCAAACACGATAGAGCTTTCCGGATACCACAAGTTATGCTTTAAGTGATGGCGGATACGCCCTGCGTCGCACATGCCCGAAGCGGAGATGATAACCTTGGGATTGGAAGTAAAGTTGATGGCCTTGGACTCCTCGCTGGTCACCGACAGCTTCAGTCCCTTAAAATCAATGGGGTTGATCCCCTGCTTCACCAATTCCCTGGTCTCATCGTCAAAACACTGGAGCAGGTTCTTTTTAAAGATGTTGGTGGCCTCCACCGCAAGGGGACTGTCCACGTACACCTCAAACCCCTCGTGGCCGAAGATCCTATGCTCCTCCTTAATCTTCTTGATAAAATACAATAGCTCCTGGGTACGGCCCACGGCAAAGGCCGGGATCACCACGTTGCCGCCCCGGTCCAACGTGGTCTGGATGATCCGGGCCAGCTCGTCGATATGTCCCATGACCGCGTCATGCTCCCGGTTCCCGTAGGTACACTCCATGACCACGTAGTCCGCTTCCTCGATGTAATCCGGATCCCGGGTGAGAGGCTTGTTGGTGTTGCCGATATCCCCAGAGAACACGATCTTCTTCACCACGTCTTCCTCATGGCACCACACCTCAATGGACGCGGACCCCAGAAGATGACCGGCATCCGTAAAGCGGATGGTAATATCGTCATTGAGCTTGATCTTCTCCCCGTAGTCAAACGTAGTCAGATGGCCCAAAGCCCCCTGAGCGTCCTCCATGGTGTACAGCGGCGTCACCTCCGGCTTTCCGGCGCGTCTGGCCTTCCGGTTCTTCCACTCCGCCTCCATCTCCTGGATGTGGGCCGAATCCCTTAACATGATCTGGCACAGATCCCCGGTGGCGCAGGTAGTCACGATCTCCCCCCGAAATCCCCTGGCGTACAAAAGGGGGATGCATCCCGCGTGATCAATGTGGGCGTGGGTCAAAAGAACATAGTCCAGATCCCCGCAGGCCACAGGCAGATCCGCGTTCTCAAACCGGTTGATCCCCTGCTCCATGCCGTAGTCCACCACCAGCTTCGTATTGCCGCACTCCACATAATGACAGCTTCCGGTTACCTCATGGTCCGCGCCGATGAACATTAATTTCATGCCGTACCTCCTTTTTCATTTGTCTTAATATTAGAAAAATTTCCAGATTTTAATACAATTATCTTACCATATTTCAGTCAATATTTCAATCGTCCAGAAAATATTTTCTAATTTCATCCGCCTGTTTTTCACTCAAACCGGACGATCTCCTTCTTCAGCCGCTTCATGATCTTCTTCTCCAGCCTGGAGATATACGACTGTGAGATCCCCAAAAGATCCGCCACCTCCTTCTGGGTCATCTCCTCCCCGTCCTCGCTGTGGAGCCCGTAGCGAAGTTCCACGATCTTGCGCTCCCTGGGGCTTAACCGGCTGATGGCCAGATTCAGAAGATCTTTCTCCGTCTCATACTCCAGATCACGGTAGATCACATCCTCCTCCGTCCCCAAAATATCCGACAAAAGCAGTTCATTTCCGTCCCAGTCCACATTTAACGGCTCGTCAATGGACACCTCCATCTTTGTCTTGTTGTTTCTCCTTAAATACATAAGAATCTCATTTTCAATACACCTGGACGCATACGTGGCCAGCTTAATATTCTTACCCGGGTTAAACGTATTGATCGCCTTAATAAGCCCGATGGTGCCGATGGATATCAGATCCTCCACCCCCACGCTGGTATTGTCAAACTTCTTGGCAATGTACACCACCAGACGCAGATTATGTTCGATCAGCGCCGATTTGGCCTCCCCTTCCTCCCCTGTCCCCAGCTTTCCGATGAGCCTGGCCTCCTCCTCGTTGTCCAGAGGGGCCGGCAGAATGTCCGCTCCGCCGATATAATGCACCTCGCCCTCCCGCTGGAACAACATGGTGCGAAAGCTGGGCACGGTTTTAAACTGAAAACGATTTGGTATGGATACTTTAATGACCACTTGCAATTCCTCCTTTTTTGTCTTCCCTGACAGCAGTTTCCCCATAAAGAAGCACCTGATACGTCCCTTTTTTCGAAAGCCCGTAAGGCGCCTTCCCGATCCAGGGACCGTCGATCCTCACTGTGCCCCAAAGACATTCGATCTCCATCTTCTCGATCTTCACACCCTCCATCACGCCATGAGGGCTGCCGATGGTGTGAAAAGGGATCACATCCCTCTCCCCTTTTGAATCCCGAAACAAGTCAAAAACCTGTTTCGTCACGATCTGTACCCCCTCGCCGCTTTTGGGCCTTGTAAGGCAGTTTCCCGTATCCAGATACCCGGTAACTCTTACCTTCACCGCCCCGTCTATAAGGGTCAAAGCGTACAGATTCCTTCTCTCTCTTCGCGCCTCCTCCCCGAACTGCCACAGCCCCTGGACAAAAAAAACGATCCCTGCCGCAAAAAATCCCCAGGCAAGCAGAGGCAGTCCATATCTGCCCTCTCCCAAAAACACCATTAAACCATAGGCGCCTGCCATGATATAGCCCAACACAAGCTCCATGGCTCCGCCTGCCATGACGGCCAGAATAAAAAGCGTCCCTGTCTCCTTAACAAACTCCCGCCATCCCGTCCATCCAAAAGCCCCCAGCACCATGGCGCAGGCCCCCAAAAGGGACAGGATGGCAAAAAGAGATCCTGGGATGCGCAGGCTTAAGGCTAAAACCTCCAGACAGCCCCAAATCCCTCCCAGAACCGCTCCAAGACCAAGACGCTTCCATGAGACCGATCTCCGCAAAACTTTTTTTAAAAGTGCGAGCAAAAGCAGATCCATGAAAAAATTCACAAAAAAAATACTATCTATGTACAGGTCAAGACCCACGCACCTGTTCTCACCTCCCGCCTTACAACACCCATTATAAAAAATTATGCCTGGGAAATTTGTCAGAAACAGGGAAAACCCCAGAAAAATTTATCGTGAAAATCAGTCAGAAAATGACAAGAGAACTTTGCCCCGGTTCCGGGCTTATGATATGGACACAAAAAGGACATCATAAAACACCCGGACATTCCCGGTGCTCTATGATATCCTTTTTATCTGTTATCTGAAAACTCTGCCGTGCTGCTATCTTCGGTTGTTATTATTTCTTAAAAAATCCGGTATGCTGATATCTTTTACATTCACATTGGGCCGGTAGCCAGTTCCCTGCTGGGGAGGCATGGGGTTTGGACCAGGCTGCTGTCCGCCTATGCCCATATTCCCGCCCTGAGGAGGCATAGGTCTTTGATTCCCTCCGGGAACCGCGCGAAGGGGAGGCTGACCCTGGGGAATCACGGGACGTCCCGTGTTCTGGCCCTGGTTCTGGACTGTGGCCGCTGCCTCTGCCTGCGCTTTCTGCCGGTTAAAGGAATTAAATCCTGACATAGCGCCTGACACGCCTGTCCCCGCGGAAGGCACATGGCCGTCTAGACCGGTGGCGATGACGGTGATGACCGCCTCGTCCTGGGCGCTCTCATCGTACATGGCGCCGAAGATAATATTGGCCTCTTCCCCTGCCATATCCTGGACAAAGCTTGCCGCCTCGTTGGCCTCGATCAGACTGATATCCCCGGATATATTGATGATCACGTGGGAGGCTCCCTCGATGGTAGTCTCCAAAAGCGGACTGGACACAGCCTGCTTTACGGCCTCCAGCGCCTTCTCGTCCCCCTTGGCCCTGCCGATGCCGATATGGGCGATGCCCTTATCGATCATAACGGTCTGAACATCCGCGAAATCCAGGTTAATGAGACCAGGCACATTAATCAGGTCCGTGATCCCCTGGACGGCCTGCTGGAGCACCTCGTCGGCCTTCTTTAAAGCGTCCGGCATGGTGGTCCTGCGGTCCACGATCTCCAAAAGCTTGTCGTTAGGGATAACGATAAGGGTGTCCACGCTTTCCTTAAGGCGCTCGATCCCCTGGAGGGCGTTGGTCATACGGGTCCTGGCTTCGAACTTAAAGGGCTTTGTCACCACGCCTACCGTAAGGATGCCCATATCCTTGGCAATGCGGGCCACAACAGGGGCCGCTCCCGTGCCGGTGCCGCCTCCCATGCCGCAGGTGACGAACACCATGTCCGCCCCTTTCAGCGCCTGGGCCAGCTCCTCGGAGCTTTCCTCAGCCGCCTTCTCGCCGATATCCGGCCTGGCTCCGGCTCCCAGTCCTTTGGTAAGCTTCTCACCGATCTGCATGGCTGTGGGAGCTTTGCAGAAGCCAAGGGCCTGCTTGTCCGTGTTGACCCCGATAAACTCAACTCCCGCGATATTCTCGTCAATCATGCGGTTCACCGCGTTATTCCCTGCGCCGCCTACGCCCACTACTATGATCCGCGCCGTATTCTCGGCCTCATTTATCTTAATCTCTAACAAGATATTTCCTCCTTCAACCTATCGATAATCTCTGCTTTTCCCTATGTAGACCAAATCCCTGCTGTCCCCCTTATACTGTCTATCGGAAACAAACCTACCTAATACTATATTTTATTTCCACTAAAATATCAACTGTTTTTTTAACTTTTTACGACTTCTTCTTAAAGGTGTAGGCCATCTGGTTATTGGCCGGGTCATAGGTGTCAAGATACAGAGTCCCTTTCAGTCCCTCAAGCTCCGGCATCATATTGGACAGCCGCAGGATCTTCCCGTCAATGTTGGACTTGTCCCCTAAAATCACCTCCAGATCATCCATATACAGAGTCGCGTCCCCCTTCTTGTCGTACTGGATCCGGTTCACCTTCAGGTCATGGGTGGATAACACCTGGGTCAGGATCAGGATCTGCCCGAAAATAGCCTCATCCGCCACAGGAAGGGGCTTGTGCAGCACGATCTGCCCAAATTCCAGCCCCGCGATCCTGGGGATGCCCTCCACCTCCCTGTTGGCGCTCTCCACGATAATGCCGTCCTTATCAAAATACATGCAGCTGCTCATGTAAGTCACATAGCCTACCACGCTTTTTTCATGGACAATAATCTCCACCTCAAAAGGTCCCCGAAACACCAGCTGATAGTCCTCCACAAAGGGGATCTGCTGGTGCTCTGTCAATTTATCCTTTCCATAGCAGTACAGCGTGTTCCAATCCGCCTTGGTCCGAAAGATCATATCCACCAGCTCCTGGCTGGCGTACCGTTTGTTGCCGCTTACTTTCACCTGACGGATGGTAAGCGACATGGCGGCGATCCCCAGGATCAACCCTGCGGCCGCCAGAGCCAAAATGACGGCTCTGGGTCTTTTCATCTTAAATTTCCTCATGATTCTCTCCGTATCCTGCCCCCCAGATTTCGTAAATCCCCACAGATATCCTCGTACCCCCGAAATATATGGCAGCAATCCGTGATCATGGTCTTTCCCTCTGCCCGAAGCCCGGCAACAGCCAGGGCCGCTCCGCTGCGCAGATCGCAGGCCCTTACCTTTGCCCCTTTCAGGGAACCTTTCCCCACAATGCGGGCCTCGCTTCCTTCTATTATAATCTCTGCGCCCATTTTATGCAATTGTTTTGCGGTGGCAAATCTTCCCTCAAATACCGTTTCTTTCAAGTACCCCTCTCCCTCCCCCACCGCCATCACCGCCATGGCCATGGATTGTAAGTCCGTAGGGAAGCCGGGGTAAGGGCCGGTGGTGACGGAAACCGCCTTAGGCCGCCGGTCCATGGCGATCCCAACCTCGTCCTCCCACAGGCGGATACGGGCTCCCATGGTCCTCATAGTGTCCAGGACCCGTCCCAGACACCGGGGGCTGCCCCGGCGCAAAACCGCCTCCCCGCCTGCGGCCATAACCGCCGAAAGGTAGGTGCCTGTGACGATCCGGTCCCCCGGCACCTCATAGGTAATATCCCGCAGCTCCTCCACCCCGCGGATCCACAGGCTGCTTGTGCCGATCCCCTGGATCCTGGCTCCCATAGAGACTAACATCCGGCACAGAATGTCGATCTCCGGCTCCCTGGCGGCTCCGCGCAGCACCGTGTCCCCCTTGGCTTTTACTGCCGCCAGGATCACGTTCTCCGTGGCTCCCACGCTTGGATAAGAAAGGCGTATGTCAGCCCCCGAAAGCCTGGGGGCCCCGGCGCTTATTACCTCCCCCTCCTCCCGGATCTCTGCCCCCATTTTCCTAAGAGCCCCCAGGTGCAGGTCAATGGGCCGGCTGCCGATGGAGCATCCCCCGGGGTAATACGCCTTTCCTTCCCCGCACCGCCCCAAAAGGGCTCCCAGGACCACGATGGAGGACCGCATGGCCTTTCCCCTGTCCTTGGGGATCTGCGCCTTCGACACCTGGGAGGCGTCAATGGTCAGCCTGTGGTCCTTTAGACAGCAGACGCAGCCCATAGACTCCAATATCCCCATCATACAGAAAACATCCTGTATCATGGGGACATGGTCCAATACCGTGGCGCCTTTATGGAGGAGCGCCGCCGCCATCATGGGCAGCGCCGCGTTTTTTGACCCCTGAATCTCAATCTCACCTTTTAGCGGATAGTAACCCTGGACTACAATCACAGACAACCTGCTCCCTCCTTGGGCATCCTATATACCATCCTATGTAAGTTTGACCTGTCTGTTGTATGTCCCCGACGTTTTCCGTTTTTCCCATCCGCGTCCCGTCACCGCTCCAATTTGATCTGATTGGACACGCTTAACACCATACCCATCTCGATCATCAAAAACAGCACCGAGGTGCCGCCGTAGCTGATAAACGGAAGGGTGATCCCCGTATTGGGGATGGTGTTGGTTACCACGGCGATGTTTAGGATCACCTGGATGGCGATGTGAGCCATGACCCCCACCACCAGCATGGCGCCGAACAGATCCGGCGCGTTGCCTGCGATCAAAAGGAACCGGTAGATCATAAACACAAATAGGAAGATCACCAAGATGGCCCCAAATAATCCCAGCTCCTCGCAGATAATGGCAAAGATCATATCGTTTTGGGACTCCGGAACAAACCCCAGCTTCTGGATGCTCTCCCCCAGCCCCTTGCCGAAAAGCCCGCCGGAGCCAATGGCGTAAAGCCCCTGCAGCACCTGATACCCTCCCGTGGTGGGATATGCCTCCGGGTCCAGCCACACATTAATCCTGGTCAGCTGGTAGGGCTGTAAAATCTTAATGGCCGTAAGGGCGTGGCCGATAGGTCCCGCGAATATCAACACCACCGCGGCTCCCGCCACGCACAGTATGTATGGCATATGCCTTTTGCTGGCCACAAACATCATTACAAAGCCGATGCCTGCGATAATGATGCCGGAACTTAGGTTATTGGCCGCCACAATGGCCGCAAGAGGCGCCGTGATCAAAACGGCCCTGGCCACCCCGGCCGTGCGGTCCACATCCTTTCCGATCCTGGTAATCAGCACCGCCATGGCCACGATGACCGTGATCTTCACCAGCTCCGTGGGCTGAAACCTGGCGTTTCCCACTCCCAGCCACCGCTTCTTTCCGTTGACTTCATGTCCGAACAGGCTTACGGCGATCATCAGCCCCCAGGACACCACAATGGCCAGATTGCTGAACCTGGCGTACCAGTGATAGTCCATCCTGGAGATCATAATCATGAGAAAAAAACCTGCCAGGGCGATCCCCGCCTGCCTTGTCATAAAATATCCCGCATTGCCCTTATAATTGATCTGGGCCATGTAGGAAGAACTGCTGTAGATCATCACCAACCCGAAAATGGTGAGAAAAACGATGGTAAACAGAAGGCTGTAATCATAAAAACGCCTTGCTTTCTTTTTCTTTTTTTTGGGCAAAACAGCCTCCTTCCTCCCTGATCCCCGCCAAAAAGGCCAAACGCTCTTACAGATTTCTCACGCACTCTTTAAAGATCCTGCCCCGCTCCTCATAGTCCTTAAACATCCCCCAGCTGGCGCAGGCCGGGGACAGCAAAACATTGTCCCCCATGTTGGCGTAGGAGGCGCAGACGCTGACGGCCTCGGACATATCCTCTGCGTACATGATGTCCGTAAACCCGTGTTCCTTGGCGCACTCCGAGATCTTATCCCGGGTCTGGCCGATGAGCACCAGATACTTGACCTTTCCGTCAAACTCCTCCACCCACTCGTCATACCGGGCCGCCTTGTCATACCCTCCCGCGATCAGCAGAACGGGCCCTTTCATGGCCCGGATCGCCTGGATCGCCGCATCCGGGTTGGTGCCCTTGGAATCGTTATAATACCGCACTCCCGACCGCTCCAACACAAATTCGATCCTGTGTTCCACCGCCTTAAAGGCTTTCACCGTCCGCCGGATCCGGTCAATGGACACGCCCATGGCGGAACCGATGGCAATGGCGGCCATCACATTCTCATAATTATGCCGGCCCAGAAGATTTAATTCCTTTACATCCACAATTTCTGTCACCCGCCCGTTGTGGCCGAAGCAGATCATGTCCCCGTCCAGGTAGTACCCCTCCGCCAGAAGGCAGCGGCTGCTGAAGAACACCACCCTGCAGCGGCGCCCCTCATTGTCCGGGGAGCCGAAAGCCCGCAGCACCGGGTCGTCGTAGTTTAAGACGCATACATCGCTGACGGTCTGGTTCATGGTGATGCTCTCCTTCACCGCAATATAATTTTCCATGGTATGGTGCCGGTTTAAATGATCCGGAGTGATATTTAAGATGGCGCTGACATCCGGCCGGAAATCCATGATGGTCTCCAGCTGGAAGCTGGAAACTTCCGCCACGGTGACGCTGTCGCTTCTGGTGTCCAGCGCTACCTGGGTATAGGGGATGCCGATGTTGCCCACCACATAAACGTCCTCATATTTGGACTTCATGATCTCCCCCACCAGGGCCGTGGTGGTAGTCTTTCCGTTGGTGCCGGTAATGGCGGCCAGACGGCCTCTGGAACACTGATAAGCCAGCTGGATCTCCCCCCATATAGGGATGCCGGCTCCGTCAAGAACCGCCACAAAAGGGGCCTCCAGCGAGATCCCCGGACTGATGACACACAGCTCCACCCCCGCTAAGTCCTGAGGCCCCAGCTCACCCAACACAATGGTGATCGCTGCATCCTCATCAAATTGATTCCGTATCTTCTGGGCATCCAGGCCGGCGTTCCCGTCATAGAGGATCACCTCGCCGCCCTTATCCAGAAGAAGCCTTGCGGACGAGATCCCGCTGATCCCCGTCCCTGCCACCAGCACTTTCTGACTCCGGCTCATATTCCCTTCCTCCTACAATCCTAAGTACGCGATCAAACAAAGCATGGCCGTGATGATGGAAAACACTGCCACCACCCGGGTCTCGGACCATCCGCACAGCTCAAAATGATGATGGATGGGCGCCATTTTAAAGACCCTTTTTCCCCCTGTCTTCTTAAAATAAGTCACCTGGATCATAACGGACAGGACCTCCACCAGGTAGATCAGGCCGATAATGGGGATAAACAGCGGAATCTGCATCATGCAGGCACTGGAAGCCACAAACCCTCCTAAGGCCAGAGACCCCGTATCCCCCATAAACACCTTGGCCGGATACACGTTAAATAAAAGAAAGCCCAAAAGACTTCCCACCACAGCGCCGGTTATGGGGCTGATGCCGCTTTTCTCCCCCAGGGCGATGATGGTAAGGAACGTGGCCACCAGTATGGTGACGCTGGTACACAGACCGTCCAGGCCGTCGGTAAAGTTCACCCCGTTGTCCGTGCCCAGCATGACCACAAACACAAAGGGAACGTACAAGATCCCGAAATTCACAAAATATCCGCGGTCAAAGCCGCCGGTAAAGGGGATAAGCGCCCCCGTTCCCACCTCCCCGGAGTTGACCAGATAGTAGGTAAACACCCCGGTGATGACAATCTGCCCCAAAAGCTTCTGCATAGGCTTCAGTCCCTCGGACCGTTTCATGACGATCTTGATATAGTCGTCCAGAAAGCCGATGATGCCAAAGCCCACGGTGACAAACAGCACCGGGATCATCTTGGGGTAATCCCGAAGATAAAACATGGACGTAATGATGATGCTCCCCAGGATGATCAGTCCCCCCATAGTAGGCGTCCCTGCTTTTTTCAGATGGGTTTGGGGACCGTCATCCCGGACCTGCTGTCCAAATTTCAGCTTGTGGAGAAAGGGGATCACAATGGGACACAAAATCGCGCTGATCGCGAACGCGATGATAATCGCAAGTATGGTTTCATTAATCATATCGCACCTCAAATTCTTATGTATACCCATGCAGATCATCGTCCCTGTCCGGCCCCGGATCTGCCAGGATACCTTTCGAAATGTATAAAACGGAAGTCTTCCATAGTATACGTCTTTTTGCGGGAATAATCAACCGGAGATTCCAAAGCCTGAGACAGTTTCTCCCGCTTCTGCCGGTATTCCCAGATATGGCAAAATATTTTGGAACAGATCCGCAATCACCGGGGCCGCGATCGTCCCTCCGTAGTAAACGCCTACAGGCTCGTCGATGGTCACCAGCGCGATGACCTGAGGATCCTCCGCCGGGGCGAACCCTATAAAGCTGGAAATGTATTTTTTCAGGCTTCTGGGCAGCTTCTCCGACGTGGCCGTCTTTCCGCCGATGCGGTAGCCCGCAACAGACGCCTTTTTCCCGCTGCCCTCGGACACCACATGTTCCAGAATATACCGCATGGTGCTGCTGGTCTCCTGGGACACCACTCCCTGTCTCACCGGATAGGAAAAACTCTGGATCCGCTCCCCGTCTGCCGACGCGGCGCGGATGCCGAAATGGGGCGTTACCCGGTTGCCGCCATTTATGATGGAGGAGGCTGTGGTGATCAGCTGCAGAGGCGTGATCTGAAAGGACTGGCCAAAGGACACGGTGGCCAGTTCCACCAACCCCATGTTCTCCTTCTTGTGCATGATGGTGGACGCCTCCCCGGGAAGATCAATGCCTGTCTTTCCCAGAAGGCCGAACTGGGTAAAGTAGTGGTAATACTGGTCCACTCCCAGCCGCTGCCCCACATCAATAAACACCGGGTTGCAGGAGTTCATGGCGCCCTGGAGGAAATCCTCCGCCCCGTGGCCTCCCACCTTATGGCACCGTATTTTCCTGTCCTCCACCACCCGAAAGCCGGGACAGGAAAATCTGTCCTCAAGCCTTACCACCCCGGCTTCCAGCCCCGCCGCCGCCGTGATGATCTTAAAGGTGGAGCCGGGCTCGTAGGTGTCGTTGATGCTGGGATTCCTCCACATCTGGTTCAAAAGCTCCTGCCGGGACGCAGCCGCGCCTTCTTCCGGCTCCACATTCAGGGTAAAGGGATCGTTTAAGTCAAATTCCGGCACATTGACCATGGCCAGAATCTCCCCGTTTTGAGGGTTCATGACGATCATGGAAACCCTTTTGGCCCCCTTTTCCTCCATCACCTTCAGGGCCGCCTGCTGGGCATAGGTCTGAATGTTCACATCCAGGCTGATGGTCAGATCCGCCCCCGGCACCGGCTCCACCCGGTCCTCAAAGGCGTTGGCGATCTCCACACCAGCCGCGTCGGCCTGGGTCAGAATCAGGCCGTTGACGCCTTTAAGCCACTCCTCGTACACCACCTCCAGACCGATGATCCCCTGGTTGTCGCCTCCCGTAAACCCAAGGACCTTAGAGGCAAGGCTGCCGTAGGGATAGTAGCGCCGGTAGTCCTCATCCACCTTTACGCCGTCCAGATGACAGTTTCTTATTTCGTCTCCCAGCTCCTTATCCACGTTGACGGCCACGATCTCCCTGGCGCTGTATTTTTCCACCTTCTTCCTCACCTGATCCGCCGGTATGTCAAGGGCCTTTGATAAGGTTTCCACCACCTGGTCCCTGTCCGTGATCTGGTTATGTATCACCGATATGGTACACACGGTCCGGTTGGTGGCGATCACTGTGCCGTTGCGGTCCAGGATCCTCCCTCTGGCCGCCTTGATGGTCCGCTCCCTCTGGTGAAGCTCCTGGGCCATCTGGCTGTAGTGCTGGGACCGGAAGATCATCAGATACACCAGCCGTCCCATAAGGCCGGCCATCAGAAGGCAGGAAGCCAGCCACACCGCGGCCATTTTTCCTCTGTGATACGATTTGCTTTGAGTCATGGTCAGTCACCAGTCAGAAGCATTGGTATAATATATGAGGTTGTTCTCAAAATATGCCTTATTGCGCGGCCCCGCTTTCCTGTGGGTCAGGGGATGCGGCGCTGGTATCGTCCTCACGGCTGCCAGAGCTTTCCTCCGTCTCCTCTCCGGCCTCCGAAGAGGAGCTTTCCGCAGACGGCCGGGTCTGGGGGATGCTCTCTGTCTCCTCCTCCCCTGCCGGGATATAGGGCAGATCCGAAGGGATCACTGACCCGTCCTCTGCCGTCTCCACAGGAGGAGCGTTCTCGTCGGTCTCGTAGACCGGCGTTTCCGGCTGAGTCTCTTCCTCTTCCCCGCCGATCTGGTTAACGCCCTCATTTTCCAGTATCTCCTCCTGAGTAAGGCCGCCTTCCTCCTCCCCGGTGTCGGGAAATACATTTAAATAAGGAAGGATATCCCCCATAACCTGGGAAAACACCTTGCTGGCATAGGAACTGCTGTCCTGCTTCTCCACATTAGGTTCGTCGATGACCACGTACACCAGCACCTTGGGGTGGTCCGTGGGGGCAAAGCCGCAAAAGGACACCACATAGTCCTCCTTGTTGCGCCCCACTTTCTCGGCGGTACCCGTCTTTCCGCCTACGTCGTAGCCTTCCACCTGAGCCGCCTTTCCCGTTCCCTCGGCCACGGTGCGCCGCAGGGCCTCCCGCAGAAACCGGCTGGTAGCGTCGGATACCGTCTCCCGCACCAGGACGCCGTCGTTTTTGCTGATAACAGCGCCGTTTTCATTGATCACCTGCTTCACCACATGGGGCTCATAGTAGGAGCCGCCGTTGATCACCGACGCGAAGGCGGCGGCCATCTGCACCATGGTGCAGTTAAAGTTCTGTCCAAACCCGTTGGTAGCAAGGCTGGCAGGGTCCATATTTTCCACCTTGTACACCAAAGGGGCGGCGTCCGCCTCACCGGGAAGATCGATCCCCGTCTTGGCGCCGATATTAAACAGATCCTGGTACTTTTTGAACGTGGTCTTTCCCTCCATGGCAGCCATCTGCATCATGGCGTCGTTGCAGGAGACGATGATGGACTCCTCCACCGACAGATCTCCGTGACCGCCCCTTGAATAGGCGGTGCATTTAATATCATAGGGCTCTATATGTTCAAGCCCGTCGCAGTTAAAATGGGTGGTCGTCTGGAATACGTTTTCCTCCAGGCCCGTGGCCACGGTCAGGACCTTTGCCGGAGAGCCGGGCTCAAAGGTGTCGCTGACGCAGAAGTTCCTCCACATCCGGCTCAAAGCCTCCACCTTCTCCTGGTCGCTCATGGTGTCGATCTCTTCCTGACTGTAGCTTTTGCTTAAATCCCTGGGATTATTCAGATCGTAGCTGGAATCGTCTGCCATGGCAAGGATCTCCCCGTTGTTGGGGTCCATCACCAGGATGCCGATATGCCTGCTGCCCGGATCTTCTTTCCACTGCTGGATCCGCTTCTCCACCAGCTGCTGGATATAAATGTCAATGGTAGACACCACGGTACTGCCGTTTTGGGCCGGTTTTATGACGGTCTCCATATTGGACTCGTCGTTGAGATATCCGTATTCCCTGCCGTTGACTCCGATCAGGGTGCTGTCGTAATACTGCTCAATGCCGCCGTTGCCCACGCTGCCGTCGCCGGAGGTAAAGCCGATGATGCCGCAGGCTAAGGAGTCGTAAGGGTATACCCGCTTGTACTCGTCCTCAAACCAGACACCCTTGATCCGGTCGCTGACCCCCGCCTCCGCGTTGGCTTTGTTGACCGATTCCTGCAAAGCCTCAAACTGCTCTTTCTTGTCGTAGGTCATCCTCCGCTCATACCGAAGATACATGGACTTCTTGTGGTCTAAAAGGGTCTCTAAAAGTTCTGTCCTGTCATAACCGAACACTTCCACCAGCGCGTTGACCGTGGGATTCAGATAGTACTGTTCCTGGCTGTAGATCTGGTCCGGATCAAGGATCAGGTTATACACCTTGTCGCTGGTGGCCAGATACGTGCCGTTGCGGTCCACGATATCGCCTCTGCGGTAGGGAATGGTGCGGCTGTCGTAAGTGGAACGCTGGGACAGCACGATCTTGGTGTACTCCTCATTGTTGTTCTTCACGATCCCGTACAGGACCAGGACCAATGCAAACAAAGCCAGCAAGATCACGAAAACCGTGAATGCCAGCTTTTTCTGCATGTGCGGCGCGAACACAGGTCCCCGGGGATGGACCTGCCTGCCCTTCCCCTCGGGGCTCTGGCGCTTATGTTTCTTTTTAGTAGGTCGGGATGTCTTCATACTGTCTTACAAACTCGCTTTCTGTCTGATGATACATGCGCACCTGATTCTTTCCCGCATAGACCATGCCCAGCTCCTCCGTAGCCACCTTATAGATATGGTCCAGGTCCACGGATGTGTTGATCCTGGTCTGGAGGGTGTCGTTTTCTGCCCGAAGAGAATCCAGCTCTTTCTCCAGTTTCTCGATCCGGTCCATGCGCCTGGTCATGGTGGTCTGCGCCTGGAGATAGTTGATGCAGATAAACAGGGTGCAGCAGGAGGCTGCCACAAGCATCACCAGATACGGGAGATCGATCCTTAGGGCTTTTTGCTGGTTTTTTCTCACCTGCTGATTGGTCAGACGGCGCTTATGTCTCCTGACTCTGTCCTCCCTGTCCCTTGGCCCCGGCCTGCCAACAGGGGCCGCCTCCATCTTAGGCGCCGCGCTGCCGTGGACATAGGCTTGGGCCTGTCTGCCTCTTTGGCCTGCCTGCCTGCCGGTTTTGGACATTGCCCGTTTCCCATGGGAAGTTCTGTTTCCTGTTGCCATACTAACACTCCCTTCTGCTTCCATAAAAAATATCAAACCCTTAGACTACGCTCAAAAACTCTAAGCTTCGCGCTTTTGGCCCGGGTATTTCTCTCAAGTTCCTCTTGTCCCGGTAAAATAGGCTTTCGGGTCACCACTGTGCCTTTGCTTTTTCTCCCGCAGACGCACACCGGAAAGTCCGGCGGGCACACGCAGGGGTTTTCCTTTTCCCGAAATCTGGTCTTCACAATCCGGTCCTCCAGGGAGTGGAAGGTGATGATGCAAAGCCTTCCTCCCGGATTCAGCAGATCGATCATGGCGTCAATGGAGTGTTCCAACACATCCAGCTCGTGGTTCACTTCAATGCGGATGGCCTGAAACGTCCGCTTGGAGGGATGGCCTCCCACTGCCCGCATCTTCATGGGGATGGCTGCCTTGATGATCCGCGTCAGCTGATCCGTGGTCAATACCGGCTTCTCCTGCCGGGCTTTTACGATATGCTTGGCAATGTTTTTGGCAAATCGCTCTTCCCCGTAATCCCGGATGACCCGATACAGCCGCTCCTCGCTGTAACCGTTAACCACGTCGGCTGCTGTCAGAGAGCCGCTTTTGTCCATCCTCATGTCAAGGGGGGCGTCCTCCCGGTAGGTAAATCCCCTTTCCGGGGCGTCCAGCTGGTAGGACGACACGCCCAGATCCAGACAGATGCCGTCCACCCCGGCAATGCCAAGTTCCTCCAGCACCTGCCTGATATCTTCATAGTTGCTCTTTACGATCGTAACTTTATCTCTGTATTCTTTTAAGCGGCCCCCGGCCGCCTTGATGGCGTCCTCGTCCTGGTCAATGCCAATAAGCCTTCCGCCTTCTCCCAGTTTCCCGCACACGCCAAACGCGTGGCCTCCTCCCCCTAAAGTCCCGTCCACATACACGCCATTTGGCCTGACCTTCAGGCTGTCGACGGTTTCTCCAAGAAGTACTGACTGGTGCTCAAATATCATATTCCAAGTCCTTCCATGCTCTCCGCGATGTCATCCATGTCATCATACACATTGGCTGACATCCAGGATTCTTTGCTCCAGATCTCAATCCGGTTTCCCACTCCCACCATCACCGCGTCTTTGCCGATCTTGGCAAATTCCCGCAATACGGCAGGCAGCAGGATCCTTCCCTGCTTGTCCACCTCGCACTGGCAGGCTCCGGCAAGGAAAAAACGGGTGATCTTACGGGCGTTGGCGTTGGTCAGCGGCAGATTTTTCAGCTTCTCCTCCAGGATCTTCCATTCGGTGTTTTCATACACGAAAAGGCAGCCGTCCAGACCCTTCGTAACCACGAATTCATCTCCAAGCTGCTCCCGGAATTTGGAGGGAACGATCATGCGTCCCTTGGCATCCACTGTATGATTGTATTCACCCATGAACATAAGCAATCACCTGCTGCTACTCTCTATCCGCCACTTTCTTACTACTTTACACCACTTTATACCACTTATCACCACTTGTACTTTGATTTTAGTACAAACCGGGGGAAATAGCAAGGGCATTTTGAAAAAAAGGACAAAAAAAGAACGGCTGTTTTGTGTTCCCAACAGCCGTTCACCATTACTGCACTCTGTATGATCAATATCCAGCATCCATGTACTGCGCAATGAGTCCGTCCAGCTCCACGCTGTTTTTGTAGATCTCCTCATAGGCATGTTTCTCGTCGATACTCGTATCCAGACAAAGTCTGGCAGTTTCAATCCTTTTCACTAATTCTTCTTTTGAATATTCCATTTGGCCCTCTCCTCTCTTGTTGTGCCTGCTTTCTTTTTGTCCGTTATTACCTTGACCTCCCGGACATCCGATTGCCTTGGATGACGTTATAACTTCGTCTACCATTATTAATTTTACCCCCAAACAGGCCAAAATGCAATTTCTTTTAATCGACATATTATGCCAAATTTCGACATTTCGCCCTATTTAGGTCAAAAAATCGTCCCTCTTCAACCGTTGACGCTGCCCTCACGCCCCCGCCAATCTATTTTCCTCTTTTATTTCTCCCACTTCTATGCTATTCTATTATGAGGATTTTATTATGATCATATATGAATAAGGAAGGTAATCATATGAAATTAGGTATTGTCGGCCTGCCCAATGTAGGCAAAAGTACATTATTTAACTCTCTGACCAAGGCTGGCGCCGAATCCGCCAACTACCCCTTCTGCACCATTGACCCCAATATCGGCGTGGTCCCGGTGCCGGATCACCGGCTGAAACTGCTGGGGGATTTCTATCATTCTAAAAAAGTGACCCCCGCGGTTATCGAATTTGTGGACATCGCCGGCCTTGTAAAAGGGGCCTCCAAGGGGGAAGGACTTGGCAACCAGTTCCTGTCCAATATCCGGGAGGTGGATGCCATCGTTCATGTGGTCCGCTGTTTTGAGGACTCCAATGTGATCCATGTGGACGGCAGCGTGGATCCTCTTAGGGATATTGAGACCATTGACCTGGAGCTTATTTTCTCCGACATGGAGATCTTGGATCGCCGCATTGCCAAAACCTCCAAAAGCGCCTTTAACGACAAGTCCCTGGCAAAGGAGGTGGAGATCTTAAAGGCCCTGAAGGCTCACCTGGAGGAGGGGAAGCTGGCTAGGACTTACTCCTGCTCGGATGAGGGTGAGGAGGCTTTTGTGTCTTCCTTAAACCTTCTTACCTGGAAACCGGTGATTTTTGCCGCCAATGTGGGGGAGGAGGATCTGCCTGATGACGGGGCGTCAAACACTCATGTCCAATCGGTCCGGCAGTTTGCCGCCCAAAACGGTTCCCAGGTCTTTGTCATCTGCGCCCAGATCGAGCAGGAGATCGCCGAGCTGGATGATGAGGAGAAAGCCATGTTCCTGGAGGATCTGGGGCTCACGGAATCGGGCCTGGAAAAGCTGATTGCAGCCAGCTACAGCCTTCTGGGACTTTTAAGCTTCCTTACCTCCGGCGAGGACGAGACCCGGGCCTGGACCATCAAGGTGGGGACAAAGGCGCCTCAGGCGGCAGGAAAGATCCATTCCGATTTTGAGAGAGGGTTTATTCGGGCCGAGGTGGTCCATTACCAGGATCTTTTAGACTGCGGCGCTTACTCCGCGGCCAGGGACAAGGGGCTGATCCGGCTGGAGGGGAAAGACTATGTGGTCCAGGACGGGGACGTGATCTTGTTCCGATTTAACGTCTGACGAAACGGCCTGCAGGTGATAATATGAAATCAAACGAAGAACTGCTTAGGGAGATCTTTGCCCGGCTGGACGGCCTTGACTACGTAAAGGCGGAGCAGATTCCCGACATTCCCCTGTACATGGACCAACTGACCACGTTCATGGACGAGCGGCTGGAAAAATCAAAGCGTTACCCGGAAGACAAGGTCCTGACCAAGACCATGATCAACAACTACGCCAAGAACAACCTGCTGCCGCCGCCGGACAAGAAAAAATACACCAAAGAACACACGCTTCTGCTTATTTTTATCTACTATTTTAAAAATATGCTGTCCTTTCACGACATCGAGACCCTGTTCGCCCCTATTACGGAGGAACATTTCTCCCCGGGCCGCCAGCAGGCCGCGCCTTCTAAGGAGAGCGAACTGTCCGACTGGTCTTTGGAGGACATTTACCAGGAAATCTTCTCCCTGGAAAAGGAGCAGATGAAGCGATTGAAGGAGGACCTGATCAAAAAATTCCGCTCCTCCATGAAGACCTTCTCCCAGCCGCCCCAAAAGTCGGACAGCGCCGCGGACGGCGGCAGCCAGGAGTACCTAAAGCTCTTTTCCTTTATCTGCGCTCTCGGATTTGACGTGTACCTAAAAAAGCAGATGATGGAATTTCTCATTGACTACATCCGGGAAGAGTCTCCTCCTTCTAACAAAAAAAAGAAATAGCAAAACGCTATCTCTCTTCTCTACTAATCTGCCGTGCCGACACCGGACGGGCCTCCTGTCAAAGGGGCCTCCGGCCCGGCGCTTCTTTTTTGCATGGACCTACAGATTGGCAAACACGTCCACCTGTCTCTGCAGCTCTCCCACGATCTCCTGGTTTGTGTCCATCCGGGCTGTGATGCCTGCCATGTCCTCCACCAGTCCCCTGGTATTGTCCGCCGCGCCCGTGACCCCCTGGACCGCGCTGTCAATGGCGCTTGAGATGCTGGCAAGGGAATCCGCGATCCCGGTCATGGAATCCTGCAGTCTGTCCACCTGGCCGTTAAAGGCGTCCATGGACTTCTCCACATAGCCTGCGTCCTCCCGGTACTGCCGTCCCGATTCCACCAGCTGGTCAAACTGGCTTAAGATGGCCTCGCTAAGGTAGTCCACCAGCTCCTGGGCGCTGTTGGAAAGGTACTGCACGGCTCCGGTTACTACGCCGCTGACCTCATGGATGTGGTTGGCCGTCTCGCCACAGGAATCGGCCAGACGGCGGATCTCCTGGGCCACCACGGCAAACCCCTTCCCTGCCTCCCCGGCCCGCATGGCTTCCACCGAGGCATTAATGGCGATCAGATCCGTGGATGTGGAGATGGACAGGATATCCTTGGTCAGTGTGCCGATCTGGTCCACATTGCGGCTCTGCTCTATGGCCTTGTTGAGCATTGCCATGATCTCATTGGTCCTGTTGTGGACCATCTCCATGTTGTTTTTTGCCGCCTCCTCGATGATCTCCGCCCGCTCCCGCATCTGGGCGGAATAGGCGGTAATGGCCTCGCACTCCTTGGCCATGGCCCTTGCATCCCCCTGGGTCCCGTCGGCATTGGTGTTGATCACCGCCGTACTGCTGGATATCTCTTCAAGGGCAGCCGACAGCTCCTCCGCTAAGGCCGACAGATTGCGCACGCTGTCGTCAGATGTCCTGACCCGGCTGCGGACCTCATCCACCACGCCGCTGGTCCGCTCCGCGCTGCCCCGCAGCATATCCATGGCCGCCCGGATGGGGGCAATGACGTATTTGCGGATAATGCGGAATGCCACCACGATCAGGATCAGTCCTACCGCCAGGCTGGCGGTGCTGATGATGATGGAGCTTATGTACACGACGGCAAGATGCTCCCTGGCCTTGGCCGCCTGCTGGCTCACCGAATCATAAAGCTCGTTGACCGTACCTTCCACCAGCTCGCTGGACTTGGCCACATCCCCGTTGGCAAACGCATACGCTTTCTGGGTCTTGCTGTCGGCGCTGGCGCACACCAGATATACAAGGGAGTGCTTAAACTCCTCATAGTATTCCAGAAGGGAACGGTAAAGGCCCATATCTCCGGCGGACACAAAAGACTCATAATCTGCCAGCTTCTCGTCCAGAGCCAATTCCTCCTCCTTGATCTCCCGGACCAGCCGGATCATGGTGCTGTGATCCGCCGCCACGATATGGGACAGCGCCAGACAGTGCAGATCCATCATAGACTGTTTGATCTCGTCCAGCCTGGCCTCGCTGACCATATATTCGTCTGCGATGGTCCCTGCGTTGCGGTTCACGTTGTTGATGCTGAATACAGCCAGGATATTGGACAGCACCATGACCGCTCCCAGCAGAAGGACCGGCAGGATCAGACGCTGCTGCAGCGTTAATTTTTCTTTCATCTGATAACCCCCTAATTCAACTTTTACCTGGCTGTCACGCCTTCCACCATCTCATCCAGCTGTTTTTGCAGCGGTTCTCCTGATGGGTTGCCATTGGCCATATTGCCCGAAAATTCAGCCACAGGGTCCCAGAATTTGCCGCCTACCCGCTGCAGTTGTGAGTACTCCGACTGTTCCAAAAGCGCTGCGATGGCAGGCGCGTTTTGCACTTCGGGGGAATTGGCGGCATTAATATTGGCCGGCCCCTGGCCCCGCAGCCGGAAGCGCAGCTCCTGGTTAGACTCACTGACGATCCACTGGGCCAGAAGATCCGCCCAGTAGCGGTCTGCGGAGTAGGCGTTGACCCCCACCAGCTTACAACCGGAAAAGGATGCCATCTGCACCTGCTTTCCCCTGCAGGTGTAGGAAGGCAGCTTTGCCGCCCCCATGTCATCTCCCCAGGCTTCTTTCACGGCCACGGCGTTCCACACGCCGCTGACTCCGCCGATCACCGTCCCGTCCTGGACGCCTGCCATAAAATCCGTGTCCGTCAGGTTGGCAAATCCGGGGCTGGCGGCGATATCCAGCATGGACTGAGCCACATCCACGCCGCGGATGGCCCCGTCGGAACCGTTCCAGGTGCAGTAATTGGTGATTCCGTCGTCATTAAGCCCCACCGTAAGGCCCGTGTTGCCGAAAAACGCGTACACATACCAGGCAGAGGACCAGTCCATGGACACCTTCTTGCCGGCCTTGGCCGCTGCCTCCACCATCTGCTCCATACTGGTAATATCCTGCTCGGAAAAATACTTTTTATTATAATAGAGGAAATAACCATTATCCGCAGTCAGAGGATAGGCATAGAGCACGCCGTCTACAGACGCCGCTTCCACCGCCGCGGTCAGGCTAGCGCTGCGGATGCTTTCTTCGTCCGCAATAGGCTCCAAGATCCCTGCCGCCGCCAGGGCAGCCACCTGATCGTCCGCAAAGGCGAACACGTCGGCGCCCTCTTCCGGCCCTCCGATCAGCGCGTCCTTGCAGGTGGACTCACTTTGGGGCTCATAGGTGATCCGAATGTCCGCCTCACCGGCATACCGTGACTGAAACGACCGGAACATCTCTTTTAACAGCTCCTCGTCCTCCTCGCCTCCCCACACCGTCAGATCCACATTGGCTCTTTTCGCTGCCTGGCTGGTCTCCTCCGGCGCCGCCTGGCTCTTGCAGCCTCCTGCCAGAAGCCCGGCACAGAGCAAAACCGGAAAATAATGACATTTCTTTTTCATAACTATTCCCCACGCCTTTCCTGTAAGCGGCCGCCCGGATATATTTTAGGCGGCTGCCCTGTTCAGGCAACAATTCAGATAACCCTTGAACTGTTACCTGTTCAATCCTGTCACATTATAACATTTTCCCAAATTATTGACAACCGTTTTTTCGCCGAAGCAGACGGCAAAAGACAGACCTGGCGTCTCCTTTTTCAAGGGCGTCCCAGTCTGTCTTTTTCTATGTTTCGCTTCCCTATTCCCGCGCGTTCCCCTCCGTCTCACGGAGCCTGGCAAATACCATGTCATACCCGTCGTTGCCGTAGTTTAAAGAGCGGTTTACCCGGCTGATGGTGGCTGTGGAAGCCCCGGTCTTCTCCGCGATCTCCAGATACGTCTTTTTCTGCCTGAGCATCCTGGCCACCTCATATCGCTGGGAGAGCGACAACAGTTCATTGACCGTACACACATCCTCGAAAAAGGAGTAGCACTCCTCAGGGCTTTCCAGCGTCAGGATAGCCTCAAACAGGTGATCCACTGCCTGCGTCTTAATCTTTTTGTTCATTTCCTTGTTCCCCTTCTTAGGCTTCCGCTTTGGAGCCTCCGATCTTCTATGGGATATTTTAACACAGTAAATTTATAAAGTCCATACCTTCTGTCATAAAGACAACATAAATTTTTCCACAACAAGGGCCACGCCGTCGTCATTATTGGACTGGGTGATATAATCCGCCGCCTGCCGCACCGGCAGCACCCCATTTTCCATGGCCACGCCCAGACCGGCAAACCGGATCATGGACAGGTCATTGTACCCGTCTCCGCAGGCGATCATCTCCTCCCGCCGGTATCCCGTAACTTCCAGAAACCGTTCCAAAGACTTTGCCTTGTCAATGCCTTTTGGAAGGACCTCCAGATAGTAGGGGTCCGAGCGGTAGACGCTGTAATTTTTTCCCAGAGCCGCCTTGACTTTCGGCTCCACGGTCACAAGATAGTCCCCGTCGTCGGTCAGGATAAACTTGGGTACCGGAAAGGTGACGTAATTTTTCATTGCCTCAATCTGCGGGATCTCCTTTACCTCCATGTGGCAGACCCTGGATTCCAGAGCAATGTACTGGTAAGAGGCATTGCTGGCAATGATATGGTCCCCCTCATAAGTCATGATGTCCACCCGATGTTCCGCCGCCAGATCTATGACCCTGCTGTTGACCTGGGCCGGAAGCTGGCTGCTAAAGACCACCTCTCCGGTGCTGCAGCTGACGATCATCCCCCCGTTAAAGGACAGGATGTATCCTCCGTACCGGGAAAGCTCCAGCTCTTTGGCTAAAGGCATGACCCCCGGCGTTGGCCGCCCCGATGCCAGCACTACGATCTTGCCCATTTCCTGGGCTTTCATCAGGGCCTCCTTGGTCCTTGGCGTTATGACCTTGTCCCGGTTGGTCAGCGTCCCGTCCAGGTCCAGCACTATGATCTTGTATTCCATGTTCTTTCTTCCTCCCGTGAATCATTTTTGGCTTTGCTGTCTTCTTGGCATGTCCATGCTTATCTGACACGCTCCCGCTTATGTCCATATGGTATCACAGGACGGCGGTAAATTCAATGATCCTTCTTGGAAACGTAAAAAGCCCCGATATCCACGGGGCCCTCCTCACGGATCATCTGCATGGTTTCCGCTTCGTTATATTCTGTAATACACAAATCCTTCACCTCCGCCATTTCCGGCATCACCTCTGTCTACAGTCTGCTCAATCTCCATTCACTAATGGCTCTTCCAGACCTGATCGATGTGATTAAATAATATAAAAAAGAGCCCAAGGGGAAATCCCTGGACTCTTCTTTTTACCGCGATCCAAAACAGATCTGCCGTCTCCTACTTGTGGGTATACCCAAAGAAGAAATACCCAAGCGGCGTATAGTACATACCGCTGATGGAGTCATCCAGCATATACTTCTGGGTGTAGAAGTAGATCGGCGCATGCACGCCGTCCGTACCCATGAGAAGATCCTCGGCGTCGTGGAAAGCCTTCATACGGTCTGCCTGAACGGAAGTAGCCTTTGCGGCGTCGATAAACGCGTCGTAATCCTTGTTGGAGTACTGGGCGTCATTGTTGCCGCCGTCTGTGTACCACATATCCAGGAAGGAACAGGGATCATTGTAATCCGCGATCCAGCCGTTGCGGGCGATCTGATAATCTCCGTCCTTACGTGTCTGCAAAAATACGTTCCAGTCCTGATTGTTCAGGGTCACGTTAACGCCCAGAACGGTCTGCCACATATTCTGCAGAGCCTCGCCGATGGCTTTGTGCCTGTCGTCGGTGTTGTACATGTACTCAACCGTGGGGAAGCCTTCGCCGCCCGGATAGCCGGCCTCTGCTAAAAGAGCTCTTGCCTCCTCGCAGTTCTTCTCATAATCCTCTGCTGCTACGCTGTAGTACTCGCCGCCTACGGTACGGAAATCCTCTCCGCCTGCTCCTTCGGCATCGTAAACACCGGAGGGAACAAAACCGGTAGCCGGAACCTCTCCGGTCTGGGTAACGTTCTCTACAATGTAGTTGCGGTCAATGGCCAGAGAGAACGCTTTGCGGATCTTGGGATCTTTAAACACTTCGTCCTCGGTGTTGAAGCACACATAGTAGGTACCGATGTAATCCGCGATATCCATCTCGCCGGAAGCCAGGTAATTGGCGATCTCATCCGTAGGAACCTCCTCGATGAACTGCAGCTCGCCGCTCTTGTAAGCAGCCAGCATGGCGTTGGCGTCGTCAAGCAGGGTAAAGCGGATGGTCTCCGGCCCCAGGTTCGCGAAATCATAGTACTCGGAATTCTTCTCTGCCAGAATGTAGGCATTGTGGGACCACTCTTTCATCTTGTAAGGCCCGTTGCCTACATAGGAGGCCGGGTCATAGGTCCACTCATCATTGCCCTCTACCATATCCTTGCGCACCGGGAAAGTAGCCGGGAAGGCCATGATTTCCTCGAAATACGGGCAGTCATAGCTGAGCACGATCTCCAGAGTCTTGTCATCTACAGCCTTGATCCCCAGGGTATCCGGCTCCGCCTCACCAGAGGCAACATCCGCGTAGCCCTGTACCATATCGATCATATAGCAGTAGTCGGCCGCCGTCTCCGGGGTCGCCAGTCTCTTCCAGCTGTACTCAAAGTCGCCGGCGGTCACGTCCTTGCCGTCGGACCACTTGATGCCGTCCCGCATCTTCATGGTGTAGGTCACGGTTCCGTCGTCATTGACTACCTTCTCCCAGGACTCTGCCTGGCCGGGAGCCAGTGTGGCGTTGCCTTCCCCGTCGTCCACCCATTTGATCAGACCCTCAAACATGTGGTTGATCATAATCGCCCCGTCAACCGCGCTGTTAAGCGCCGGGTCAATGGTCTGAGGCTCGGAAGCCAGACATACGGCGATATTAAATTCACCGGATTCCTCCGCTGCGCCGGCCGCCGTGGTCTCATCCTCTGCGGCATCTCCCGCTGTGGTGGTCTCCGCCGCGCTGGAACCGGCTGCAGCCGTGGTAGGGTCCGCAGTGTTCCCGCCGCCGCAGGCTGCCAGAGAAGCCGCCATAGCAGAAACCAGAACCAAAGACAGTACTTTCTTTGTCTTTCTCATAATACATACCTCCTTTTTGTTGAGAGCAATCCTCCTTCTGGAGCCGCCCCTTGTATCATGTATCGAAACGCCTGTTAAAACGTAAGGCGGAGATACCTTATTTTTTCATGTCAGGAAAGTCTTTCCTCCAGGCCGCCTACGATTCCAAAAGATGGCAGGCTGCCCAGTGTCCTTTTTCATGCTCCTTAAACACCGGAACTTCCTGACTGCACCGGGGAGTGGCATAGGGACATCTGGTGTGGAACCGACATCCGCTGGGCGGATTCATGGGGCTGGGAATATCTCCCTCCAGCACGATCCGCTGCCTGGTCCGGCTAAGCTGGGGATCCGGCACGGGAACCGCGGACAACAGCGTCTTTGTGTAGGGGTGGATGGGATTGCGGTTCAGCTCATAGCTCTCCCCCAGCTCCACCATAGAGCCAAGGTACATCACCCCGATCCTGCTGGAAATATGGCGCACAACCGAAAGGTCATGGGCGATAAACAGATAGGTCAGGCCCATCTCCTGCTGCATATCCTCCAGCATGTTCACCACCTGGGACTGGATAGACACATCCAGCGCCGAAATAGGCTCGTCGCACACGATAAATTCCGGCTTCACCGCCAAAGCCCTGGCGATGCCCACCCGCTGCTGCTGTCCCCCGGAAAACTCGTGGGGATACCGGTTGGCATGTTCCGTGTTAAGCCCTACCTTTCCTAAAAGCTCCTTGATCATGTCGGCCCGTTCGCCTTTACCGGACGCCAATTTATGGATGTCAATGGCCTCCCCGATGATCTCCCCCACGGTCATGCGCGGGTCCAGGGAAGCAGAAGGGTCCTGAAATATGATCTGCATCTTCCGGCGGTAAGGCAGCATATTGGCCGCTAAAGTCCGCCCCACAGGCTTTCCGTCCTCACCCAGGGGATTGTCATACAAAACGTTGCCGTCATACACGATCTTACCGCCTGTAGGCTCATAAAGCCGCAGAACGGTCCGTCCCAGGGTAGTCTTGCCGCAGCCCGACTCGCCTACCAGCCCTAAGGTCTCCCCTTTTCGGATAAAGAAGGAGACATCCTGCACAGCCTGGACTCCCGGCCCTTTTACGCCCTTGATGGGAAAATACTTTCTAAGCTTTGTCACCTCAAGGAGATTTTTCTCACTGCTCATTGCCATGTCCCTCCCTGCCGTCCGAATTCTGATCCAAATACTCCCGAACCCTCAGCCAGCAGGCCGAGCGGTGGTTCTCCCCCACTTCCACATAAGGGGGCATCTTTTTCAGGCAGATCTTCATGCAGTGTTCGCACCTGGGGGCAAACGGACACCCCTCCGGCGGATTCAGCATATCCACTGGTGTCCCTTCAATAGGGATCAGCCGCTCATAGCTGTCCGCGTCCACCCGGGGCATGGACCGCAAAAGCCCCAGGGTATAAGGGTGAGCCGCCTTGTAAAAAATGTCGTCCACCGGCCCCTGCTCCACGATCCTGCCTGCGTACATAACAGACACCTTGTCGCAGATATCTGCCACCACGCCTAAGTTATGGGTGATGAAAATGATTCCCATCTTGGTCTTCTTCTGCAAAGCCTTCATCAGCTCTAAGATCTGGGCCTGTATGGTCACATCCAAAGCCGTGGTGGGCTCGTCGGCGATCAAAAGCTGCGGATGGCAGATCAGTCCCATGGCGATCATGACCCTCTGCCTCATGCCGCCGGAAAACTCGTGGGGGTACTGTTTCATCCGCTTCTCCACATTGTTGATGCCTACCATCTCCATCATCTCCATGGCCCGTTTCTCGGCATTTTCCTTGGAGATCTCCTTGTCATGAGCCCGCAGCGCCTCCACCAGCTGATTGCCGATGGTGTACACCGGGTTCAGACACGTCATAGGGTTCTGGAAGATCATGGCCACCTTGCTGCCTCGAAAAGAGGTCATCTCCTCCTTGGAAAACTTCAACACATCCTGGCCCTCAAAAGTAATGGACCCGCCTACTACCTTGCCGGGAGACTGCAAAAGTCCCATGATGGAATAGGCTTCCTGGCTCTTGCCGGAGCCGGACTCTCCCACCACGCCCATGACCTCGCCGTAATTAAGATCATAGGAAATGCCCCCTACGGCCTTGACCTCGCCTGCCGGCGTAAAGAAAGAGACACGAAGGTCTTTCACTTCCAGCAATTTGCGATTATCTTTCCCCTCTGCCATAACCGTCTCCTCCCTCCTATTTCTTAAGCTTCGGGTCCAAAGCGTCCCGAAGGCCGTCGCCAAACAAGTTAAATGCCAGGATCATCACGCTCAATATCATAGACGGAATGATCAGGCGGTAGGTGTAGGTATACATTCCGCTGAGGGCATCCGTGGCCATGGAGCCAAGGCTGGGAAGCGGCGCGGACACGCCCACCCCAAGGTAGGACAAAAACGACTCCAAAAAAATGGCCGACGGTATCTGCAGACAGGTGGTCACCACGATCTGGCCGATACAGTTGGGGATCAGGTGCCTGCGGATAATGCGCCCGCCGGAAGCGCCCAGGGCTCTTGCCGCCGTCACGTACTCCTGCTGCTTAAGCTGCAGTACCTGCCCGCGGATGATACGGCTCATGGTCACCCAGTAAAGCATGCCGAACGCGATAAACATAGAGATCAGGTTGGGGCCTAAAACCGCCACAAAGGATTTCACAGGCCCGGTCCCCGTATTGACATACTCGGTCAGGATCGGTTTCAGCGCCGTGGCGATCAGCAAAACAACCAGCATCTCCGGCACAGAATAGATCACCTCCACGATCCGCTGCATCACCGCGTCCACTCTGCCGCCGCAGTACCCGGACACCGCCCCGTAGGTGGCCCCGATGCACAGCACAAGAATAGCCGCGCAGATGCCCACGCTCATGGACACCCTGGCCCCGTACATTACCCTGACCAAAATATCCCTGCCATACATATCCGTGCCGAACACGTGGGGGAACACATCCTCCCCCGCCGCCTTTTTCTCCAGCTCGGCAGTGGAATATCCAAAAAGTTTCTTCTTGATCCCCAGCTCCGCCAAAAGGGCGTCGGGATCCACCGCGTCCTCCTGTTTGGTATTCTGGGTATTGACCTTGGCCTGGGCTCTGATCTTGGCAATGTCCACATTGCTAAGCTTCTCCCCCTTGGCCTCGGCTTCGGCCTTGGCCTGCTCGATCAGATCGTCAACGCTCATGGTGTCGGTCTGGGTCCTGGCCGCGATCTCCGCCTCCAGCCGCTTCTGGTCCTCAAGGGCATAGTGGAAAGGATGAAGATTCTCCGCCCCCTTGTTAAACTCTTCATACCCATAAGGCACCAGATATGGCCCTACAAAAGCAAACAGCACCAGAAAAATAATAACGCCCAAAGCCACCATGGCCACCGTATTCTTCTTCAGCCTGCGCCACGCGTCCTTCCAATAGGAAACGCTCTGCCGCTCCTGGATAAAATCCTCTTTCTCCGCCTTGGAAGCGCTCTCAAAATCACCGGCGTCTAGATCATCCCAGCTTAGCATCCCCTCCACATCAGGCTGCAGCGACAAAGGAAACCTCTTCATCTTCTTATCCTCCGCCATGGTCACTCCCCTCCCTTCGTCAGATTGATCCTGGGGTCGGCGATCTTATATAAGATGTCAACAACCATATTCATCAAAATAATGAAGCTGGCCAGAAACACAGTGGTCCCCATGATAACGGGATAATCCCTGTTCTGGATGGACTGGACAAAATACCGCCCAAGTCCCGGAATGGAAAACACGCTCTCCACCACAAAGCCGCCGCACAGCGTAAACGCCACCTGGGGCCCTAAATAGGTAATAACCGGAATCAGGGCATTCCTCAACGCATGCTTAAAAATGATCCGGCTGTTTTTTAATCCCTTAGCCCTGGCTGTCTTGATAAACTCCTGGTTCAAAGAGTCAAGCATGGCGGACCTGGTCTGCCTGGCCGTGTAGCACATGGGATAAAATCCCAGGGCAAAACAAGGCAAAACATAAGTCCTCCACCCTGCCGAGGCATCGAAAATGGTGGGAAATATCTTTAAGGAAGCAATGCCGCCTGCAAAGGTCACTAAAAGGATGGACGCCACCACAAAGCTGGGCATGGAGATCCCCAGGGTACACACCACCCGAAGGACGCTGTCCGTAAGCTTTCCCCGCTTAAAAGCCGCAAGACAGCCCAAAGGCACGCCTACCAAAACGGCCCAGCACAGTGCTATGGCTCCTACTTTTGCGGAAACAGGAAACATTTCTCCGATAATGCTCAAAACCGCCCGGTTTTTCTGCATCTTTAAAGATACGCCAAAATCGCCTTTCAAAAGATTCTGCAGATACTTAAGAAGCTGGATGTGTACCGGCTTATCCATGCCGTACTTGGCATTTAAGGCTGCCAGCGTGGCCTCCGACGGCGCCTTCTCACTTAACCACGGGCTGCCCGGCACCGCGTTCATCAGAAGGAAGGTAAGGCACGTGACAAGAAAAATGGTCACCAGCGCCATCCCAAGCCTTTTTGCTACATACTTACCCATTATGATCACCCTTACTTTTGTTATGCTGCGTCATATGCGCAAATGATCCCGCGCCGGGTCTTTTATGCTCCCTTTACCGGTCATTTTGCCCTATAAACACGCTGTCATATAGTTTAGTCATTTTTTTACCATAAGTCAAGTGTTTTTGACTATTTTCGTCATTCCGCCGCTAACATATGTCTTTTTAGGAGAAACATACCACAAATTGCCCCATAAAACCGCCTCGGTGACCTTATTGTACCTCCCCCGCCCAATGCCCGCAACTGATTTTCCCGCCCAGAACAAGCACCATTTTCTTGGATTGTCAATATCATAACCTAATAGAAAATCTATGCAGGAGCATTTCATGAAAAAAACAGTTGCCTTTATCGCCGCTGCCGCCCTCTTCTCCTCCTCGCTCTTGGGCTGCCAGTCTCCCGGCGTCTCTTCAAAACGAACCCCTGTAACCTTAAATGAGGTGGCCCATTCCATCTTCTACGCGCCCCAGTACGCAGCCATTGAACTGGGATACTTTGAGGACGAGGGCCTTGACCTTACTCTGGTCAACGGCGCCGGCGCCGACAAGGTTATGACCGCCCTGGTAAGCGGCGACGCGGATATCGGCTTCATGGGTTCCGAGGCCAGCATCTACACCTACGCCGGAGGAGCCGAAGATTACGCGGTCAACTTCGCCCAGCTTACTCAGCGGGCCGGCAATTTCCTGGTGGCCAGAGAGCCTATGGAAGCTTTTTCATGGGATATGGTGAAAGGAACTAAGATTTTGGGAGGAAGGGCGGGCGGCATGCCCCAGATGGTGTTCGAATATATCTTAAAGAAAAACGGCATTGACCCAAAAACCGACTTATCCATTGACCAAAGCATCAGCTTCGGCCTGACCGCCGCCGCGTTTACAAGCAGCGACGCCCAGTTCACAGTGGAGTTTGAACCCTTTGCCACCGGCCTGGAGCTGGAGGGCAGCGGGTATGTGGTGGCCTCCCTGGGTACGGACTCCGGTTATGTCCCCTACACGGCCTACAGCGCCAAGAAAAGCTATATTGAGGCCAACCCAGAGGTTATTCAGAAATTTACCAATGCCATCCAAAAGGGCATGGACTATGTAAATTCCCACTCGGCCCAGGAGATCGCAAAAACCATCCAGCCCCAGTTCAAGGAGACGCCTCTGGAAAATATCACAAAGATCGTGGAGCGGTATAAGGCCCAGGATACGTGGAAAGAGGATACGGTTTTTGAGAAAGACAGCTTTGACCTGCTGCAGAACATCCTGGAGGAGGCGGGGGAACTGCCTGCCAGAGTCCCCTATGAGGATCTGGTGACCGTGGAGTTCTCCAAAAAGGCAGCCGATTCGTAAAGCTGCAAATTTATATGGCATTGCGGTTTTTATAATCCTTTCCCCCCGCTGTTTGGGTTATGCCGCCCAGATGGCGGAGGGAACGTCATGTTGCTGTACTAGAGCGTGTTTCCCGGCCTTGGCTATGGACACCACCATAAAGTGTGGTATAATCATATTAAATAAGAAACTTTACCTATTTTTAAAATCCAGAGGCGCTTCGCCACTGGACCGAAAGGAGATAAAAACTATGTCTGAAGCACCAACCTTCCACTCCTTAGACGCCCCTTCCTGCCACCGTCACTCTGACGAAGCTTTATCCACCCACCGGACAGTTGACGATGATACTGCCAATTCTGCCAGCCGTTTTTCCAATCCCTTCACACAGCAGCTCCGCCAGCAGGCTTTAAGCGGAGACCCCGACGCCCAGGACCAGCTGGGCGACTGCTACAAATACGGCCTTGGCATGGAGCGAGACTATGAAAAGGCAGTGGAATGGTACAAAAAAGCCGCCGATCAGGGCAACGCCGCAGCGCAGCGCAGTCTGGGCTATTGCTACAACTACGGCCACGGCGTAGCGCAGGACTTGGAAAAAGCCGTTTACTGGTATGAAAAATCCGCCTGTGGCGGAGATGTGGACGCCATGCGGAACCTGGGAAACTGCTACTACTACGCCACAGGTGTTGAACAGGACTATGAAAAAGCATTTTTCTGGTATGAGAAGGCGGCAGACCTGGGCCACCCCCACGCGCAGAACAGCCTGGGCGTGTGCTATCACACGGGACGAGGCGTTGCCAAAGATTTAAAGAAGGCTGTGGAGTGGTATCAGAAAGCCGCAGACCAGCAGGACGAGATGGCCATGTACAATCTGGCCAACTGCTATGCCGCCGGGGAAGGCGTGGAACAAAACGACGAGACAGCATTTACCTGGTACCAGAAAGCGGCACAGTTCGATCACCTGGCGGCACAGCACAGCATGGGCATATGTCTGTATAACGGCGAGGGAACGCCTGTCTCCTACTCTGCCGCGTTCTACTGGTTTGAAAAAACGGCCAACAAAGGATACGCTCCGTCCCAGTACAGCTTAGCCTACTGCTACGAGAGAGGTCACGGCACCGACCAACCGGATTACGCCCAAGCCGTAAAATGGTATAAAAGATCGGCTGACCAGGATTACGATATGGCCCAGTACGCTTTGGGCATCTGCTATGAAGAAGGACGGGGTGTCAAACAAGATCACCAATTGGCTGTACACTGGTATGAAAAAGCCGCCAATCTGGGCCATCCCAAGGCCCAATACGCCATGGGCTATGCCTGTGAGAATGGCCAGGGGACACAAAAGGATCTGAACCTGGCGGCCTGGTGGTACGAAAAATCCGCCCTCCAGGATTACGAAGAGGCCCAGTATAAGATGGGCGTTTTCCGCGAGCAAGGCTGGGGCCTGGAACAGGATTACAAGGAAGCCATCATCTGGTACGAGAAAGCCGCCAGCCAGGGACAGGTGGACTCCCAATACAATCTGGGGATCTTATGCCAAAAAGGCAGAGGCATCCAAAAAGACAATGAACAGGCCGTAAAATGGTTCCGAAAAGCCGCCGGGCAAGATTACGCCGAAGCCGCCTACTGTCTCGGCTGCTGTTATGAGAGCGGGCTGGGCGTGGAGGAGGATTACGAAGAAGCTGCCCGATGGTACGAAAAAGCCGCCAATCTGGGCGACTCCGACGGCCAGTTTCGCTTTGCCCACTGCTTTGAAGCCGGCTGGGGCGTAGAACAGGACTATGAAAAAGCTGCCCAGTGGTACGAAAAAGCCGCCAAACAGGGCAATGTGGACGCCCAGTACAATTTGGCGGTCTTCTATAAAAACGGCACCTGCGTTTCCCAGGACTTCCTCACGGCGGCGAAATGGTATGAAAAAGCTGCCCATAACGACGACGCTGACTCCCAGTATATGCTGGGCTTGTTTTTCCAGCAGGGGGCCGGCGTAAAACAGGACCCGAAGGAGGCTGTGAAATGGTTTCAGAAAGCCGCTGACCAGGGACACGTCAAAGCTCAGTACAATCTGGCAGTCTGCTACAGCTCCGGCTCCGGAACCGCCCTGGACGGCGCCCTGGCCTTAAAGTGGTATGAAGCGGCCGCCCGGCAGGGACATGCCGAAGCCCAGGATACCATGGGACGCCTGTATTTTCGGGGGGAATTTGTACCCCAGGATCTGGAAAAGGCGGCGGCATGGTTTAAAAAGGCTGCAAAACAGGGCTGCGTCAATGCCCAGCGCAACCTGGGCTTCTGCTACGCCTACGGCCAGGGCGTAGAAAGGGATGAACAGCAGGCGGCGAAATGGTATCAGAAAGCCGCCAGCCAGGGAGATGCCAGCGCCCAGTACAACATCGGATGCTTTTACCATACGGGATTCGGCGTGGAACAAGATTCGGAGAAAGCGTTGTATTGGTTTAAAAAGGCTGCTGATCAGGGCAATGCTTATGCCCTGGAGGTGCTGCGGAAGCTGGGGATTTTGTAAAATTAGAGGTATACGGAGCGGTGATCAACACCGTTTTCCGGAAATTTCAAAAACAACCGCCTGAACCTATGGACTGGGTGCTGCAGGCGGTTGTTTTTGGCAGGCAGATCAGCAGACGCTGCAGCCAATCTATTTTCCAACACATGCGCAACTACGACGGATTCCGATTTCGTATTGACGAAAAGGGTACTATTTCTATTGTGATCCCTCTCTCCCCTCACTGTCTGGTCTGTAGTCTCCAACCGCTCCTCTCTGAGTCCACCTAAACGGCGGATACCCATTCTTTTCGCACTGCGTACAGGGGCTGATCAGCGTGTGTATCAGCCCCAGCTTATATGGACATTTGCGGCAGGGTGTGGTTATTCGGCGGATTAGTTTTTTGATCATCAATGAAAGTCCCCCTTGTTTTTATTATCAGTATATCTGTAATTTGGGGGGATGTCAAAGGGCGTTTAATCATTACCGATCCTTTTTTGTTGAACCTTCCTCCTTTCCATGATAAAATAAAGCCAACAATCCTCAATCATAGTTTCAGAAGGAGGCACTATGGCAAGGACCATTGGTATTGGCATTCAAAGCTTTGAACAGATCATTACAAAGCGATATTTCTATGTAGATAAAACCGGCTTTATCAAGGACTGGTGGGAAAATGGAGACGAAGTGACCCTGATCACCCGCCCCAGACGCTTTGGCAAGACCCTGACTCTGGATATGGCACGGCGGTTCTTCTCTGTAGAGTACGCCGAAAAAGGAGATTTGTTTAAAGGAACGGCTATCTGGAAAGAGGAAACGTACCGCCCGCTTCAGGGTACTTATCCCGTTATCTCCCTAAGCTTTTCCGGCATAAAAGCCAGTTCTTACGAAGAATGCCGCATAGAGATCTGTAAAGCCATTACAAAACTCTACGATCAATATTGGTTTTTGCTGGACAGCGGCTGTTTAAACAGTCGGGAACAGGAAGCGTTCCGGCAAGTCTCCATGCATATGAAAGAACACCAGGCATCCGACGCGCTGCAGGCATTATCCTTATTTCTCTCACGGTATTATAAAAAGAAGGTTTTGATCCTGTTAGACGAATACGACACACCTATGCATGAAGCCTATGTGTGGGGATACTGGAAAGAACTGATTGGTTTTCTGCAAAAATTATTTAACTACACATTTAAAGCGAACCCCTATATGGAGCGGGCGATCATGACTGGTATTACAAGAATTAGCAAGGAATCTATTTTCTCGGATCTGAATAACCTGGAAGTAGTCAGCACTACCTCCGAAAAATATGAGACTGTCTTTGGTTTTACTCAGCAGGAAGTATGGAACGCGCTGGAAGAATACGGAGTATCCGATCAAAAACAGGCCGTACAAGACTGGTACGACGGCTTTGCCTTTGGCAGATGCCAGGACATCTATAATCCCTGGTCTATCCTGAACTATCTGGATAAACAACGTTTTTCGCCCTACTGGGCCAACACCAGCAGCAACCGCCTGGTGGACAAACTGATCCGGGAAGGCAGCCGGGACATAAAAGTCATCATGGAGGGCCTGTTAAGAGGAGACTCTTTAAAGACACAGATTGACGAGCAGATCGTCTTTGACCAACTGGACAGCAATACAGACGCTGTCTGGAGTCTTCTGCTGGCCAGCGGTTATCTAAAAGTAAAAAACTGCGTCGTGGATGAAGAGTGGGGTGATGTAGAATATGAACTTGCCCTGACCAACAAAGAAGTCCGCCTAATGTTCAGGCAACTGATCAAAGGATGGTTTTCAAAATATACTCCGGCTTACAATGACTTTATCCTGGCTATGCTAGGTGACGATGTAAGGCGGATGAACCTGTACATGAATCAGGTAGCTCTGGAAACCATCAGTTTCTTTGACAGCGGGAAAAAGCCTTCTATGGCTTCCCAACCCGAGCGCTTCTACCATGGACTTGTCCTTGGATTGATGATGGATCTGTCAGACCGGTATTCTATCACCTCCAACCGTGAAAGCGGCTTTGGGCGGTATGATGTGATGATGGAACCGAAGCGCCCGCAGGATCCCGCTTTTATCCTGGAATTTAAAGTTCAGGATCCTGATTCCGGCGAACAGACATTAGAAGACACGGTCCAGGCCGCGCTAAAACAGATAAAAGAGAAAGATTACGCGGCTCATCTCACCGCAAAAGGCATCCCTATAGACAGGATCCGCAGATATGGTTTCGGGTTCCAAGGAAAGACCGTACTGATCGGGTGATCAAAAGCCCCCCTGCCTCTTCTCCCTGATCCGGTCAACATACGGCTTAATGGCGCTGGCCTGCTCCTTATCCGAAACCAGGATCCCGTCCGGGCTGGCGCAGATCACAACATCCTTAAGTCCCATGGCCAGCACAGGGATCCCCAGCTCATTGATGATGTGAACATTGCCGCAGCGCTCATCCATGACAGCATCTCCCACACAGTTCTCCTCCATGGACTCTGTCAGGGCGTTCCATGTACCCAGGTCCTTCCACTGCCCCAAAAACCGCATGACCTGGATCTGATCTTCATGCTCCACAACAGCATAATCAAAGCTTATGCTGGGCAACGTCTCATATTTGCCAAGAAGATCCTCATAATCTTTAAAATCCATCAGCTCATGAGCCCGATCCAAAACATAACCCAACCGGTAAGCAAACACTCCCCCGTTCCACAGGGCTCCCTGGCGGATATACTCCTCTGCCGTCTTCTTGTCCGGTTTTTCCTGAAAAGCCAAAACTCTGCTGACCTGGCCGCCATTTTCCGGAATGATATAGCCGTATTTTTCGCTGGGGCCATCCGGCTCTATCCCCATGAGCACAAGCCTGGCCTCCCCCTTTGCCGCCTGCCCTGCCAGCGATCTCAGCCCGTGAAAATACGCCTCATCCACATAAGGGTCCACCGGACACACAACCACCGCTTCATCCCTTTTCACTCCCCGCGCGTCAGCCAGATAGGCGCTTGCCAGCGCAATGGCGGGAAACGTATCCCTGCGGCACGGTTCCACGGATATGCCCACATTCTCCCCCAGATGCTCATAAATAGACGGCGCCTGCTCTCTGCTGGTGGCGATAGTCACCTTGGCCTCCGGATCTACGGTCCGTATCTGGCGG
This sequence comes from Clostridiaceae bacterium, assembly GCA_910575585.1. Lineage (GTDB taxonomy): Bacteria > Bacillota > Clostridia > Lachnospirales > Lachnospiraceae > UBA3402. Next base: position 67,434 of record CAJTGF010000011.1, read on the forward strand.
TAAACCCGCTGTACCATGGACTCGCGATCCCCTGATTCCGTCTTAAATACCTTAAGAAACTGTTTCGAGCGAACGTCATTGGAAAGGGGCCACAGACGTTTGCCTGAGCCCCCTGACAGCAAGATAATATTCATTTCACATTGATTCCTTTCTGATCCTCTCCATATCGTGTTCTGTCATGATCCGCACCAGGTCCTCAAAAGACGTCTTCGCCGGATTCCACCCCAGCTCCCTTTTCGCCTTTGAAGGATCTCCCCACAGATCCACCACATCCGTAGGACGGTAAAAGTCCGGGGATACCTCCACCAGCACTTTTCCCGTGGCCCGATCGATTCCCTTCTCTTCTACGCCCTGACCGGTAAACTCCAGCTCGATCCCCGCGTAATGAAACGCCAGACGGCAGAATTCCCGAACCGAATGCTGCTCTCCCGTAGCTATGACAAAATCATCCGGCGTTTTATTCTGCAGCATCAGCCACATACACTCCACATAGTCTTTCGCATAGCCCCAGTCCCTTAGGCTGGACAGATTGCCCAGGTACAGCTTATCCTGCCTGCCCTGGCTGATCCTGGCAGCGGCCAAAGTGATCTTCCTGGTCACAAAGGTTTCCCCCCGCCGCTCCGATTCATGGTTAAACAGAATACCGGAACAGCAGAACATCTTGTACGCCTCCCGGTATTCCTTTGTGATCCAGAATCCATACTGTTTTGCCACGGCATAAGGGCTGTAGGGGTGAAACGGGGTGTTCTCATTTTGGGGAACCTGCTCCACTTTCCCGTAAAGCTCCGACGTGGACGCCTGATAAAACCTGCACGTCTCTGCCTGTCCCGTCAGCCGCACCGCCTCCAGGATCCGAAGCACCCCGGTGGCATCCACATCCGCCGTAAACTCCGGAACATCAAAACTGACCTTCACATGGCTCTGGGCAGCCAGGTTGTAGATCTCATCCGGACGCCCCCCGCCGATCACGGACATAAGACTCATGGAATCCCCCATATCGCCGTAATGAAGATGAAAATCAGGATTGCCCTCCAGATGAGCGATCCGCTCCCTGTAATCCACAGAAGAGCGCCGGATCAGCCCATGTACCTCATACCCTTTTTCCAGCAAAAACTCCGACAAATAGGAGCCGTCCTGACCAGTAACTCCAGTTATAAACGCTTTTTTCATATAGGTAGATCCTCCCTTTTCTCAAAAATAAGTGCCTCGAAGCTTTCCGCCAGCTCCGCCTCCATCTGCTCTGCCGCCTGCCGGTCCCCGGCCCGGGCCGATAGGTATACCTTCAGTTTCGGTTCTGTCCCGGACGGCCGGATCACCACTGCTCCCCTTGGCCCCAGCAGACATTTCAGTACATTGGACCTTGGCAGACCGTCGATCCCCAGGCCATAGTCCATGACCTTCTCTGCCTTTCTCCCGCCAATGATCACCGGACCTTTCCGCAGATCCTCCATAAGCCGTTCCATCTGTTCAAATCCCTCCACGCCCGCAAACGTGTAGCTGTGAAGCTTGTCCATATAAAACCCGTATGTTTCATAGAGATCATTCAGCTTGTCCACAAGATTGATCCCCCGGGCCTCATACCAGGCGCACATCTCACAGATCAGAAACGCCCCTCCCACTCCGTCCTTGTCCCTAACATAGGAACCGCTCAGATAACCGTAGCTCTCCTCAAAGGCGAAAATAAAATCTCCCTCTCTCCCCTGATCCTCCAGCTTCCCGATCTGCTCTCCTATAAATTTAAAACCTGTCAGCACATTGACAGTCCTTACCCCATAATGCTCCGCGATCCTCTCCCCCATATCGGTTGTCACAATGGTCTTTGCCATAACAGGGTTCCCAGGCATAGTGCCTTCCGCGGTCCGTCTGCTGCACACATAATCCAGCAGCAAAACCCCTGTCTCATTGCCTGTCAAAAGCACATACCTGCCCTGTCTGTCCCTGACAGCGATGCCCACCCGGTCACAGTCAGGGTCCGTGGCCACCACCAGAGCGGCCTCCCGTTCCTTCGCCTGCTCAATGCCAAGCAAAAGCGCCTCCGCGGCCTCCGGGTTTGGATAGGGACAGGTAGGAAAATTCCCGTCCGCCTCTTCCTGCTCTTTAACAACGGTCACATTGGTATACCCGCTTTCCTTTAAGACCCGCAGAACCGGCTTTAACCCTGTTCCGTTGAGAGGCGTATAGACAATGGAAAGATCTTTATTGACTGGCTCATCCCCCACAACAGACTGAGCCTTTACTTCTTCTATAAAATCCGTGTAAACCTCCGGGGAGATGTACGCGATTCTGCCAAGCTTCACACCCTCATCAAAATCCATCAGCCTGATATCATCAAACATATCCAGTTTTGTAATTTCCCGGTAAATAGCCTCTGCCGCCTCCACTGTGATCTGACATCCATCCGGGCCATAGACTTTGTACCCGTTGTACTCTTTCGGATTGTGGGATGCCGTCACCATAACCCCGGCGTCACACCCCAGCCGCCGCACCGCAAAAGACAGACAGGGCGTAGGCATCAGCTCCGGGTAAAGACATGCTTTCATCCCATTGGCCGCAAACACCCGGCACGCCACTTCGGCAAACAGCCGGGACTTTATCCGGGAATCGTAGCTGACCGCGATCCTGCATCCCTCTGCTTTCGTTTCAAGCGATTCCATAGCATTCCCGCGTTCCTTCAGCACATAATCCGCCAGTCCCTGAGAGGCCCTTGCCACTGTATGGACATTCATGCGGCTGGTGCCGGCGCCGATGATTCCCCGAAGCCCTCCTGTCCCGAAAGCCAGCTCCCGGTAAAATGCCTCTTCGATTCTCTTTTTATCATCCTTCATCTCCCGCAGCTCTCTCACCACATCAGGATCTGTCAGCTGGTTCTGCTCTGCCTTAAGAAGCCATCTGTGGTATGGGGATGTAAGCTGGCTGTGGTTTTCTTGGTTTGATTTATCTAATATCATGTCTCTTTTATTCATGTATCTTAAACTCCCTTTATAATATGAAATTTTACCGGACATCCCTATCCGGGGCATACGCTCCCATGGCATTTTTCAATAAAACAGCCATCATTCCTTCTGGCCCTTTCTCCCACCTACGCCATACATCTGCAATGGGGATCTCACACACCCTGAAGCCTGTCTGTGATGCTCTTACCGAGAGATACGCCTGCAGATCATGCGTCAGAAAACACTCCCGAAAAGGCTGAACCCGTCTGTCACCCAGATACTTTGAGGAATACCCCCGCACCGGACTGGCTGCGTCTGTAAACTTAGAATGGGCCGTTATTGAAATGATCCGCGCGTAGATATTTTGAACCAATGGTCTGTTCATACCCTTTTCTTTTGCAAAGCGGGAGCCCTGAACAAGATCATATCCGTCTGCAAGTTTCTCAATAACATGCGGAACATTCCTCATACATTCTTCACTGTTCTCATCCACGGTTATGATCCCTCTATATCCCCGCTGCAGAGCCCACCAAAATCCCGCGCGGAGCCGTGTTCCCTGTTTTCCCGCGTCCCTTTTTACCAGAAGCGAGTTGACCCCCAATTTTGCCAGACATGAATCTCTCATACCACTGTCCGCTGACCCCTCATCACAGATAACAAGATCCGCGTAATTTGTCACGCGATAATCCCTCTCCTGGCTTACTCCTCCGCGTTCTCTTATCATAGGAATAAAAACTACATAGTCCTTTGTCTTTTTACGGTATTCTGTGCATTCAAACCGAGGGACACCTCCATGCCTCTCATACAATGTTATGTAATATGTCTCCATCAAAACTCCCCCACTCCTCAGTCTCTCCCTTTCCAAAGAACATGATCCGAGATATCCTTATCATAGTAGAACACTTCATAACTTCCATACACAAAGCTGTCATCCGGTCTTCCGAGAATCTCAAACAATCTCTCATTGTCAATAAACGAGCTTGCGTCTCTGCTGAATGTTATAATGAAATGTTTATCTCTCTCCTTGTACCAACTGGCCTTTACAAGTTCCTCATAACCATAAAGCCCCTCTTCATTTGTATATACCGGATATATGTCCGTTGTAAAACCGCTGTAAAAAGACGGCATGGAAGCACACCAGAAATCACCATAACCGTCTCCCCACCCCCTATTGGAGATCTCCTCCATAACCTCTTTCTCTTCTTGGCCAAACTTCGGCATTTCCATCACGTCTTTTACCCTCATCACAAAAATAAACATGACCGCAATCGTCAGCACACCGTAAAATATCTTATAAAAAGGCATCCTATCCATACATTGTATTAAGGTCCTGGAACACAAAATAACTCCGAAAAGAAATGCCGGCACAATATATCTGTGGTATACCACCACATCCGTGATCACACTTAGCCCCAGATTAACAACAACGATCAAGAGAAGGATCTGATCTATATCCGACAGCCTGAAAAAGTGAAACAGATCATAGAGAAAGATTATAATAAAGCTAAACAGTACAATGAATATAAACACGTTGTAGATCATTGTCTCCAGAGAAGCTATATTTGGGTCAGACATCTTAACCCCAAACAAGATAAGCATCTGCCTGAAAAATCCCAGAATCCTGCCTGTGTACTCTTCCGGACGGACAACCCGGATCGGAAGCCCCCTGGTGTACACCCCTCCCGCCAAAACAACTGCTTTTGCGATCAATTTAGATACGCCAAAGGCGCCAATGCTGTTGACAAGCAAGAACCCGGCCTTTTTTCTATCCTCTCTTACAAAAATCATCTTATAAACACAAAAAAGCCCCACCGGGGCAAATAAGACCATGGAAGTGACACTCTCTGAAAATGACATCAAAACTGCCAATATGTCATACCACACAAGAAACTTCCGTTTCCCGCTTCCGAAATAATTTAAAATAAGCGTGATGCATATTGCCGTAAAAACATATAAATTATTATGGGAATTGGGATTCAGCAGAGTATATGCCGCCCCCTTGCTGGCAATCCCCAGAAAAACCGCTGCCATTCCATGGGCCAAGGTAATCTTTTTCTCTTTGCTGATAAAAAAATAAAGACTGTACACCACAAATGACGAAATGACAGCCGCCGGGATAACGTAGATCATGAAATGCCAGGAACAGCCAAGCATCCGGAAAACACAATAAAAGATGGTCTCCGTAAAAATAAAATTATTGGTTCCAAGGGTCCAGTCTCTTAACAACAGATTCCCGCTGAGCAGATCTCTCGCAACAGGAAGCATGGTCGTGCTGTCGGAGGAGATATTGACTTTTAGGTGATAGTGATATAAAAACAGCGTCAGCGCAGTCCATGTTATGACGATCAGCACGGTTTGGGCTGGGTTTGTTTTTGATTGGTTTGGTTTCATGATTTATCCCCCTTACAAAGAGAATACCTCTATTTATCCTTATTAAGCATCATACGTATGATATTCAATTTAATCTCAAAATCCTTCCTATTTGATTTTGCAACAGTATCTAAAATCAACCCACAAGATAAAGAAATTGTTGCAAGAATCATAAAACATATAGAAACAAATAACGTTGGGAACCTTGGTACTAATCCTGTAGATAAAAATTCAGCAAATACGGGTATAAACATCGCTCCACCAATGATAAACCATATCAAGGATAACATTCCAAAAAATTGTAATGGCTTATAGTCTTTATATAATTTAATAATAGTTGTCAGAACTTTAAAGCCATCTGAATATGTATTTAATTTTGAAAAACTCCCCTCTGGCCTATCCCGATATTTTATGGGTATTATTTCTAGGCGCATATTCTTATCCAATGCAAAAATGGACATTTCTGTTTCTATCTCAAACCCTTTTGAAATAGCTGGGAACGACTTGGCAAACAAAGGACTAAACGCTCTATATCCGGTCATTATATCAGTTATATTTCCCTTGAAAAATCTGTTTACAGAACTTCTTACAACGGTATTTCCCAAATTATGAAATGGTCTCTTATTCTCCTGAAAATAGGTAGAAGACAGTCTATCTCCTATCACCATATCCGCTCCCCTATTCAAAATACATTCGACCATCTCTCTTGCAGATTCAGCCGGATATGTATCATCCCCATCAATCATCAAATAACAATCTGCGTCTATATCACGAAACATACTTCTGATTACATTTCCTTTTCCCTGCCGGTATTCATATCTAACAATGGCTCCTGCATTTTTTGCTATTTCATCCATTCCATCTGTTGAATTATTGTCATAAACATATATATCAGCTTCTGGAAGCACCCATTTATAGTCCCTGATCACCTTTTTAATTGTCCTTGATTCATTGAAACATGGAATCAAGACGGCAATTTTTTTATCTTCCATATCTGCAAACCACCTTTTTTATACTAGATTTGTTTTTAGTAAACAAATTCCATTTTAGATTATCCTTAATTTTATATAATCCTGTACATACAGCAAGAGATATGATCAAATAAAATAACAGAAAATTTTGATTTCCATTAGGACAATACCAGTTTCCTGCACTTGTTTTGACCGTATTTATATCAATATCCTGAAAGAAGCCTGAAACTTTACTAATGCATACCAATAACAACATTATTTGTCCTGATAAACTCATTCAGATCCAGACTGTTTATGTCCTCCTCAAAGTAAGTCTTCTCTTCCTCAAGCGTAACTGGCTGACCATGATAGATTTTCAGATTAGCAGGGATAAACCTGTCCAGATCTCTTGACCGCACTTTAAATCTCCTTACAAGGATACCTGACTCTATATGTTCTCCCTCTTCTAAAGTGTTAATCCCTCTGTCTGCTGACGCTTCTCTCACACAGGTTGTCAATACTTCAATATCTGCTCCTGCATTTTTCAGGCTATGAGCCAGATAGTTGCACTCCTGTTCAGCTCCCCCTTTAATATCATCCCCATACCAGGGGATGACCAGCGCTATTGGTTTCATAACCCACTCCTAATTCATAATCTTTGAATATATCCTTGCTATATTTTCACAGCTGAGCACTTCATCCGCATACCTTTTTGCGTTAGATCCCAGCATATCTCGGACTTCCTTATGATCGATCAGACATCTCAACATTTCAAAAAGGAGCGAAACCTCATAATCTCCCACTGGCAGCTTCCAACAGACTTCGTTAGGAAATTCCATATACTGGTTGATCGCTGAGACGATAACCGCCTTTCCCATTTTAAACGCTTCACAGAGCGTCCCGGAAGACTCCCCCATAGACGGATATCTCAAATTCACTATAATATCACATTCCTTCAACGCAATCGTATATTCATCGTCCGAGAGAAAACCTGTGATTTTTACACACTGCTCTAATTGATGGGCTTTTATCATATCGATCGCTTTCTGCGAGTTACATTTTCCCCAAAAAACAAGACGTATCCTATAGTTCATATCAATAAGCTTTTTTACCGCCCTGATGACAATATCCGGCCTCTTATTATCATTAACCCATCCAAAGCAGCCGATCAAGATTTCATTACCAGTTTTATGGATCCTTTTATAAAGAAGCGCCTGCGCCATCCGCCTGTTATTTTCAGTCACTTCCTCGCGCTCAAAACTTGGATGCGGTATTACATACTTTATATTTGTCTTCGGCAGTCTAGTATACGACCACACATTATGTACGATCACGCTTTTTGCGATATTGCTAACCGACTCGCTCATAGGAAACCTAATCCCATCAGGATAATTGCGTCCCTCATCCACCTCTGAAAAATGCGCCTCCTCCGTCGGTCCATACCCGTCTATAAGCGCCTGTTTGTAGGTCTCCTTATCCCCTTTCAGATAAAACGAGTGATAGAAAAACGGGTGTAGAACATGATCGTGTAATTCCACGATCCCCGGATACTTTTTTAGATATCTGTATATCCCTGTATGATACAGCATATTATTCCCCATGTGATAGATGATCTCATCATAATCCGGATACCGCTCATCCAGTTCACGGATCACATACCGATTTCCGTACAGATAGGGAAGAAAATCAACATCATGATCCAATGTATTATCAATAAAAATATCCATATCAAAATATTGATGCAGATACGGCATTAGCCGGTAGGAAAAATTCGCAATACCTGTCTCCTGCTTCGGCCACGGCGTCACCACAGCGATCCTTTTTCGTTTGCAATTTGCCTTGCTGTTTGGAATATCAGCACCATAGAAAAATGCCTTGTAACTCTCCATGGCCGTCTTTTTCCAGGTAAATCCCAGGGCGTACTCCTGCCGTTTTCTTTTATCCTCCAAACTCTCGGACAACGAATTATAGATTGCCTTGATTAGCTCCCCGGACATATTATCCACATCCCCCGCGTCGCAGTATAAAGCATATTCCCCGCAGACCTCTGGAAGGGAGGAATTATCTGCTGCCACAATATAAGCCCCCCCAAGCATTGCCTCCAAAAGAGGCAGACCAAACCCTTCATAAAAAGAAGGAAAAAAGAACACATCCGCCCTGCTATAGAGTTCTGCCAGTTCTTCATCCGTGATAAAACCGGTCAGCCTCACATCCTCACAGATACCAAGTTCCCTTAGCCTTTTGTCAAGCCTGTCTTTCTCCTCCTGCAGATACTTGCAGACAATATAAAACACCAGCCGCTTATCGCTTATCTGTTTTTTTGCGGCGGCAAATGCCTCCACAGCGCCATAGATATTCTTCCGATAATCAAAACCTCCTGTAAACACCACAGAAACCTCCTGGGATGTATTGAGATTCTTCCTTTCCCTGTAAAAAATATCACCATTAGCAGCTGCCATAGTTATACTGGCTGACACATCCTGTCCGATCCTGTTAAACACATCCTGCCTTGTTGACTCGGACACACAGAGCATGTACACCTGTTTCAGATAGTTCAGTCTGCGGTTGTATTCTTCTGTAACTGCTTCGCTCCATTCCCCTATGGGCATTACACAGGGAATCAGGTCATAGACCGTGGCAAAAAATCCGCAGTTTAGCTTTTTACTGGGAAACAACACATTTACCATCAGTGGATTAGGTGTCCACACACAGTCAATGTGGTATGTTTCTATGGCATGATTCAGCCGATCCGTAAATCCGTCTTCCCTTCCATAGTCAAAGGAGGGCGCAAACCATTCATCCACAACAGGGAACAGCCGATCTGCTACCCAAGAATCAAGTTTATAGACCGATTCCTGTCTGCTCACCGCGATATACCATATATTTCCCGCCGTATACCTGACCATATGAGATAAAACATTTTTAAAATATACCCCGATCCCACGGTTGATCTCTTCCGTTTCCAACGTCTGTCCGTCAACAAGGATATTCATTTGTATGCTCCTTTACCTTACTTTCTTGCTACCAGCGCATAGTCCGCGGAACACCACAGCGACTGCTTTAATGTCCCTTCTATTGCTTTGGCAATATCGGAATCTAAAACCTGGGTTTTATCTTTCTTCCACACACTGTCCCACCATTGATCATTTTCCTCCTGCTGCCAGTACGCGATCTCCATATCCGTAAATCCGTATTCAGCAGCAAAAAATCGGAGCAGATCCGGATGGATCTGGCGCTTGTGGGTGGGATCAAGGTAAAAGGAGGCTGCGCCTACATTGACATTAAGCGGATTCAGGGTTTCAAGTATGATCATTCCTCCCTTTCGAAGGACTCTGGCCATTTCCCCAAACAGTTCCAGGATCTGATTGATATTCAGATGCTCCATAAGCTGAAAGGCTGTCAGCAGCTTAACGCTTTCAGAAGGCAGGGTTTTTAAATACAAAAGAGCGTCCATCCGCGCTGTCTTAATTCCGTTTAAACCGCAGACTTTCAAAAATTCTTCATTTAAGTCCACGCCAACACCGCCATAGCCGTTTTCCCTTAAGATCTTAAGCCATTCCCCCCTGCCGCACCCAAGGTCAACCACCATCCCTACTGCTTCCGCTGATACTCTGTTCCTCACATAATGTTCTATATAATACTTCTGTCTTCTCTCGATCTCTTCTGGACTTCCCCGAAACGCGTCTTCAAAATCCCGATACATGGCGTCTGTCATATCCGCTTCCGTCAAGTCGTGTAGTCTCTCCAACCGGATAATGGAACGGTCAACTGCATCCGTAAGAACCTTCAGACGTTCCTCAACCGCTCTGCTCCAATCCGCCATACAGAGCGTTGACTGCTGAAGCAGCTCCAGAGATCTTATCACTGTCTCATTTACATCATTTTGCTGGATCGTTATAAACCGCGCAAGCTTGGACACTGCTCTTGCGGCCAATCTTACCGGGCCGCGGATCATCTTGTTTTTCCACTCAAACGTCGGAACCTTCCATGGAATTCCCCCAAGAGAATAGATTTTATGGATCTCACCGGCCAGGAGATGGTTTCTCTCTTTGATCCCATGACAAAGTGTGCCATTCATATCTGTTATGTCATCAGACAGCCGCAAAAGTTCTGTCTTTAGTTCATTCAGTCCCAGATCTGCATATAAGGTTCTTTCCCGCTCCTTTATTGCCGCCTCACTGTATCTCTTTTCCACGTCGCAGGTAATATCAGCCATGATCTTTGCAACGTCAATCTTATCCATAGCACAACCTCCCAGCCGATCATTAACATATTTCTACATTCTTAATCGCAATTCCCAGTATTCTTGGATCATCTGATCCAAATACTTCTTTTGGGCTCCACATCTGATCGATTTCAACATCTACTCTAAAAATACCTTCTGACAGATGCTCATGTTCCACAGTAAAAACAATACTCTGTTCTCCCCTTTGAATATTACCCAAATGCTGTCTTACGCCATCTCCGATACCTGCAGACAATTCAAGTCCTTCTATCTGATTGTCAAAAGTGATCTTTACCTTTCTATGCTCATCCTCGATACCGCAAACATAAATTTCAGCTTTTTTCTCTTTCATCCACTGCAGATGGAATCCATTGTCTGCGTCATATTCCGGCTCGTGAAAACCGTTGCCACAGATAAATCTTCTGCCTGATATCTCAAACTCACCCTCTATTCCTTCTTTCGAATATCGCAGACATCTCCTGGCAGGATGACCGCTTACAAACTGAATGTACGAGAATCGCGTTGGATTATATACCATCTCCGCGCTGGCTGAATGTATAAATTTCTGTCCGATCAAATCCTCTCTTACAAAAAAAGCATTTGTACCTGTAATATTGGTTCCAACCAGACAATACCCTAACTGATTTCCCAATTTTTCAAAAGCTTTGAGCGATGCTCCGTGTCTGTCGGTTCCATCCCAAATATAGTTCCCGCTGTATGGCATGATCCACTCCAGATCCGGCGGAAATTTGGCATTGTACTCAATAATAACAACTCTGGTTCTCAAACAATCTATGGCCTTCCAGACATGATAATCATTTCCATCTATGTCAATACTTAATAAATCTATCTCACCTGTAAAACCGCTATTTTTAAATATCTGGTTAACATTTTCTCGATTAACATATTGATTTAAAACTTTCAGCTGACCTGACTGAATAACCGAATGAAATTTCTTATTTATCTGCTGATAATAATTTCTGTCGCCCTCGATCCACATACCCCCCCAGCCATAATGAAGAAGGCAATGGGTGTTGCTCTCCAGTCCATCCTGTACGCCAAACTCAATAAACCTTTTATCCGTACATCCAATGCGCTGAAATATCTCGTGGATGATCCCATCCTCGTCATTCTGTGAATATACTTTATATCCAAAAGCCTCCAAATATAATGGATCTTTAAATCTTTCTTCCGTTTTTATATCCCAGTAATACCCTGCGGTAATATGGCTCATTCCTCTTTTCTCCAACATATACCCAGATGCTCCATTTCTTTTAACTGATCGTCATTGAGATCTTCTTCCTGTTTTTTCCATCTCTGTCCAACCAGAAGCATCCCTCCGCTACCAAAGTGATATCCACATGATAAACATTTCCCTCTTTCAGAATATCCGGCAAATTTATTTTCATAGTGATCGCTCTTTTCGATCCTTTTCTCACAAAGTCCGTAATCGGCGTCCGCTCGCCATCGTATATAAGCATAGTTCCGTCCTTATCTGTAATATGATAGGACACGAAGATAGGATATTTCCGTCTTGAAGTCAACAATTCGTGGCCGCGATTTAGAATATCAATATCCAAATAAGCCGCTTCTACCCCCCCGTCAACAACAATATCATTTGCATTAATCTCCACACTGCACCTGCTGTATTCTGGTTCTGCCGAGATCTCGTTGACTGCCTTATCCAAAACCTCCTTCTGGCCACAGGCAAACCCAAAGATCTGATTGTCCTGATAGCTTTCCTCCAGAGTCTTATTTGCGTCTATTTCCATTATGCTGCCTGTCCACACCCGTACATGTTGAAAATACGACTCTAATGTTTTTCTTAAGGTTTCTGACGACTGCTCGTTAATATGCATAAGCTGTTCATAATAGGAGCGTGGATTCCGCGGAAGATAGCATCCCAGTTCTGATGCCATTTGCCGCATGCGGGGATAATGATAGTCATAATAGTCTTTATTGGGCGCTGTATGCACCACCAATACTCCCTTTGGACTTAAAACGGATGCGATCTTTTCAAATATCCGCTCCAGAACGTCATTTTCAATATGTTCCACAACATCTGCCATAACGATCTTATCATAGGTATTTAGTTGATCCATCTGAAAGATATCTGCCTGAATATATCTTAAATTGTCCCTCTTTCCACCAAAGGTTTTCTTTGCGATTTTTATCGCGTCCGCGGAATAGTCAATTCCCGTAACATCTGCGCCGGATGCTGACAGCGCAAACGATAATTCTCCTCTTCCGCAGCCAATATCCAGGATCCTGTCTGTCCTATCCGGATTGACAAGATTATAGACATCCTGCAATCGCTGTTCTATCTTGGTGCCATCGCTATTCCTGAAATCATCGTATCCGCCGCAGTCATTCATATAGTAGTCCTGGGTATACATATCTTCCAGGTCCGCATAACTTTCCTGTTGTCCTGCATGTACCGGCTTTTTTAATTTCAAGTAGGTTCGTCCGTGTGAGACATCCATATCCACATAATAATACTCAATAAACCTCTTATACTTGTCAAGAAAGCGCATAATGATCTGTTCCGGCCCGTAATCATGCATGCTCTCATCAACAACGATATACATATTCTTTAAAACTGCTTTCTCCAAAGAATCAAACAACTCATCAGCTCCTACAGATGTACTGAATCTGACTGCCTTCTTCTCAAAAGCATTGAGATCTATTTTTATAGTATGAAACAGCATATTAGCCTCCGCGCTATATCTTCCATTTAACACATGGTCTGAAAATACCGTAATCCGTTCTCGTATTGTAAATGGTGATGTTGACCGCATTCAGGATCCCGTGAAAGGTCGGCCCATAATCAACGTTTAGTGAAAGATCAATGGAATATTGCCCCTGCATAAGCTGAATAGGCTCAAATAACAATTCGATGATCCCATCATCCTTCACCAGGATCGTTCTTGCGTTATCGATCAGTGAGTTTGTGGTATAGCATAAGATTCCATCGCTTCTGTATATACCGATACTGCACATCATCTCTTTTACCTTAGGCTCATTTCTGTGATAACAGATCTTGATCAACAATGGCGTATCAATGCTAAAGTTTGTTTTCGGTTTTAAAGTATGTCCATCTAAAACCGCATAATCTTTTATAACGATCTCCCTGTTACCGATCTCCTTAATATCCCCAACCCCTCTCAGCCGAAAGATATCATCCGCACTATACTCACTTTTACCATCTGCATCATTGGAAACGCTTTCTTCCCCCTGTGTTTCCTCGCTTTTCCGATCTTTTTCTTCTGACCTGTCCGCGCTAAGATCCTCCGGGCTCTCTCCGCCCATGATCCAGGACATATAATCCTGAACTACCCTGCGGGACGTGCCTTCTTCCTCTATTCTCCCCTCCTTGATCCAGATCGCTTTGTCACAGATCTGTTCAATCTGAGCCGTTGAATGGGACACAAGGACAATGGTGGTCCCCGCTGCTTTGATCTCCCTTAACCGGTTAAAACATTTTGCCTGAAACTTGGCATCACCTACTGCCAGGATCTCATCAATCATGAGAATATCCGCATCCACATTGATAGCGACAGAAAAGGCAAGACGCATATACATACCCGAAGAATATGTTCTGACAGGATTATCAATATATTCTCCCAACTCTGAAAAACGGATGATCCGGTCCAGTTTCCCGTCAATCTCTTTTTTTCCCAGGCCAAAGATCGCCGCGTTGGTATATATATTTTCTCTTCCGCTCATATCCGGGTGAAATCCTGCCCCAAGCTCGATCAGACTGGACACTCTCCCGCTGATCTCGATCTTCCCCTCATCCGGATACATTATTCTCGTAAGCAGCTTCAGCGTAGTGCTCTTCCCGCACCCATTCTGCCCGATGAGCCCCACCGCCTCCCCCTTCTTCACCGCAAAGCTGATATCATTCAGAACCTTGCGCTCTTCATACCGGTTTCTGGAGCGAAAGAGCAGACGTTCCTTCAGCTGGCTTCCCTTATCGTAGTAGACCTTAAACTTCTTCGTTATATTCTTTACTTCTATAGCGTTTTCCTGCTGCATCTGCTACTCCTTTGGCAACTTCCTCAAAATAACTGATATACTTGTCCGTGATCACATCCCAGGCAAAATTCTCCATGACAAACCTCTGCCCGCTCCTCCCCATGGCATCCGCCGCCAAAGGGTGTTCCAAAAGATAATTTACTGCTCCCTCAAACTCAAAATAATCGCCGAAATAAAGCCCTCCCCCGGAAGCTTTGGCAAAATGTTTTGTCACCTTGCACCGGTCATGGACCAATACAGGGCGCCCACAGATCCAGCTCTCCATGATCACCAGAGAAAAACTCTCATTGATCGACGGCTGGCAAAGAACCAAAGCCGCCCCGTAAGCATCAAACTTATCCTGCGCATCCACAAATCCCAGATCCATCACATCCTGTTCCAGATCTTTTGGGATCTTCACCTCTCCGCCGCCGATCAGCGCCAGCTTTACCTGGTTGTCGTTCCGGTACTTGTACTCATGGAAATAATTGATCAGCGTGTAAATATTTTTCCCAACGTCTTTTCTTCCCGCATAGAGAATAAAGGGCTGATCAATCCCATATTTCCGGCGAAAGCGCGCGGCGTCATACGTATATTCCGTGTACACGCCCTCCCCCAGCACCCTGGCATTTACATGATCCAGGCGGTAAACCCGGGCCGCAAGATCCGCTTCCGGCTGAGCGTGAAAGATCATGCCTGCCGCTTTGGAGAATGTCCGTTTAAAACATCTCATATACACATAGCTCTCATCGTGAAAGCACGGGATCAGAACCGCCTTTTCCATACACTGCCGGATCCCGAAATAGGTGGTTCCAAACATATAGGGAATGAACACAAAAAGGCTGTACTCATCCTTGTGTTCCCCAATATACCGGTACAGGGAGGGACTGTTGACCATCTCCCTCACAAACGTCCTCTCCTCCTGGTCCGTAAGGGGCAGTTCGTGGTTCATCAGCTTACGATTGACCCTGTTAAACCCGTCCTCATCCCGCCTGCGCGCCTTAAAACGCCTTACGGTGATCCCCTTCTCAACGGTTGTCCCCGCTCTGTGGTAGTTATGGCTCCAATCCGACTGAAACTGATGGACACAGGTTGTCAAGACCTCCAGGGGAACGCCTGCTTCGCTCAGATGAAGGACAAGACCTTTTAACTCCGCCTCCGCCCCGCCTGGTATATCAAACCCAAACCATGGGATAACAAACCCTATTTTCTTCATGGCCTCCTCCTATCTTCCGACAAACTGCTCCATCGTGTGAAGAAACTGTCTCTCAACCTTTTTATTGTCAAAATCCTTCAGCCGGATCCGCTGATTTCTTATGACAGCTTCTTTCAATTTCCTGTCCGTGATCACCCGGTCTATCATCTCCGCCGCTGCCATCGGGTCATTGTCCGAAAGCAGGATGCCACTTCCCCCCAGCGTCCCGCCTATGGCCGACGTGTCCCTTGCTATGATTGGTATCCCAAAATACATGGCCTCCACAAGAGGAACGCAGAATCCCTCATGCTCGCTCATGCTTAAAAACACGTCCGCCACCCGGTAATACGCCAGAATATCCTGAAATCTTGACATGCCTGAAAAATATACACAGTCCCATATCCCCAGCTCTTTCGCGTAAGCTTCCAGCCGGTTTTTATACCGCTCCATCCCCACATAGGAACCGGCCAGGATCAGCCTGGACTCCCGGTTGATATACCTGTGGTAATAAAAAAAGGCCAGGATCAGATCCTCCTGCTTTTTATTTGGCACGATCCGTCCCGTAAAGAGAATGTTTGTCTTTCCGTCCGAAAATGTCCGGATGACCTTATTTGTCGGCTCTTTTGCGTAATCCTCAAAGGGGATCAGGATGGGAAGCACCTGGATGGGGCATCTGTATCCATATCGGATTAGTTCCTGCCGGTTGTATTCCGAATCCGCAAAACAAAACTCCGCCGCGTCTCTCATCCCCTTAGCCGCCCGGATCCCCTTCCTGCAGTTTTCATAGGCGTCCCGGTTATACCCGTCAAAATAGTTTGCCGGGGTAACATTGTGATACATGATGATCTTTCTGCATGGATATCTTGTCACTCCGTAGTTCATGCTGTGTCCTGTGGAGAGATGATAAAGGATCACATCATCCCTCTCCGGCCTGGGCATTCTGCCGTATGGTCTGGCTGTTCCCCTTGGAAGCCTTCCGTCTACCACGTCCGCGTATATCTCGGTCTCATAACCTGCTTTGAGCAGCGCCTTTTTAAGGGCTCTCGTGTCATTTCCCACAGCGTCGCCAAAGGCGATGACCGGAAGAAGCTGAAAAATTCGCATACCGTTTTCTCCTTAGTCTGTTGATCTTCCCAAAGCTTTTGATAATCTCTCCACCTGCTCTTCAAGTTTCCGGATCTTTGCGTCCTGACTATCCGCCAGCTTTGAGAAAACCTGAGCCATGGCGCAGACAGTGTAGTGATTGTACCGGTCCTGATCCGCCACAATAGGCTCCACATAGAACTTTACGCATCTGCGGACCACTTTCTTTAAAAACACCTCCAGCGGGTTTCCCCTTAAAGGCCGCCAGCAGGCCACATTTTTGGTCTCGTCCATTTTTACGATCCATTTTTTAAGCTCTTTAGACTGAAATCTCTCCTCCAAAAGTTCCAGCCCCTCGCCTGCCTGGACATGTACGTCCGCAAACGTAAGCGCCGTTTTCTCATATCCCCGCTCCTTGATGTTCCTGCGGATATCCGCCATGATCGCGTCAATATCGATCTTCTCCATCTCTTCCGCCATGTCTGCCACTCCTATTCTCTCAATCCTCTTTGGACTCTTCTTATAGTTCTTCCGCAAATCCCCTCTGCAGTTTACAAAAGATTACTTCCCCTGCCACAAGTATGATGATCCCCAGCGCCGCGGCTTCTGTCAGGGTGCTTATCCGCGGTATCTGCTTGTAATACAAGATATCCCTGTATGCGTCGATCACCGGCGTCATAGGGTTTAACCTCCAGATGGGCATAAGCCGCTCCGGAACCTGGGAGGCCGAGTACATTACCGGCGTCAGAAACTGCCACGCCATGGCAATGATATTTAAAATGTAGGCCAGATCCCTGAAATACACGGTCAGCGCCGATGTAAGCAGCGCGATCCCCAGCGCCAGAAGGTACTCCACCGCCATGATCAGCGGAAGGTACAAAAGCGCCGCGGGATGAAATCCATACCCGGTCACCAAAAGTACGCCGAACACCACCAGAAAGCTTAGGACCATATTTACAAAGGAGCTGGTAATGTAGGCCATGGGAAGAACCTCCCTGGGAAAATAGATCTTTTTCACCATATCCGCGGAACCCAGGATGCTTGTAGAGCCCCCTGTCAAGGCGGAGCTGAAAAAGATCCACGGTACCAGGGCCACAAAAAGAAACAGATAATACTGCTCAATCCCATTCCTCATGATCACGGAAAACACAATGGTGTACACCATCAGCTGAAGCAGGGGATTAATGAAGGTCCACATAAACCCAAGCACAGACCCCTTGTACCTGCCTCTTAAATCCTTTCTCACCAGACTGAAAATCATCTGCCGGTACTGATAGATTTCTTTTACTATATGACTCATCTCTACTCGTCTCTCCTATCGAACAAACCACGCACATCCTTTATGATGGTCTGCCAGTTATAATACCGGGCAATGTAGCGCTTTCCTCTCTCCCCCATTTCCCGGCAAAGCTTCTCATCCCCCAGCAGCCGATCAAGCTTTCCCGCAAATTCCTCCTCATCCCGGTACCAGTATCCTGCGCCGCTTTTCTGGCAGTGGGCCAAAAGCACGCTGCTCTTCCCATTTACCAGCACCGGAACCCCCATGGCCATGGCCTCTAAAACGGATATGGATAAGCTTTCATGTTCCGACGGCAGGACCAGAACCACGGCTCCTGCCATGGCGCTGTATTTCTCTTCCTCGCTGATAAATCCTGTGGTGATCACGCCGTCTCCCAAGGAGGTCTTCATGATATTTCTCCCTACAAGGACCAGCTTCACCGGACGTTTCGTCTTTTTCACGTAATAGCCATAGTATTTTAAAAGCTGTCCGCACCCCTTCCCCTCCTCGATGCGGCCCACATAGATCATGTACCTTCCGTCTATGTGCCACTTCTCCCTGAACCTTTTAGGATTTGTCTGTCCCGGGATATCCACTCCCATCCCGGCAACAATATGTTTCACAAAACGATTTTGAAACTGTTTTTCTACAAACCGCTTCTCCTCTTTGGTCAGATAGATGATCCCGTCAGCTTTCCGAAACATGTCTCTGTAGATCTTCATATAGATATAGTCCTCGTCATGGGCTGTGGGAATAAGAAACTTTCGGCTGCCAGCGGCTTTCATCCCGTAAACGGTCAGGTAGTACAGATAGGTGACAAACACAAAACTGTCGTACTCCCTGGAATGTTCTTTTATATATTGGATACAGTCCGGCGAGTAGGGCCCCTGGGCCGCAACCCACTGTTTTTCTATGAGCCTGCCAACAGGCGGGATGTAACGCCGGATACGTTCTATCCACAAAAATCCCGACTGCCGGCGAGTCTTCCTGACCGGAAACCGGCGCACTTTTATGCCATCTACCATAGACTCCCCAGGCTCATAGTAGTTTTCCCATGTGTCATGATCTTTTGCGCAGGTTGTTATGATCTCAATGTCATAAAACGGCGTCAGATGACGGGCCAGCATTCTCGTATAGTGCTCCGAACCGCCGTTTACCTCCAGGCCATACCGCTGATTGACAATGGCAATCTTCTTTTTTGCTCTCTCCTCATAGATTTGCGCTACTCTGTCTCTGACGATCTGGGCCGCCCTGTCCATAGAGAGCATGGTCCGGATATGTTCTTCTGCCCTCCGGGCCATCCTGTCTGTAAAGGACCGGTCTTCATAGCACTTTTTCATATATTGGGCCGCCTGGTCTATATCCGGGTCTGCCCAGCGGCTGCCCGCCTTGTAAGGCCCTATATCTCTCTGCAGCCTTACCAGCCGACAGTCCACCATAAACGCCGCATCCCTGTTCATAAATTCCGTATTGGCTGACCAGTCTGTGGCGATCACAGGGGTTCCCACCAGCATGGCCTCAGCCATCACCAGCCCAAAACCTTCTGCCCGGTGGAGGGACACATAAGTATCCGCGCATTTGATCAGACTGTTTACCTGGATCTTAGAGAGCGTATCGGTTATGATGTACACATTGTCATAACCTTTCAGTGATTCCCGAATACAGTCAATATCTTCTTGTTTCCATTGGTTTATCTTAATGACAAGCCCTACATCCTCCGCTTCCCTGGAAAACGCTTTTTTATACGCTTTGAGGACAGACTTTGGGTTCTTCCGCTCACTGACGCTCTCACTGTCATACATCATCAAAAATAAAAACTTATCCTCCGGAAGATGAAAATAACCTCTTTGATATTGATCGTCCACCGGCGCCGTGACACAGTATGGGATGGTGTTGACCGGTTTGTCCGTATACCTGCGGATGCACCTGCTGACAAATTCCGCCGGTGTCCAGATCTCGTCAAACAGGTCGATGCACCCCACCCACTCCCGGGGGAACTCCTCCATTTCCCAGAGCCAGTAGGCGATGTTATACCGCTTGTCCCAGGCCTGGCGCCCCAGATCCAGGTAGGCGGCGGTACACTCATGGGCGTTGATGTGGAAGATATTAATATTGTAGGCGTCACCCTGCGTCCCTGCCCCGCCGCTGGAGGAAGATACCCGATAGTTTCGTATATTCATCGGAAGACCGGCCCCCAGGATCATATCCGCCACCAGGCGGCAGCTCTGGCTTAAGCCGGAATCTCCCCCTATATTGCCGATCAGGTTTACGCCGTCAGGGTAGGCTTCCCGGTCAAAGGGTTCTATATCCAGCGCGCGGAAGATATCCGTATTTTTATTTAACAGGCGGGCCTTCTGCCGCCGCAGGATCTCCATCGGAATCAGTCTCACCAAAATCGGCTTTAGCTTCCATGCGGTTCTCAATATAAGGTTGGACAAGGTAATTTTCCAATGTGTATTCTTTTTCACTCTATGCCTCCCTTACTGGAACCAGATCTCCCTCGGACTCCAACTGTCTTCAAACACACTCTATTATTTGCGCCAGCTCTCTGCCAAGGCGTTCCGGGTCATAGCGCTCCATAACCTGGTCGTAAGCCTTTTTGTCGATCTCCCTCCGAAATTGGAACATCTTTTGGCTCATCTGATGGATCTGCCTGTCTCTTCCTCCCTGTAAGGGAAAATACTGAAGGCACTCCCCCGCAATCTCTTTAAAGATGCTAAGATCGCTGGCAATAATCGGTTTATAATAGTTCATGGCCTCCAGCACGCAGATGCCGAACCCTTCCGCCATGGAGGGAAAGAGAAAACAGGTACAGCCCTCATACAATGCCTGTTTGTCCTTGTCGCTGACATAACCGTAATAGGTTACTTCTCTGTATCTGTCCACAAGCCGCTGTATCCTTTTGTCAATATCCGCCTCCCGCCGCTTTCCCGCCAGCACTAACGGAATCGTTCCGCCCTCTTTCCGGTATTTTTCATAGGCCTCCAGAAGGATGTCAACGCCTTTCCGCTTCTCCATATTGCCTACATACAGGAAGTATTCCTTTCCCCCTGTTTCCTTAAGGACCCTGTCGTCTCCTCTGTCTTCCCCGCCCTCTTGATCCCTCCAGGGCAGCATCACATACTGGACATAATTCCTTTTCTTTCGGGCTTCCGGATAGAACCGTTCCGCCGCCTTTTTTGTCTCCCTGGAATCGTATAGGATAATATCCGTATACCCCAACGTCTTTTTCAGCATAACCTTAAAATACCACCGGTATTTCCATCTAAAGAACTGCCTGTGGGTAACGGGAAACATGTCATGGATCGTGATCATCACATCGCCTTTGTAACCGGATAACCTGCGGGGGATCAGAAAATTAGGCTCCCAGAAATACTCTGGCTGAATCTCCCTAAGCTGCTTTTTCACAAATCCAAAATACCCGAGGACCTGGACGCTGCGGTATGTACTGACGCCAAACTGCCGGATCTCGATGTGAGCCGCTTCTAAAAAAGCCATCTCCTCGCTCCCCGCGATGTCAGTGAGCAAAATAATATGAAGGGATGTTTTTATCAGTTCTTTTATATAGTTAAAGGTATATATGCCCACGCCGCTGGGCTTGCTTCCCAGGGTCCTGGCATCGATCACTATTTTCATCTTTTTCTCCAGTAATCCAGGGTCTCTTTTATGGTCTGTTCGATGGAAATAACCGGTTTCCATCCTGTGGCTTTGGTGATCTTGATAATGTCCGCTTCAATGACCGGTACGTCCACCGGACGGATCTTTGCAGGGTCAACTTCCACCCCGATCTTTGCTGAGGACATTCCCACGATCAGATCCAGGATCTGCCGGATCTTTATGGCCGTTCCGCTGCCTACGTTGTACGTCTCCCCCGCTGTTCCTTTTAGGCTCAGCAGGCCATAGGCTCTCACCACGTCCCTGACATCTGTAAAATCTCTTCTGGCGCTTAGATTGCCCACACGGATCAGCGGTTCCCTTAATCCCATCTCAATCTCCGCCGTCTGTTTGCAGAAATCGGACACCACAAAAATAGGAGCCTGTCCAGGCCCCACATGGTTAAATGCCCTCACCAGAATGATCTCCATCCCGTATGCTTTGGCATAGATACTGCCGATCATATTTTGACATGCCTTGGTGGCCGCGTACAGGTTGCCGGGGCGCAGCATGGTTTCCTCCGAGATCGGCGTCTGACCGTCTCTGATATGTCCGTACTCTTCTCCTGACCCGATGATTAGGATTCGGGGCTTATATGGCAGTTCACGGACTGCGTCCATGACGTTGACACTGCCCTTAATGTTCACATCAATGGTAAGCATGGGATCTTTCCACGCCGCGCTGACCGAACTCTGTGCCGCCAGATGAAAAATATAGTCCGGCCGGATCTTATCCAGAAGCTTTCTCACCGCTTCTCTATCCAGAATATCCAGATCATAGATCCGGGCAGACGGATGGGAAAATGTGGTCCCATTTAATTTGGTGGCATGCACTTCCATATGAAATTCATGGCGCAGGCAGTTGATAAGGTAACTTCCCACAAATCCGCCTGCGCCTATGATCAGGGCTTTTGTATCCTTCATCTCGGTGTACCTATCATTTCAATCCCCATCTTCAGCTCCATCTCTCTCCCCATAAACTCCACCTTCACAACAGCCTCCCTCTTATGCAGATCCACCTTCACAACAGCCCCCACATAATCTTTCAAAGGTCCCTCCAGTACACGGATCCGTTTTCCTTCCTCAATAACCACTTTTGACAAACCGGTCTTATGCCGCTCATCCCCAATTTCCCGGACAAGCTTTTCTTCCTTCTCCCCCAGCCCTAAAAACCAGTTGGCTTCTCTCCCCAGCACCTTTGTCAATCGCGGCACTGCCTTTAATCTCTCGTACAGCTCTTCCGGTCTCTCTGAGACCACAAACGTATAACCGCGAAACAGTACCTCTTCCACCTTATTCCAGCTGCCCCGAAATTTTTTCAGCCTCTCTCTTTTCGGCACAAAGCACTCTTCAAGGCAGTCCCGTGACACCAGCTTGCGGATCATATGGGCAGTCCGCTCCTCCTCCCCGCCAAAGGTCTGTATCACATACCACATGTTCACCACTCCAGTCTCTTATTTTGGGCAGGCTTCGCCATTTTGCAGTTTTAAGCGCTCATCTGCCAATGCATTGATTGATCAGCCTCCTGCGCTCCTGCAAATTCCTCTGCCAATATGACCATGAGAACCAGACCCTGTGCCAATGCTTCAGCGATCTCATCCCCAATCCTGCTGTTCCTGTCTGAATCTTCTTTTTCTCTTTCTTTAATCCTGTTCTTTCTCGTAGATCTCCAACCCTACGGTTATCTGCTTCTGTTCTCCTCCAAGAGGGATCTCGATCCTTGCCGTCCTCTTGTGACGGTCAATCTTGCGGATCAGATTTTCACGCCCTTTTAACGGCCCGCTTAACACGGCAGGCTTTCCGTTTCGGATAACGCCTCTGGACATAGGGACCAGGTTTCCGTCCTGACACAGCATTCTTGCATAGGGAATCTCGCAAGGGATCAGCGAAAGCGAGATGGGGACATTGCCATCCATCCCTCTCCCGGTCTGCCTATTAAGCTCCTCTGTCTTTGTCATGTCCGACCTGGACAAAAAGATGTAGCCAGGCAGCAGCAGCTTTTTTTCTAAATGCCATCTCCCGCCGTATCGCATCAGACGCTGATATCGAAAACAGACTACTTCTGTCCACTCACTTGATCGGGCAGAATTCAGGTACTTTTCTGTATATTCTGTTTCATGATCCTTCGGACATTTCAATAAATACCAGATTTCATTCATCCCCCTTTAAAGCTCTGTCCATATATAGGTCGCTTAACAGATTATTAAGCGACACGTTTTTTAATCTTGTAAAACATCATGTACTGTAAATATCGAGATAAATACTTGAATTATCTAAAAAATCAAAGTTCCCTTTCGGTATTTTTAGGAAAATTGGCATCTTGATACAGTTGACACCTATCAGAAATGATGATATAATCGGAACCGTTATAGAAATTTAGGGATTTTTGTATAAGTATAGAGAAAAAGTGTCGCTTAATAATCTGTTAAGCGACACTTTTTTATAAAAACGGATAGAATTTCTTGAATAACTCTCATTTTCCATGTTATGATGTGATGCTGGAACCCCGCAATGACGGCGACGCTATCATCCTGGAATTTAAGGTACGCAATCCGGATGAGGAGGCAACACTTAAAGACACAGCCAAAGACGCGCCAGCCCAGATCAAGCGGCAGAAGTACGCGCAGTCGCTTATTGCTAAAGGAATCTCTCCGGAACGGATCTGGTCCTATGGATTTGCATTTGAGGGAAAAACCGTATTGATATGCTGACTTCCCTGTACCGGGAAGTCAGCGTTCAGGAATCATTTTTGATCCATTGGAGATTGACCACACGCACTATCCTCTTCTACTTCGCCTCATACCAACTCCCCCCATCACAAGCCTCCACCTCCAAAGCCACCTTCAAATCCGCAGCCCCTTTCATCTTCGACTCCAAAATCCCCTTCACTTCCTCAAGCTCCCCCTTCCAAGTCTCCACCAAAAGTTCATCATGGACCTGCAGCACGATCTTTGATCGTAAGCCTCTCCTTCTAAGCTCCCTGTCCACCTGGATCATGGCGATCTTCATAATATCCGCCGCCGTCCCCTGGATCGGCGAATTCATCGCCACCCGCTCCCCAAAAGACCGCTGCATATAATTCCCCGACTTTAACTCCGGGATGGGCCGGCGGCGGTTAAACATCGTCACCACATAGCCATTTTCCCTGCCGTCCTCCACCTGCTTATCCAAAAACACCTTCACCCCGGGATACGTCTCAAAATACTTTTCAATATACGCCACCGCCTCCTGGCGGCTGATGCTTAAATCTTCGCTTAACCCAAAGGCGCTGATCCCGTAAACAATGCCGAAATTCACCGCCTTCGCGTTCCGCCGCTGCAGCGGCGTCACCTCCTCCAAGGGGATATGGAACACCTGGGAGGCAGTGATGGCATGGATATCCTGCGCCTGCCGGTAGGCGTCAATAAGCCGCTCATCCCCCGACATATGGGCCAGCACACGAAGCTCGATCTGGGAGTAATCCGCGTCCACAAAGGTATACCCCTCCTCCGGCACAAAGATCTTCCGGATCTGACGCCCTAACTCCATACGCACCGGGATATTCTGCAGATTGGGCTCCGTGCTGCTGATGCGCCCGGTGGCCGTGATGGTCTGGTTAAACCGGCCGTGGATCCTTCCGTCCTCCCCGATAAACCCGTACAGCCCCTCCGCGTAAGTGGAATTTAATTTTGTCAGCTGCCGGTAATCCAGGATCTTGCGGATCACGGGATAATCCGGCGCCAGCTTCTCCAGCACGTCCGCAGCCGTGGAATACCCGGTCTTTGTCTTCTTCCCGTGGGGCAGCTCCATTTTCTCAAATAAGATCTCCCCCAGCTGCTTTGGCGAATTAATATTAAACTCCACGCCTGCCAGCTGGTGGATCTCCTTCTCCAGAGCCTTAATCTGCACCTTCAGATCATCCCCGTACTCCTTAAGCCGCTCCTTCTCCACCCGGATCCCCGCCTTCTCCATGTGGTACAGACTGTAGATCAAAGGCATCTCCACCTGGGCAAACAAATGCCACATATCCGTCTCTTTCAGCCTTCTCTCCAGGACCTCCATGGACCGCCACGCAATATATCCCATATAGCACACACAGATGACGGCCTTCTCCTGCCCCTCCAAAAGCATCTGCCCCACCATGGCCTTTTTGCCCAGCAGCTCATCCTTGGACGGCACCGTAAGCCCCAGGTAATCCCTGGCCAGATCGTCATAATTGTACGTATCCTTTAGGGGGTTGAGAAGATACCCGGCCACCCCGGCATCCATAACCCCGCTGTCCTCCTCAAGGTCCAAATAGGGAAGCTGGGCCTTCAGATCCAATGTGGCCCTGGCGGCAACGCCCTCCTTATCCCCGTCACGCTCCTCCGGGATCCATGCGTTAACATCCCCCTCCTTCACCAGCCGCTCCAGTTTTCCCGCCAGATACTCCCCTGTCAGAAATCCCTGGGCTGCAACGGCATAACAGTCTTCCTCCCCAAAGCACAGCGCCGCTCCCATTACCTGGCCACGGTCTGCGATCAGCTGAAATCCCAGCCTCTTGGCCTTAGCCGCCTTCTCAAAAACAGCCTCTGCCTCCGAAAAATCCGTTACGACCCGAAAATGCTCCTCCACCCCTGGCCCGTTGGCAGCATCCGCCCCATTCATGGCCTGCGCGTCAAACCTGGCGGCCATGGACTTAAATTCCAGCCGCTTCATGTACCCAAAAGCCTCGGGCGTATACAGATTCCCGATCTCCATATCTTCATAAGAAAACGCAATGGGACAGTCAATGCAGATCGTAGCCAATTCCTTGCTCATCTGGGCCATGTCATAGTGTTCCCCCAAAGCTTTCTGGGCCCTGGGCGGCTTGATCTCCGACAGATGAGTATAGGCGTTCTCAATACTGCCGTAGGCCGCAATCAGATTGGTGGCAGTCTTCTCCCCGATGGACGGCACCCCCGGGATATTGTCCGACGGATCCCCCATAAGGGCCTTCACGTCAATAAACTCCTTAGGAGTCACCTGATACTCCGCCTTCACATCCGCCGGAAAATAATCCTTCACCTGGGTAGTCCCTTTACTGGTTCTGGGGATCCGTATCTTAATATGATCATCTGCCAGCTGCAGAAGATCCCTGTCCCCGGACACGATGGAAACCTCCACCCCTGCCGCCGCGTTTTTCTTGGCCAACGTTCCCAGAATGTCGTCCGCCTCATACCCGGCCAGGGTCATAATGGGGATCCCCATAGACTTTAGCACATCCTTCATCAAAGGCACCTGCTCCACCAGCTCCTGGGGCATAGGCTTCCTGGTCCCTTTATACCCCTCATACATCTTGTGGCGAAACGTAGGCTCCGCCAAGTCAAAGGCTACGGCCAGATGGTCCGCTTCCTCCTCCTCCAGAATCTTAAACATAATATTGAGGAACCCGAACACCGCGTTGGTGTGAAGTCCCTCCGAATTCGTCAGCTGCGGGACCCCATAAAAGGCCCGGTTCAAAATACTGTGTCCGTCGATCAAAACCAGTTTATTTTTCATTGTCTGCTCCTGTTTTCTATTTTCCCAAATCCGCGGATAAAGCCCATCTGCCCATCCTCCAATCTGCTGATCTGCCCTTAAAAGATCCCGTTCTGCCACCAGATGCGCATCTGCAAAATCAGCGTCACCACCAGGCTCATAACCACCAGCGTGTCCGCCGCATAATGAAGGATGCTGACAAAACGGGCTTTGTATACCTCCTGCTTAGATGCCAGGATATCCGACTCCATATCTCCCTTAATATTATAGCGGTCCGTGTCCGTATCCGAGTCCAGCTGCCGGATGCCCACCTCCACCGTATAATAGATCTCCAGCTCCTCCCTGCAGTTGGCGCACTGATCGATATGCTCCAAAAACTCCTCCAGCTGCCCAACCTCCAGCTCATGGCGGATATAGGGCATGACCAGACTTTCCGCCTCCTTACATGTCACTGCCAACACCTCTCCTTCCATCAAAGCCTGCGCTTTTCTCCCTGCTTTCTCCCCTCTATCATAACCGTTCAGATAACACTTGAACGGTTACGCATCCGGCCATGAAAATCGCTTCGCGATGGGGCCGGATACCTGCTCCCATTACGTTTTCATACGGTCAGCGCGGCAATCGCGCAGACCTACCTGAACTGTTATCCTCTATCATAACCGTTCAGATAACTCTTGAACGGTTACGCATCCGGCCATGAAAATCGCTTCGCGATGGGGCCGGATGCCTGCTCCCATTACGTTTTCATACGGTCAGCGCGGCAATCGCGCAGACCTACCTGAACTGTTATCCTCTATCATACAATAGAACCGGGATTTTTTAAAGGGGTTCCGAATAAAAAAGTGCCTTCAAAAAGTGCCTGCGGCGATCCCTCTTTTGGTGGCGCCATGTATGGCTGTCCTCATTGCGGTAAGCTTAAATTTGTTCCTTTCCGCTGCCGCAGCCGCTTCTGTCCTGCCTGTGGCAATCTTTATTCCATGCAGCGCACTACTTCTATGGCTTTTAAACTCATCAATGTGACTCACAGACACTGTGTCTTTACTATTGATGAAAACCTCCGGGATTTTTTCTTCTTGACCGTTCCCTCCTTGACTGCCTCTTTCACGCTGTCACCAGTGTGGTCTCACGCATGTTCTCCAAGCAGAACAAATCTATGAACTTCACTCCTGGTTTCATTATGGTTCTACATACCTTCGGCAGGGACCTCAAATGGAACCCTCATATCCACTGTCTCATTTCCGAATTTTGTCAGATGTGCATAAATTTATGAGGCGTACGTGGAACGTACATTGATTAAATTTAGGTGCATCTGGCGGAAAATCAGCCACAAAGGCAGGTGCAGGAGAGATTCCGAGAGTACATATATACTCCTTTCAAAGGAGGATATCCCTATGAACTCAAACACAAAGAAGCAGCGAAAAAAATATATGGAGCATCCGCCGGAAGGGATGACATCTGAGGACATTCGCCGCATGAACGAAGATAAACTTCTGGACATGGATTACTTCCTGAATGAAGACGACCTGTTTGATGACGATTTTGGAGAAGAAGGCTTTTATATCTTCTAAACCTTTACCGTCTGTTTTGTGTTCCTAAAACACAGGTCTATCTAACGTATGTTCAGCGAACATATGTTTTTCTCTGTGTCTTAAAAAATCGGAATTTCCTATAAAGCAAAAAAGCCCCGATATCCATGGGGCTTAAAACAAGGATTATATTCCTGTAATTTCTTTTGCTGCTTCAAGAAAAGCGGATTCGGACATGCCGGCCTTGATAGCAGCCCTCTGCAAAGTAATGTCACCATCACTGTACAAATCATACAAAGTTGTGATATTACCTTCCTCGCGGCCCTCCTCACGACCTTCCTCACGGATCATCTGCATGGTCTCCGCTTCGTTATATTCTGTAATGCACAAATCCTTCACCTCCGCCCTGTGTCCGATCAGAAACTCCCGGATCTCAAAATCCTCCGGCATATCCTGGATCGCGCTGTCTACCGCCTGCTCTATCTTCATGGTCTGCCGGTTTTTGCGGATCCGGGCTACCAGCCACGAGTATTCCTCTAACGGCCTGCAGGATGACAAAAGGCTTTCGTTCTTTCCATAGTTGATATTGATCAT
>CAJTGF010000012.1 GCA_910575585.1 Clostridiaceae bacterium
CTGGCAAAACCAGAATTCGCTGGCTAAGGTTTGCTCACTTAAGGTGGTTTCGGTAGGGGACGCTGCCTCAGCTTTGCTGCGAAAAAAAAAGCTGTTTTTATGGCCTCAAGTATATTGTTGAGTAATGGTAAGGTGATGTTGTTGGGAACCTGAAAGGATCTGCCGCCAAAGCAGTTATCTTTTCACTACAGAGTCGAAACAGCGTCCCCTATCAAAAACACCTTAAGCGAGCAAATCCCGGCCAGCCAATATCTGCTTTTGCCCGGGAGGGAAGGCAGGCTGTGTGCCGTCCCTCCCGGGCTCCGCCACAATCCCCGCCTATTGCTCACTCAACCATACAGCAATATGACGAATTGAAAGTTCCGTTTTATCCAGGTTAAGGTTTTTCCACATTTATTACGTAAACGGTATATGACTCCCTGCCGCCCATCCCGTAGACCAGGCGATCTGCAGATTAAATCCCCCCGTGACCCCGTCCAGATCCAGCACCTCCCCCGCGAAATACAGCCCTTCCACCAGCCTGGACTCCATGGTCTTTGGCTTTATCTCCTTCACCGAAACCCCGCCCTGGGTGATAATAGCCTCCTTAAAGTCCCGCAGCCCCGTCAAAGTCCAGGTAAGCCCTTTTGTCACATCCACAAGCCGCTGCCGCTCCGTTTTGGTGATCTCATTGACCTTTTTCTCCGGCGGGATGCCGCTTCGCTCCACCATCACCGGGATCAGCTTTGCCGGATAAAGCCTCCCAAGAACGTTCTTAAACTGTTTGTTGGAAAATCCCTTAAAATCCCGCAGGATCCGGTCATCCAGCTGCTCCTTGTCAAGGGCAGGCTTTAAGTCAATGGACAACGTAAGGGGCCTTTCTTTCAGCGTCCTGGCCACAAAGCTGCTGGCGCTTAAAATCACCGGCCCGCTGACCCCGAAATGGGTAAACAACAACTCCCCGAACTCCCGGTAAAGCTCCCTGCCATTGTCCCAAATCGCTGCCTCCACGTTTTTCAGAGACAGTCCCATAAGCTCCTTTACCTGGGAACCCTCAACCTGAAAGGGGACCAGGGCAGGCACAAGGTCCGTAACCTTGTGGCCGCAGGCTCTGGCAAACCGATAGCCGTCTCCGGTGGAGCCGGTAGCCTCATAAGACATGCCGCCGGTGGCCACGACCACCGCGTCGCCCTGCTCCTCAAACTCCACTGCCTTCGTCTCCTTCCCCCTTCTTCGTAAAAAGCGGGCCCCCCGGCAGATCCCCTCCCGGATAATCAGCCCCTGGGCCTCGCACAGCAGATGGGTGGTAACCCCCAGATCCCCCATCCCCTTAGCCAGGGCCGCGATGACATCGTAAGATTTGTCGGAGACCGGAAACACCCGACCGCCCCGCTCCACCTTTAAAGGACACCCGTTTTGCTCCAAAAGCTCCATCATATCCCGGTTGGTAAATCCGGAAAAACTGCTGTACAAAAAACGGGAGTTGGACACCACATGCCCCATCAGTTCTTCCATATCGCAGGCATTGGTCACGTTGCACCGACCTTTGCCTGTGATAAACAATTTCTTCCCCAGCTTCTCATTCTTCTCAAACACGTGGACCTCATGCCCACAACCTGCGGCGGCGATGGCCGCTGCCATAGAGGCCGCGCCACCGCCGATAATCAACACTCTGCTCATACTGCTATGCCTGATTCAGATGGATCGCGAATCCCGCAATCTCCTCTTCAAAATAGATAAATACGGTCCTGCCGTTTTCCACTTTCCTTGTCTCTTCCACCGGCGTCATGCCCCGATCCTTAAAATACGCGATCGCCTTGTCGCAGTCATTGACCTTGATGGCGATATGGCCCACGGTCCCTCTGCCGTCGCCCTTCATGATCTCCACCAACTGGCCTGCCCACACGGATTTCTCGCCTGCCTTTGTGGGAAGTCCCAAAAGCCTGAAAAAGTCCTCCGCCCAGGCAGCCGCCTGCCGGGGACTGTCCCCGTTGATGCCGATATGGCCGATCTTCATGTCAAATGTAGCTGCCGCGTCCTGTATGCTCATCTCTGCCGATCCTCCTTATCTCTTCTTCTTTACTTCCTTGATCTTCTTCTCCAACGCCTCAACCACGGTCCTTAACACCTTCACCCTGGCATAATACTTGGAATTGCCTTCCACCACGATCCACGGCGCGTAGGTGGTGGAGGTCCTTACCAGCATCTCGTCCACGGCCTGCTCGTACTGATCCCACTTTTCCCGGTTGCGCCAGTCCTCATCGGTGATCTTCCACTGCTTGGCCGGGTTCTCCATCCGCTCCTTAAACCGCCGCTCCTGCTCGTCCTTGTCAATGTGGAGCCAGAACTTTAAGACCACGGCTCCGAAATTGGCCATGTGGGATTCCATCTCATTGATCTCCTGGTAGGCCCTTTTCCACTCCGCCTCCGTGCAGAATCCCTCGATCCGCTCCACCATGACGCGGCCGTACCAGGTCCTGTCAAAGATGGCGATATGGCCTGCCTTGGGCATGTTGTTCCAGAACCGCCACAGATAATGGTGTACTTTCTCGATATCGTTGGGGGAGGCTGTGGGATTTACCTGATACCCTCTGGGGTCCAGATGGCTGGTAAGGCGCTTAATGGCTCCGCCCTTTCCTCCCGCGTCCCAGCCCTCAAAGCCCAAGACCACAGGGATCCGCAGCCGGTACAACTCATTGTGCAGGGCCTCCAGCCGTTTCTGCAAAGAGGCCAGCTCCTTTTTGTACTCCTCCTTGGTAAGGCTCCTGGACAGATCAATGCCTGAAAGGACTCCGTTGTGGAACCGCTCATCCTTCCGCTTGCCCTTGCTCTTTTGGGACGCCTTCCCTCCGTCCTGCCTCTCCTCCAGGGCAAGGGCCAGACAGTCGGCCACCGTGGTCAGGATCTTCATGGCCGCGTAATCCTTGTCCGTGGACTCGATAATGGTCCAGGGCGCGTACTCGGTGTCGGTGCGCTCCAGCATTTCCTCATTGATCTTCAAATACGCGTCGTACTCTTTATTTCTCTTCCAGTCCTGCTTGTTCACCCGCCAGGAAGTCCCTTTGGATCCGTCCAGTTTCTTGAACCGCTTTTTCTGCTCCTCTTTGGAAATGTGCAGAAACAGCTTGATGATCACCGTCCCGTCATCCGTCAGCTGTTTCTCAAAAGAAAGGATATCCTGAAACGCCCCCTCCAGATCCAGTTCCTTGTCTGGATAATCAAATCGGTCCCTCTGCACAATGCTGTACCAGCTTCTGTCATAAACGGCTATGCGGCCCTTGGCCGGGGTCTTGGTCCAGTATCTCCACAGAAACGGCCTCATCTGTTCCTCTTCATTGGAAGAGTTGGTGGCATACACCGCAAACCCTCTGGGATCCAGCGCCTGGATCAGACGGTTGATCTGCACGCCTTTTCCCGCGGCCCCCATGCCCTCAAAGACGATCATCACCGGGATCCCTGCCGCCTTGCATTCCCTCTGAAGTTCCGCCAGCCGGGCGCCTTCCGTCTCCACCACCTGCTTAAACGTGCTTTTGTCCACCTTTTTCGATAGATCGATTTTCTCCAGCATAAAAATACCCTCCTTATAATATTGATGTACTCTCGGAATCTCTCTTGCCCCTGCCTTTGTGGAAGATTGGTTGATTTTCCGTCATATGCACATAAATTTAACCAGCGTACGTTCCACGTACGCCTCATAAATTTATACCTTGTGGTACAAAGTGCCGCCGCTCCGTAGGAGCATGTGTTACGATATGCCCTTGGGTATGCGCATCTGACAAAAAATCATCTCACAAAATCAGGCAGAAAGAGACTCCAAGAGTACATATTGCCGAACTCGTCTGTATCTGTTAGTATATCACATTTTTTACGAAAATAAAACGGCCAAAGGATAAGTTTTCTTACATTTTCACAGGCCTCTGGGGATGTAACTTCATATGCCCAGAGAAACAAATTTACGGCCGCCCCGGTACATGGATGGCGTTGTAATCCCTGGAGCAGTCCCCGATCATGGCCCGCAGCTCCTGGGCCTGTTTACTCTGAGGCCAGCAGTCCTCCCACTGCCTGTACTCCCGCGACCGCATCCGCTCCCGCTCATCGATCTCCACTCCGGCGCAGTAATCGGCGTACACGTCCGCATAGATCTCTGCCATCTCCCCTGCGGTCTTCTCCCGAACCTGCTTTGCCTCCCCTTTGATCTGGTCCTCCACGATCTTCCTGATATACTCCTGCCCGTAGGAAACAAAGCGCAGCAGATTCTCGTCCTCCTCCCCCCGGCCAGCGGCCCAAGCCTCAACATCCGTTCTGCGGGTGCAATAATTCATATCCTTATTGTCCTGCCAGGTCAGGATCCCGTACTGACACGGCGGAATACTGACCGCGTCGCTGACGATCTCATAGATCCCATACCCTGTATCCCCAGGTCCCTTTTTGTGCTGGTTGGTCCGCTGGAGATGCAGGTGGCCGCTGATATACAAAGGTACCTGATAGTGTTCCAAAAGCCCTGTAACCGCCTCCCCGTTTTCCAAGGTACACATGGTCGTGAACATGCGGCTTTCCGACAAAAGATTGTGATGGCCCAATACCACCACCTGAATATCCCCGGCTTTTGCCGCCTTTAAATTCTCCTCCATCCACAAAAGGGTCCCGGGCCTTACCGCGCCCTCCACCAGATTTCTCGGCTCATACTGGGCGGTATCCAGAAGCATCAGCCATACATCGTCCCGCAGGGCATAGACATAGCTGAAAGAACCCTCATCCCGGCTAATGGCCTGATCCGGGCCAAAGCACCGGTAAATATCCTCAAATTCCCGGGGATCCACTGCATCCGCCTTCTGGGCCTTCTCCCCAAAATAGACCGCCGCGTCCGGGTTATTGATATCATGGTTCCCCGGGATCACCAGCACCTGGATACCGGCCTCCTGGACCCGGGCTAGTATTTGAGCCAGTTCCTGGTGGTTGATTCTTTCCCCGTTCATGGTGATATCTCCGGTCAGCACAAGGGCGTCCGGCCTGTCCCTAATCGCCTCCTCCAAAAGAGCGTCCAGGACCTGGGGAAGATACCGTATAACTTTCCCGTCACTTTTGGCCTCAAATGTCTCGAAAGCCTTCTGGTAATCTGTAGAAGCAGCAGACATGTAGTGCAGATCCGACACCAGGTAAATCACCGGAGGTCCCGGCTCCTGGTCCTTTGTCTGCTCCGGCGGCGGCAATGTTTCTGGCAGCTTAGGATATGTTGCTGCCTCTTTATCCTCCGCCAGCGCCACCGCAATCCCCCGCCGGGCCATGGCCACGCTCCCCTTTACGATCCCCTGGACCCCAAGGAAGAATTTTCCCTTATTTTGACTGTCCTCCTGCTGTTTTTCTCCTCCGTCCTCTTCTTGGGACGAAGAGATCCCATCCTTCTCCTGGACAGATTCCCCAACGGAAATGGTAATATCCCCATCCGACGGCGTCTCAATAAATCCCTTTGCCCTTCTTCCAAAGCCTGCCATAAGGCTTAGGAGGCAGAAACCGACAGCAATACCTGCCGCGATCCATAGCCGTTTTTTTCCATCTTTTTGATTATTTTTACTCTCCACTTTTTGTCTCTTTTCTCTACTTAGATTACGGTACCTCAACAAACTATATTCGTCTGCACTGCAGATAGATCCCTAAAAATTAAAATCCAAACCGCATATATCGACAATTATACGTGGAAATATCCGGATGGTCAAATTAAAAAAATTTTAAGACCGGCAGGCAGGAATCAGAACAGAGCAAACCCATAAAAGCAACCGGAAGGAGCCATGGGAGAGCAGTGGAAATGGGATTGAAACCTGGAAATAACCTGTTTATATTTGCTTGTTTCTTGTTTAACCTTGTCTGATAATTTTAGGTTACATTGTAACCTATCTTTTTATTCGAATTAACCTTTAATATTTTCTGATAATTTAACAATTATATGTTTATTTTACAGTTTTATTTTCTTTATAGGTTACATCTGTTTTGTACCCTATTTTTCTATAATCAATAGGATACCAATCCCCTCTCCCACTCCCATAAAGGGGATGCAAAAATATAGGATCCATGCAAAACGAGTTAATAACTACCTAACCCGGATAAACCGGAACTTTAAATTCGTTATGTTGCTGTATTGTTGAGTGAGCAAAGGCGGGGATTGTCGTGAGGCCAGTCAGAGGAGAGCTGTCCCGTCCGGGTTCAGATATGCCGAACATTCCGATGAGCCCAAAGCGGAAAACACTCGGGGTGAGGCCCTCCTGTTTTCCTGGTCTCATCTCCATGGCATAGATTCACCCTGCCGGGACAGCTCTCCTCTGCCTGGCAAAACCAGAATTCGCTGGCTAAGGTTTGCTCACTTAAGGTGGTTTCGGTAGGGACGCTGCCTCAACTTTGCAGCGAAAAAACAGCTGTTTTTTATGGCGTCAGGTATATTGTTGAGTAAGGTTAAGGCGATGTTGTTGGGAACCTGAAAGGATCTGCCACCAAAGCAGTTATCTTTTCACTATAGAGTCGAAACAGCGTTCCCTATCGAAACCACCTTAAGTGAGCAAATCCCGGCCAGCGAATTCTGCTTTTGCCCGGGAGGGAAGGCAGGCTGTGTGCCGGCAGGGTGAATCTATGCCATGGAGATGAGACCAGGAAAGCAGGAGGGATGATACCCGACTGATTTCCGCTTTGGGCTCATCGGAATGTCTGGCATATCTGAACCCGGACGGCACACAGCCTGCCTTCACTCCCTGGCTCCGCGACTATCCCCGCCTTTGCTCGCTCAACAATACAGCAATTCCATTATTTTGCCATTTCGCCCAAGAAATCAATCTTAAGGATCTAATTGATACTGAATGATCCTATTAATCTAACGCCTTGTGAAGTTATGAGGCGGAATATCTGCCGGAATAGGCTTTAGCAGAAGAACCGAGGATATCCTTCCAAAACACGCTCTAGAAAGGAATACAGAAAAGTGGATTTAAAAATCAGAAAAATTTGTGGCTAACGCAGACAAAGATGGCAGAATTAACCGAAGCGCAAAAGGCAGCTGTTTCAAAACATTTGAAAAACATCTTTCAATCCAACGAATTGCCGTCTGATACCGTGTTAGTTTTAAAAAAGGCTACGATGTTCTGCATTTGGGCAAGTCTGGTATTAAAAGAGTTCATCATTAAAGCTTACGTCATGGATGATGAACGGCTGCGGGAGCCGGAAAACTTCTTTGGCAAAGACTTTTTTGAGGAGCAATTGGAGCGTATTTGTGACATTCGCTCCAGTGGTGAACACCGTTTTTATCAAAAAATCGCGGACATTTACTCCCAGTGCAACGCTGACTATAAGGTAAACAGTCCTGTTACAAAAGATTTTTTGAGTGATTTTGACCGGCTTATGATAAATGTTCAAAAAACGATAACTCTTCAAAATAATCAGAAAACCCCACACTTCCGATTTTGTTGTCAGAAGTGTGGGGTTGTTTCTATTCTCTTGCCACATCTATGTCTGTCACAGAAAATCCCGTATCCGCTTGCTCCTCACCGGATTACGCAGCTTGCGAAGAGCCTTTGCCTCGATCTGCCGGATCCTCTCTCTGGTGACGTTAAACGCTTTGCCAACCTCCTCCAGGGTCCTTGGATGGCCGTCCTCCAAGCCAAAGCGCAGGACAATAACCTGCCGCTCCCGCTCCTTAAGATCGCCCAAAAGCGCGTCAATATGCTCTTTCAGCATAACAGACTCCACATTGCCCTCAGGAGTCAGCACGTTGCTGTCCGCCACAAAATCGCCCAGATTGGAGTCGTCCTCCTCGCCGATGGGCGTCTCTAAAGAAGCCGGTTCCCTGGCGATCTGCATGATCTCCATCACCTTCTCCTCGGACATATCAAGAGCGTCCGCCAGCTCCGCCACAGACGGCTCATATCCAAGCTCCAGAGTCAGCTTCCTCTGCATCTTGGACATCTTATTGATCGTCTCCACCATATGCACCGGCACCCGGATGGTCCTGGCCTGGTCTGCCAGGGCTCTGGTCACGGACTGACGAATCCACCAGGTCGCATATGTACTTAGCTTATAACCTTTTGTATAGTCAAACTTCTCCACGCCCTTAATAAGGCCCAGGTTCCCCTCCTGAACCAGATCCAGAAAGCTCATGCCTCTTCCCGTGTACCGCTTGGCAATGCTGACCACCAGACGCAGGTTGGCCTCAATAAGCCTGTCCTTAGCCCTCTCGTCGCCGTCCGCCTTCCGCTTAGCCAGCTCCAGCTCCTCGTCCGCATTGAGAAGAGGAACGGTGCCGATCTCCTTCAGATACATGCGGACCGGGTCCTCGGTACCGATCCCCTCCAGAAGGTCGATGGCATCCAAATCGATGTCCTCCTCCTCCGGATCCTTCATAAAGCTGTCGTCAAGATCGTCGTCCAGGAGTATCGGCTCCTCCGACAGGATGCTTTCGTCAATGACAGGGATGACGTCGATCCCCCTCTTCTCCAGATACGAGTAGATCTGCTCCATCTGCTCCGTGGAAAGCTCATCCCCGGTAAAGAAGTTGTTAATCTCTGTTACGTCCAGCGCATTGTGTTTTCCCTTTGCAACCTCTACAAGTTTGCCCAGTTTTTCCAAAAAAATATTTTTTTCCACCAAACAACGCCCTTTCGCTTATGGTTTCTTTCTCATGACAATATATAACTAACTTATTATATACTACAACTCTTGATATTTCAACCATTTCTTTCATTTCATGACAAAAAATTTTTCCATTCGTCAGAAATCGTTATTGTTCTTGACCTGTGAACGTAACCATAAATCAGCAGGTTCGGCCCAAAAGGTCATCGGGGAGTCATGATATGGATCTTTCTGGTCAGATTTTCGATCTCCACCTGGGTCCTGGAGCCTCCGAACTCCCCGTCCAGCACCCAGTCCGCCGGTTCCGCAAATGACACCGAAAGGCGGGAGGTCTTAAATCGGTACACATACTCGCTCTGGACCTCCTTTAAGATCATGGAGGACAAAATATCCTTAAGCTCCATGGCTGTTCTGGGCGTGCGGATCATCAGCACCTCAAAAAGCCCGTCATTCAGCGCCACATCCCGCTTCACCAGCCCCTTAAATCCGCCGACGCTGACGGTGTTGGTCACCATGCCGAAGACAAAATCCCCCTCCAGGGTTATCTCCTCTGACTGAAGGGTCATGGCGTAGGACTTGATGTTGGTCAGGCTCTTCATGCCCTCCAGCATGTAAGCCTGGTGGCCCAGAAGATTCTTCTTCTCCTGAGGCGTCATATAGGACACCTCCGTGAACATGCCGAAAGCCGCCACATACACAAAATTCCTCTCCCCGCAAAAATACCCGATATCCACCGGGAAAGGACTTCCGTTTACCACATTCCCGGCAGCCGAGGCCATGTTGGAGGGGATCCTAAGGCTGGCGGCAAAATCATTGGTTGAGCCTGCGGGAATGTATCCAAGGACAGGAGGCGCATCCAACCGCATGATGCCGGAGATGGTCTCGCTCAAAGTCCCGTCCCCGCCGCTGCACACCACCATGTCCGCCCCGCTGCCTTTTTCCTTGGCTGTCTTCATGGCATCCAAAGGCTCCTGGGTCGTGTGTACTTCCACCTCCCACCCGCCTTTTATGAAAATATCCACAATATCCAGAAAATGACTTTTGATCCGCCCTTTTCCGGCCCTGGGGTTGACGATAAAAAGCAACCTGCCCATGGCCCTGCCTCCTTCTTCTCTCATGATTCTCCGTTTATCACATTTCTATACGCCAAAAACGCGTTTGGTATCGGATATTTATCCGTTAGCTCCTGTTTTTGCACAAAAAGATACGACTCCTTAGGCAGACCGGAAAGGACCACCCGGTATCCCGTCATATGCCACTCCACATGGCTGAAGATATGCTTTGCCTCCCCAGCAGGCTCCACCTGGGATATGCCTGCGCCCCAGGACGTTAAAAGCGCCCTTACATCCGCCTCCCCTAACTTCCCCTCCACGTTGGGGAACTGGTACAGGGAAGCCAAAAGGCCCTGATCCGGCCTCTTTTCAATGGCCACCCGGTCCCCTTCCAAAAGAAGAAGCACGGTCCGTTCTTCCACTTTCCTGGGCTTTTTCGGCGTCTTAACGGGGATGGAGTCCAAAAGCCCCTGCTTTCTTCCAAGGCACAAGGAAGACAACGGACACTCCCCGCACTTTGGCCGGCCATTTGGCACACACACCATGGCCCCGATCTCAAAAAGGGCCTGGTTAAAGATACCGGGCCTGTCCTTTGGCATGATCGCCTTAAGAGACGCCTCCATGCGGCGCTTTACCCCCTGATTTAAGATGTCGTCCCAGCTGGCCAAAACTCTGGAAATGACCCGCAGCACATTGCCGTCCACCGCAGGCACAGGAATATCCCAGGCAATGGACGCGATGGCCCCAGCCGTGTAGCTGCCGATGCCCGGAAGCTTTAAAAGCTCCTCATAGGAATCCGGCAGACATCCCTGGTAATCGTTAACCATGATCTGGGCCGCCTTCTTCAGATTTCTGGCCCGGTTATAATAACCAAGGCCCTCCCACAGCTTTAAAAGCCGCTGGTCCTCCACCTGGGCCAGGGCGTTTACGTCCGGCAGCTCCTCCATAAACCGGTTAAAATAAGGCTTTACCGCCTCCACCCTGGTCTGCTGCAGCATGATCTCCGAGATCCACACCCGGTAAGGCTTCGGGCTGTCCCGCCACGGCAGGCTCCGGGCGTGGCTGTCATACCAGGAAAGCAGCGGCCCCGCCATGGCCCCAAGCCGATCCTGTGGGGATAACGGCGCCTCCTCCCGCTCCAGCACCGGAAGGGCCTCATATGCCTTTTCCGGCGCATGGAAGGCATCCTTGCGGCTGTTTTCAATCTTCATATGGATCTTTCCCTGTCCTCTTTGTTTCTTATGTTAAGTTAAACGTACCCGTAGATCCCGCGGACCGACACCTCCCCGGAGAGCACGCGGCTTATATGGCCGTCCTCTTTCTCCACCAAAAGCTCCCCCTGGCTGTCAATGCCGCGGCAAATGCCGTTATAAGCTCCCTCTCTGGCCAAAACGGTCACCTGGCGGTCCAGGTTGGCCAGCCGTTTTTCATACTCCTCCTTTAGAAGGCTTAGATCTTTAGCGGCCAGAAACTGTTCATAGTACATGCCAAACGCCTGGGCCATAGCCCCCATCAAAGGCCCTCTCTTCCAGGTCTTCCCGGTCTCCAGATACAAAGACGACGCCTTGTCCGTAAGCTCCTGTGGAAATCCATGGGTATTTACGTTGATCCCCATGCCCACCACCACATACTGGATGACATCCAGTTCCGTGGTCATCTCTGTCAGGATCCCGCAGATCTTTTTGCCGGAAAGCACCAGGTCGTTGGGCCATTTGATCTGGGGCATGATGCCTGTGACCCTGCAGATCCCTTCCGACACCCCCAAGGCCGCCACCAACGTCACCATAGACGCCCGGGAGGGTTCCAGATCAGGCCGCAGGATCACGCTCATCCAGATACCGCTGCCAGGCGGTGAGGACCATCCCCGTCCCCTGCGGCCTTTTCCCGCGTTCTGCGTCTCCGCCGCCACTATGGTCCCCTCCGGCGCCCCCTCCTCCGCCAGGGCTTTTGCCCTGGTGTTGGTGGAATCCGTCTCCTCATAATACACCACCCTGGCGCCTATTGGCCCGCCGTTTATGCAGCTTTCGATCTCCGCCCCGGAAAGGACGTCTCTCATATCCACCAGGCGGTACCCTTTATTCCGCACAGCCTCAATGATATAGCCTTCGGCCTCAAGCTGCTTAATAACCTTCCACACAGCGGTCCTGGACACGCCCAGCCGGCAGCACAGCTCCTGCCCTGACACATATCCCTGCCGTTCTTTCAAAAGCTTGATGATCTCTGCTTTCATGCCCGCCTCCAGATGCTGACGGCACTGATCACCATAACGGCCAGGAGAAACAGCGCAATTGCCATCAGTCCCATGGCCGACGCCTTTTTCCGCCTGTCCCTTCCGCTCTGCTGGTACCGGTACACGCCGTTTACCATGTTCAGAACAGAGGCCAGGAAAAAGATGATAGGAAACAGGACCCGGTTGCTTTCCGGATCAATAAACGCCGCCACCGCCATGATCACCACCAGCGCGCCGATGATGATGTGTACCCAGTCCAGGATCAGCGACACGTTCCTGGGACTGTTCCTCCTTGCCTGCCTGTATCTCATAGATCACCACTCCTAACCCGGATGCCCCGAAATCCAAAATCCATATCAGTCCCGCTTTACCCCAAGCGTTGCCGCCATGACCGCCTTGATGGTGTGCATGCGGTTTTCCGCCTCGTCAAACACCTTGGAACACGGGGACTCAAACACCTCGTTCGTCACCTCCATATCGGTGATCCGGAACCGCTCTCCCATCTCTTTTCCGATCTTTGTTTTTTGATCGTGGAAGGCAGGCAGACAGTGGAGGAAAATGGCCTGTTTTCCGGCATTGTCCATAACCGCTTTTGTCACCTTGTAAGGAGTCAGCTCCCGGATGCGCTCCTCCCACACCTGGTCCGGCTCTCCCATGGACACCCACACATCGGTGTAGATCACGTCCGCCCCTTTGGTCCCCTCCGTCACATCCTCCGTCAGGGTAATGGAAGCCCCCGACTGGGCGGCATAGCCTTTGCACTGCTCCACCAATGCCTTGTCCGGAAAATACTTTTGGGGCGCGCAGGCCACAAAATCAAGCCCCATCTTAGAGCAGGCCACCATCAGGGAGTTTCCCATGTTGTACCGCGCATCCCCCATATACACTAACTTCACGCCCTTTAACCTGCCAAGGTGCTCCCGGATGGTCAGAAGATCCGCCAGCATCTGGGTGGGGTGATACTCGTTAGTAAGGCCGTTCCACACCGGGACTCCTGCGTTCCTTGCCAGCTCCTCCACAATCTCCTGGCCGTACCCCCGGTACTCGATCCCCTCGTACATGCGGCCCAGCACCCTGGCCGTGTCCGCGATGCTCTCCTTTTTTCCGATCTGGGACCCGGAAGGATCCAGATACGTGGTCCCCATGCCCAGATCGTGGGCAGCCGTCTCAAAGGCGCACCTGGTCCTGGTGCTGGTCTTCTCAAAGATCAGGGCCACATTTTTCCCTCTGTGCATATCCACCGGGATGCCTTTTTTCTTCTTGTCTTTTAACTCTGCCGCCAGATCCAGAAGATAGGCGATCTCCTGGGGTGTGTAATCCTTCAGCGTCAAAAAATGTCTTCCTTTTAAGTCCATTGTAAAACCCTCCCTCGTTATGGCGATACGCTTTTCTTGTGAAAGCTTTTATGTCATCTCTTGAAATTGAATATACAAAATAATAGTATATTTTGGATGAATATGCAAGTTATTTCTTTTCTTTCCTCTGGATCTCCAAAAGAAGCTCCCCTGGCCGGTACACCTGAAACCGGCCGATCCGCCTGCTTCTGGCCCCATGTTCCAAAAGCGTCAGATACAACTCCTTGTAGTCCCAGTCCTCTTTCAGCTTCCACTCCCTGGCAAGCCTTGGAAAAACCTGCTCTGTATAGACCCGGTATCCCTTATCCTCGTCCAAAACATCCTCCATGCCCTTTAAGGCTTCCCTGGGGATCAGCGCCTTAAGAACCGGCAATTCCCCAACAAGCCGTTCAAAATAATACGCCTCCGACTCCGGCGCGTCCAGATAATACCACTTTCCCTGAAGCCCGTACAAAAGCCGAAGGCCGTCAAAATACCCCAGCCTCATATTCTTTCTGGCCTGCTTCTTGTCAAACTGTAAAAGCCCTCCCAGGCTCTGGCGGGGGGCGATGTGGTACACGTTCACATCCTCCGGGATCTTTGTCACCTTCTCCGAGTCAAATCCCAGGCCGTAGATCCGGATAATGATAATGTCCTTGTACCCTTCCTCCAAAAGGACATCCACCGGCACATTGTTCCATCCGCCTCCGTCCAGATACCGCTTCCCGCCCAACTTCTCCTTCTTGAACATAGGGAGATAGGCGCTGGCCATCAGCATATCCCCGATCTCCCCTTCCGGCACCTTCTTGGCGTCAATGGTCAGCAGCTCCCGGTCGCTGACCGAGTAGGTGGTGATAAAAAGCTCCCGGTCAGAATGCCGTATGGCGCTCTCGTCCAGCACTTCCCCGATCAGCTGCCGCAGCGGGGTGATGTCAAACCCCTTATCCTTTAAGACCCGTTTTGCCTCCTGGACCAGGGCCGCCATATTGACTCCCTTCCAATCCAGCTGCCGCACCGTCTCCATCACGTCGTCATCAATATCCATGACCCTGGAGTAGCTGATATTCTCCCAGATGTACTCCGCCTTCTTTGGTTCGTCCATACAGATCATGGCCCCGTTCAGGGCGCCCACGGAAGCCCCCGCAATCCCTTTGATAGCGATCTTCGCCTCCCGGATGGCTCTCCACGCCCCGATCTGATAGGACCCTTTTGCCCCTCCGCCTTCCAGTACAAGGCCATACTCCCTGGCAGGATCCATTACAAGTCTCAAAAAAGACAATCCCCCTTTCTGTTGCCCTCAAATTCTCCAATTATTTAACAAAGCGCAGGACCTTAAACATCTAAGCCCTGCGCCTTAACAATCAAACGCTGTCTATGCTTTTGTCCTTATTCCCCCGCGATCTCCTTCACCGAGCTTACCAGTCCGGCCAGGCTCTGGATCTCCGACGGGATGATGATCTTGGTGGCCTTGCCGTCCGCCGCCTTGGCGAAGGCTTCCAGCCCTTTCAGCTTCAGCACCGCCTCGTCGGCTCCCACTTCCTTAATATACCGAAGGCCCTCAGCCGTAGCCTGCTGGATCTTAAGGATGGCCTCCGCCTGGCCTTCCGCCTCCTTGATCCGCTTCTCCTTCTCGGCCTCCGCCCGAAGGATGGCAGACTGCTTATCCGCCTCCGCGTCCAGGATCACCGACTCCTTCTTGCCTTCCGCCACCAGGATCGTGGACTTCTTCTCGCCTTCCGCCTTCAGGATGGCCTCCCGCCGCTCCCGCTCCGCTTTCATCTGCTTCTCCATGGCGTCCTGGATGGCAGCAGGCGGGATGATATTCTTAAGCTCCACCCGGTTCACCTTGATGCCCCAGGGATCTGTGGCCACGTCCA
The DNA here is from genome assembly GCA_910575585.1 of Clostridiaceae bacterium. Taxonomy (GTDB): domain Bacteria; phylum Bacillota; class Clostridia; order Lachnospirales; family Lachnospiraceae; genus UBA3402. Next base: position 15,077 of record CAJTGF010000012.1, read on the forward strand.
GAGACGCCCGCATCTTGGTGTTGATAGTCTCCCTGGAAGTAAGAGTCTGATCCAGCTCCAGATCGCCGATGATGTTGCGCAATGTGGTGGCTGTCAGATTCTCAATGGCCATAATGGGATTCTCCACCCCATAGGTAAACAGTTTCGGATCCGTGATCTGGAAGAACACCACAGTGTCGATCCTCATGGTAACATTATCCTTGGTGATCACCGGCTGAGGCGCAAAATCCACCACCTGCTCCTTAAGGATGACCCTTTTGGCCACCCGGTCGATAAAAGGCGCCTTTACATGGAGCCCCACGGACCAGGTCTCCCGGTATGCCCCCAGACGCTCCACCACCATGGCCTGGGCCTGGGGAACGATCTTCACGCAGGACGACAAAATGATCAAGATAATGATGGCTAAAATGATAAACCCCGTAAATCCAACTAAAAATCCCATACTACTCTTCCTCCTTCACAGCTTTGACGATCAACTTTACCCCCTGTATGGCGCAGATCTCAACGGCTGCCCCCACAGGATACACACTGTCTTCATCCTCTGTCCTGGCGGTCCACTCCTGTCCGCCTACCATCGCTGTCCCGGTGCCAAGGGCGTTGTTCACCTCTTCGGTGATTCTGGCCCTTTTGCCTACCAGACTGTCCGCATTGGTCTTCACCGTACGTCTGTTCACATGCTGTAAGGCCCAGGGTCTGGTAAAGATCAAAAGAACAAAAGATACCAGGACAAACACCGACAGCTGGGCATTGACGCTGAACCCGGCCTTTGCCACGAAAAAGGCCGCCAGCGCCCCGCCGGCAAACCACACCGTCGTCAGCGCCATGGTCGCCGCCTCCACGCCTGCCAGGATTACAAACAAAATGATCCAATATACCGACTCCATGGAATCCCTCCTTTTTTCTCCGGCATGCCGGATCTTTCTTATGTTTATTATAAACAATTACGGAGATTCCAGCAACAAAACAATTCTTACGATTTCCGCGGTCCGGCCACGGGGGGTTTTATCCCCGCCTCTGTCTTGCGGCCTCAAACATCAGAACCGCCGAAGCCACCGCCGCGTTAAGGGACTCCACCTGTCCCTCCATGGGGATCCTGACCCAGGCGTCGGCCATGTCCGCCGTCTCCTTCAAAAGCCCTTTGGCCTCATTTCCCACCAAAAAACCACAGGCTTTGGTGTAGTCCTCTTTATCATAGGAACGTTTCCCGTCCAGGTGGGCCGCGTACAGCCGCACACCGTCCTTTTTAAGCCCTTTTAAAGTGTCCCGCCAGTCTTCTGCGTACAAAAAAGGCACCCGGTATATGGAGCCCATGGTGGAGCGGATCACCTTGGGATTGTAGATGTCCGCCGTCCCCCGGTCCATGATGACCCCGGTTATGCCGGCTCCCTCGCCGGCCCGCAGGATCGTCCCCAGATTCCCCGGGTCCTGAATGGTCTCCAATAGCATAAAAAGAGGTTTTCTTTCGCTGTTTTTCAGATCCTCCATGGAATACCGGTACTGCCTGGCCACTGCCGCCACGCCTTGGGGCGTCTGGGTATCGGATATGGATTTTAGCACCTCTTCGGTTACTATCTCCACTTTTTTCTTTTCCATTCCGTCAACCATCTTTTGATGATCCGGATCTTCCAAAAAACGCTCCGTCACAAAAATCTGCTGGATCCTCTCCCGCTCCAGCTCCTGAAACATCTTTGGGCCTTCCACCAGAAAAAGCCCTGACTCCTTTCTGTACCTGGCCTTTTTTCCAAGGGCCGCCGCCTGCTTTACCTGGCTGTTTGCCGCGCTGGTGATCATGACAGAGCCTCCGCCTGTTTCAGCCACAGGCTACTGCTGGCGTCGCTGGGCATCCGCAGATCCCCTCTGGGAGACACGGCCACCGAACCCACTTTTGGGCCGTCCGGCAGGCAGGACCGCTTAAACTGCTGGGAGAAGAACCGGCGGTAGAACACCTTCATCCATTTCAGGATTACCTCCCTTTGGTACTCCCCCTCAAAGGCATGGACGGCCATGCGCAGGATCCTGGCCGGTTCGTACCCAAACCGCAAAACATAATATAGGAAGAAATCGTGGAGCTCATAGGGGCCTACCAGATCCTCGGTCTTCTGGGAGATGACTCCGCCGTCCGGCGGCAGCAGTTCCGGGCTTACAGGCGTATCCAAAACATCCAAAAGCACCCGGCCAAGCTCCTCCTCTTTACAGGTATCGGCGCAGTATCTTACCAGATGGCGCACCAGCGTCTTGGGGACCGAGCTGTTGACCCCATACATGGACATGTGATCCCCGTTGTAGGTAGCCCATCCCAGAGCCAGTTCCGACATATCCCCTGTGCCGATGACCAGACCCCCCATCTGGTTGGCCACGTCCATGAGAACCTGGGTGCGCTCTCTGGCCTGTCCGTTCTCATAGGTCACGTCATGGTTGTCTTTGTCCTGCCCGATATCCCGAAAATGGGCCAAAACAGACTCCCGGATATCAATTTCCCGAAGTTTTGCCCCCAGTTTTTCGGTCATGACACAGGCATTTTGGTATGTCCGGTCCGTAGTCCCAAAACAGGGCATGGTCACTCCAAGAATGTGATCCCTGGGAATGCCCAGGCTGTCAAAGGCCCTTGCGGTCACCAAAAGGGCCAGGGTGGAGTCAAGCCCTCCGGAGATCCCCAGGACGGCATGGCGCGTCCCCGTATGCTCCAGCCTCTTTTTCAGCCCCATGGCCTGGATGGACAAGATCTCCTCGCATCTTCTTTCCCGCTCCCCCGGGTCACTGGGCACAAAGGGCAGAGGCGCAATATGGCGCCGCAGCTGCAGATGCTCTCTCCGAAGCCGAAACTCCACCGTCATATGATCCCCGTCTTCCCCCGGCCAATCAAAACCATGGGTATTCATCCTGCGCCGCTCATTGACCAGGCGCCGCAAGTCCAGATCCCCATAAATAATCCCGTGGCCCAACCGTTTGGACTCTCCAAGGCAGGTCCCGTTCTCCGCGATGATGTTATGGCCGCCAAACACCAGATCCTGGGTAGACTCCCCCTCCCCCGCGTTGGCATAAACATACCCGCACACCAGCCGGGCCGACTGGCCGCAGATCAGAGACTTACGATATTGGTCCTTTCCCACGGTCTCGTCGCTGGCGGAACAGTTGGCCACCACCGTGGCCCCGGCGCAGACATGACGGATGCTGGGAGGCGCTGGGACCCACACGTCCTCGCAGATCTCCGCCGCCAGCACAAGGCCCGGCACCGTAGAGCAGGCAAACAAAAGATTGGCCCCCATAGGCACTGACTGCCCCTCAAACTCCACCCACACCGGCTTTTGGCTGCCGGCGGTAAAATGGCGCAGCTCGTAGAACTCGGAATAATTGGGGATATTCTGTTTCGGCACAAGCCCCAAAAGCTTTCCCCCCGCCGCCACGGCCGCCGTGTTGTAAAGCTTTCCCTGATGCTGGAAGGGAAGGCCCAAAAACGCTATCATATCAAAATGGGCGGATTCTTTGACGATCCTTGCCAGCTGCCTTTTGGCGCACTCCAAAAGGCTGTCCTGCAAAAACAGATCCCCGCAGGTGTACCCCGTAAGGCACAGCTCCGGGAACACCATAATCTTTGCCCTTTGCTTTGCTCCCTGCTCCATCATTGTTAAGATCTGTCCGGCATTGTACTCCGGATCAGCCACCTGAATCTTCGGCGTCCCAGCCGCCGCCCTGATAAATCCCTGTTCCATAATCGCTCCTTTTTCTTCTTATTGATAGATATCCCGGCTGTGATCAGCTAATCAGCCATAATCTGGGTCTATTGTGCAGGGTTTTGGAAAAGATGTCAAGAGGAATCCTGAAAATCCGTTGACATCTTTTCCGCTCCCCGGTATAATGAGGGCGTGTCTTAGGAAAAACAGTCATCACCGGCAAAAGGGACGATAGGTGTCGTCCCTTTTGTCTGTTATCACTACGAAAACGAAAACGGAAACAGAAAGGCATTTATGGACAAACGAAACCTTTATACCAATACACCCCCCGGCGCAGGCAGGAAAGAGTCCCGGGACGAAAATGAGTTTTCCAGGACAAAGCTGCTGATGGGCTCCCAGGCTCTGGCACGCTTAAACGGCTCCGCCGTCCTTATATTCGGCGCAGGCGGCGTAGGCTCCCACTGCATCGAAGCCCTGGCACGCAGCGGCGTGGGACGTCTCATGGTAGCAGACCCGGACCGGGTATCCATTACCAACATCAACCGCCAGAGCATTGCCCTCCACAGCACTGTGGGCCGCCTAAAGACCCATGTGATCAAGGAGCGCATCCTGGACATCAACCCAAAGGCAGGCGTATACACCAGCGACACCTTTGTGCTGCCTGACAATCTGGACGCCTTTTTCGCCTGTATCCCCTGGCAGCCGGACTATATCATCGACGCCATTGACACCGTGTCCGCCAAGCTGGCCATAGCCGCCTATGCCTACAGCCGCCAGATTCCCATGATCTCCTCCATGGGCACCGGCAACAAGCTCCATCCGGAGCTGTTTGAGATCGCCGATATCCAAAACACCTCCGTCTGCCCCTTGTGCCGGGTCATGCGGCGGGAGTTGAAGGGCCTTGGCGTTCCTCATCTCACCGTCCTCTATTCCAGGGAAAAACCACGAAAGCCGGACATTTCCCCGAAAGAGGACCCCAAAGAGCGTCCCGTCCCCGGAAGCGTCTCCTTTGTGCCTCCCGTAGCGGGCCTTCTCATAGCCGGTGAGGTGATTCGCCGGCTGGCCGGCCTTTAATTACAAATATTTGATAAAAATACAAAAAGAATTTGGCAAAAATCTTTACTGTTTGTAAAATTTGTGTTACCATTACATTATATAATGTACGCAGCCATGCTGCAAAACGGCAGGGCGGATTTTGTTTGCCTTGCCGGAGAACGTTTTCGAGAATCCTGTCGTACCCGTTTTTGCATCTGATTTTCCGCCAGAAGCATTGAGATCCGTTCCTTATCTATACTCCTGACAAAAACCCTTGCAGACTCAGTGCGTAAGATTTCCCGAAACGCTCCCAAATCATATGGCAGAGGGAAATACAAACGCATAAAGCGTCCCTCTGTACCATAGTGCGCAACGCACGGTAATGGAGGTATAAGTATGAAGAATCTAAAAATCTTTATCAAGTTCATGTTTGCCTTTGGCTCCATACTGCTGGCCACATTTATCTTAGGCATAACAGCGCTGGTGTCCATTAACTCTCTGAACAACATTTCCAACAACTACGCCGAGGTATCCGTTCCCAGCGTTAGCTACCTGTGGACAGCCCGCCGGGCCATCCAGGCTACGGAAAAGATGGCTCTGGAAGCCACCATTGTCATGACGGAACAGGAATTAAAGGACATTGAGAGCACCCTGATGACGGAAAGAAACTCCTTAGACCAGGCGCTGAAAGATCTGCTATCTGTTGCTCCCCAGTACCAGCCCCAGATCGATGCCATCCAGAAGGAACTGGCCGACGTATCCATGTACCGCCAGCAGATACTGGACGAAGCGTACAAGTTTACCGCAGAGGGCAATGCCCGGGCCTATGAGATCTACAAAGAGGATTACCATGAAGCCTTTGAGCAGGTAAGGCTTTCTTTGGTATCGCTTACCCAGGATGTGGACAACCAGATAGACGAGGATTACAACAACGCCGTAAGGACCAAGACCATCTCCACCACCATAACCGTGCTGATCCTTTTACTGGCCATCGCTGTAATCGTATTTTATATCATGCTGCTGACCAAGCAGATCGTAACCCCTGTGAGAGAGCTGGAGCAGGCGGCTACCCTGGTATCCCAGGGCAAACTTGACACGGAGATCCACTATGAAGCCGACGACGAGATCGGTCTTCTGGCCAACAGCATCCGCGTACTGGTCAACACCCTGAAAAGCATTATCAATGACGTGGATTACCTGTTGAACGAGATGGCAGCCGGCGACTTTACGGTCAGGACCAAAAGCGAGGAGTCCTATGTTGGTTCCTTCCATAATATCCTGATCTCCATGCGTAAGTTAAAGAACCGCTTAAGCGAGACCCTGCAGCAGATTGACACCTCCGCAGACCAGGTGAACTCCGGCGGCGGACAAGTTTCCAGCGGCGCTCAGGCTTTGGCCCAGGGGGCTACCGAGCAGGCTTCCTCCGTGGAAGAGCTGGCCGCTACCATTAAAGAGATCTCCTATAAGATCGACGCCACGGCAGAGCATGCCAAGACCGCAAAAGCAGAGAACGTTCAGTCCCACGAGATGATCAATGTCTGCTCTCAGTATATGTCCGACCTGATGAAGGCCATGGGCGCCATCAACGATAAGTCCAAGGAGATCGGCAAAGTCATCAAGACCATTGAGGATATCGCGTTCCAGACCAACATCCTTGCCCTTAACGCCGCGGTGGAGGCCGCCAGAGCCGGAAGCGCGGGCAAAGGCTTCGCCGTTGTTGCCGATGAAGTGCGCAACCTGGCTACCAAGTCTCAGGAAGCGTCCAAGAGCAGCGCCGCCCTGATTGAGGAGACGGTAAACGCTGTGGACGAGGGCAGCAGATTGTCCGAGGCCACCGACAAGGCGCTCCAGAACGTGGTTGACAGCGCTCAGAAGATTCTGGATGCCGTGTCCCTGATCTCTGACGCCACCGAGGAGCAGTCTTATGCCGTATCCCAGGTGACCACAGGCATTGACCAGATCTCAAGCGTGGTGCAGACCAACTCCGCCACGGCCGAGGAAAGCGCCGCTGCCAGCGAGGAGCTGTCCAGCCAGGCCAACATCCTGAAAGATCTGGTGGGACAATTCCGGTTTGCCAGATAAATACCGGAAAGTTCCGTAACAAAATCCCATAACAAAAAGAGACGGTGACGCGATTTATCGCGCCACCGTCTCTTTTTATATCCGCCTCTACTCTGTCTTTGGAAGGGAGGCGAAAGACTTTTTAAGCTCCTCGTCAGTCGGAACATAATCTGTCATATTGCCGTCGTTGAACCGCTGGTAAGCCACCATGTCAAAATATCCTGTTCCCGTAAGGCCGAACACGATATTCTTCTCCTGACCTGTCTCTCTGCACCTGATGGCTTCATCAATGGCCACGCGGATGGCATGGCTGCTCTCCGGAGCGGGAAGGATGCCTTCCACCTTGGCAAACATGGCAGCCGCCTCAAACACCTGGGTCTGGTCCACGCTCCTGGCTGTTAAATACCCCTGGTCATACAGCTCGGACACCGTGGAGCTCATGCCGTGATACCGAAGTCCCCCTGCGTGGCTTGCGGAGGGGATGAAACCGCTGCCCAGGGTGTACATCTTGGAAAGAGGACACACCTTTCCCGTGTCGCAGTAGTCGTAGGCATAGACTCCCCTTGTAAGGCTGGGGCAGGAAGCCGGCTCCACGGCGATGATCTCGTAATCCGCCTCCCCCCTGACCATCTGGCCCGCAAAAGGCGAGATCAGGCCGCCTAAGTTGGAACCGCCGCCTGCGCATCCGATGATCATATCCGCCTTGATTCCGTATTTGTCAAGAGCCGCCTTTGTCTCCAGGCCGATGATAGACTGGTGCAGCAGCACCTGGTTTAACACAGACCCCAGCACATACCGGTATCCCTCCTGCCCCAAAGCCGCTTCCACTGCTTCCGAGATGGCGCAGCCAAGGCTTCCTGTAGTTCCCGGAAACTCCTGGTTGATCTTTCGTCCCACCTCTGTCTCCATAGACGGCGACGGCGTCACCTTTGCCCCGTAGGTCCGCATCACCTCCCGGCGGAAAGGCTTTTGCTCATAGGAACATTTGACCATGTAGACCTGGCAGTCCAGCTCCAGATACGCGCAGGCCATAGACAGCGCGGTCCCCCACTGCCCCGCTCCCGTCTCCGTGGTCACGCCTTTCAGGCCCTGGGCCTTGGCGTAGTATGCCTGGGCGATGGCGGAGTTCAGTTTGTGGCTGCCTGATGTGTTGTTGCCCTCAAACTTATAGTAGATGTGGGCCGGGGTGTCCAGCTTTTTCTCCAGGCAGTAAGCCCTGGTAAGGGGCGAGGGGCGGTACATCTTGTAAAAACTGCGGATGTCATGGGGAATGTCAATATAGGCAGTGGTATCGTCCAGCTCCTGTTTTGCCAGCTCCCGGCAGAAAATGCCTGACAGCTCATCAAGGGTGATGGGCTTTAACGTCCGGGGATCTAAAATGGGAGCCGGCTTTTTCTTCATGTCAGCCCGCACATTATACCACTGCCTGGGCATCTCCTGCTCTTCCAGATAAATTTTGTAAGGGATCTCCTTTTTCATCGTGTATCCTTCCTTTCCATATTCATGTACTCTCGGAATCTCTCTTGCACCTGCCTTTGTGGATGATTTTCCGTCATATGCACATAAATTTAATCAACGTACGTTCCACGTACGCCTCATAAATTTATGCACATCTGACAAAAAATCATCTCACAAAATCAGGCACAAAGAGACTCCGAGAGTACATATTCCTGTCTCAAACGTCTCTCTTATCTCCTTTTGTCCGCAGCGTCACCAGGACCAGCTCCGCCGGATTCATGACTCTCACCAAAAAATGGTTCCCCAGCCCCCGGCTCACCACCAGATGCCGCCCCGACTCATGAAAACAACCGCCGTCATACTTGGGAAACAGCGTCAGATCCGGCGACAAAAGACCCCCAAGCCCGGGGATGCGGATGATGCCTCCGTGTATATGGCCGGACAGGGTCAGATCAGCTCCCCAGTCTCTGTAGGACGGAAAATACAAAGGGTTGTGGCACAAAAGGATATTGAACCGGCTCTCCTTTGCCTCCCCCAGGGCCTGCCTGGTATCTTCCGTCGAAAAATGGATCCCCTTTACATAGTCCTCCCTCATTGGATCCTTGTAGTAGGTCATGGCCATGACAAGGCCATACACCTCCACGCAGGCTTCCCGACGCCAAATGGAGCGCCGCTGGTTTGCAAGCATCAAAACTCCCAGGTCCTTTAAAGTCCCCATAAGCCATGCCTGCTCCTCCGGCTTCATGGCCTGCTCATGATTCCCGGGAACATAGTACACCGGATACGTTTCCAAAAGCCGGCGGCACAGATCAATAAGCCCCAGGGCGGAACCGTCCCCGGCATCGGCCATATCCCCTGTCATGACCACCAGATCCGGCTGTAGTTCTCTTATTTTCTCTATCAGCAAACGGTTCTTTTCCCCGTACACGGCCCCGTGAAGGTCCGACAAATGGACCATGGAAAATCCGTCAAAGGGCTCCGGAACCTTGGGGGATCTGATTTCATAATGAACTGTCCGAAACAAAAAGCTTCCTTTCCGGCCCGGGCGTCACCTTACCGCCCCGACCAATTCCTTGATATCCTTAACACCGTAACGGTCCATGTACGCCTGGATCCCCCCAATGACCTTAACCGTCGCGCAGGGATCGTGGAAATTGGCCGTGCCAACGGAAACAGCCGTGGCTCCCGCCAGGATAAATTCCAGGGCATCTTCCGCCGTCATGATCCCACCCATGCCGATGATGGGCAGATCCACGGCACTGGCCGTCTGATATACCATCCGCACCGCCACGGGACGGATGGCCGGGCCTGACAGCCCTCCCGTCTTATTGGCCACCGCAAACGTCCTTCTGTGGACGTCGATCTTCATCCCGGTCAGGGTGTTGATCAGGGACAGGGCGTCCGCTCCCCCGTCTTTGGCTGCCCTGGCCATCTCCGTGATGTCGGTGACATTGGGGCTTAATTTCATGATGATGGGCTGCTTTGCGCGGCGCTTTACCTCCCTGGTAATGGCCTCCACCGCTTTCGGATCCTGGCCGAAAGCGATGCCGCCCTCTTTTACGTTGGGGCAGGAGATGTTGATCTCCAGAAGGTCCACCGGCTCATCCCTTAGCCGCTCCACCACCTCCACGTAATCTTCTGTGGTCTTGCCGCAGACATTGACGATGATCTTGGTGTCAAACTGTCTTAAATAGGGGATATCCCGCTTTACAAACACATCGATTCCCGGATTCTGAAGCCCGATGGCGTTGATCATGCCGCCGTAGGTCTCCGCGATCCTGGGAGCGGCGTTGCCGGGCCACGGCACATTGGACACTCCTTTGGTGACCACGGCCCCTAACAGGTTCAAGTCCACAAATTCCCCGTACTCCTGTCCGGAGCCGAAGGTGCCGGAGGCTGTCATCACCGGATTTTTTAATTCCACCCCCGCGATATTCACCGCAGTATTCATCTACAACTCCACCTCCTCTGCCAAAAACACCGGGCCGTCCTTGCAAATGCGGGCATTGCGGACATTGGAATGATGATCCACATCCTTTGTCCTGCAGACGCAGGCCAGACACGCGCCGACGCCGCAGGCCATCTTCTCTTCCAGGGAAACGTAGCACTCCATATCCATTTCCCTGGCATACTGCTTTAAGGCCCTAAGCATAGGCAGCGGCCCGCAGGCCATGATGATGTCTGCCGTCAGCCCATGGGCTTTTACCACATCCAGCACATTGCCCTTGATGCCCTGGCTTCCGTCCTCTGTGGCCACATAGACCTGCCCGAAGGGCTCAAATTCCCGGTCCATGAACACCTGATCCCGATATCCCAGGATCACCTGCTTTTGGCAGTTTAAGCTCTTTGCCAGCTGCAGCATGGGCGGGATGCCGATGCCTCCTCCGATCAAAAATACCTTCTTGTCATCCGAAACATTAGGGAACCCGTTGCCAAGGGGTCCCATAATCGAAATCGTGTCCCCGGCCTTGTAGGCGGAAAACTCTTCTGTCCCCTGGCCTGCCACCCGGTAGACTACCCGCAGCTCCCCCACATCCCCGCGGATCTCGCAGATGCTGATGGGCCTTGGCAGCAGACGGGAACCGTCTTTTGAGTAAATGGAGATAAACTGCCCTGCCCTGGCCTCCCCGGCCATATCCCCCGCCTGGATCCACATGGTAAATATGTCCGTTCCAAGACACTCCTGGCTTTTTACCAAAGCCGTCTTCTTTTCCTTTGCCATATACCTATGCTCCTTTTTTGTACCCATTCGCCGCAAGTATCACAGCACCCGGTTAATGTCAGCCACCATGTCTGCCACCGCCTGTCTGGATGCCTCACCGAAGTGTTCGGCTCCAAATGCCGCGTACTTTTCCTGCTTATAAGCCGCAATGATGCCCCTGGAAGAATTGACAATAGCCCCAAGCCCGTCCTGGTTAAAACAGGGCTTCAGATCTTCGGCAGTCCCTCCCTGAGCCCCGTAGCCCGGTACCAGGAAGTAGGTCTTTGGCATCAGCTTCCGAAGGATCCGGCTCATCTCCGGGTAAGTGGCTCCCACTACGGCGCCTACATTGCTGTAATCACCGTCCATGGACGCATTTCCCCACTCCACCACCTTCTCGGCTACCAGCTCATACAGCGGCCTGCCGTCAATCAGCTTATCCTGAAATTCGCCGCTGGAGGGGTTGGATGTCTTTACCAGGACAAAAAGACCTTTGTCCTCCTGATTGCACACATCCACAAAAGGCTTAACCCCGTCGGTGCCAAAATACGGGTTCACGGTCATAAAATCGGCTCCAAGGCCGGACAAAGCCCGGCTCCCCACCTGCACATGGCCCAGATGGCCTGTGGCGTAGGCGGCAGAGGTGGATCCGATGTCGCCTCTCTTCACGTCCCCGATGACAATCAGCCCTTTCTGGCGGCAGTAATCCACCGTCCGCTTATACACGGAAAGCCCCTCTATGCCGAACTGCTCGTACATGGCGATCTGAGGCTTTACGGCCGGGATCAGGTCATAGGTATGGTCAATGATCTCCTTGTTAAACTGCCACACGGCTTCTGCCGCCCCCTCAAGGGTCTCCCCATGGTCGTTCAGCGCTTTCTTGGTAATGTGCTCCGGGATGTAGCTTAACATGGGGTCCAGTCCCACGCACACAGGCGCCTTGGTCTTCTGGATCTTCTCAATCAATTGACTTATCATCATGTCCTCCTTTGCGCCGGTCCTTTTCGGCGGATCCGGCCTGTTATTTTTCTTCCTGAAGCGGCATCCCTGAAACCGCCGCGTTTTTATATCTTCTCTATTGTAATAGAAAATCCCAAGGGTGTAAAGTGTTTCTTGGAGCAACTGTTGTGATGCGGATTCATGGTTTTTGTGGTATAATGTTTAAGGAAAAGACCCTGGGCCCGCCCCGCCTTTAATGGCTGGCGGGGCGCTGTATTCGTGCCTTGTGAGACAAAACTATACTAAAAATGATATAAGGGGTTTGGGAACGATTTTTTGCGTGAGATGGGAAAATAGTTTAATTGCTGGATTGTTGAGCGAGCAATGGGCGGGGATTGTGGCGGAGCCCGGGAGGGAAGGCAGGCTGTGTGCCGGGCGGGTTCAGATATGCCAGACATTTCGATGAGCCCAAAACGGGAACCAGGAGGGGTTAGTCCCTCCTGGTTCCCTGGTCTCATCTTCATGGCATAGATTCACCCGCCCGGCACACAGCCTGCCTTCCCTCCCGGGCAAAAGCAGAATTCGCTGGCCGGGATTTGCTCACTTAAGGTGATTTCGATAGGGAACGCTGTTTCGACTCTGTAGTGAAAAGATAACTGCTTTGGCGGCAGATCTTTCAGGTTTGCAGCAACATCGCCTTAACCTTACTCAACAATATACCTGACGCCGTAAAAAGAAGCTATTTTTTCGCTGCAAAGTCGAAACAGCGTCCCCTACCGAAACCACCTTAAGTGAGCAAACCTTAGCCAGCGAATTCTGGTTTTGCCAGTCAGAGGAGAGCTGTCCCGTCCGGGTGAATCTATGCCATGGAGATGAGACCAAGAAAACAGGAGGGCCTCACCCCGAGTGTTTTCCGCTTTAGGCTCATCGGAATGTTTGGCATATCTGAACCCGGACGGGACAGCTCTCCTCTGACTGGCCTCACGACAATCCCCGCCCCTACTTTGCTCACTCAACTAAACAGCAATATGACAAAATAAAAGCTCCATTTTAATTCGAACTAATACAGCGGTACAATACACCAGAGACAGACACATCTAAGCATATCCGGGGACACCACTATAAAAACAGACAGGAGTTTAACGCCATGAACCTGATCCACACCACAAAACCATCAAAAATCCAGAAAGCACACATGACAAACCTTGTGAATACCTGCAAAGCCGCGGAGCCCCTATCCCTCTCCGCCCCTGTGGAGGACGACTTGGGATATGATATCCTTCTCCTCTATGAGGATGGGGATCAGGGGTCTTTGGCCGCCATGTCCTTTCTCTTTTTCCCCCAGGAAGGACCTTGCGAGTGCTGTGTGTTCGTAGACCCGAAAAAACGCCGCAGAGGCCATTTCTCCTTACTGCTGGACAAGACTCTGGACCTTGTGGACGCATACGAAAAGGCCAAAAAGACTTCGGTGGACTTCTGCTTCCTGGCCGATGAGCGGACGCCCTCGGCCATGGCCGCCCTTACGGCCATTGGCGCCAAATACTGGTACTCCGAGCACCGGATGGAGCGGCCCCTGACTTCAAAGGACAAACAGTTCTCCTTATGTTCCCTGACCATTGAAACAGACAGCCAGGATCCTAACCTTTACTGCGCCATGCAAGAGGGCCGGATCATAGGGACCTGCGCCATTCTCCCATGGAACAGCCAGATCTATCTGTACGCCTTCCAGATCCATGAGGCGTACCGGGGACAGGGCCTGGGACAGGAGTTTCTCCTTGGCATGTTAAGCATTTTGGCGGACATGGGGACCCAGGTGACCATCCAGGTATCGGGCCAGAACTACATTGCCAGAAATCTGTACAAAAAGACAGGGTTCCGAACTACGGAATCCCTGTCCTATTATCTGTATTAATCCCGCTTCACCTGGATGCCCTGGGACTCGATGCTCTGGCGGATGGAAAGCATCTTTTCATCCGTCTGGGCAATGACATCCGCGCACAGCTTCAGCTCCCGGCTTATTTCCTCCGAATCAATAAGGGGTTTTTTATATTTCAGCTGATGGTCCAAACTGGCCCAGAAATCCATGGCAATGGTGCGGATCTGCACCTCCACCCGCATCATCCGCTTCTCGTCGGAAAAAAACACGGGGATCTCCACGATCATGTGGTAGCTCCGATACCCGTTGTCTTTCGGATTCATAATATAGTCCTTGATGGCAATGACCCGGATATCATCCTGGCGCATCAGCATCTCCGCCACCTGGTAGATATCGTCCACAAAGGAACAGATAACCCTGACTCCCGCAATATCGTCCAAATGGTTGATCATGGACTCCACGGACAGCTCTAAGTTTCTCCTTCTTAGCTTCTCCACAATGCTGATCGGCTTTTTTACTCTGGACTTGATCATCTCAATGGGATTTCTCTGGTTCCGCACCGAAAGCTCGTCGTTGAGCACTTCCAGCTTGGTCTTTACCTCGCGGATGGCGCAGGTATACATCATCATGGCTTCCTGAAACTGGTGGGCCTGGACCAGAAAGTTGTCCGGCACCTGAACCAGGTGGGGGACGCTTACAATGGACTGCACCAGTTCGCTGTTGGGGTTCATATTAATCCTCATGGCCGCACCTCTGTCTCACATCCGCAAGCGCCCATCAGGCGCCCGCATTCATCCGGGCCGCCTTCTCGGCCGCCTCGTCAAGCCAATCCTCCTCCAGATACTCCACGGTCCCCTCATCCACCATCCTGGCGATCTTAGGATCAATGGGGATCCTGGCCAGCACCGGGATCTTGTACTCCTCGGCCACCTGGTCGATGCGGCTCTCCCCAAACACGGAGATCTTCTTTCCGCAGTCGGGACACGCAAGATAGCTCATATTCTCCACAATGCCCAGAATGGGGATATCCATCTTCTTTGCCATATTCACCGCCTTGCCCACGATCATGGACACCAGCTCCTGGGGGGATGTGACGATGATGATGCCGTCCACAGGAAGGGACTGGAACACGGTCAGAGGCACATCCCCGGTCCCCGGCGGCATATCCACAAACATAAAGTCAATATCCTTCCACAGCGTCTCGCTCCAGAACTGCTTCACCGCCCCCGCGATCACAGGCCCTCTCCAGATCACCGGATCCCTCTCGTCGTCAAGGAGCAGGTTGGCGGAAATGAGCTGGATGCCTGTGCTTGTGGTGGCCGGGACCATCAGCTTCTCGTCCGTCAAACCGATATCGCCGCTTATGCCAAATGCCTTGGGGATGGAGGGCCCCGTGATATCGGCGTCAAGGATGGCTGTTTTGTATCCCTTGCCGTTCATCTTCACCGCCATCATGGAAGTCACCAGGGATTTCCCCACCCCGCCTTTTCCACTGACAATGCCGATGACCTTTTTCACGGAACTTAAGGGATGGAGAGCCTCCAGAAAGCTTTCCTGTTCCTGGGTCCTGCTGCTGCAGTTCTCCCCGCAGGTGCTGCAGTTGTGAGTGCAGTTTTCAATCTCATTTTCATTCGCGCTCATATTGTCTGTAAACCTCCTCAATCTCAAATGTCATAACTTGTAATATCTCTATTATAGATTACTTTTGTTAAAAAGTCTATATACATGGAAAAATCTCCGGCTCTGGAGTTCCATCTGGGTTACGCTGCCCGCAGCCTTCTGTGAACGTAACCGCATATGCCCGTTTAAAACCGCCTGGGGCCATGGGGCATCTGCTTTGGCCCTATAACGATACTGATCCATGACAGAGCGGAAAAGCGGCCGGTCATGGCGCATGCGGGAATCTACGCTGACCTGCGGATCAGCCGGATGATCCCGGTCTGCTCCATGGCAACGGTCATAGTGTAGAACAGGAACGTATTGACCGGCAGCATGGCGAGATTTTTGACGACCCGCATGGGCAGCAGCGCGAAAAACCCTTTCCCGTACATCATATCCAGCCATAAAGTCCCCAGGAACATGTTGCACACCACGGACACCGTCAGCTCTGCCGCCAAAACCCGGACAATGGTTATCTTCTTCTTGTAAAAGAAACATCCGTAGATCCCCCCTGCCGCCATGGCCCCCAGGGTCCATCCGGGGAAAAACGCCCCGGTAGGCTTGATGATATATTTCAGGATGTCCAAAGCCCCTCCGTAAAAACACCCTACTGCCGGTCCGAACAGATAGTACACGAACTGATTGGCAATGCTGGAAAACCCGATCTTGATAAAATCACCGATCTGCACGGTCAAAGACCCCAGCAAAATGCCTATGGCCCCAAACATGGCCATGGTGGTAATGGTCCCCACCTTTTTCAGCTCACCGTAAGAATCCTGAAACAAAGTTGCCAATTTTTTCATAAAAAAATTACCTCCTTTGCAGACCTCTTACTACAACAGGAGATAATCCTATCTTCCATTGCAGCGGGATGCGGCCTGCGCACCGCAAGAATCCTCCTTTTCGTCCGGCTGGCAACTCCCCGTCCAGCCGGCACTTAACGCGCGCGGGCCTACTCTGCTTTTCTGTATTTTATTTTTTTGTCGCCCTTTTATGGTATCTTGATGGATGATATCGGTAGGGCTGGTTCCTGTATTAGGATATCATATCTTTGGCAAAATGCAAGTATTTTTGTAAGTTCTGTGTTCATTTGCGTTCATTTGCATATATTCCTTTTATACGCATGCCACAGTGAAACACCATTCTCCCTAAGGTTCTCTCCAATCCATAAACAGATTTCTTACCAGGATCGAATCATATCAACCGGAAGTTCCAGAATCTCAGCAATCTCATCAAAAGTACTTCCCCGCTTTAGCATATTAGCTGCGGTTTTCTTTGCTTGTTTCATGCGGCCTTCCTCGCGGCCTTCTTCACGACCTTCTTCTCGGATCATCTGCATAGTCTTTGCTTCATTATATTCTGTGATGCACAAGTCTTTTACCTCCGCCCTGTGTCCAATCAAAAACTCCTGGATCTCAAAATTCTCCGGCATATCCCGAACTGCCTTGTCTACCGCGTCTTCAATTCCCATATATCGCTGGTTTTCCCGAATCTGATCAATCAGCCACGCATATTCTTCTAATGGTCTGCAGGAAGACATCAAGCTTTTGTTCTTTCCATAGTTGATATTGACTATACGAACCCTTGCCTCAATATCCGCCTCCAACTGGTTTTCCTCATGAATAAACGCATCGCTCAGCCTTAAAATCTGGTCATCCTCCCCCTCTGTTCCATTATAAAACGCCACCAATTTCGGGATGGGGAGACGTGCCAGCTTTTTCCCGTAAATATTTAGCTTTTTCTGCTGAATATATTTATCATACAGCTTCGCCGCATACATCAGCTGACGCACTGGCATGTTCGGGTTGTAACTGCTCTGCTGTTCATAAACATTCATGACATGGCAAAGGATAAAGGAAATGTCATTCTTCATCCCCATGTAAACGGCGTCCTCTATGGTCGAAAACTCAATGCTGTCCGGATCCGTATATTGGGTATTGTTTACCGCATTATATAGGCTCAATGTTCATGCCTTATTCCCCCTCTCGCCAAACAGGAACGTGAATAAGCGGTCTTTATGGTTTCTGTTTACTGCTGCCATCCTAAAGCACTCACTCCTTTCCCAACTGACCAGAACACGCCGAAATCGTTTTTTACATTGACATTATAACCGAAATTATAGTAAAAGATTTTTTTTGTTGATTAGAGCGTGTTTGAAAATTACTTTCCATCAGATGTGTGCCCCAGTTTGTGGAAGATTTAACCCCAATGAGGAAGGCGTAGTGGGCTGCGTTGGCCGAATGAGGGGCAAATATACCGCAAAGTGAGGAGTGCATTTGATGGGATGAATTTTCAAACATGCTCTAGACTAACGGGCTGGCTTCCTCGCTCCAAGAGCGGATCATCTCTATTGGAAGTTCCAAGATCTCTGCCACTTCATTTAAGGATGATCCTCGCTTTAGCATATTGGATGCCGTTTTCTTTGCCTGTCTAATACGCCCTTCTTCACGGCCTTCCTGCCTTTTCTCGTATCCAAACTGTTCCACTGCTTTTTCCTGATCGAAAATGCCATCATGATGCTCACAACCTCCTTTTCACGACCTGACAGATACTCTTTTAACACTCCCCTATCCTTACAAATATGGATTGTCTCCCAAATAGCTTTCCTGGTCCTTCCATGGAGCTCTGACTGCTGCTGGTATACTCTGGTGAAATTTACATATTGACTGATAATGTCATCTTCCCCATCTCCATAGAGCATCTTTACTTTGATGTCCAGGCTTCCTGCATTTAAGCCTCCTGTTTTCTTGTTGTACGAAATACGCCCTTCTCATCCATAGTTTCTTTTTTTCTATTATAGTGGAAAAACAATCAGAAAGCAATATTTTTTCCGCAAAGAAGACTGCTTACTGATCAAGAGTCATATCCCCACATTCCCCCTCAATACTCATACAAAAGCCTCCTCTTCTCCAGATACCGCAGCGCCCAGTAAGGATCCACGCTCATCTCCTCATAATGGTCTGTCCTCAAATACATCCCCAGATGAAGATGCACGTCAAAATTCCCCACCGTCCCCTCCACTGCCGAATACCCGGAATCCCCCATAAATCCCAAAAGCTCCCCCGCCCGCACCGTATCCCCCTCCTGCCACTGCCTGGCATAATCATACAAGTGAGCGTAATAAATATACAGCCCCAAAGGCGCCCGGATCCCGATGCGCCAGCCGCCCTGTTCCAGCCAGCCCACCTTTTCCACCACCCCGTCCGTCATGCTGACCACAGGATAAAAGCCACGCCCCCGTTCCATGCCCATAATATCACAGCCCTCATGACCCCTTTCGCCGCCGTAAGTCCTTCTGTCCATCCAGCTGTCCTCATAGATCACGTCCGGCGTCTCAACTTTGCTGCTTTTGGGTATGGGAAAATATTTCAGATCCCCAAACACGGTCTCGTAGGCGCGGCAAAGCTTCCGGTACTCCGCGGGCCTTCTCCTTTCAATGGCCGGATCCTCCTCAAACGCATCCTTTTGTCCAAGATCCGTCAGATCATACTCCCACTGGATCATCATGGAAGTCAGGGCGCCCATGTCAAGGTCGTCCTTGGCTGCCCCATTCTCCCCCAATCTCATGGCCCGGAAGCCGTCGCTTTCCCAGGTATAGGCATCCAGCTGGTAGAAATCCGGATTCTCCACCAGATATCCGGTCATGATCACCTGAAAGACTGCCAGAAGGATCAGCAAAACCACCTGCATATCCCGTTCTCCCTCTCTCATATAGTGTACAAAACATCTTATTCCGGTGATTATGAAAAAATCCTTCCTGCCGGCAATGGCAATTATGATCTTATTCCTTCTGCTGACCCATCCGGCCCTGTCCCTGGAAGGGGCCAGAAACGGCCTGCTTTTGTGGTATCAGACCGTGCTCCCCACGTTGCTCCCCTTTATGATCTGTTCCAATGTGATCGTGTCTTTAGACGGCATCCGTCTCATGACCGCCCCTGTGCGTCCTGTTCTTAGGAAATGCTTTTACCTGTCCGAAAACGGCTCTTATGTATTTCTGTCCGGCCTTCTGTGCGGCTATCCCATGGGAGCCAAAACCTGCAGCGAGTTCGTAAGCCAGGAAAAGCTTTCCCCCAGGGAAGGACAGTACCTTTTATCCATCTGCAACCATCCAAGCCCCATGTTCCTTTTAGGCTACGCCGCCGCCCTGATGGACCCTTCCATTCCGGCGTCTTTGCTGATGCTTGCCGTCTATCTGCCTGTGATCCCTCTGGCTTTTTTGGCCCGGTCCCTGTACCGCATCCAGGCATCTTCCCGGTTTCGGGTACAAAAAACACAGCCTTGCCATAACTTCGACGATTCCATGATGAAGTCCTTTGAAGTCATGATAAAGATCGGAGGATATCTTATGCTATTTTCCATTCTGGCCCGATTTATCGGGCAGCTTTCCTTCCTTCCGTCCAAGACACAGGCCATGCTTTTGGGCGCAGTGGAGATCACCACCGGCATACAGGCCGTCACCCACACATTCACCGGCCCCATCCAGGGAATGCTTGTGTGCGTTACGGCTGTATTCGGCGGCATCTGCGGGCTGTTCCAGACAAAAAGCGTGGTGACAGACCACCGCTTGTCCCTGGCCCACTATATTCTGTGGAAACTGCTCCACGGGTTTCTCTCCGCGGCTGCTTTCCTGGCGCTGACGCCGTATTTTATGCCGTGACCTTAAAGCCTGTTTGAAAATCCAGCCCTATTAGACGCATGCCCTGCTTTTGGGCATAATCGGCCCTCATTCGGCCAACGAAACCCTCTGCCAAACGCCTTTCCACACGAAAAACATTCGGCCAACGCTTACCGCGTCACCCCTGCGCAGTCCCGTCCATCTCCTGCCCTGCCGCCGCCTCTGCCGTCATATCCTGAACCAGCTGGCTGCGGTTGTTGGCCACCACGTCGCAGGTGGACTGGAGGGTGCTCATAAAGGCGTCAAACCGCCCCTGGGCTCCCTCCATGGTCCCTACCATGATGCTCTGCAGACTCCGCAGCATATCATCCGTATACTGGATCGCCCCCTGGCGGATGTTGTTGGCGTCATTGACCGCAGCCTCAAGGATGACCTGGGCCTGGGCCTGGGCATCCTCCACCACCTGGTTGGCCGCCGCGTAGGCCCTCTGCATGATCTCGTGCTCATTGACCAGGTCGTTGGTCTGGGCCGTGGCTTCCTGGATCATGTTGTCCGCCTGATACCGGGCCTCATTTAAGATAGCTTCCTGGTTGCTGATGATCTTCTGGTACTGCTTGATCTCATCGGGGACCCTGAGGCGAAGCTCCACCAAAAGCTCCTCCAGCTCCTCCTTATTAACAATAATTTTCGTATTATTAGACAATGCCTGATACTTGCATGTGTCGATATATTCTTCAATCTCACCAATCAACTGTTCAATCCTGCTCATAGTATGTACCCCTTTCTTATACATGGTAAGACATGCCATGGCCTTTATGGGCAATGACATGTCCGCATCAAAAATCGTCCGCAGGCTGTCCTTCTCCCTCCGGCGCTCTTCGTCCATTCGAAAATCCGCAAATCTGCTAATCTGCCAATCTGCTAATCTGTCAATCTATGCCATCCATCTTCTCTCTCACCCTGCGGGCGATATCCGGATGGAGGAACGCGCTGATATCCCCATGATACGTGGCGATCTCTTTTACAATGCTGGAACTCAAATAAGAATACTTCAGATTCGTGGTCAAAAACATGGTGTCTACTTCCGGCGCAATGACCCGGTTAGTCTGGGATAACTGCAGCTCATACTCAAAGTCCGTAATGGCCCGCAGCCCCCTGACGATCACATCCCCGCGGCACTGGCGGACAAAATCCACCAAAAGCCCGTCAAACGCCTGAATCTCTACATTGGGCAGATGTCCGATCACGCCCAATAACATAGTAACACGTTCCTCCACGGAAAACAACGGAGATTTTGAATTATTCCGCAAAACCCCCACGATGACTTTATCCATGATCTTGGAACATCTCTCAATAATATCCTGGTGACCCAGGGTAACCGGGTCAAAACTGCCCGGATAGATCGCTACTGCCATACTTTCCTCCGTTTGGCTCCTGCCGCGCCAAAACGCCTTACGCGTCCCTTTTTTGCGCCTGCAGAAACACGTGTTTATTGGTCTTATAGTTTTTACACCTGATGATCTCAAAGCCTGCCTCTTCCCAATAGGAAAGATCTGTCTTTAAAGAAGCTTCCACGATGATCAGCGTCTCATTGCTGACCAGCTTGGAATCCGCCAAACAGGCCAGTACTTTTTTCTCCCACTGGTGATCATAGGGGGGATCCATAAAAATGATGTCAAAACAATATCCTTTCTCCTCCAGGCTCCTAAGACCTGCCAGTGCATCCCGCTTTATCACCAGCGCGTTCTCTTCCAGGCGGGTCTTTGCAAGGTTCTCCCGTATGCACTCCGCCGCTTTCTGGTTATGCTCGATAAAAACGGCCTGGGACGCCCCTCTGCTTAAGGCTTCGATGCCAATGGCCCCGCTGCCTGCAAAACAGTCCAAAAACCGGCTCCTGATCAGCCGGTCCTGGATCATATTGAAAAGAGTCTCCTTGATCCGGTCCGTGGTGGGCCGGGTGTCAAGGCCCTCTATGGTCTTTAGTTGGATTCTTCTGGCGCTGCCTGCTATCACTCTCATGATTCACCTCTGTCCTTTTATGGAGTACTCTTATGTTTACCAGTATAATATGATTTTTCTCTGACCACAAGGGGATATTTTCTGAATTTTTTGTGTACCGGACCATTGCAGTTTTTGTTCCAAAGCCTATGCCCCATGGCCCCGCCTATTTCCCTCCCCAAACTCCATGCAACAAAATCCCCTCTTCCCTTATCTAATAGATGTAATTATAATTATGATCGATCTATTTTAACAGCCGGCGGAAAGAAGGATACATACTATGGAACTATTGGTTAAGCGCGCCATGGGCGGCGACGGAGAAAGCTTTATCCAGCTGATGGAACAGCACAGACAGTCCATGCTGAAAGTTGCCTGGGGATTCTTTTCCAACCAGGAAGACGTGGCGGACGTGATGCAGCAGACCATACTCAACGCCTATGAACATATTGGGGAGCTAAGGCAGACAAGATACTTTAAGACCTGGCTCATACGCATCCTCATCAACAACTGCACCAAACTATACAACAGCCAGAAGCGCATGACAGACCAGGATACGGTCAGGGAGGAAGGTTATTATGACGCCTATCCGGGGGAGAACTCGTTTTTCTATCTTTTATCTCTCCTGGACAGACAAGACCGGGTCATCTTCCAGCTGTACTTTGGCCAGGAGTACACCACGAAAGAGATCGGTGAATTTCTCGGCATCAAGGAGAGCACCATCCGCAGCCGGATCCGCCGCGGAAAGGAACAATTGAGAAAACAGATTCAAAGAGAGGAGTGGGCTTAGTGGACAGATGGCAGCAGACAGACCAGATCGATGATATCATAAGAGACCACATGACAAGAAAGGTTCCGGAATCAAAGGTGGTAAACAAAAAAATACAGAACGCTTATGAAGAAATACGGGCCAGACAGGCCAAAGAATCCGTTTCCCCGCCGGCAGACAGATCCCTGTCAAAAAGGCCGGGAAAAACCGGCGGGGCGGCCAAATACGCGGCAACGGCAGCCTTATTTATGACCGTGATCCTGTTTTTTGTAAAGAATCCGGCCCTGGCCGCTCAGCTTCCCCTTATCGGCCATATTTTTAAGGACCTGGAGCAGGAAGTGTCCTACCCGGGAAACTACAGCGAAAATTCCATAACCATTCCGGCTATGCCCCAGGAGACCGGCGCCCAGGATGATCTCTCCAGCTCCAGCACAGCCACAGCAGGCCCCGTGACCGTCACGCTTTCGGAAATAAGCTATGACAGCAACGCCATTTATCTGGCTCTCCTTATTGAAAACCAGAACGGGTTTGCGGATAATGCCCAGAGCGATACCAGCATGTACCTGGAATGTGAGACCGACATGTACCGGACCGACGGGACCAAAAAAACATTCAGCAAGGAATACGGCAATATGCTGGCTTACCTGGCGGAGGGGACTTTTACGGACTCCCACACCTTTACCGGCCTTGTACAGCTGACCGACACCAACCTTTTGCTGTCAGACTATGCCAGCTGTGATATTACCTTCCAGACGTTTATCCAGGAGCTGACAACCGGCACAATGCTCACCGGTACCCTTGACGGGGAGAGCGAGACTATTTCCTACATGGAATATGACCGCCGAATCTATGACGGCCCCTGGACCTTCCATCTGGATCTTTCCCAATTGGACCATACGTCACAGGACATCCCTGTCAACCGGACCAATGACCAGGGCTTTGGCATTGAGAAGCTGGTAAAGACAAAATACGAGCTTTATGCCGTCCCCATCTTCCCGGACGGGATATCTGCCCAGGAAGACTATGTGGTCACCATATGGGACGCGGACGGAAACCCTTTGGAAAGCCACGGAAGCAGCCTGGAGATCCGAAGCATCTACGGGCGGGATATCTCCAAGGTCACCGTGTACATCCTAACATGGGATGATTTTGTGGAATGCAAAGGCAATAATTCTTACCTGCAGCCGCAAAAAGCCGTCTTTGGGACTACGGTGGATCTGACGAAGTAGCTATGTTTACACGATCTGATCCAGGATGGATGGGTCTTTGATCTTTTTATCCTCCGCCAGCATGACGATCTTGGACATGATCTCCGCTGTCTTGGGGTCCTCATCTACAAAGGGCAAAAACAGCTTTCCCCTCTTCTGGCTGTGAACCGGAAGGATATGGAGCATAGCCCCGCCTTTTTGGTGTACCACGCCGCTGCCCAGATGGACCGTGTAGCTGCCTCTGGCGCCATCAATCATCGCATGGCTGTCGGTAAGCGTCACATTGGTCAGTCCGAACAGCGGCAGATTGAACTCCGCGATCGCGCGCCGCATCTGGATGGTGGAATGGCTGGTCTCCGGGTCCACGCCTCCTGCGTGGGCCACGCTGACCGCCAGATCCACATCCCGCATGACCTCGCTGTAGATCAGATCCGGCACTTTCTCGATGGTCAGGACCTCATAGCTTTTCCGGTCGGAAAATTCCACCCACTCCAGCGTGGGAGCTTCCACATCGCTGGGCGAGAACCAGTCTGCCAGGGCATAGATCCTGGCCACGATATTTTCCTTATAATAGACTTTCTGAAGCCCTTCCTCATAATCCGCCACCCAGCGCCTGCCTTTCAGGCATCCCACCGTTTTCTGGGGCTGGATCTGGTTGCCTGCGAACATCCGTGAATACCGCTGCCCCAGCTCCTCCGGCAGCTTCACGTACAGCTCCCGAAACACCTGCTTAAAGGGCTGGCGGATCTGATGCGCAAACAGATAGTTCTGGTACTGATGCCAAACCCCTGCCCGGTACATGTCAAGGGGATGGGCGATACGGATCTTCTCGTCCCCGTCCAGGGTCCGGACCGCTCCGTCCCAGGAAATCAGGGTCACGGCATCGGCGGCGTCATCCTGCCCCTGCATAAGCCTTCCGCCTCCCGGCCCGGCACCGTCATCCAAAACGCCTGTAGCCGAAACATTTCCGGGCTCTGCCTGAATAAATCCCATAAAATCCCCGCACACAAACACCAGAGGCCCCAGCACGGCTCCCACCACCGGGTTCTCCATCAATGCCGCCGTCTCCGCCGCCGTAAACCACGCGCCGCTTTCCATGGACTCTTCCATCAGCTTTTTGGCGCGCCCATGCTGGTCTTTCAGTTTCCGGTGGGCATCCTTTACCTTTGTCACATAGGGGTCTTTCCCCAGCCGCGAAGGCACGGACTTTAACAGCTTCCCGTTCTTCCGGCACAGAATCTCGCTCTTGCCATCCCTGCTGATCTGGAGGCATAGTTCCACATCATCCGTCTGATGCCACTGCATATACGACATAAACTCTCCGGCCAGCCGGCTCTCCATCCGAAGGGTCAGCCTGGTGACGTCGGCAAATCCCGCGTGGACGCTTAGATTCACCAGGGCGATCTGGGCCGCCTTCGTCTCGCTGGCCCGCCGCTGGGCCCCAAACTGCCTGGCCTCCTTGGCGAAATTCTGGATAAACTGATACCGTTCCAACAGATCCGACTCCATGTCAGGGCCAAAGGGCGCCAGGCCGTAACTCATGACCAGGTCCTTATTTCTTTTGGCGCCGATCTCCGCCCGCAGAGCTTCCAGGTTTACCTTGCCTGTGGCAGCGTCCGCGTACTTCCTGGCCCTGGAATGTTTCTGCCCGTCGCAGATATACTTGGCCGCCTTGTAAAGGCTGCCGAAGTTTTTCTCCCCCAAAAGCCCGTAGCACTCCCGAAACCAGTCAATGTCAAAGGCCCCGTCCTGCAGTTCTTCGTCGGACAGCGGCGTGTATCTGGTGATGACCGCCTTTTTCTGGTCGTCAAACTTCTCGTTCATGTGGGCCATAAAATAGTAACACCCGCTTTTTAACCCGGCCCACCCCAGATAACGTTCAATGATATCGATCCACTGAGGCGCGTACATGGCAACCTCCACCAGACGGTCCGCCTTGATACTGGTTCCCTTTAAAGCTTCTCCAAGGGCCTTTCCGTCGTCTCCCTGGGCCGGATAGCAGGCTTTCAGCAGCTGGCTTAAAACGCCCCGCTTGGACTGATCCCGGCCGTAGGACCAGTAATAGTACACGTCCCGGCTTAAGGGGTCTTTTCCCAGGGCCATAAGGATGCGGATCAGCCAGGGTATCCCCCGGATATAGGAGATCCCGGCCATATCAAAGGAAACCCGGGTCTCGCCCTCGCCCCGCCGCAGCTCCATATCCACAAGCACCGGGATGATGGCCTCATAAAGCTGGCGGGCCAGTTTTCCGCACCAGGTATCCGGCCCTGCCACAGCCTCTCCCTGGTCCAAGATCCGCTCTGCCAGGTCATTTCCAAAAAACTGGTTCCAGACCCGCCTGTTCCAGGGCTTTTTGTACTCCCCTTTCACCAGACTGCAGATGGCCTCAAGGACAGTGCGTCTGTGAAAATAATTCATCACTGCCTTGTACAGAATGTCCTTTCCCACCAGCCCCATGTCATAAGCCTTGAAAAACCAGTAGGGGACCATGGCCGTCATATTGGGCGCTCCCCACCGCATATGATCCCTTCCTCCTGACTCAAACTGGGATCTCTCCCGGTCCTCCCGGCAGGCAAGCTCCAGGCCCCAGGCCCCAAAGAAGGCCCGCTGAAACTCCTCATCCGTCTCCCAGTACTGAAGTCCCTCAAAAAACCGGTCGAAAAACCGCAGGCCCGAAATGCAGATCTGAGCATCGGAGATATTTCCCCTCCAATCCTTATACGGGTAGGTGATCATCATCGTTTTTCGGTCAAGCAGCGGCGTCAGCATCACCATGGCCGCGATGCCAGCCTCTAAAAGAAGCTTTCGGTCCATAAATTCCATGCGGTAAATAAGCCGGATC
The DNA here is from genome assembly GCA_910575585.1 of Clostridiaceae bacterium. Lineage (GTDB taxonomy): Bacteria > Bacillota > Clostridia > Lachnospirales > Lachnospiraceae > UBA3402. Next base: position 41,906 of record CAJTGF010000012.1, read on the forward strand.
TCGTTTAGCTGCTTTTGGTACTCCACGGTGTAGGGCTCCGGCTTAAATGGCATCTTGCCCATGACTGCCCGGTAAAAGCTGCCGCCGTTTTCGTAGGACTGGCTGTTTCCTAAGAGCATCCTGGCCTCCATCTCGATAAATACGCCGTAGTCCCCGATCTCCTCCTCGTAAAAAGCCCTTAGCTCCTTTTCCAGGGGATAATTCTCCAGACGGTACTCCGCCGGCCGGTCTTTTAACCGCCAAAACGTGTCGCCTACCAGCTGCGTCTCCCCTATGGCGGACACATACTCCACATCTTTGTGCTGCCCGATGAGGCGGTCCAGCTTTTTGATCTTCTCGATAATGGCTTTCTCCGGCAGCGGAATGCACCGTTTTATGGCGTCCGTTTGGATCTTCACGGCCCTTGGCCTTTCCTGGCTGTCATAATCGTAGAGACCAAATCCCATATCATCCGCGGCCGGATCCTTTTCCTCCCCCAGGATCTCCTGAAGGAGCACTTTTTCCTTGTCTGTCGGATCCTTTACAGACAGGGCCATGGTCCTGGCGCTGGTAAACAGAGCCGCCCGGGTTTCATCTTTGGACAGCCGCAAAAGGATGTCAAGGCCCGCGCTGCGCTTCTCCTCCCGCTTATCCTCCAAAAGCCTTTTTAAGCACTCCTTAAGCCCCTCGTCGTCCTGGCCCATGAGGAATTTCAGCAGTTCCCTGCGCAGTCCGCTGCGCTTAAACCGCAGCATATCTTCCATAAGGCGGTAATCGTCTCTGTTAAGGTCCATCCTCTTTACCAGGGAAATGGCCTTTGCCGACGCGTTTTCCTGGGTAAGGCCCATGTAGCCGATCAGAAGTTCCCTCTGAGCCCGGTTGACGGGATCGCGCAAAAGCAGGGTCAGATAGTCGCTTCTGCCGTAATGCCCTGACATTTCCCCTAAAAGGGCCGCCGCCCGGGTCACCTTCTCCTCGTCCCCCAGGACATAGGCCAAAAATGCCAGGTGCTCAATAACCTTGGCCTGAGTTAGCTCCACCCGATACCAGGGGAAAATGCAGGGGTCAAACACCAGCCCCTTTTTCGGCAGCTTTTCGTAGATGGCAGTAAATCTCCCGTACAGATCAAGGGCCTCCTGCCGGTCTTTATAATAATCCGTCACCGCCGGCCGTTCCGCCTTAGGGGATCCTGCCTCTTTGTCCGCCTTTTCGATCTTCCCGGCCATATCCCGCACCCATCCTCCCAGGGGATAGGAAAGGGCAGGCAGAAAAGCCGCCGCCAGCTCTAAGTCGTCCCCGTATTCCAGGATGACCTTTTTAGCCGCCCGGCTCCGTATGCGGTCGTCAAACAAGGTCTGGTTATAGTACGCGCAGGTCAGTCTCTGATTCTTGGTGCCGCAGTCAATGAGCCGCAGCATCACCTCCACAGCCTGGTTTGCCTCCTCAAATCCCAGGGCCCACAGCCCCACGCTGATGGCGATGGAATCATTTGCGGTAAACTGCTCCATGCAAAATGCCCGGTCCCTTAAGCATCTTCCCATCAGATCAAGGATCTTTCCATTGATCCTGTCCACATGATTTTCGTCAAAGATGCCGATCCAGGTGGACACGGCACGCTTCACCGAGGAATAGCGGATCAGATCATGGTCCTGGATCACCTTGAAAAGCGTCAGAAACGCCTCCTTGGTCCCCTGGTCCATGGTCTCGCATATGCTTTGGCGCAGCCCTTCCTGGAGCCTGGCAGCCAAAAGAAGGTCCCCCAAAAGCTTGTGCAGCTCCCCGTTGTCGCTGCGGACGATCCCCAGCATCATCGTCCTGTCCAGGTACGCCGTGTTATTCTCGCTTAAGATCAGTTCCTTTAAAGCGTCTATGACCTTTTTATTGCCCCTGTCGATCTCCGCCGCATAGATGTAGCTGAATCCGTTGTCAAAATTCCAGTTGTGGCCTATGTAGTCTAACTTCTCCTCATCCATCCGCCTTAGCAAATAGTCCTCCACCGGCACGCCGCAAAAGCCCAGGTTCTCGTAAGCGGTCAGCAGGGAAAATGCCTGCCGCGCCGAAGGCCCCCTGTCAAGGGTGCGCACGGTCCTGCAGTGCCATCCCCTGGAAAATGGGAATTGGTTTAATTTATCGATGATATACCAAAAGGACTCCCTGTACGCTTGAGGCACAAACGCTTCTGTCAGCCTGCGGGCCTTAAACCACTTGGACAGCGCCTCCGATGTCCCATAAAACTGTGCCACCGTCTGCGTGATGTGGGCTCCTCTCGCTGCCGAAGCTCCCACCAGATCCTGGGCCAAAAGCTTATCCTCCCCGCCAAGCTTCCCGATCCTTTTTCCCTGTTCCTCTTTTCGCTTTTTGTCAATGGCCAGCCTGGTTCTGGCATCGTACTCTCCCATAAGTCATTCTCCTTCCCTGATCCGTTCTCCATGGATCACCACAATCGCCCTGCAAGCATGGTGAGCCTTACAAAGGTAAAGATCCCCTGCTGCGCTGCCTCTCCAAGCTGCTGCTCCAGCATCTCTAAGGGCTGGTCATCCAGAAAGATCCGGTAGATCCCGTCCTCAAAACACTGGACGGCATTGTCCTGGGCCTGTTTTAGGTCCGCCTTCTTCTCCCCGTGCAGCTCCCCGAAGGCAATCTTCCCTGTCTGGGCCTTATCCGCAATCTCCTGACTTGTAAGGCACTGGAGCAGTTTATGGGACTCCTGGTCCGCAAGCCTTTCCTTGTATTCCTGCACGCCTGCCTCTACCACTGCCAGAATCAGATCCCGCACCGTGGCCGGGGTCGTTAAGAGATGATACGTCTTTGGCTCCACGGATCTTCGCCGTTTTCCCATGTGTTTTACGTTAACTCTTATGTCCATGGCCTCCCCCTTTCCATACCTGTATTTTATCATAACCCTTTGTATTTATCTATGATTTTTGGAAACGGGCATTTCCTGGATATTCATTGCAAAAACGCAAACTGAAATGAGCAATGCTATAATCACTGTCTTGTTATTTGGGGGTGTCTGCGCAGATTTGCCTTCCATGACTTAAGAGTGGGTATTAGAATGACCGTTTTGGTCTGTCTCTTTTTGTGACGGTTCTTGGGAGATGGGAATTTTTTAGATGTGCGTAAATTGTAAATTTATGAGACACATGGGGAACCTGCGATCGCTTTTTATCAGATACATGTCACAGTTTAGGGAAGCTTTGGCGTTCCTTGGAGGAAGGCCAAAGTTTCCCCAAAGCGGGGCATGCATTGCGCTGCTTTTCCCATGAAAAACAGCGCCTTTACCTGGCAGGCATGGAAAAGCCTTCAAGGGCCCGGTTGAGATAATCATTAAAGGGCTTCATGATCTGAAAGATCTTTACCGCCTGTCTCACAAACGCCTCCCCATCCCGGATATCTTCGTCACAGACGGGATATTCCAGATACCAGCTTTTAAATTTCAAATATTGGGCCTGGGGGTGTTCCTTGTCAAATCCGGCGGGAACATTTTTCAGCGCCGTCCCCTGCACGGTAAACATTTTCTGAAAATCAGGAGTCTGCAAGATGTCCTCCCACTCCCTTCCGTGTTCTGCAATGTACGTTCTTATCATGGCCGTAGCGTCTTTAAACATGTCCGCAAACAAACCGCCTCCCAGAAACGATCCGCTGCCCGGCTTGATCATCACGTAATACCCCACTGGCACAGGCAGTTTTCCCTTGGAGGAAATATGGGCCCGAAATGCCGGGTTGTAGGGGGATTTGTCATGGCCAAACCTGGTATCCCGCACCAGCTTAAAGGTCAGATCCCCCGGCTCGTTGTGGAGCACGCTCTGGTCAAATGTCCCGATCCCTGCGATCAATTCCCGTATCAGGTCCTCAAACTCCTTATTGGCTTCCTTGTATTCCTGCTTGTGGGCGTGATACCACTCCCGGTCATTATTCTCCCTTAAATTTTCCAGATAACCTAACATCTTTCCTGTGTCCATAGTCTTTTCCCTCCTATCCGTTTTCCACAACCGAAAACGTGGCCTCATTTAAAAAATCCACAAGAAACTGTTTCAGCCTCTCCGGAGACTCATAGGTGCGGCAGAACGAAAACTCCTGGGAGATATCATCGATCTCTTCCATGGCCGCTGTCACGTCAAGCATGACCTGCTTTGGCACGGCATTGTGAAAATCCAGCCTGGAGGGATGGATCCGGTGGTTTTTAATGGCGTAGTTGACCCTTTCCTCACAATGGCAGGCCCCCTTTCCGAACTCACCGCAGTATTCCCTTAAGAACTCTGCCATCTTCTTCCTCACTCTGGACAGCCGCTGCCGGTAGGCTTCCGGTGTGATCCCCAAAATATCCCCGGCCATCCGGCTGTCCACGCGAAACATGGTTCCCAGAATAAAGATGCACCGGCTCTCGCTGTCTAAACACTGCAGCATAACATTGGTGCAGGACAGTTTCAGTTCCTGCGCCAGGATGGCCTTCTCCACGTTCTGGGTCAGATCCGGCACTTCCTGGATCTTCGCGTGGAGGATATCGTCCCCGTAGTACTCAAAGCTTAAGGGATACTTGGCAAACATGTGCTTCTTGTAGTTTTTCAGATGGTTCACCGCAATGGCAAATACCCAGGTGGAAAACGAGCTGTCCCCCTTAAAGGATGAAAGATGGGTCATGACCTTCAGCAAAATATCCTGGGAAGCGTCCTCCGCGTCCGGAAAGGTCCCAAGCATCCTAAGGGAAAGGTTAAACACCAGATCCTGTATGCCTGCAAGCAGCGTTTCCAATGACTGCTTGTCCCCAGCCGTTGCCTGGTCGATCAATACCTGCAATCCGTTGTCTGTTGATTGGTTCATTTTGTCCTCTTATCCTCTCTTTCTGCTGTCTTTTGGGGTTCATCCATTAGACAGCTGTTATCAGGAATGATATCCTGTATTTTATTAGACAATCGAAGATCTGGTGTGTGACATGGTTTTTAGAAATTTTTTTTTAAAATTGGGCGTCTATTTTTTAGTTTTTGCTGATCTTTTGGGGAAATCTTTGTTTCCCTATTTTATCATATCTTTTTGTGGTTTTCTATGGTTTACGGGGGAATATTTTAACCTGTAAATTGCTATTCACTCGTTGGTGCTGTATAATTGCTTTGCACAGTGGCAGGAAGTTCATCATATTGCACCTCTTTCCATTCAAGAACACCTCGGATCGGCATTACCGTTAAACGGATAAAAGCTCCCTCTTTCAATTCCTTTGATGTTCCGAATGTAATGTCTTTTCCTTTTCCATTCTCATCGTAAGAAAATAAAGTGTATGAGTAATCCATACTTCCACTAAAGTTAATTACACCGCCTTTTGATTCGGTCTGTTCTATTTTACTGTTATCAATCTGTGAATAGTAGTATGTGCTGCCACTTCCCGAAAGAAACCACATACAAAAACCAATAAAACCTACAACAATTATTACAACTACCGCAATCCCGATAGATAATTTTTTCTTCATTCCTATATCCTCCGCTTACCAACCTTTTTTTGTTATTGTTTTTTTGTGCTTTTTTGTTGTCTTGACCGGCACGTTTCCTTTTGCCGTGAATACGAAAACAGCAGTAATCATCAATACGGCAATCATGCTAAACAGACAGATTAACACATTCCAATGTACAGCCGGATCGTAGCTTCTGTAACTGATTAAGCCTAAACTTGCAGTAACAGGATAAACATTGGCTAATGTAGCATTTCCAGAGGCAAACATACCGCCATAGCCATAAACAAAAGCAATAATTGTCCCAAGCATATGTCCGTTTGGTATACGGGCAGCGAATGCAATTACAGGCATGACTGCAATATACAAAAACAGACAGTTGAGAATAATCTGGATAAATGTCTGTAATACTGATGTTACAGACATTCCCGAAAATCCCATCATCAAATTGGCAATTACCGTGAATGTCGCACTTACCATCCCCAAAAATAAAGAAAGCAGCGCACATACAAGCAGTTTCCCCCACAACAGGCTGCTATAAGGAACAGGAATAGTCATAATACTTTTCAGCGTATCGTCTTTTCCTTCCCTTGCTATGATATATCCGGCAATGAGGGCAATGCACATGGGGAAAATCGTTGTGACATTATTTTTGATTACCTGCTCTGTAAAAAAGGAAAATGTCCAAACCGTTCCGTCCAATGCAGTTGTGGAAAAAAGCGTTAATACGACAGAAAGCAGCATTAGAAAAACACCTGCCCATATCATATGATACCGCTTTAATTTCCATATTTCGGTCTTAACCATGCGAAACATATCATTCATCCCCTCTCTTTTTATACATATAATCAATCACTATAACGGAAAGCAAAGCGATAACGGCTAAAATACTGATTGTCTGAAATGTAGTCGGAATTAAATTTTCCAACATCCCCACACCGTCCATAGTGCCATGCGCGGTTAAATTTCCTGCGCTCCACAGGGTTGTAAGCGGAATTGGCATTAGCCAGCACATCATTTTAGGAAGTGCGCCAAAAGATGATTCGGCTGTCATACTTAAAACACTGTAAAAAACGCACAATAAAACAGAAAATATATAATTTTTGCTAAAGAAAACAACAAGAACTATTAACGGCAACGTCCCGGCTGTAATAAAAATCCCCATTTCCAGAGCAAAAAATAATCTGTAAGCAATATTGTTTACTTCTGCAATCAGCCCGCCGCAAAGGATTGTTATAAGAGCCGATGTCAGACTGAAAATAATTCCAAAAAAGAACAGGACAATAATCTTTGCCAAAATCATCTGTGTGCTTGTTATGGGAATTGTACGCAGATTTTTAAATGTATCATTATCCCGTTCCATAAAAAAGAGCATGGCTGCAATTACCCCGATCATGCATGGTAAAAGCAATTCTACTCCATATCCCATAACCGACTGAAAATAATCATTAAAAATCGCTATTTTGCTGTCGTATCGTTCTGCTGTCTGCGGCATTGTCATCAATACTGTCAGCGGCACGGGAAATAAAAATGCCGAAAGAACAACCAGCCATATAAATTTTTTCCGCTTTAATTTTGCAAATTCGCACATAACCAGTTTAAGCAATCCCTTCACCCCCTGTTACACGTTTGAAATAATCTTCAAGGCTTTCTTCACAAGTATGGGCTTCCGATACTTCTAAGCCAATTTCCACAAAGGCGGTAACAATTTTTCCTATTGGTAAATCAAGATTATGCACCTGTATATTGTGGTCGTCCTGTATGGTAAACCGGTTCTCATGGAATATACGCTCTAAAATTCTTGCCGCCTGTGCCGTATCAGAAACAATAAACCGGATATGCTTGCTGCTCTTTGCTTCCAGTTCTGCAAGACCTTCTTCTTCCAGCAATGTACCGTGGTCGATAATGCCTATATCGTCTGCCAAAAGTGCAATTTCGGAAAGGATATGGCTGGAAATCAATATTGTTTTTCCACGCTCATTGCAGAGATCACGGATAAAGGAACGGACTTCTGCAATTCCGATCGGGTCAAGACCGTTGATCGGTTCATCCAAAATCAAAAGCTCCGGGTCGTGCATAATGGCAAGTGCAATCGCCAGCCGCTGCTTCATACCAAGTGAATATTGGGAAAACAGCTTTTTATCTTTGTAAGGCAGACCAACTAAATCAAGTGCATTTTTAATTGCGTTGCGGTTCGGCACTCCCCGCAGGGTAGCAAAAATGCGCAGATTTTCGGTAGCTGTGAGATTAGGATAGAAGCCGGGGGATTCAATCAGACTGCCAATACGGGGCAACAGCTTTTTTTCATTTGCCTGTAAGGGCTTCCCCCAAATCGTCACTTCCCCGGAAGTTGGCTGTGTAAGTCCAAGCAGCATCTTCATGGTTGTTGTCTTTCCGGCTCCATTTCTGCCAAGCAGACCATAGATACGCCCTTTTTGAACATGAATGTTCAGATTGGCAACACTTTTTTGTGTTCCGTATTGCTTTGTAAGATTTTTCGTTTCAATTACATATTTGCTCATTGCGAAACCTCCTTTTCATATCTGCCATTCTATCACACCAACCTTGCATTAACCTTGCACTAATCTTGCATTAACCTTGTAATTTGGAGAAGGAAGATTTTTACAAATAATTACTCCCGCCGTAAGGGGGCGGGAGCTGATTAGTCTATCAAAGGAAAAAACAAGGTAAAAATTGTTCCTTTCCCCGGTGTGCTGTCTGCCGTTATTGTTCCGTTTAATTTTTCAACAAGCTCATGTACGATAGACAGACCAAGACCGCTGCCTTTTTCAGACCGCCCCTTATCGCATTTATACAGCCGATCAAAAATATGCTTTAAATCCTCCTTATCAATCCCTATTCCATTATCAGACAGGAGAATTTTTATATTCCTGTTCTGTTCCGATAAAACTATTTCAATTTTATCTGCATGGCTATGGGAGATTACATTTTGTATAAGGTTGTTTAATATCCGCATATATCCGTCCGGGTCAATCTGCACCCGGAAAGGCTGTTCTGGAATGTCAATCGTGAATTCTACTTGTGTATCTTCAAATATCGGTATCCAGTCAATTAGTATATTGCGTGTCAGCTCTGTTAAATCAATCTCCGCTATGTTCATGGAAAATTCATTAGAACCTAACTTAAACCAATCAAAAAGCACGTCTATATATTCTTTCAAGTCATGCGCTTTCCGGCGGGCAGTTTCTATATAGTCGTCACGTTCTTTTCCGTCTACAATCCCTTTGTGTGCAGCGTCCAAATACCCAATCAGTGTGGTAAGCGGTGTCCTTACATCATGGGAAAGGCTCGTCATAAGCTGCCTGTTTGTTTCGTCCGTCTGGTGATAGGCAGAAAGCCTTTTTTCATAAGACAGGATAATATCATTGATTGCATAAGCAAGTGGGGCAATAAGCTCATGTGTTTCTGCTAAAATACGCCTGTTTCCATTCCCATTTTTTATATCTTCTAAAGCGTCAGATATTTCCGAAATCTGCTTTTTTACACGCCGGACGGTCAGCGCAGAACTGCAAACAGAAAAAAGGACAATCACTATTCCAATCACAATGATAGCTTCTGTAAACAACGGTCATACCTCCTTACTGAAACGATAGCCAATCCCTTTTACCGTCTGTATATATTTAGGGCTGCCGGGATTTTCTTCTATTTTTTTCCGCAAACGGCTAATGATTGCCATAATATTACTATCATCATACACATATTCTTCGCCCCATACTTTTTCATATATTTGCTGTTTTGTCAGTATTTTTCCTTGATTTTTAGCAAGGAACAGAAGAAGATCAAATTCTTTCGGGGGAAGTTCATATTCTCCATTTATTGTGACAATGGAACGGCTATTAAAATCAATCGTCAACCCGTCAAACTCAAATCTCTGTGTCTGTCCGTCTTTTTGGTTGAAACGGGTATAGCGTCTAATCAATGAAACAATACGGGCAACCAGCTCGTCCATATCAAAAGGTTTTGTTAAATAATCATCGGCTCCTGTCCGCAAACCACGCACTTTTGAAGCACTGTCATTTTTTGATGTGAACATTAAAATAGGCAGACTGCTTTCCTGTCTAATCTGTTCTAATGTTTCAAAGCCATCGAAACCGGGCATCATTACGTCCAGTATAACAAGCTGGTATTCCTTTTCTTTTAGTTGCAGCAAGCCGGATTTCCCGGAATAGCAGCAGTCAGCTTCTATACTCTCTTGTAAAATACTTTGTTTAATCAATGCGCAAAGCTCTTTATCATCATCAATAATTAAAACTTTATTCATGTTTTTTCTTCCTTTCTGCTTTCAAGCGGGCATCTGTTGGTTTTTCAGCGTTCTTTGGTATCAACCACAAGCGGCTGAATTTTGCCACACCCGGTATGCGGTTTTCCTCACATAACTTTTGCACCCGTCTTTCTGAAATGCCCCATTTTTTCGCCGCTTCCGGGGCAGAAATAAACTCTAACATTTTCGGTTTCCCTCGCTTTCCTAAGTTCTATTGCTATAATTATATACGGTCAGCCGAATAAATTCAAGAAATTAAATAATACTTGGCATTTTAATCGTCTTGTACGGTGTTGTAGGTAGTGAGAGAACTATCACGAGGGTTTGGGATATTTCCCAACAAGCAAATCTGTCCGGCAAGCCGCATACGGGCAGATTTACGGAAAAGGGTTCTCTTTTTCTATGCTTGCTCCGATTATCAAGAATTATTGACAATCGTAGTTATCATGACTTTTTTATTATCACGACTTTTGATGATAAAGCTGATAAACTCAGAGGATTTCTTTAAAAAAGTCGGGATAATATTTTGCAATAGCCGCCAACTTGGATTTTTTTAAAGCGACAATATTTCTTCAAAAGTCGGGATAACTTTTTTTAATGATTATATAAAAAACGCAATTTTACTTGAAAATGGGTTCTTTCCTTTTACATTCCTTAATAAATCAAGCATTTTGAGTGATTTATAAAAAAGATTATCCCGACTTTTTGCCACTATTGTACCGTTTGAAAAAATCAGAATTTAGCAAAAAGTATTCCATATTATCACGACCTTTTTTCAAAGAAACAGCGTAAATACAACATTCTTGATAAGAAGTCATGATACCAAAAAAGTCGGGATAACTCCGAAACTTATTCTTCTTTGAAAACGTAATTTACGGCGGATTTTCATTACCCGAAACAACAGCCCTACTCGCATGGAAAAGCATTTTCCGTTTAGAGCAGTAAAAATTCCCCTTGTGTTGACAGAACTGTTGTGCCGGGGATTTCCCGATAAAGGGCTTTTACTCCCTGTGCATAACAACCGTAACTTTGCTATTATCAGATTATCGGCGCAGGGTAAGCGTTCTCAGTAATTCGGATTGCTGTTCTCTTGGGGTAAACAGTTCCGGGCATGGAGCCGACAATCGCGTCCAGTCTGTAAATGCTAAACCTTATACTCTGTTTGAGAATATCATTTTGATACTGATCTTTAGAATCTCTCTATAAATTTCCAATGTTTTTGTATGCCTGTTCCTTTCGTTTCCATTCCGGCGGCTGTATTGTTTTTCCGATATAGGGAGAGGGAAGGATAGAAAGGGAAAGGAATAGGTATTTTATAAATCAGTATTTATTTATATCTTTATTTAATTGCATTGGATTTTCCGACGTCGGATTACCCGGTATCGGAAAATCCAATATCGGGTTTCCTAATATCGGACGGTTCATGTTGTGTCTTGCTCGGAAAATCGCCATAGCTTCATTACCCATTTTGCTTTGTATTTGTTACGCAATAGAACGCCATTTGCCGGGTTAAGGTATAAATCCTTGCCCTCAATAAAAATGCGCCCGGAAAGCCGCATATAACAAGGCTCTTGTTGCTCCTAATGCGTAACATAAGGGTATAAAAAAGCAACGTTCCTGTTCTCCTTGTTTAGAGATAAAGAAACGCCGTGCCTTTGGAGTATTTCTTTATTCAGTTTTTCAATGCTGGGGGCTGGTGTTTGGGCTTGCAGGATTCCGGGCGGCATATCAAGGCTCTTTCCCTCAAAAGTAGTAAATTGGTAGTAAATTTCGCTTGAAATCCTGCGTGTATACCCGTAAATCAAGGCTTTTTTGAAATAATCAACCATTTTAACATACTACTTCTAAAATATAATATTAATTCCATTCGGTTCCATTATCTTTTGAACCAGTTCCCTACTAGTCATTGATATCTTTTCATCAACTTTCAAATCAAATGCTGTCGTCCCCATTACAGCAATATTCCCAGATACCCCTTGAGAAATAAAATTTATCATCTCCGCTTCAGATATCTCTACATGTTCCTGGAACATATGCTGTACCAACTTTGGTGTACTAAACACAATAATCCGGGCACCCCGATTATGCGGATTGGTTCTTCCCATCATGGAACCAATCTTTCCTACAGCACCTTTATCATCAGTCAGAACGCAGAGTTTTCCGTCTCCCACTCCAGGCAAATAGGATAAAATATGTACACATATCGATATTAATTCTTCGCCCAGATTATCGTCATGTTCTTTATTTCCTCTCACTGCAGTAAAGAATCTTTGATATAAGTCAGAGGACTTTAAATTCTTTCCTTTCATTACTTCCGAAGTAAGTTTTCCGTCGGCATTCAAGGTTTCTTCTATGGTGCTTACCGGCGATTTAGCTGTTCTGACAGCCCACATCAAATATTCATTTATTTTTTCATTCGTCGAAAAGCACTCCGAAAGGATGTCATATAGATACTCTTCATTAAATATCACAACATTGACTCCGGCACCACTCATTTCTTTAAAGAATTCAATATACTCTTCTGTCAGCTTATGCTGATCCGACGCCAATTCCATCAAAATACCTCTTGAAATGAAAATTACGATTCCACGATCCTTAAAATATTTTATCAAGATCCTCTTTTCTTTATCTGCCAGATTAGAATGTCTTTGAAATGAACAGGCATCATAAAAAAATACTCTTTCAGCAGAGAAAAAGATACTCTTTATTTCCTTAATCTCGATTTTAACGAATGCCTCTATCTCACAAAAATTGCCGGGAGTTTCAGTATATATTGTCGCCATACCTTACTCCCCCTGTATCTTCGCATATAATTTACGCATATTGTGAAGAACTTTCTTCAGTGTACACTCATTAATATATTCGTCTTCAATATATATTCTTCCTAATCTCTCAACAATAGTCTCTATATGAGAATAGTCATCCCTATTGGAAGCATCCATGATACTTTCATCCAGCCATAAATCAGCCAATTTTTTTCTGATTTGAACTCTGTCAAAATTAAATAGCTGCTTGGGAAGTGCATTTCCGGAAATCAGTTCCAATTCAAGACACCGAATCAAAACTGCCATGTATGGTGCCTGATAGTATGACATCAATTGAATGATTATATCAACTTCATTTCCACACGATTCATCTTTAAATTTTGAATACATCCTTCTGAAACTAACCTCAGGCATTAACAATATTCCCGCAAACAGGTTTGCCGCATATTCTTCCTCATGTTCATAATAATGATCATTTGCAAATTCAACTTTTAAAACAAATTCGCTTTCTCCAAAAAAGACATGGTATATTTCATGTGCTATGGCAAAATTCACATTTACTCTGGGCAATGATGTATTAACTACTACATACCCCAAGCCATCGCCTCGATAGCACAATGCTCCTATCTCATCATCTGCAAAGGGCATTTCAAAAACAAAATATCCCTTCTTCCGAAATGATGATCTAACAATCTGTAAAATGTTAAGAAGGCCGCTATCATATTCAATTCCGGAAAATGCGCAGAATCGTTTTACCATGGAATATATTTCTTCATGATTCTTATCACTATATGCAATAACTTTTCGTAAGCGTTCTACATCCATTCCTTATCCCCTTGCTACATTCTCAAATCGACTTTTTGCGCTTATTACTTCATCGATATTTTCCATAAGCTCCATTAACTGCTTTGCGATTTGTTCCTGCTTGCGGGATGGTTCTCCGGCATAAAACGCAATTTTATTTATCGCGAAATTTCCCAGTTGTGGGATGCTGACAGATTCCGCTAAAAAGAATTCCACACTTTTTCCCAGTCCGCGGGCAATTTTTTCCATATCTGTGCCACTTTCTTCTTGGGAACCAGTCAATAAGCGTGACATTTTATTTTTATCTATACCCGTGATCATGCTGAGATAGGTCTGCTTAATCTTCATTTCAGATAAGTACTTGTTAACATTGCTTATAAACTTTGTCATGACACCTACTCCTTTCCTAATCCTTGTCAAGCGGATATTTGCAATCCGCTCCGCTGCCTGCTCATAACCGAATAGCTGCTCTGCAGCTTGATTCGGTTAAATTATGGGATTTTATTTCCCTCAACTACTATTATACGCTTCCCATGACACGATGCAACCATTTTATCTCAAATTCTAATATTTTTCAACAACATTTATCTTGTTTCTATTTTGTTCAATTATACTTTTATTAAAATACTCTCAAATTTTAATATATTTAATCAAAAACCACTATTAATTGATATCCACCAATCTCATTTCCCATTCCACGACTATACACGCACCATCCGCCGCTATCCTTCCTAGAGCGACAGGCTTATCCCTATGGGGCAGCCAGTGCCATTAAGATAATAGTTTCTATGACAAAGAAAAAAACGCCTGTCATATACAAAACAAATAGGTGGACTTCTTTCTTGTTTTTAAAATCGGAATTTTAGGGCGCGATTTTTCGGAAAGTCTTCGGAAAACCCCCTAAAAACTTTTCGGAAAGCCGAATTATGTAAACAAAGGCTCCTGGAGAAAAACCCCAGAAGCCCCATGTTTCCTAGCTTTTTTCAATTTTGCCAATTTTTCAAATCTTAATCTTCAACGCTGACGATCTCTCTCTTATTATAGCTGCCGCAAGCCTTGCAGACTCTGTGCGGCATCATCAAAGCGCCGCACTTGCTGCACTTCACCAGATTCACAGGTCCCATCTTCCAGTTGGCTCTGCGCTTATCTCTTCTTCCTTTTGAAGATTTATTCTTTGGACAGATAGACATGGTTCACACCTCCTTAAACTGTTTAAAAATATCCTGGATAACAGACATTCTCGGGTCCGGCACACTGCGGTCGCAGTCGCACGTCTCATGGTTGAGATTCGCCCCACATCTATTACAGATCCCTTTGCAATCTTCATCACACAGGACTTTCATAGGTAAGTTCAGCAACAGTTCGTCTCGAACCAGCTGGTCAACATCCAGATTATAACCTTGCAAATACGGCTGTTCGTCCAAATCCTTGGCTCTGTCCTCCTCCGTCTGGCTCATATCCAGCACACGGTCTAAAGTCAGAGAAAAGGGAACTTTCACAAGTTCCAGGCATCGGCTGCACGGGATCATCAGGGCAAACGCTGCGCTGCCCGACAATACCAGCATCCGGTCGCCGGTATTTACCACATGGAGCCTGACCGGCTTTACGTCTGTCAGACTGCACACGCCCTCCGGAAGAGAAATCGTCTCCCCCTCAAGTGAAAGTGTGTAATCCTTCTCTTTCCCATCTCTGGTAAACAGCTCTGTCAAGTTGATAAGCATATTAATCTCCTAATACGCACCTTTGTCATTATACATAGGCAGAAAGTATTTGTCAACCGATTCTTTCTAAAACTTATCCTAAACTTTTCCAAAATGGTTACGTTCACAGGTACCCTGTGAACGTAACCAAAAATGTTGCCGTTTCCTATTTTACAAGAGCCAGGGTCTCCCTTGCAATGGCAAGTTCCTCGTTGGTGGGGATCAGCATCACTTTCACCTTGGAGTCCGGGGCGGAGATAACGGTCTTTTTGCCTCTCACGTCGTTGGCCGCGTCGTCGATCTTCACGCCCAGATAGCCCAGATACTCACAGATGGCTTTTCTCCCTGCCTTATCGTTCTCGCCTACGCCTGCGGTAAACGCGATGGCGTCCACGCCGTTCATGGCTGCGGTGTATGCTCCGATGTATTTGGCCACCCGGTAGACAAATGCCTCCAGCGCCACCTCTGCCAGATGGTTGCCTTCCTTCTTGGCGTTCTCAATGTCGCGGAAGTCGCTGGACACTCCGCCGCTCATGCCCAGAACGCCGGATTTCTTGTTGAGGATGTTCAGAACCTCGTTTATATCCTTGCCCTCTTTGTTGCAGATAAACTGCGCCACAGCCGGGTCGATGTCGCCGCTTCTGGTACCCATAATAAGGCCCTCAAGAGGGGTAAGTCCCATACTGGTATCCACGCACTTGCCGCCGATAGAAGCGGACACGCTGGCGCCGTTGCCCAAATGGCACACGATCACCTTCGCGTTCTCGGGATCAAGGCCGCCGAACTTAATGGCCTCGCCGGACACGAACATATGGCTGGTCCCGTGGAAGCCGTATCTGCGGATGCTGTATTTCTCGTAGTACTCGTGGGGAATGGCATAGAGATATGCCTTCTCCGGCATCTTCATGCCAAATGCCGTATCCCACACCGCCACATTGGGCTTGCCCGGCATGGCCTTCTCGCAGGCTTCGATGCCCATAAGGTTTGCCGGGTTGTGCAGCGGGCCAAGGTCAAAGCACTCGCGGATGACTTTCTTTACGTCCTCATTGACAACACAGGAATCGCTGTAAATGGTGCCGCCGTGAAGGACTCTGTGGCCGATGGCCGTGATCTCGTCCGTATTCTCGATAACGCCGTGATCTTTATCCTGCAGCGCTTCCATGACCATCTGGATGGCAACCGTGTGGTCAGGCATAGGGTTCTCCACCACATACTTGTCCTTGTCCGCAGGCTGATGGGTCAGCTTAGAGCCGTCGATGCCGATCCTCTCGCACAGCCCTTTTGCGATAACGCTTTCGTTGTCCATGTCAATAAGCTGATATTTCAGGGAGGAACTTCCGCAGTTAACTACTAAGATTTTCATGTCTCACATGTCTCCTTTATGGTTCTTATTCTTTTCCCCCAGGGGGCCTTTATTTAACGATCTCGCCGTACACTTCCCTGCCGCAGCCGGCCGCGTTGGACTCGTCGGTGTCAATGTGCAT
Organism: Clostridiaceae bacterium; assembly: GCA_910575585.1. Classification (GTDB taxonomy): domain Bacteria; phylum Bacillota; class Clostridia; order Lachnospirales; family Lachnospiraceae; genus UBA3402. The sequence continues at coordinate 58,361 of CAJTGF010000012.1, forward strand.
AGCCAGGGCGTAAGTATCGCTGACGCGCACCACCACGTCGCCGAATACCAGGCTTCTTCCGTCGGTGTCGATCTTAACGGACACAACTTCCCCGTTCTCCACGCCTAAGTCCTTGGCATCCTGGGTGGTGGCGTGGATGTGGCGCTTCGCGGCGATAACGCCCTCGGTGATCTCGATCTCGCCCTGGGGTCCCACGATCTTGCAGGGAGCGCTGCCGGCAATATCCCCGGACTCGCGCACAGGAGCCGTAACGCCGATGGAGCGGGCATCGGTCAGGGACAGCTCAACCTGGGTATCTTTTCTCACAGGCCCTAAAATGGAAACGCCCTTCAACTCCTTCTTTGGGCCGACGATGGTAACTCTCTCCTCGCAGGCATACTGCCCTGGCTGGGATAAATCTTTCTTTCTGGTCAGAACGTAGCCTTTGCCGAAAAGAGTCTCCAGGTGGTCCTGGGACAGATGTACGTGACGCGCGCTTGTCTCAACAATAAAATTCATGATTGCTTCTCTCCTCTTCCACTGTAATGAATTCAACAGGTCTGCTTTGATCCTATCCTATATTTTAGGGGTTTCGCCATGTTTTTTCAAGCCCTGGGCAGGAAATAATTTGCATTTTTTACAAAACAATGATTTTTTTACAAGGTTGTGGTAAACTATAGGGATAATCCGGACCGGTCCATGCATTTACCGCGCCGGCCAAACGAAGTCAACCTGACAGCAGCGATCCGTCCAAGACGGTCAACTCATGCCCCGCCGAAGGCCCGGCAGTTTATGGCCCCCTGGACTGTCATGAATCACCCAAAGGAGTCCTTTATGCCGCAGCATCTCTTAGAACCCCCCTGGCCTGTGGCCGGGATCATAGCAGAATACAACCCCTTTCACAACGGCCACGGCTATCTGATCCAGGAAGCCAAACGGCTGTCCAATGCCCCCTACTGCGTTGTGGCCATGAGCGGCGACTTCGTCCAGCGGGGCGAACCTGCCGTCTTTGACAAATATGCCAGAACCTACATGGCCCTGGCAGCGGGAGCGGATCTGGTGGTGGAGCTGCCTCCGGCCTTTGCCCTGGCAAGCGCCGAGGATTTCGCGTCCTGCGGCATTTCCCTTCTGGACAGTCTGGGCGTTGTCAGCCACGTGTGTTTCGGCAGCGAATGCGGCAGCCTTTCCCCGCTTATGGACCTGGCCCGCATCCTTGCCCGGGAGCCGGAATCCTTTCAGGCGGCCCTAAGGCACGAGACGGCCTTAGGCCAGTCCTATCCCAAGGCAAGGCAGACGGCCTTATCCCGCTACCTTTCCTCCTGCCAAAAACAGGAAGACACATCCGCCCTTTTGGCCTTGCCCAACAACATCCTGGCCGTGGAGTATTTAAAGGCTCTGATCCGCGCCCACAGCCCCATGACCCCTGTGACCATTCCCAGAAAAGGGGCCGGGTATCATGACGAAACCCCGGGCTTTGGATTTAGCTCCGCCACGGCCATACGCAAGATTATCTTTGACCGATACAAAGAACATGCCCCAGTCCCCGGCCAATCCGCCCTCCTGTCACGCGGCGGGCTTACAGAAGCTTTAAAAGATCAGATCCCCCCCTGCTGCCTGGAAGCGGCCGCTGCCGCCGTTCCCCTAAACGCCAATGATTTCTCCCTCCTTCTCTCCTACCGCCTTCTTGAGCATTTTGGCGATCCACAGGAGCTTTGCCGGTTTGCCGACGTGTCCCCGGACCTGGCCCGACGCATAAACAGACAGACCTATTCCTTTTCTTCCTTTGACCAGCGCGCCGCCGCCTTAAAGACACGGCAGTATACCTACACCCGCATCAGCCGCTGCCTCATGCATATCCTGCTCCATATGACCCGTGAGGACATAGATGCCAGAAAGCGCATGGGATATGTAACCTCCATCCGCATATTGGGGTTTCGCAAAAACGCTTCGCCGCTTCTCGGAGCAGTAAAACGGGGGGCCAGACTGCCTCTTGTCACCAAGACAGCCGACGCCCCCCGCATCCTTTCCTCCCATGCCTTAAGCCAGTTCCAACAAGATCTGTTCTGCTCCCATGTCTACCAGGCCGCAGCGGAGCAAAAATGCGGCCTGCGGCCTAAAAATGAATACACCCGCTCCGTGATCATTGTCTGACGATTTTCAGGTCTTTTCAAAAGCCGCGCCCTCCTCCAGCAGGCAGGCCCCCGCTTTTTTGGCCAAGATCTTCACGTTCCCCAAAAGCCGTTGATCCTTGGGCGCTAAGGCCAGGGCTTTGGCGGCTTCCTCCAGCGCCTGCCCGGGCCGTCCCGTGCTGTAAAACGCCATTGCCCGCAGATCGTGGGGAAGGCTGCCCCACGCCGAAGCCTCGCAGATATAGCTGACAGGCCGGTTGGTTATGGCAAGGGCGCATTCGGTAAAATACAGCACGCCTTCCCACTGCTTTTCTTCATAAAGCGCATGGGCCAGGTCCGTGTAAGGCTCCCGTAAATAGGGCGCCTGGACAATGGCTTTCAGATACCAGTCCCTGGCCTTTTTCCTCTCCCCCTTCATCAGATACGATCTGGCAATGTAGCGCATGGACGCCGCCCTCTCGTCCGCCCAACGGGCCGACGGCATGGCCAGATGCCTTTCAAGGGTCCGGATGCAGTCGTCCCACCGGCCCTTGTACATATATTCACGTCCAAGATAGTGCATATTCCGGTCATCCTCCGGCTCCTCCTCCACAGACAGCTCCAAAAGGGGCAGATACTGGCCCCGGGATTTTAAAGGATCGGGAAAATGGTTCAGCTGGACGCCATCGGCCGTTACCATGACGCCCGGATGCCCCTCTCCCGTCCACCTAAGCACCTCATGGACCGGATGGACCCACTGATATCCGTGGCGCCTGTGGGCTTTTTCGATCCAGAACACCACCCCTTCCCTGCCCTGTTCCGTAAAGCTCCAGGTATACCGGTATCTGGCCTGGCCTGCCCCGTCTGTCCACGCTTCCTCCAGGCATTTTCTCCACCCCGGCTCAAACACCTCGTCCAGATCCGTGCAGACGCAGACATCCGCGTCCTCCGGCACCAGTTCCAGGGAGCGGTTGCGGGCTTTGTCAAACCGCCACGGCACAATGGCCTCCGTCACCACCTTTACGCCCTTCTCCCGAAGCCGCCTGGCCGTGTCGTCTTCTGAGCCTGTATCCAGCACCACGATCTCATCCGCCTCCGACATGGAACTGACCCACCGCTCCACAAACCGGGCCTCATTTTTGCAAATCCCATATACAACAATTTTCATAAAGCTTGCCTCCGTCAGGTCTGATCATTTTTCTATGGGGCTGTAAGGGAAAGGGCGATGTCCCCCACCGCCCTCTCTGTTTTCGGGAGCTTGACAGCCCCTTTCTCTTAATCCAGTTTTTTGATGGAAAGCAGGGCATTAAGGCCGCTGCCAAGAGTTATCCCTACTGCAAGGAGCGCCGACAGCGCCATATCCACCACACTGCCTGCCGTCAAGGCCACAACCGTGCTTCCGTTGAACAATGAGCTGGTACCCACGGACAATGCCCTGGAGATAGTCGCGCTGGGAACATTGGTCCCATTGACCCTTACTGCAAATGTTACCGTCGTAGCCAACGCTGCTGTCAAGGTAGTGTTATAATTGATCTCATACGTGCCTGCGGTCGTCACCGTAATGCTGTTAGCCGGCGTGTAGGTCACTCCCGCTGACGGCGCATTGGAAGGAAGCGGGATCTGTGTCGTGCCTCCTATGGTCAGATTCAGGGTCTGGGGCGCCGTGCTGTATAACCCGCCGTATGCTGCCAGCCCGGCTGCCGGACCGGTGGGACCCGTTGGACCGATGGGACCGGTGGGGCCTTCCGCTCCCGCTGCCCCTGCAGCTCCCGTGGGGCCCGTGGGACCGATGGGGCCTGCTGCTCCGGCGGCTCCCGTTGCTCCCGTGGGACCTGTTGGGCCGGTGGGACCTGCCGCTCCGGCGGCTCCTGTTGCTCCCGTGGGACCTGTTGGGCCGGTGGGACCTGCCGCTCCTATGGCTCCTGTGGGGCCGGTAGGACCGATGGGGCCAGTGGGACCTGCCGCTCCGGCGGCTCCCGTGGCTCCTGTGGGGCCGGTAGGACCTATGGGACCTGCTGCCCCTGCTGCCCCCGTTGCTCCGGCTGGACCGGTGGGACCGGTGGGGCCTGCTGCCCCCGTCGCTCCGGTGGCTCCTGCGGGACCTGCCGGGCCGGTGGGACCTGCAGGACCTGCTGCTCCTGTAGCTCCCGGGGCTCCTGCCGGACCGGTGGGACCTTCCGCTCCCACGGCTCCCGGGGCTCCTGTAGGACCTGTAGGGCCCATGGGACCTGCCGGACCTACTGCACCCGTGGCCCCATCCATTTATACAAAATCCGATTCTAAAAGATATTTAAAAAACGGGACTGCTATCCCATTTCCCATAATCTCCGGCTTTTGTCATCCTCTTTCACGGCCCCACGCCCCAGTTTCTACAGTCCCGCAATTCTGATTGGCAAAATTGTTTGATACGCTCCATGTGTTTGTGTTCCCACTGTTCTCCATGGCTTTCCGTTCCTCCTGCGCCTTCCGCCGGCAGCGGGGCATGCAATAGCCGGAGATTCCATCGTCTTTATAAAACTCATTCCATTCATCTTAATGCTTCAGAAAACGGTCTTTATATTCTTTTAGAACAGATTCTGCATAGAATCTCACCGCAGCCCCTCCTATATCAGATTCATTCTCTTAAATTCAAAATAAACCCCATCTTCCTCAACGCTCTCGCAGACAATATCCGCACAGTCTTTTAATTCCTGGCTGGAATTCCCCATTGCAACGGCAACCCCCGCATATTCCAGCATCTGCTGATCATTCATACTGTCGCCAAAGGCAACCGTATCTGCCATATCCGCACCATAGTATTCACAGACACGTTCCATGGCCTCGCCCTTATCCATATCCTTCCGTATAATCTCACCATTATAGCAGTCTGCATCTTCTGCATAAGGATGCACTACATAATGAAACTCCTGCTCCAGATACGGTTTTGTTTTCTCAATGTCGGCCAGATCCGTACAGATAAAGCCCAGCTTATATGCTCCCTTGTGAGGATATTCCGTATACGGTTTTACCCCCACATCCGAATCCAGTTCCCTCTTCATTCGGATTAACTCCGAATTTGACAGATCTGCCGTTGCCCTTGTGAGGATTTCCTGAAGGCTGTCATCAATATAAATCCCTTCCGGACTTTCTATGCGGCAATAAATCCCAAATCGATGAAAAATTTCCAGGCACTTCTTAATGGTTTCTTCCGGAAGTACACTGTCACGGATTACTTTCCCGTCAATTTCTATATGCCTTCCCGCACTGGCAACCACACCGTCAAACCCTACTTCCAAAACATCCTCGCTTACGATCGGCATATTACGCCCTGTGCTGATCACAATCCTGTGCCCATTTTTTCTTGCCTCCCGTACTGCCCTTGACGCAAGCTCCGTCGGTTTTTCCAACGGGACAGTAAATGTCCCGTCGATATCTAAAAATACAATTTTTTTATCTGCCATCATGCTTCCTCCAGTTTAATAAGCGGCTCCATGCAGTGAATCTCACCATTCTTCAGCCCCTCCACCTTTTTATAATCGTGTGTATTGGCAATAATTACCGGAGTGGCTACCGGATAACCTGCTTCCTGGATTTTCTGGATATCAAACGTAAGAAGCACCTGTCCGGGCTTTATCTGATCGCCCTGTGCCACATGAGCCTCATAATACTTTCCGTTAAGCTCTACCGTATTGACGCCCACATGAATCAGTAATTCTACTCCGTCTTTCGTTGTAATGCCAATGGCATGTTTCGTATCAAACAGTGCAGAGATCACACCATAACAGGGGGCTACCACTTTCCCCTCCGAAGGAATGACTGCCATTCCCTTCCCCAATACTTCCGCGGCAAATGTATCGTCCGGCACCTCGCTCATCGGAATCGCTTTTCCTGTCAGCGGACTGCAGATCACGCCTTTCTCTGTTATCGGAAAAATGTCCACAGACGTATCTGCCTTTTCTTCTGCAACAGCTTCTCTTTTCTCTAGCTCTTTATTGAATTTCTTCATATTTGACATGATATATGTAAAGATAAATCCTGCCGCAGCTGAAATAGCCGTACCAATCAAAAAGTTCAGCATACCGGACGCAGGAACACAGACAAACCCGAGGTCGCCGCAACACTCTTTAACTTCTTATCCTTTGTCCGAAGCATGGCACAAAGAGTTGCGCCGCCCTGCGCCACGTTATTACAGGACGCAATCGCAAGCAGGAAAGAACCTCCCGCCGCCACCATCTGGATATCCACCGGAAGCAGGCTGTGGTGCATACCGGTCATGGTGAGAGGCGAATATAAGAAGCCCAGGACCATACCGCCCACAATCCCCAATGTATCATGCATCCACACAAAGCTGTTTGTCAGCATATCACCGGCAGTCCTCATAATCCCGCCTACCACCGTAAAAGTAACAAAACCGGTGATCATAACGGTAAGCAGCGGAGTCAGAAGATTGTCCAGAATCTCCGGGATATACTTATGCAGTTTCTTCTCCGCAAACGAAAGGATATACGAAGCAGCCAGCACCGGGAGAACCGTTCCCTGATATCCTACTTTTTCAATCGTAAGCCCCAAAATGTTCCATACCGGGATTGTCCCTTCTGTTACGGCAGTGCCGTAGGCATAGGCATTCAGCAGATCTCCCGAAACCATGATCATGCCGATAACCGCTCCCAGATACGGATTGCCCCCAAACATTTTTGTGGCAGAAAATCCAATCAGGATAGGCAGAAACGCATATGCGGCACTGGCAAACGTATTAATCATAGCGGCAATGTCAGAAAGGGCCGGATAGGCTTCTACTAAAGACTGTCCCGGAATAAACAGCCCGTTTGCCGTAAGCACATTATTTAAACCCATCATCAGACCGCTGGCAACCAATGCCGGAATCAGAGGTACAAATACGTCAGACAGCGTTTTTACAAGACGCTGCAGTGGATTCATCTTCTGGGCAGCCGCCTGCTTTACTTCACTCTTCGTTGCTTCGGCAATCCCCCCTGTTTCTATGAAACGTTTGTAAACCTCATTTACGGTGCCGCTGCCGATAATAATCTGGAACTGGCCTCCATTGGCAAACTGGCCTTTCACCAAATCCACTTTCAGGATTCCGTCCACATCTGCCTTTGCCTCATCTTTCAAAACCAGCCTGAGTCTGGTTGCGCAGTGAGCGGCACTGATAATGTTTTCTTTTCCGCCAACCAGCTCCAAAAGCTCTTCGGCAGACGCTTGATAACGTTCTTCCTTTGTCATGATTCTTTCTTCCTCCTTCTGATTATATGATTTCATAGATAGCAGCTTCATAGGGACGCAGTTTCATCTGTTCCAGCCGGGTTTCAGATTCCTGTTCATAATTGGACAGGAGCACCCTGCCTTTTCCAGGGTAATCAAAACGTGCCGATTTCTCACAGAAATTACCTGCCACTAGCCACTTTTTCCCCTTCCATTCCCTTACATACGCAAAGACATGCTCATCCTCCGGGCAGAGCAGTTCAAAAGTCCCATAAATCAATATAGGCTCTTCTTTTCGGAGTCTGATCAGCTTTTTATAATAATAGAAAACGGAATTCTGATCCTTTAATGCCTCTTCTGCATTAATTTTTGTATAATTGGGATTTACCCTGCACCATGGTGTCCCTTCCGTAAATCCTGCACCTGGGCCGTTGTCCCACTGCATGGGTGTTCTCGCATTATCCCTTGACTTAGCGCAAAGGGATTTCATGATTTCTTCTTCGGGATATCCCATCTGCTTCCGTTCCCGGTACATATTGACAGACTCTACATCAAAAAAATCCTCAATACCTGAAAACGGATAGTTGGTCATCCCTATTTCTTCGCCCTGATAAATATAAGGCGTCCCCTTCATGCCATGAAGCACGGTTGCCAGCATCTTTGCGGATTCCACCCGGTACTCCTTATCATTCCCCCATCTGGAAACGATTCTTGGAAGGTCATGGCTGTTCCAGAAAAGACTGTTCCATCCTTTCCCTTCCAATGCCTTCTGCCATTTCGCAAACGCCTGTTTTAATTGTTTCAATTCGAGGGGCTTTAAATCCCACTTCTGTTCTCCCGGAACCTGATCCAGCAGCATCTGCTCAAACTGAAAAATCATATCCAGTTCCTTCCGCTCCGGATCCGAATATAAACTTCCATTCTCAATATCTGCTCCCCAGCATTCTCCCACAGTCATCAGGTCTTTTCCCCCGAATTCATCAGAAGTATGGTTCACAACAAGATCCATGATAATCCTAATACCACAATTTTCACATTCACGGATTAGAGTCTTCATATCCTCCATCGAGCCGTACTCCGGTGATATTCCATAATAATCGGATATATCATAGCCATTATCCGCATTGGGAGAGACATACACCGGACTGAGCCATGTCACGAGCTTATCATGAAGATAAAATCCACGGTACTTCTGTTTTTCCTTTGCAGGTATATTCTCATCATGACAAAGACGGATTTTATTTTGTATCACAGCACTGGCACGAAGAACTGGAATGGGTATATGCAGAATATGGAATTCTTAATTTGACTATCCGCGGAAAATCCCTTGTCTTGAACCCGGGGGAATTCTGTTTTATCAATTCCGGAGAACTGCATGAAATTAAATCCGTGGGCGAGTCCCTGCACCATGCCGTTGTATTCAATCCCAGCTTTTTAGACTTTTCATTGTATGATGCCTGCCAGCATAATTTTATCCGGCCGATTACCAACGGAACACTGCTGTTTCCAACCTTCTGCTCCACGCTTTCACCCGAAGACCATAAACAAGTCCTGCTCCATATGCAGGAGATTATCAAACTTTACCACACATTGCCCACCTGTACCCTTTTAAGCATTAAGCTCCACATATTACACATGATTGAATTATTCTTTCAGGCGGATTATTTCTATAAGAATACGTTATCGCCCAAAGGAAAGGACTCCTTAAACAAAATAAAACAAGTGATTGAATATATTCACATCCATTACCCGGAATCAATCGCTTTGCAGACATTGTCTGAAATATGCTTTATGAGTCCCAATTATTTCTGCCACTACTTTAAACAGGAAATTGGAAAGACACCAATCGGTTTTATCAATGAATATAGAATAGAAAAAGCCTGCGAAATGCTGTCAGAATCAGAAGCGCCGATTTCTAATATCGCACTTTCTGTTGGATTTGATAATTTTAGTTACTTTATACGAAAATTTCGGGAATATAAAGGGGTTGCACCGAATAAGTACCGTTCTCTCTGCTTGAAATAGTATGAAGTCTGGCTGTGCCGTTTCTATCATCTCACAAAATCAGGCCCAAAGAGACTCCGCATCCAGCCCCCAGTATCCGCTGTACACGCCGGCCCATTTTTCAAAAAATATCCGGTTTTCCTCCGATATCTTCCCGTCCGCAAAGCAGGATTCCAGATAGCCTTTGTGATGGTGGGATGTCCAGCGCTCCGCGCAGATCCAGAGCCTCTGCTTTCTCCCATTGAAGATAACCGTCTGCCCCCTCAACGATTACTATACCATTGATCTGAATACCGGAAAGCGCCTGCAGTTAAAAGATGTGTTTGCGGAAGGGGCCGATTATATTACGCCTATCAGCGAAGCGATCAAAAAACAGATGCAGGCACAGATGGATGCGGATGAAAATGTCTATTATTGGCTGGATGATGAGATTGAGGAGTGGAATTTTAAGTCTGTCACAGATGAGACATCGTTTTATATCAATGAAAACGGCAATGTTGTCATCGGATTCAATGAGGGCGATGTGGCTCCCATGTATATGGGGGCAGTGGAATTTGAAATACCTGGGGATGTATTGAACGATATCAGAAAGTGATGTAAGGAAGGGGCGGTCCTCCCGCCCCTTTGCCTGCGGTATTTGCCGACGGCGCGTTCTACTATCGATGTAATACGCTCTCTCCATCATCTGTTCCCATCATATCCAATCCATGGCTTGTAGTTCTTGGTAAATCATTTATAAAAGCTTATGATTCTGATCCTCACCTGCCATCAGCGCCTCTAAAAGCTCCGCTGATTTCTTTCTCCCCAAAACATCCGTATTGAGACAAAGATCATAAGCCTCCTTCCTTCCCCATGGCCTCTCACTTAAAGCATTATGGTAGATTCTCCTCCTGTGATCTTCCCTCTCAATGGCTTTATCCAATTCCTCCGCCGTTTCCAGATCCTTGTAAATGGCAGCAGTCCTTGCCCTCTCCCGCTTCTCCTGCTGGTCCATGGCATAGAACAGGACGCTGACACATTGAAATCCCTCTGGCTCAATCCGTTCCTTAATCCCACATTCATGGATGAGACACGGCCCATCTTTAAGAGCCTGCCCAATGGCCTGCTGATACAGCCGGGACACGCGCTCAAAATCCGAATCCTTCTTTAAATCTTTTTCTGTTATCTCAGTATCCCCAAGCACCTTATCATACCGGGCCACAAGCTCCCTCTCCTCCGGCCCAAGAAGGCTCATAAGCTTCTCCGCGTCATAGTAAGTATATCCGCCTCTTTCACATGCCTTTACGGCGATCATCCGTCCCATGCTGCAGTACTCACTGTCAAGAACGATACAGTCCGGCCTGTCAAACCGTTTCTGAAACGCAGCCTTTTTCTGAGCCTCATCCCAAAATTCCTTTGAATGTACATCCTCTCTCATAAAATCCTCCTTCTCTACATAAGACATCAAACAGATACAGAACCAAATGGTGGAAACCCTTTGGGATTTCGCCTTCGCGGCAATCCGAAGCAGAGTCGACAAAGAGGCAAATGCGCCCTGGGCGATCTCCTTGGCAGTCATGTCCTTTATATCCTGTTTCCTGATATTTATCCTATTATATCATTTATCTCAAAAAATCATAGTCAAACCTTCAAGCCCTATGTTATCCTCCGTGGCTTATTGGGATATGCTGTCATTGGAGTTTTCGTTTTACATCATAGTATCATCACGTAAAGCCTCCGCCAGGCTGACCTTCAGTATCTTTCTCCCACCAAGGTAATATGCCAATGCCACAAATGCAAAGACAGCTGAAACAAACGCCAGAATCGGCGCTATCGGAGCCGCTTTAATAAATTCCATAGGATCTACGTAGCTTGCCCTTATCATGAATGCCGCAGCCACTATTGTCAGTGCCGATGTGACAAGCAGCGGACGACCGACAATCATCAAAGCCTCTATGCAGAACATCTTCCGTATCCCTTCCGGTGTAAGCCCAACAGACATATACCGGGCAAATTCCCGTTTCCTTTGACGCAGGAAACCAAGGGTATGAGAAAACACATGGGCAATCCCAATGATTGCAAGCAGGACGCAAAACGCACCTAATATCAGTTCATACCCCTCTATCATTTTATCGTTGTCTTCTCTTTCCTGAATACGATTCTCACTCTCTGTTTCATATTCCGATCCGATTATCTGCGTTATTTCATTTTCCAGCCCATTCAATATATCCACTTCTGTCCTGTCATTTGCCAACACCCTGACATAAGTATCCTGCTCCGCCCCGCCTATCTGCCCTCCGATTTCTTTCCACAAGGACAAAGGCATAAATTGTACCAGAGGACAGCCGGCTTTCCCGTATTCTTCCCGCAGGAGCGGATATTCCTCTGTACAGGCCAGCACCGGGAGCTCTACCGTGTTTTCGTCTCCTTTTTCAGCAGCGTTATTCAAAACAACTGCTTCCATATCTTCTTTTACATAAGGAATGTATTCCGGATAACGAAAATTACTGTTAACGCTGTCCCATAACCGATTTAAGACGATTGTCCCATCCATCCGGGAAGCTATTCCTATCTGTCCGCAGAATTCACCAAAACTTTCATCATCCAATATAAAGATGGGAGCCTCTATCTGAAACAAGCCCTTGTCATAAAATGCTGCATCTCCCAAAAACACTTCCAAACCACCCAATGCCAGCAGTTCCTTACTTTGTGCATCCTGCGGCAATATACATACTGCCTCTGCCTTTTGGTAAACAACACTGCTGTCCGCATTAGGCAGTCCCCGAAGTTCATTTATCAGCCCAAAATCCTCGATATGGGTATCCTTCACAGTTGCCATGACATCCCATGCATCCTGATATCTTTCAAAATAGGTATGGTTTGTGCTGATACCGGAAAGTGTCCAAAAGCACTGCATTATCATAAAACCCAGAAAGGCCAGCATTAACGACAAAGATGTGGTACGCAGAGCCTTTTTCTGAGCCTTTAATGCATTTCCGGCCATTTCCCCCTCTATTCCGAACAGCGCAGACAAAACGGGAGAATGCTTTTTCTTTTTTAGCTGCAATTCATCCGTTCCACGGATTGATTCAAGCGGAGTCAGCCTGCTCAGTTTTCTCGCCGGAAACCATGCAGAAACAAGCACTGTAAAAATAGATAAAAAAAGGACAAGGAGCAGAATAACAGGATGGCAGCTAAAGGATGCCTGCCTTCCTCCCACAAAATTCGCCGCGAAAGCGTTCATTCCCCAAACCGTGCCAAAGCTGAAAATAATTCCTAACAAAATCCCTGCCATAATCGGTACAATAGACAGAAAGAGTGCCTCCTGTACCAGACATGTCCGGATCTGCCCCGGCGTAGCCCCGATGCTTGAAAAAATCCCAAACTGATGAACCCTGCTGTTCATAGATGTGGCAAATGAATTATGGATTACCAGTATCAAAGATACACACACAACCATCACTATCGCCAGATATGCCGGCATCAGGAGTCTCGGCATATTGTCACCCGGAATACGGACAAAATACAACGATAAAAGCTGATAATTATAATTAGCCGCATCTTCTGTCAGTCCCAGAATATTTACGAGGGCGGTCATATCCTGATAGACTGTCCTTTTGTTATAAAAATACACATCTGCCACAGTCCCCTGTTCCCCGGACAGTTCCTCATTGACTACCGCCTTTTCCACATTGGCAAAATTATTGATAACTGCCAGTTCGTCTCCGCTGATTTCCCCGGTAATACGGCCATGCCAACTGCCCTCCTCCAATTTTGTCCCTTCAATGCTGTCCAGCCAGAAATTATAAAACAGACAACAGAGAAAAGAGAGAAACAAAGCGGCAATAAAAGATGCTGCTATAATAGATATACCGGATGCCCGGTTATGTTTTATATAATCAATCGAATAATTTTTCCACATACCGCCAATCGCTGTCATGTTTTTATGACAACGATTTACCTCCCTTCTTCTCATCGCTGATAATCTGCCCATCTTCTATGGTCACAATGTGGTCTGCCTCCAGCGCAATCTTTTCGTCATGAGTGATCAGCAAAATGGTCTGCTTCAGATTACGGTTCGATAGTTTCAGCATATCAATGATCTCTCTTGAATTTTTCTGATCCAGATTTCCGGTGGGTTCATCTGCCAGGAGAAGAGCCGGACGGTATATCAAAGACCGGGCAATCGCAGCCCGCTGCTGCTGGCCTCCTGATAACTGGTTGGGGAGCGATTCCAGTTTATCCGCGATGCCCAAAGAGCTGACTACCTGTTCAAAATATTCCTGGTTCGGTTTTCTCTTATCCAATAACAGGGGCATAAGGATATTTTTCCGAATAGTAAGTGTCGGTATCAGATTATAAAACTGATAAACCAGCCCCACCTTCCTGCGCCTGAAAATAGCTGCTCTGGTTTGATTCAGAGCAGAAATATCGGTTCCTTCAATGATGACCTTTCCCTCAGTAGGCTTATCCACAGAACCAAGAATGTGCAGCAATGTGGATTTTCCAGATCCTGAAGCCCCCACGATTGCCACAAACTCCCCTTTTTCCACTGACAGATCTACTTTTTGCAGAGCCGCAACCCTGTTGTTTCCGGTTCCGTATACCTTTTTAATCCCTTCGCATCTTAAAATCTCCATGCCTTCGTTTCCTCCTGTCATGAATTGTACATTGCTTATAATTTTATTATAGCAAAGTTAAGTGACAACTCAGTGACTGTAAAAGCGGATTTCAAAACACGCCCCGGCATTTATAAGATTTCGTGCTGTAATGGTTCCATTCTGCTCCTCTATGATCGCTTTGGAAAGCGCCAGACCAATCCCAATGCCATCCCCTTTCATCTTCTGCCCCCGATAAAACCGTTCAAAAAGGTGTGGAATGTCCTCTTTTGCAAATCCGTCTCCTGTATCCCAAATCCTGATCTGTGTATAAAGCGGATTCTGTTCATAGGAACAGCGGACAATTCCTCCCGGCGGCGTATGTTCCATGCAGTCTTTCAGAATATTCATGATTGCCTCCATTGTCCACTCCATGTCCGCACGGATCAGCATTTCACCCGACTCCGGTATATCGACAAAGACGTCTGCCTTTAAAAACATTTCCTGCAGATTGTCGGCCGCAAGCATGAGAATTGTGAAGATATCAACCTCTTCCCTCTTGAAGGACAAAGTCCCCGCATCAATACGTGACAGCAGTAATAATGCGTCTTCAAAATGTGTCATATGGGAAATCTGCCTGCGTATCTGCTCCAAATGGATTGGAGATGGATTGTCCTGCATCATCTGCACAGACAGGGAAATAGAAGTAACGGGTGTTTTGATCTGATGGGCGATATTATAAAGATTATCCGCAAAATTATTTTTAGCCTGAACGGCCGCATCCCTCGTCTGGTGCAATTCAGTCACTGTCTTATAGATTTCATCCTGCAATTTAGAAAAGTCGTCTTCCCCTGTCTGAAGAAGAGTGCCGCAATATCCCATGTTTACCTTTTCCAGATATTCCGTCAGCATTTTTATGCGTACAATCTCTTTTTGCCTCCATAACAGACATGTAATAAAAAGTAACAATTCCCCTGCAAGAAAGCCCGCAGCAAGAAAAAATGTACTATGCATTCCGGATGGGTTCCAAAGGTCTGACGGTCCGTATCCGTATCTTAAAATAATATTTTCTTCCGGCAAAACAGACGATCCATATTTATATTCTTTAATAGCCTCCAGCACTGTCTGCTCTGCCTCCGGCTGCTTTTCTATCATTTTCCGGCAGATCCCGCCTAATGCCTCTATATGAGCATGGCTATAATAATCTGCCAAAAACATGGAGGTGGCTGAAACTGCAATCAGACTTACAGAAAAGACAACCCCCGCCAAAACAATCAACCCTTTTTTTCCACTCATTTTGGCTCCTCCATTCGGTAGCCTACGCTCCTGACCGTTTTCAGACAGACCGGCTGATGCAGTTTTTCACGCAGGCGTTTCATGGTAACAGTAAGTGTATTGTCATTCACATAGTTCCCGCAGCTATCCCAGATTTCTTCCAATAGCTTTCTCCGTGTGACGGTTTTTCCTTTGTTTTGCAGCAGATACAAAAGCAGCTGATATTCTGACGGGCTTAAACTGATTTCCTCCCCATCCTTATAAACGGACATTTTTTTCAGGTCAATGGATAGGGAACCACAGGATAAGTATTGTCTGGATGCATCTCCTGTTCTTCGCAGCAAAGCCTTTATGCGCGAAAGTAACACCTCCAGTTCAAAAGGTTTTACTATATAGTCATCCGCACCATTCTCAAATCCGGTAACAATGTCACAGGAATCACCGCGGACCGTAAGAAAAATTACAGGCAGCTCCTTCCATTTCAAACGAATCCACTGCACCAGCCGGTTCCCACTCCCGTCCGGCATATTCCAGTCCACCAGAACAAGCGTTGGACACATACCGGCTAAGGCTTCTTTTGCACTGGCAACCGTAGAAAAAACCGAAACTTTATAGCCCTGCTGTCCAAGAAATTCTTTCACCGCACAGGATATGTCTGCATCATCTTCCACATAATATATCTCAATCATTTTCCCCTGCTTCCTTTCTAAACCTATGTACACTAATTTTTACTGCCTTTCCTATACCGCAACTGATTTTCATTGTCATAATCTTGTCACTCTTTGCACTTCCATAGATTTATGTTATATATCGCCACTCCCCTAAAAAAGATTTAGCAAACTCAACAATTCTCCACAAGGCGGCACAGCAGGGCGGTGTCGCTGACGGAATAGCCGGTGGTGGTCAGAAGCCCCCCGGCTTCTCCAAATCCCTCTTTTTCCCTTACAGATTTCTAAAGTTTTGCATGAAAAAAGCAGCCAAAATGCCGGCTGCTTTTATTGAACTATCGAATTCCGCTATCTGTTAATATTCCAAATGTCATTTCTTGCGTATCCTTCTTTCTTCCTGTAAGGAAACCGCGCAGTTCAAAATCTCCCGGATACCAGATCCAATAACTTTGGGTGTGTCGTAATATATCCCTCCGCTGATGTCTCCCCTGTCCGAAGAGGCGGTATTTTGTCATCTGTACCATCAGCCTCCCTTACTTTGCCGGGCGCACCTGGGAATATCCATTCCACGCAAAAACCGCTTCTTCTGCCTCGTTGCCATATACCTGTTCCACATCACAGATGTATAAATAGTGATCACCTGTTTCGTGAAATTCCTTCAGGCTTCATACGATTGCAACACGGCTATGGACAGGAACCTTAATGGAACTGCCCTCCACTTCCGCAAGTTCAATGCCTATCCTTTCATTAATCTATTGGATCGATTTCCCAAGCTCATAGGCTTTTTGCAGTTCAGGTTTCCCCTTAATATCGCCCGCGCTTCCATTGCCTCCGGCAAGCACATGACCAAGATTTTTCCATTTTAAATGTTCCATCAGATGGTCATAGTAAAGAACAACATCTTCAAAGCCATGCCCTTCCGCCGCCATCAGAAGCGCGCAGGCCCTCCCGTGTCCTCTGAGCAGGTTCCCATCACCCTCCTCCAATGCAAACAGGCGGTCAACAGCCGTCCGGAGCTGCCCGCTCATATTCCAGTAATACAGAGGCGTGGCAAGCACAATCACATCGCATTCTTTCACTGCCGGGTATATTTTGTCCATGTCATCCTTTTGCATACATGGGCATTCCCTGCTGCTGTGTCCGCCGAAACATCCCTTGCAGCCATGAATATCCATGCTGTCCAGAAAAAATTCCGCAACCGTATTTCCAGCTTCTTCCGCGCCCCTGGTAAATTCCGCAGCCAGGGCTGCTGTATTTCCTGCCCTCCTGGGGCTTCCATTCAAAATGACAACCTTCCTCCCCATATCTTCCTCCTAAATCGCATCAGCCAGAGCCGCCGCCCTTTTGCAGCCGTCCGTTTTGTCAATATCGCCCACATTCAGCACGCCGGGGATCAGAACCTCGCCTACCATCTTCCATTTGTTCAGGGCACACATACGCTCCATCGGGATACGCACCCCATCCATGACCGACATATCTTCCTCCTCACAGCAGGTGATCAGCGCGCATTCCTTGCCTGCAATATCTTTTCCGCCTATGACAAAGGAAAATATCCGGTCAATGACGCCCTTGATCTGCGCCGGGATGGAATACCAGTAGACCGGCATCGTAAACACAATGGCATCCGCCTCCAGAATTGCCGGTGCTATCGTATTGAAGTCATCATCAAAGGTACATGCCTTCCCTGTGGAATAGCAGGTTTCGCAGGCATGGCATCCGCCTGCTTTTTTCATGGCGGCATCAAACCTGGTAACTGTATGCCCCTTCTCTTCCGCCGCTTTGATAAAAGCCTCCGTCATGGCAAAACTGTTACCATTTTTACGCGGGCTTCCCGTAATAACAACAATTTTCTTACTCATACAACGATTCCTCCTCTATTCTTCCTTCTTGCTTTTTTATCATAAGCCGGCTTCTTCTTTCATCCGGCTTTCATAACCCTTTCAGCCATTCTGTCACCTGCTCCCTGCAATCTGCCCGCCGCCAATCGGTGCCATACAAAACCTGTTCCTAATGGTCAGTCCGCCAATCTGAAACGGCTTTCCTAAATACTCATAGTTCTGCATGTCTGTGCCTCCTTTACCTGCAGGATTGACTTTTCCCGCTGTTGATATTATAATTATAGCAAGAATGAAACAGAAAACAAGTACGCACCTACAAGTGCGATACTAACATAAAAGTTATATACTTACCTAAAGGAGAGTAAAAGAAATGGACGAACGCTGTATATCACAAGAATGCCTGGAAACAACAGGTTTCAGCTACACACTATCCCTCATCAATGGGAAATACAAAATGACAATTCTTTATACGCTTATGGAATTTGGCATCGTCCGCTTTAATGAAATGAAAAAGTATATCGGCGAGATCTCTTTCAAAACGCTAAGCTCTACATTAAAAGAATTAGAGGCAGACCAGTTGGTAAACAGAAAAGAATACCCGCAGATTCCGCCAAAGGTCGAATACAGCCTTACAGAACGCGGAAAGTCACTCATCCCCATATTAGATGCCATGTGCGAATGGGGAGATAAAAACAGGCTTCCATAGATTTCTATCGTTAAAAAATGCGGCGCTTCGCGCCCTTGATCAAAAAGTACATTTTTTGATTGGAGGCGATTTTTTATGTTGCCTTGTAACCCTGGCGGTCATGCCGCCTTTCAGGATACTTTCGTATCCCAGTTCCTTAAATTTTACCCGGATCCCTTTGTGCTTCCCAAAAGCACCTGGGATTATATTGTACAGTTCTGGTATCTCGATCTTTCCAAGACGGATTCTGTCATGCAGGATTGTTACTCTGTTTTTGGCCCGGAATCCCACCGGGAATGTTGATTCCATAAGATTTTAAGGCATAGTACCCGCTATGCCCAATATCTATGTCCATTTTTCTCAATTTTCTTTTCATGCACGATATTCAGTTGTCAATTTTCAGTTAGAATCACATTCATTGAGATTCCGAGAAGTTATTCTTATTTGCATTTCATTATAATTTCCACAACCTCTTCTTTTGACAGCGGCCTGCAGGAACCGGGTGAGGCAGTGAAATTCTCCGCGACATCCTTTGCCACCTCTAAGGTCAGCTCATAGCCTGCCTCGTGAAAGCTTAGGGGAAGGTTCGCGTTCTTAATTAAGACCTCCAACGCGTCAATTCCGGCCAGCGCCAACTCTTCCTTTGTTTTTCCCTCAGCATCTATATCCATTACCGCCCTGGCAAACCAGGCGAATTTATCCGCGCCATATTTATAAATGTGGCGGTAATAAACAGGCTGGAGGATTCCCAGCTGTACGCCATGGGTTCCGTGGGAATGGGCGCCAAGCAGATTTTCCATTTGATGTGCCTGAAAGTCTCCCGGCTTACCCGCGTTAAGCAAAAACATTTGAATCAGCGAGGAGTCCCACATTAAATCTGATCGGACAGTCAGGGTATCGTTGCCCGCGGAAAGCTCACGCATATTTCTGACGATATTGCGCATTAAGCCTATATTCATTTCATCATGTACATTGGTGACATTGCCAAAGAACGTTTCCATACAATGAGATAACGAATCGAATACACCGGGCATAAACATGCTTAAAGGCGCCTCCATTACATAGCGGGGATCTTCCATTACAAATTTTGCGTAGCTGCCGATGAAAGTCTTTTTCAGCTTTAACTCCTCATTGGAACAAGCTCCAAGGCAGTCCATTTCCGCACCTGCGCCAGACATAGTGACCACCGCGGCAAAACATCCCATCTTCTCTGCTACTTGCTTATGGTTTATCTGGCTGTCCCACAGATCCTCATCAATATACACACCTGCTGTGATAATCTTACAGCAATCAATTACGGAACCGCCGCCAACAGCCAGAATCAGGTCGATCTCTTCCTTTCTGTACAGTTCAATCCCTTCCTGAACTTTGGCATAGGTGGGATTAGCGGTAATACCGCTAAATTCTACCACATTCTTGTCCGCCTGCTTTAATACCCCCATAATCTCATCGTAAATACCGTTTTTCCTGATAGAACCTCCTCCGTAGGCCAGCATAATATTCCTGCCCCAGTTCTTCAATTCTGATTCCAGTTTTTCTTTAACGGTATTTTCTCCAAAATAAACCTTTACAGGCCATACATATTCAAATTTGTTCATTCCCTGCGCTCCTTTACAGTATTATTTTTTGTTATGACTCTTTTCTTTACTTTTTTCATCCTTCAGCCTCTGCTGTACGGACTCCTGCAGGTAAGCCCGCATTTCGTCAAAATCCCTGCACACCCTGACGTATTTGATAGCCCCACAGCCTGCTGTGGAGTTTCTGAATTTAACTATAAATCCACACAAGAAAAATAGCAAATATTTTTATGTAATCCATTTTTATAGTTGAAACCTATTGAAACTTGTGATAGGATTTTTTTACTGACATGGGTAATAAGGAGCGAAAGACTATGGAAATACGTGTACTTCAATACTTTCTTGCCATCGCAAGAGAGCAAAGCATCATACGGGCTGCCGAGTCTCTTCATCTCTCACAGCCTACGCTTTCCACACAGATTAAAAATATGGAAGAGGAACTGGGAAAACAGCTCCTGATCCGCGGCACAAAGGGTTCCCGCAAGGTTACGCTGACAGAAGAGGGAATGATTCTCCGGAAAAGGGCTGAGGAAATTCTGGATCTGGTAAAGAAAACGGAAAAGGAAATTGCCTGTTCCGATGATGTAATCATCGGAGATATCTATATTGGCGCCGGAGAGACAGATGGTATGCGCCTGTTGGCAAGAGTTGCCGGAAGTTTAAAAAAACTTTATCCCGGAATCCATTACCATATTTCCAGCGGCAATTCGGTCTTTGTCAAAGAGCAGCTGGATAAAGGACTGATTGATTTCGGGATTATATTCGGAACGCCGGACACAAAGAACTATGAAGTATTAAAGCTCCCGTCAAAGGATATCTGGGGTGTCTTAATGCGAAAGGATTCGCCATTGGCAGAAAAAGAATCTGTCTCTCCAGAAGACCTGTGTGACCAGCCATTACTGATATCACAGCAGGAAACTGAGGGCGGCAGAATGTCCCAGTGGATGAAGCGCCGCCTCTCGGAGCTGGATATCATCATGACTTATAATCTGCTGTTCAATGCTTCCCTGCTCGTGGAAGAGGGTTTGGGGTACGCTGTCTGTTTTGACCGTATCATCAATACCTCCGGTGACAGCAGGCTTACGTTTCGTCCCCTGTCACCGTCCATTGAGATTGAAATGTATATGATCTGGAAAAAATATCAGGTCTTTTCCAAGCCTGCGGAAAAGTTTTTGATGATGATGCAGGAGAATCTGAATGAAATATAATTGATTCTCCCTCACAGGATATAGGTTTCTGATTTGTGGCTGTTGTTATCGCTCAAATCTCTTTTTAACTTCTCATAAATGGTAGTGTTGGGAGCAACAACGAAAAGAGAGAGTTATAATACCGCAGCATTACCAACTCTCTCTTATGGCTAATTTTGTGTTATCCGCCAACGGCTGGCACATTCGTCCAGTAAGCGCTGCGGATTTTTGCGATATCACTGATCCCCAGCAACCAGTAACCCGGACCGCCATTTAAAATCGCCTGCGGCCATAGGCGTCCCGGTTCGCTGCCTTACGTACATCCTCCGGTCCTCCCCCTTCCTTTGCTCTCCCTCTATACCTTCCGGATCATCCCCGCAAATACCAGACTCACAAGCCCGCCGCCTATCATAAACAGGCAGGTACTCATATAAGAGCCGCTGGCGTCAAACAGCATTCCCGCGATGGTCCCTCCAAAAGAGGCCATCAAAAGGTTCAGATTCATCACCGAAAAATTCACCGGATAATGGGTGGGGCCATAGGACGCATTGACGAACGCCGAGATACTGGGATTAAGACCTCCGTAAAAAAATCCGCAGCACCCAAAACCAAGAACCACAAGGAAAAATGCCTTAAGCCCCAGAGCTGCCGCCAAAACAGCCGCAGACAAGCCAAATCCAATGCCCACTGCCATCATAGTCACCCGCCGGCCTCTTTTGTCAAACAGATTTCCAAAAAACACCCGTCCCAGGCCGTTAAAAATAGAGATAAGCCCAACAACCGTGGCAATGGTTCCCGCCGCCTGTTCAGGCCCCGCCTCCTTCGCAATCCCGCCGGCCTGGCTGATCAAAGCCATGCCCGCTCCGCCCATGGCAATGGTCCAGCAAAAAAACAGCCAGAAGCTGGGACGCCTGACCATGGCCTTTGTATCAATGCAGGGTTCGTCCTCTGCCCCCTGCTTTTTGTCCTCCGCCAAGACGCCCATGGCCGCAAGGGATTCCTTATCCGGCCTGACGAAAAAGCACCCGCACACAAACAGCACCGCTGCCAAGATCACCCCAAACCAGAAAAACGAATCTCTCCAGGCCTCTACGCCCTCCCCGGACGGGGTCACTGCCTGGTAGATCTTTCCCACCAAAAACGAGCTGATGCCAAACCCCATCAAAAGGATTCCGGAAATCAGCCCCTGCTTGTCAGGAAACCAGCCGCTCATGGTGCTCAGCACCGCATTGTACACAAACCCCGACGCAAACCCGCACAGCGCCCCGTAGCCCAGATACAGCACAGCCGGGGAATTGGCCCTGCCGGCAATGAAAAACCCCGCAAAAAACAGCGCTCCTGACAGCCGCACATGGATCTTCACGTTCAATTTTCCCGCCGTCATCCCTCCTGCCATGCACCCGAAACAAAAAAACATCATGCAGATGGTAAAAGTCAAGGACATCTGAGCCTTGGTCCATTCCGTAAAATATGCTGCCAAAGGCATAGACAGCACGCTCCAGGCATACACAAGCCCGGCCAGCAGCAAAGTCACCACCCCCGCAAACGCATACACCCACCGATTAAGCTTCATACCAAATCACTCCTCCTTCCCTGTGTTCCTCAATCTGTCCCATTTCTTTCAAGTGGTCCAGATGAGCCAGACACTCTCCCAAAGCAAACCATCTCTGGGCCGGAGGAAACTCATCCCAGCCGGATACCCGGATGTTCCAGGTCATGCTGCCTCCAATCTCATACAATCCGGCTTTCCCAAGCCGCTTTACAGCCTGGCGGCACTCCTCAAGCCGCATCTTGTGATGATCTTTAAGCTGCCTAATCCTCCCGTGATAATCCCCCGGCTTCCTGTGACCGGGCAGAGGAATCTTCACGTCATAGCCGTCAAGTTTCGTCAGACTGTCCAGATAATTTCCCAAAGAATCCCGGACCTGCGGCCAGTCCGTAATATTGGGAGTAATGTCAAAAAGCACATGATCTCCCAAAATCATGGCCCCTGTCCCCTCCAGCTCAAAGCACATCTGTCCCGGCGTGTGGCCCGGCGCATCAATGGCCCGCAGCCGGTACTGCCCTGCTATCAGCACATCCCCTTCATCCAGAAAGGTGTAATCCGCAAAATCAGGACAAGGCGCCATGGTCCTGGACGGAGCGCGCTTTCGCATTTCCTCAATCAAACCCGGGCAAATGCCGTGTTCCCTTAACCGCTCCCTCTTACGTCCGTGAATCGTCTCCACCCCCCGGCCCCTCTTTGCATCCCCAAAGCTTTCCGCCTTCCATTCCCCGGCTCCCACCATGATCTCCCCGTCTGTGCGCCCTATAAAAATCCGGTTCCCCTCCTTCACCAGATCCGGCCCGTTTCCGCAGTGATCCGCATGAAGGTGGGTCAGCAAAATATCCGTCTCCTCCATCCTCACCCCCAGCCGGGAAAGCCCCCAAAGCAGCGCTTCTTTGCATGCCCGGGTGCGAAAGCCCGTATCAATCAGCAGATTCTTCGTCCCTTTGGCCTTTCCCAGCACCACATAACTGTTCAGCTCCTTAAGAGGATTCCCTTTAAGAGGAACTCCCACCCGCCAGACCCCGGGCAGAACCTCCTCCATACCTATGTACTCAGTCAACATCCCCGCTCCTTCCTATCTAAAACCTCTATTTCATTCCCGAAAAAAACTGCCCTTATCCCGTCACCGCTGACAGATAACAGGAGCCATAGTTACTGTTTGAACGCCAATATGAAGAGAGGGCGGATTTGATCGTGGGCCAGGGAGGGAAGGCAGGCTGTGTGCCGTTCGGGTTCAGATATGCCAAACGTTCCGATGAGCCCTTAAAGCGGAAATCAGTCGGGTATCAGCCCTCCTGCTTTCCTGGTCTCATCTCCACGGCATAAATTCACCCGCCCGCCACACAGCCTGCCTCCCCTCCCTGTCAAAAACAGAATTCGCCAGTCAAGGTTTGCTCACTTAAGTGTTTCCGATAGAGTTGCCGTTTCGCCCCCATAGCAGAAAGATATCACTCAACAATATACCGAGGCCATAAAAAGCAGATATTTTTTCTGCAAAGTCGCGGAAGCGTCCCCTATCAGAACCACTTTAAGTGAGCAAAGTTCAGCCAGCGAATCCTGCTTTTGCCAGGCAGAGAAGGAGAGATGTCCCGGCAGGGTGAATTTATGCCATGGAGATGAGACCAGGGAAACAGGAGGGCTGATACCCGACTGGTTCCCGCTTTAAGGGCTCATCGGAATGCTTGGCATATCTGAACCCGGACGGGACATCTCTCCTTCTCTGACTGGCTTCTCACGACAATACCCGCCCTTTGCTCACTCAATTATCAAGCTCCTCCAAAACAGCCGGAATCACCTTATACAAATCCCCAACAATCCCAATATCCGCAATATCAAAAATCGGAGCGTTCTCATTGGTATTAACCGCCACAATCAGCCCGGAATTCTGCATACCGGCCGCATGCTGAATCGCCCCGCTGATTCCGCATGCAAAATAAATCTTAGGTTTCACCGTAGTGCCCGTCTGGCCCACCTGATAGGCATGGTCAATCCATCCCTCGTCCACGGCGGCCCTGGAAGCCGCGATGGTTCCTCCCAGACGGTCCGCCAGCTTCTTCAAAAGCTCAAAGCCCTCCGGCTTTCCAAGTCCCATGCCTCCTGACACGATAATGTCGGCGTCGGTCAGGGAAACCATCTCCTTAACGCTCTTCACCACTTCCACAACCTTAGTCCGGATATCATTCTCCCCAAAGCTTACAGAAAGCTTCACCAGCTCCCCGCTTCTGCCCTCCTGACGCTTGGCCTTCTCCATAACCCCCGGCCTCACCGTAGACATCTGGGGCCTGTGGTTGGG
The DNA here is from genome assembly GCA_910575585.1 of Clostridiaceae bacterium. Lineage (GTDB taxonomy): Bacteria > Bacillota > Clostridia > Lachnospirales > Lachnospiraceae > UBA3402. The sequence goes on from CAJTGF010000012.1 coordinate 83,303, forward strand.
ACAAACGATGGTAGCCATCAGATTGCCGCCAAAAGCAGGACGGGTCTGCATGATTCCCTTGGTCTCCCGGTTAATCTCCAGCCTTGTGCAGTCCGCCGTAAGGCCGGTATTGCATCTCACCGCCAGACACGGTCCCAGGTCACGGCCGATATGGGTAGCCCCCAGCAGCACAATCTCCGGTTTGTATGTAGTAATGGCCTCATAGATCGCCTTGGTATAGGCGTCCGTAGTATACTGAGCCAGCTCAGGGGCATCCGCGTAATAAACCTTGTCTGCCCCATACTCAAATAATTCCCCGGACAGATCTTCCACGCCGCTTCCGCACAAAACCGCGCAAAGTTCGCAGCCCACTTCCTCCGCAAGTTTCCTTCCCTCCCCAAGAAGCTCAACCGCCACCTGCATCAGTTTCCCTTCCCTCTGCTCCGCAAATACCCAAACGCCGCGGTACGCGCTTAAATCCGCGGCCTCTTTCCCGTCGCCGCTCTTCTCAATGGCGCCGAAAGGACATGCCTCCACACACTGACCGCATCCGGTACATCCGCTTCCAATGACAGCCTTCTTCTCTTCCATGGTAATCGAGGTAAACGGACAGCTCTTCACACACTTTGTACACCCTTTGCACTTCTCTTTAATAACATTAACAGCCATTGTAGTCTCTCCTCCTTATACCAAGTGTTTCTCCGCCAATTTGCCGACTAAAGCCTCTGCCATCTCCTGAACCGTGCCGGACAGCATCTCCCCTTTGCCTTTCTGGGGCGGAGTAAAGGAGCGAAACACCTGGGTGGGGGATGCGTTCAATCCGCAGTCCGCGGGGTCAAGCTCCACGTCCATGTGGTTCCACACCGTAATATCCTTTTGATAAGCGTCCACAATCCCTCCCACAGACATATACCTGGGCTCGTTCAGCTCCTTAACGCAGGTGAGAAGACAGGGCAGCTTTACCTCGACCACCTCGTACCCGTCCTCCATCTGCCTCTGAACCGTCACCTTGTCCTCATCCATCCGGATGCTCTGCACATAGGTAACCACCGGAATCCCCAGACGCTGCGCCACCTGAGGGCCTACCTGGGCCGTATCCCCGTCAATGGCCTGACGGCCTGCGAAAATCACGTCCACCCCCTCAACTTTGCGGATACCCGCCGCAATGGTAGTAGAAGTGGCGCAGGTATCCGCGCCTCCAAAGGCCCGATCGCTTAACAGATAAGCCTCGTCCGCCCCCATGGCCAGACATTCCCGCAGCATGTAACCTGCCTGAGGAGGCCCCATGGTCAGAACCGCGATCTCCACGTCCGGGTCCTTGTCCTTAAGCATAAGAGCCGCCTCCAGGGCATTGGCGTCGTCCGGATTGAGAATGCTGGGAACACCGTCCCGGATTAAGGTTCCCTTTACCGGGTCAATCCTCACTTCATTGGTGTCTGGCACCTGTTTTACGCAAACTAAAATTTTCATGGTCTGTTTTCCTCCTTCTGCTATTTCTTCAACAGCCTGCCGCCGATCACCATCTGCTGTACCTGGCTGGTTCCCTCGTAGATGGTAAATACCCGGCAGTCGCGGAACATTCTCTCAATCTTGTAATCCTTGATAAATCCGTATCCTCCGTGAATCTGCACCGCCTTCTGGGCAATCTCATTGCACACTTCCGAAGCAAAATACTTGGCCATGGAAGCATTTAAAGTGGCGTCCTGTCTCGTATCCATCATATAAGCCGCCTTGTAAACCAACTGTTTGGCCGCCTCCAGCTTGGTCGCCATGTCCGCAATCATAAAGCTGATGGCCTGGAAGCTTCCGATAGTCCGCCCAAACTGCTTCCTCTCCCTGGCGTACTTAACCGCCTCCTCCAGACACCCGGAGGCTACGCCGATAGACTGGGCCGCAACCCCAAGACGCCCGGTATTCAACGTCTGCATGGCAATCTTAAAGCCGTCCCCCTCTTCTCCCAGACGGTCTTCCTGGGGAATAATGGCATTGTCCATAATAATGTCAGACGTGGCGCAGCCGATAACCCCCATCTTATTCTCCGGCTTCCCGCAGGAAACGCCTTCCCCGTGCATATCCAGAACGAAAGCCGACAATCCCCGGTTTCCTTTGGTCACATCCGTCTTGGCAAACACCACCGCGTAATCCGACAAAGGAGCCATGGTAATAAAACATTTGCGCCCGTTAAGAACGTAGTGGTCTCCCTCCTTTTTGGCCGTGGCGGCAACGCTTCCCGCGTCAGACCCGGCTCCCGGCTCCGTCAGCGCGAAAGCCAGCTTCTTCTGCCCCGTAACCACAGGCCGCAGATACTTCTCCTTCTGCTCGTCATTTCCCGCCAGAAGAAGAGGACCGCCGGATAAGGAGTTGGGACTGGACACATAGATGCTTGCCACGCCCGACACCTTGGCAATCTCCTCCATCACCAGCACATAAGAACGGGCGTCCGCTCCCTGTCCCCCCAGTTCCTTTGGAATCTTAATCCCAAAAAATCCGGCTTTTGCCATCTTATTTAAAATCTCCTCCGGAAACGTCTCCGTCTCCTCCACCTTGTCCAGAACTTCCTTTGTCAGTTCCTTCTGCGCAAAGTCATGGGCTAACCTTCGAATCAATTCATGCTGCTCCGTAAAAAACGCTTCTGCCATATTGCTTATATCCTCCTTGATCTATTATCTATTCCGCAAAATCTCCCGGGCCTGCCTCTCCCTTCTTATGCGTTCCACCCTCTGCGCGGCCATTTCCCGAATCACCTTCAGATTAATCTTCCCGCTGGCATTCATAGGAAACTCATCAAACGTCAGCACATAAGACGGGATTTTATAATGAGCCAGCTTAGGCTGCAGATACCTTAAAAGCTCCTCCTCACACACCCTGCACCCCTCTGCCGGGATAATGCACGCCGCAATCTCTTCCTGCAAAACCTCCGCCGGAACGCCCACCACTTTCACCTGCTCCACCCACTTAAGGCCCCGGATGGCCTGCTCAATCTCCTGAGGGGAAATATTTTCTCCTGCCCGGATAATCATCTCCTTGATTCTCCCCGTAATATGCAGTTCCATCTTTTTATCAAACCATCCGATATCCCCGGTTTTCAGCCAACCGTCCCGGGTAAACGCCTTCTCATTGGCCAGAGGCAGGTTGTAGTACCCGCTCATCACATTGTAGCCCTTTACCTGAATCTCTCCAGGTTCTCCCTCCTTTGCCTCCTGACTCCCATCCAGGTCCCAAATCCGCGCCTGCACATGTTTTGTCACCTTGCCCGCGGAAATCACCTTCTCGTCATGGATGCCTTCCCAATCCGCCATGGTGACGCAGGGGGAAGTCTCCGTTTGGCCATAGGAGGTCAAAAGGTGCATATTCACAAACCGTCCGCAGATTTCCCTGTATTCCTCAGACGTAACAGGCGAACCGGCAATAATCCCGGATTTAAGCCCATCTGCCTTTCTGTCCTTGTACTCGGTTTTTCGGATCAAGGCCAAAAACATGCTGGGAACCCCGTTTAATACCGTGCAGCCGTAGGTATTGATGCCGTCCCACACTTTCCCCGTCTTAAAATAGGGGATGAGATGCATGCACATGCCGCTTTGGATGCAGGAAACGATTCCCGCCGTAATGCCGAAGCAGTGAAACAGCGGAACCGTGATGCACATCTTGTCCTCCTTCGTCCAGCCCAGACACTCAATCATGGTCCTGCTGTTGTTCACCACATTGTAATGGGTCAGCACCACCCCCTTTGGCAGGGAAGTGCTTCCGGAAGTGAAAATCATGCACAGCGGGTCAGAAGAAGAAACCAGGTCCTTTTTCCCTTTCGTCTCCTCCAAAGCCCTATCGGAACGCTCTTCGGGGGAAAAATCCCCCTCGCGCATCCAATTTCCTTCCTCCTTCTCGCCGATCGGGATAAAATGCCGCACCTTGGGGGTGTTCTTTTGGATGGAGGCAATCACGTCATCATACAAAATGGTTTTGTACCCATTGCCGTAATACAGTACCTCCACATCCGAGTAATTCAGAAGCCCTTTCATTTCCTCCTGCTTATAGCAAGTATTAATCAGCACCGGCACGGCGCCCACCTTCACCAGAGCCAAAAACGTAAAAATCCAATTGGGACTGTTAACGCTCCAGATTCCCACATGGGTACCCTTTTCTATGTTGTACCGCTTCATCCGGCCGGCCAAAAGATCGGAAACACGGTCAAGCTCCTTAAAAGTACAGCTCCAATCCCCCATTTCCATAGCCGGCCGCTGTCCGTTTATCCTGGCCTGCTCCCACAAACACCGGCCCAAAGGTTTATCTATCAGTTTCATTCATCCTTCCACACAAACAAAGCGCCCTCATCCAGCATCTTCTGAATCTGTTCGTCGTCATAGCCCAGCTCCCTTAAAATCTCCGGTCCGTTCTCGCCGATCAGGGGACCGGCCTTGTACTCCGGCACGCCCATCTCCTGGAATTTCACAGGAAGCCGCACCAGCCTTCTTACATTGCCGTTGGCGTATTTCATATCATAGAAACAGTTGTTGGCCTCCGCCTGCTTGTCATTGCGAATCTCAATCCAGTTCTGGCACAGGGAGAAAGGAATATCCGCCGCCTTCAGAATGGGACGCCACTCCGCCTCCGTCCTGGTGGCAAACTGCTCCATCACGATGTCGTATACCTGGGTGGCAAGCCCCTTGGACTGGCAGGTAAGAATGGGGAAATAGTCCTCATTGTCCACCAGATCCTCACGGCCAATGGCTGCAATAAACTTTTTATAGTATGTATTGTAATCCGGCATGCAGGTCTGGATAAACCGGTCGTCCTTGGTCCTCCAGGCAGCGTTAAAGGGATTGGCAGTCTCCCTTACGTCAATGGGATACTGCTGGGCAATGCCCTCGTAATTAGACGCCTGCACCATCATGCCCATGTTGTAAACCGCGCTCTCAAACAAGGAAGTCTCCACTTTCTCGCCGATTCCCTTGGTTTTGGCCTGGTACAAAGCCGCCAGAATGCCGGCCGCCAGGTTCATGCCCACATTGTGGTCCCCAAGCCCGGGAACCCCGTTAAAAGGAACGGTCCCTCTCTGGCGGAGAGAATCAAAGTACCCGCCTCTGGCAAAAAACGCGGTAAAATCAAACCCCGGAAGATCCTTGTCCGGCCCGTACTCCCCGTACCCGGTACAGATGGCGTAAACCAATTTGGGATATTTTACCTTCAGCGTCTCATAGTCAAGGCCGGCCCTCTCCAAAGCCTGAACCCGCCAGTTGGTAATCAGCACATCCGCCTGGTCCAAAAGCTTAAAAAACGCCTCCTTGCCCGCCGCATCCTTCATATTCAGGGAGATGCATCTCTTGTTGGCATTTTCCAGGTCCCAGGTAGTGTTTTCATACATATCCAGAGGCCGCCCCTCCGATGGAGCCGTATGCCTTAAAGGGTCCCCCTTGGCAGACTCAATTTTCACAACATCCGCTCCCAAATCAGCCATAAACCGTCCTGCGGAAGCCGCCGCAATAAAATTAGCAAGTTCTACAACCTTAATTCCCTCAAGTGGTTTGCTCATAATTGTTGTAACTCCTTTCTTACCTATATAAATTCTGTTTTCCCCGCCAGGATTCATTTTCCGGCAGGTCCGAAATAACCCACTTTTGCAGGGCAGGGGATAACCTTGATCACTCTGCCGTCCCCTTTGTAGAGATCATGTGCAGCACATAAGGAATCATAACCACCGGAATGGTCAGATACCCAAGGTAAGCATAGCCCACGGACACGATCTTGTTCAGTCCCAACTGGGCGATAAGGAACGCCACCACGGTACAGACAAACGTAACGATAATCACACTCTTTCCCGGTTTTGCCGTGGGGTCAAAGTCCTTATCCAGCGCCGTGCAAACACGGTTGGACATACCCGCGATCATGTTCACCGCCGTGGAAACGGAACCTAAAACAATAAGGATGGAAATAATGGGCCGCAAAAGTCCGGGAGCCACACCCTTATTCACCAGAATCAGCAGAGGAATGCTGGCAGCGGCAAATTCCGGGTCGTCGGTAATGGCCATAAGGCCCAGAACCGCCATAAGGCAGATCACCGTATTCACGCCCAGGCCGTAGAGCATGGAAGTCTTAGCGTCGTCCGGGCTGGCAAATGGCTTGGCGTGCTGAACCAGCAGTCCGATGGAAGCCAACTGGAACGCCGCGTACACGATCCCGGTCCAGAAGGCTTTGCCCACAGGAGCCGGATTGGCAATGCTGGCAGACATATTAGCGGAAATGCTTCCCCACTGGGCAATGATATTGGGAATGTACACGATCAAAAGCCCGGACACGATTAACACCGACAAAGTAGCCGCCACCCTGCGCACCACGTTAGTGCCGTAAACGGCAACAATAAAGATGAAAATGCCCACGAAAACCGTTCCGATCCAGTGATTAATCCCAAACGCGCTCTCCATGGTGCTTACGCCCGTGGCAAACGCGGCTGCCGGAGCCACGCAGATGGTCACCAGATACACCAGCTCGTACAGGTTGGAAAAGATGAACGAGTATTTTCCGTAAAAACTGTCATTAAAACTCTTATAGTCGTAAACCTCATGTTTCTTTGCGTATTTCAGCGCGTACCACTGGTAAAAAGCCCCGATGCACTGTGCTATGACGCAGGTAATAAACGCCCAGACGCCAAACTGCACAAAATACTGCCGAAGCTGGTTTCCCGACGCGAAACCGCCTCCAAACTGGGTAGTAAACCACACAAATGCCACACCTATGGTTACTGGCATTTTATCTTTGTTAATCATACAATAATCTCCTAATCTTATTTAAAATATTCCTCAAAACAGTATTTACCAAACCCCATTAATCCAATCGCGTTCTGCCAGTTAAAACATCTCCTTAAACGCCTGAATCATGGTACCTGCCTGCTGGTAATTCACCATCTGGCGGTCAACCTCAATATTTAAGTGCTTAAGCCCCGCCGCCTCGCAGGCCCGCTTAATGGGCACATAGTCAAACTCCTCCGGATCGCAGAACTTGGTCATCAGAACAATAACGCCGTCGGCGCTGTGAGCCTTTGCCTGTTCAATTATATAATCCACCCGCTTTTTCTCCTTGTCGTACAGCAAAGTGCAGTTGTCCATATCCGCAAATTTCTGAGCCAAAGCGTCCATGGGATTTGCCATATCCGGCACATCAATGCGGTACTGCCTGGACTCATGAGCCACGTCGTCAAATACCACCTTGATTCCGTTGTCGTCCAAAATCTTGAGAAGGCTTGGAGAATCCGCCAGAATTCCGGTCACCAGAACCCGCGCCTTCCCCTCATCCTCCGGCCCTTCCTTCAGCGCCGCGTTCAGTTCCTTCACCACAGCCGTGTGCTCCTCCGGCAGCATAAACCATGCGCTCTTAAACACGTCGTTTCTCTCCGCCGCCGTCAGTCTGGCAGTGGATGCAATCTCGGCAAATTCCCGCATCACCTGATTGTGTTCATTGTATACCTTAATGGACTCTGCCAGGGCAGCCTCGGAAAACTGAGCCCCTGCGGCAATGGTCAAATCGCTGATGACCCGCTGGTATCCGGCCTTGGTAAATTTGATGCCGTAATCCGGCTTCCGGTTCTGGGGATAGGACATGGGAATAAAGGGAATCTCTTTCACCGCATATTTCCAGTTCTGACCCAGGGTCTTTAAAGAATCGCACAGGGAGGGAATCACAATGGCGGACACGCCGTCATACTCACCCTTAATGCCCATTTCCAAAATTGTCTGCATAATGGAACAGATAAAGGCCGGATAATATTTCTTGGCTTCCTTAATCTCCACGTCGGCGCCCCACACGCCCATGGGAACCAGGCCCATGGAGTGAATCAGTTCCATGGGGGTGTACACCGGAGCCACAGCCACCACCTTTTTGCCCTGGCTTAAGTAGCGCTCCATATGCTTTTTAGGACAGGATGCCGCTTCATGAAGCTTTGCCAACCATTCATTCGCTGTCATTATTTGTTCCCTCCTTTATTTGCTTCCATAATTTCCATCAATCCCTGAACCCTGGTGTCATACTGGGCCTCGGAGAAATTCCTGGGGTCTGCCTGGTCGCCGTCAAAAGAAGCCACCGGGATCTTGCAGGCTTCCCCGATCTGGCGGCTCATCTCCGGCATAAATCCGGACCACAGCTTGCAGGAACGGTTGGTGTGAACCAGAAGCCCCTCCACATGGTTGTCCTTGCACAGCTTAATTCTCTTGTCCCTGGAGTGCTCCAGATTCATACAGTTAGGCACATTGGCGTAAGCCCTGCACATCCCGTCAAAATCATCATAGATAAATCCGAACGCGTCGGCGTAAATGGTAGTCACCATATTGATGCCCCTGCTCTTAAGTCCTGTGGAGGTAACCCTAAGCCACGGCCAGCAGGCGATTCCTTCAAACATAATGCGGTATTTCTCTTCCGCCCTGAACGTAGAGACGCCCTTGTCGTGGTTGTCCTTGTACTCCTTAAGCAGAGTCTCCATGGCGTCCCCTGCCTCCTTGGTGCCTCTGGCAGTCACCATAACCGCCATGTGGTTCAGCAAATCAAACCCGTTAAAGGGGGAGGGAACATGCCTTGCCTGGGACGTGGCTTCAATCCACATCCGGCTGGCCCGCCCGGAGGATTCCATAACTTCCTTAAACCGCTCATCCGTCCACTTCTTGCCCGTAATCTCCTCCAACTGGCGGATAGCGTCCCAGAACTGCGCCTTTATGTACTCGGTTTCCGCGTCGGACACCTCATAGTCCGGATTAAAGGGAATGTCAATCATAATCATGGGAATTCCCAATTCCTTGGAAATATTCTCGTACCATTTAATCATGCAGTTGCAGATATTGTTGCAGCAAAGCAGAAAATCCGGCATGGGCATATCTTGTTCCGGCGCCTCTTTCAGCTTGGCATAGGCAAGGGAAATCCTGGCGTAGGCGCAGATATCATTGGAATACCCGTCGCCCTCGCTGACGCTGCACAGCCTCTCCCCGCCGCCTCTGGCCGCGATACCTGCCGCCTGGTTCTCCGGGTAGCACACATACAGCCCCAGGGTTGCCGGAATCTCCACCGGGAAATTGCTGGAACACCACCCCACCATCTCTCCCCGCTTCTTTGCTTCCATGGCGTCACTGTAAGCCTTGGCCGCAATCTGCCCCAATTTGTACTTGGCCGAATTGGGGTCCGGCGCCGGCCTGCTTTTCTTCACTTCTTCTGCCATAATGAAAAACCTCCTTATATTTTTTCCCGCAGGTGTCCGCCTGCTGTCACAGGATGTAATGTAATCCTGTAACTTTCTATCGATTGCCCTTTCGCCCTATGGATTTGACGAAAAGGCTAATCTTCTTACGTTCCTCCGTCATCCCAGCCATGGGATACAGCGCCCGAAAAGCGCTGCCCTGAACCATCCTTTCCTGCCCTGGCTTTGTGTCTGTCCGGCAGTCTCTGATTCTCTGGATTTCTCCGGCCGGCAATGACGAAAACTTTACCGGGACTTCTCCCAGCCGTAGATGCATCCGCCCAAAGCTCCCATCAACTGTCCCAAAGGATGCCACCCGATCTCTGTTCCCAATTCCTTCTCCAGAGCGCTTCTGACCCCTCCGTTTTTGGCCACGCCGCCGCTCATAAATACCTTTTCCTTAATCCCGGCCCGCTTTGCCAGCGCAGCCGTTCTTACTGCCACGGACTGGCAGATTCCGGCCACCAAATCCGGGATCGCCGTCCCGGCCGCCAACTGGGAGATCACCTCAGACTCCGCAAAAACCGTACATGTGCTGGAAATGTTGGCCGGTTTTTCCGACCTTGCCGCTTCCACCTCCAACTGGGAAATATCCAGCTTCAAAATATTGGCCATCACGTCCAAAAAACGCCCGGTTCCTGCCGCACACTTATCATTCATCACAAAATTAACCATCCGCCCTTCCTCGCCTAAAGAAAGCACCTTGGCGTCCTGGCCTCCGATATCAATCACCGTCCTGGCCTGGGGACAGACATGACGGACTCCCAGTCCATGACAGGTCAGTTCGCTTACCTGATAATCAGCCTCCCCGTAAGTCTGGCGTCCATACCCTGTGGCTACAATGCAGGCCATGTCCTCCTTCTTAAGGCCGCTCTCCTCCAGAACATGATCCATCACCTGAAACACCCCTAAAGTCCCCACGGTGGCTATCACCATGGAGGAAGCCACGATTTCCCGTCCATCTCTCAAAATCACCGCCTTTGAAGTTGTCGAACCGATATCCATCCCTAATGTGTACATAATCCCAACCTCTTTCTTTGATTGTCTGTTTTTTATCAATCTTGCGCGAAAGAAAAAGACTTATCTAGTATTCTAGTATACAAGTTTGGCTTGAAAAAATATCTTGCTGCTTCCGTTCTCCCACTGTGGGCTTTGCTGGCTCTCGTTCATTTATGCCAGCCCTCGTAGTTCTTGTGTTCTAGTATACAAGTAGTCTTTAAAATTAAATTTACCGTTTCCGGTAAACCGTTATCTCTCTTGATTGACATAATCATAACAAATTCCGACACAAAACTCAATGTCTGTTTTGCATAAAATCGTTTATCTATTTTGCACAAATTTGGAACCTCTTTCGGCACACTTCCTGACAACAAAATAAATAAGACATGCTTCAGGTTTACACAGAAAGAGGTCCGTCAGAACATGGGGAACCAAAGCGGATACCTTAGATATGGAAGCATCCGCTTTGCTCGTAAAATAATGAGCCCTGTCCGCCTTTATGCAATAAAATAGGACGGATACTTTGCCACCGCATAACCGGCAATGGAGGTGATGGTTTCCAAGTGGTTGGCCATGCTCTGCTGGGCCAGGATTAAATCCTCCGCCTTTATGGCATTGACAATCGCCCAGTGTTCCCTGATCAGTTCAGAGATACGGTTGCCGAATGCCACGTCAAAATTTCTCCACCGCTGAACATGGTACATCAGGTCATTGAGCATATTAACCAGGGCATACCGTCCCACGCTGTCTATCATAATTTTGTGAAACGCAGAGTCAATACGGGGAAATCTTCCGGAATAGTCGGTCTCATCCCGGCATTTCTCCTGCTCCGCCATATTCTCCTCCAACTGGCTCACCAACTGGCTGCGCTCCTCATGGCCCAGGGACGTGAACATCTCATAAATGACTTCTTTTTCCACGGCTGTCCTCAAAATCAGCAGATCCTCAATGTGGTGCAGATCGATCCGGCTCACATACGTTCCCCTCTGAGGATACACGTCAAGAAATCCAATCTGCTGCAGCCGGACAAACACGGTCCGGATGACCGAGCGGGACACCCCATACTCTTTGGCCATCTGATTCTCGCTGATCAACTGGCCCGGTTCCAGCTTCAGCTTGATGATGCGCCGTAGTATCTGTCTGTAAACCTGCTCTGCCGTAATAGGCTGATTGTCTCCCTTTTGTGTATACATATATTATCCTTTCTCCTCTGCTTTTCTCTGTTTTTACAGTAATCAATTCTGCTGTTTCCCGTGATTCCTAACCCAAATAAAGCGGAACTCTGATTTCGCCATATTGCTGTATTGTTGAGTGAGCAATGGGCGGGGATAGTCGCGGAGCCAGGGAGGGAAGGCAGGCTGTGTGCCGTCCGGGTTCAGATATGCCAGACATTCCGATGAGCCCAAAACGGGAACCAGTCGGGTATCAGCCCTCCTGTTTCCCTGGTCTCATCCAATGTCATTAAGTTAAGCTGATTGAAAAAATCTCATCCTACGGTCTAACTCAAATTTATCAATAAATTTAAGAAAAGGGGTTGACACAGAGACCAA
>CAJTGF010000013.1 GCA_910575585.1 Clostridiaceae bacterium
AAAGGCACTGTCTTAATCGAGTGCGGGAAGCTCTTACAGCGGGGCGGCTATCGGATAAAAGTGCTGAACACAATCAATTTCAAAAAGTCCATGCGCTACAATCCCTTTGCCTATCTGCGGAGCGAGAAAGACATTTTGAAGCTGGTAAATACCATAATCGCCAACACCAAAGGCGACGGGGAGAAATCCGGGGAGGATTTTTGGGTAAAGTCGGAACGGCTTTTTTACTGCGCCCTTATCGGCTATATCCACTATGAAGCCCCGGAGGAAGAAAAGAATTTCACGACGCTGCTTGAAATGATAAACGCCAGCGAAGCCCGCGAGGACGACCCGGAATTTCAAAGCCCGGTTGACCTCATGTTTGAACGGCTGGAAGAAAAAGACCCGGAGCATTTCGCTGTCCGGCAGTACAAAAAATTCCTGTTATCGGCGGGCAAGACGCGAAGCTCTATCCTCATTTCCTGCGGTGCGCGGCTTGCGCCATTTGACATACGGGAGCTGCGGGAGCTTATGGAAACGGACGAAATGGAGCTTGACACGCTGGGGGACAGAAAGACCGCCCTTTTCGTCATTATCAGCGATACCGACGACACTTTTAACTTTGTCGTGAGCATACTCTATACCCAGTTATTCAATCTCTTATGCGACAAGGCAGATGATGAATACGGCGGGCGGCTTCCCGTCCATGTAAGGTGCTTGCTTGATGAATTTGCNGTGCGCTCGTAAGCGGAGCCCATTTGTTCCGCGCGGGCTTGTTTGTAATCTATCTTTAGCAAGATAGTAGGTTCAATGTGAGGGCTTCGTTTGAAGCCTAATTCCTATCATCAACCGACTTATCCGAAAGGGAGACCCGACGGGGAGTATAGCATGTCGGCAACGGTGCTATTCAGCCAGCTATCGGGCTGTGAACGGGCATCAAGATGAAATGTCATGTATGAGGTTAAACAGCTACACTGCTTAAATGACAGCCAGAGGGGCTTTATCGTCAGCACTGACGGAAGATAGCTATTATACGTCAGGCAGTGCAGGGTGTACGCAGAGTTGTGCGAACTGCGTCTACACATCACATTCCGCACTGACCAGCCGCAATAAGCGGAAAACGGCGAACGTCATAGCCGACAACATGACACGCTTGTACAGACAAGCCTAAACGAGGATAGCCTAAACAGGAACGCTTACCATTTTAAGCTATGGCATATAGTGCCTGAATATCCTGCATGGCTACGGAGTCTCCATAGTAGTCCGAGGCGGTAATACCGTTCACATGGCGAAGGGAGACAGCTATACGACTGAAATAATTTAGGAAAGGTGTGTGAGACACTATGAGAAGTCCAAAGATTATTTTGGAGAATCTACAGAAACACTCGAAAGAGGAAAACTACAAGTACGAGAGACTGTACAGGAATCTGTATAATGAGGATTTTTACTTGCAGGCTCTCCAAAACATCTACGCCAATAAAGGTGCAATGACACCCGGCATAGATGGGCTGACACTCGACGGTTATGGTAAAGAAAGAGTGGAGCGGATTATCCATACGGTGAAGAACCACGGTTATCAGCCGAACCCTGTCCGCAGACAGTATATCAAAAAGAAAAATGGGAAAATGAGACCGCTTGGGATATCGTCATCAGACGACAAACTGGTGGAGGAAGTCATTAAGATGATTCTTGAAAGTATTTATGACCCGACATTCTCCAACTATTCCCACGGCTTCAGACCAGACAGGAGCTGCCATACGGCACTCTTACAGTTACAGCAGAACTTTACGGGTGTGAAATGGTTTGTGGAGGGAGATATAAAGTCGTACTTTGATACGATAGACCACCACAGCCTTATAAATATCCTGCGCAGGCGGATTAAAGATGAAGCCTTTATTGAGCTGATTTGGAAATTCCTCAATGCAGGGTATATGGAGAACTGGGAGTACAATGCCACTTTCAGCGGCATAGCCCAAGGCTCCGGCATCAGCCCAATCCTTGCTAACATCTACCTGAACGAGTTCGACCGATTCATGGAGGACTACAAAAAGGAGTTTGACAAAGGGGCGGGCAGAAAGAGAAACAATGAATACACCAGGAAGCAGTCGCACCGTCAAAGGTGCAAAGCAAAAATCCGAAAGGAATGGGACAGCTACTCTGATATTGAAAAACAGCAGGCAGTACACCGCCTGTCTGAATTAAAGAGGGAGTTCCAGAAAATCCCTATGGGAGACCCAATGGACACAAGCTATAAGCGGATACAGTACGTGCGCTACGCCGACGATTTTCTTATCGGAGTAATCGGAAGTAAAGAGGACGCTGAAAAGATAAAGTCAGATATTGGGAGATTCTTTGAGGAAACGCTGAAACTGGAATTATCTGCGGAAAAGACACTCATCACGAACAGTGATGACAAAGCGAGGTTTCTTGGCTATGACGTTACGGTATGCAACGACAGTGCGCTGAAAAAAGCCAAAGGAAAAGGGACAGTTAAAGCCTACACCGGCAAAATCAAGCTGTACCTGCCTAAAGAGAAATGGGTAGGAAAGCTGTTAAATTACGGTGTGCTGAAAATCGTGTCAAGGGCAGGGGAAAAAGAAGTCTGGAAGCCGTTACAGCGGAACGATTATATTTTCCTGCCAGTGCATGAAATGGTACGGAAATATAATGCACAGATTCGGGGGATATACAATTACTACCGTCTTGCAAGCAATGTCTCCGTATTAAATAAGTTCCACTATGTCATGGAGTACAGCCTGTACAAAACCGTTGCGGCAAAATACCGTATCACAATGACAAAAGCAAAGCTCAAATATACCAAAAACAAAGAGTTTAAAGTGCCGTACAAAACACAGAAGGGTACAAAATATGCAGTCCTCTACAACGAGGGATTCCGCAGGGTGAAGTATGCCCTTGGGAGTTATGCAGACATCATACCCGAATATGAGCAGATGAACAAGCCGAAAGAACTGTTTTTCAGGTATAAGGCGAATGTCTGCGAAATGTGCGGCGCATATGTGCCAGCGGTTAAAGTGTATCAAGTAAAGAGTATGAGCGACCTTGATGTTAATACGGAATGGGGAGCGATTATGAACAAGAAGAAAAGAAAAACGCTTGTAGTGTGTGGAGACTGCTATGACAGAATCCATAAATAATTGTAGAGGATGTATAGTGGGGAGCCGTATACATCGAGAGGTGTACGTGCGGTTCCGGGGCGAGGGTTCGGAAACCTGCTGTCGTGAGACAGTAAGGCGCCGGATTCTTAGCCTACAATATCGGACAGATACCACAGTTTGAGAAGCTGATTGCTACAATTCGTAGCCGTGAAATATCAGCTTCTATTATTTTGCAGTCAAAGTCCCAGCTAAAGGCAATTTACAAGGACAACGCTGACACGATTGAAGGGAATTGCGACACCACCCTGTTCCTCGGAGGAAAGGAAAAGACCACGCTCAAAGAGCTGGCAGAAGTTTTAGGGAAGGAAACGATAGACCTTTATAACACCTCGGACACACGGGGTACGTCACAGTCCTACGGGATTAATTACCAAAAGACCGGAAAGGAGCTTATGTCGCAGGACGAGATTGCGGTCATGGACGGCGGGAAATGTATCATGCAGCTTAGAGGTGTCAGACCATTCTTCTCGGATAAATTCGATATAACGAAGCATGACAGATACAGGGAGCTGTTCGATTATGACCAGAAAAACACCTTTGACATTGAGGACTATGTAAAGCATTTGCAGCACATGAAAGTTACTCCAAATACAGAGGTGGATGAAGCGTTTGACTGCGGGGAAGTCAGCGGGCAGGAAGATCATTCCCCAAATACAACTGAATAGCGGCTTCTGGACACAATGTCAATCTTTCTGCAATACAGAAGGATTTGAAGTGCAAAACAACAACTGAATATGGAGCTTGTAAACTTTTGGCATAAAGCCAGAAAACAGGAGTTTTGTATGTACTTTGGAACGGACAGAAACAGGACAGCCGGCACAGCCTATCGCCAAACAGAATGTACCGGATGCCCGCACAGGGTTCTCCCAAAGGATTTCCCTGCCCTTATTTTACCACAAAGGGTGGGGAATTTACATATCAAAGCTCTTTCTTTATCAAAAAATCAAATTT
The DNA here is from genome assembly GCA_910575585.1 of Clostridiaceae bacterium. Taxonomy (GTDB): domain Bacteria; phylum Bacillota; class Clostridia; order Lachnospirales; family Lachnospiraceae; genus UBA3402. The sequence goes on from CAJTGF010000013.1 coordinate 4,107, forward strand.
TAAGAAAGAAAGAGGTAATCAAAATGACATTTTTTACAACAGCAGTAACAGGATTAAAGACAGTAGTGACAGCAATCGGCGCAGGCGTGGCAGTATGGGGCGTCATCAACCTGCTGGAAGGTTACGGCAATGATAACCCTGGCGCAAATGCTCATGTACGGTAAAGAAGCAAGCAACCGAAAACAAGAAATAGACCGCCAGCACCACACTATTCCGAACCAACGAAGCTAAAGACTAAAAGACAAAGCATTATGGAAATGTGCATAACAGGCTATGGAATCATGGATAACTCTATTCACAGCACATGGAAAAGCGAAAGAGCCGCTTTCCCACGTCCTGCAAACAGAATTACCCACAATTCCAAAAGACAGCCAGTTATACACATTCCCACAATGCCGACTACGGCGAACCCCCCTCTCACTTTATCATATAAAATCTTAAAAACATTATTTTGTATTTCTTTTTCCGCTTTTGAAATATTTATATAACTTGACAAATGCCAAAAGTACTGTATAATACAGTATTGGATAATACAACTATGGAGGTGAATTATGTCTACGATTGATTTAATCATTTTAGGCTCATTGTGCCAAAGTCCTAAAAGTGCGTATGATTTACAAAAACAGATTGAATCCCGAAACTTGTCAAGGTGGATAAAAATTGGTTCGTTTACTGTTTACAAAAAAGTGGTTCAATACGAAAGCAAAGGATATGTTGTTAGTGAAACTGTTAAGAATGGCAATATGCCCGAAAAAACAATGTATACAATAACGCCAAAGGGAAAAGAAATTTTTAAAGAATTGATGATTAAATTTTCTTTGGCAGAAACAAGAGTCTTTTTAGATTTTAATGCAGTTATTGTGAATATGGCTTTGCTTGACGAAAATTCCGCAAATGAGTGTATTGTAAATATTAAAAACAGTATTCAAAACACTAAAATGCAGATTGCGGAACAATTACCCACACATAAGGACATTCCATTATTTGGGCTGACTATTCTGGAACAACAATTTTTGCTTTTAGAAACATTGGAAAAATGGGAAGAAAATTTTGAAAAAGCGTTAGCAAAAGAAAGGGAAGAAAAATGAATTTGATGTATTTTATATTTTTTAATTTGGTGATTTATTTACCATTTCACTTGTTTGAGGAAGCTATTGGCGATTTCCCTAAGTGGATGTATGAGCATAAATGGTTGCCTTATCATATGACGCATGGACACTGGATGGCGAACAATTTGTTTATTTACTATCCAATGCTTCTTGTATCAGTTTTTTTATTTGTGTTTATCAATCAGTTTGTCTGTTTCGGAGTGGCAATTCTTATATGGGGAATCATAAATTTTGGCGACCATTTTTTTTATACAATCAAAGATAGAAAAATCTCTCCGGGGTTAATAACTGGAACACTTTTTCTTGTCAATTCAATTTTCGGATTAAGAAATTATTATTTTTCAGATTTCTTTTCTGTATATCAGTTAATCATAGGAATTTTGATTGGTGGTGTGTTATTTGGTTTGCCTATGGCATTATGTGTTGTTTTATATAAGTTTTTTGATAAGTATTTCAAATAAATGCTTAAAATGTACCCGTAAACCATGCACCACCCCCTGTGGGAGAAAGGGGAGCTTCCATGACTTGCACAGAAGCATACAAGGAGCATATCGAATATACATTTAATGCCTTTTGCAGAGTAGTCATACATTATGCTGCTATCAACGCATGGCGTGACAGAGATAAGCGGCGGCAAAGGGAAATATCCTTTGAATACCTTACCGAAGAGAAGTTTTACCCATTCAGTACAACAGATAAATATTTTATAGACCCCTACAAGCAATACCCGGTTACGATATGCGGTCAGAGGGTTATCCTTACGAACGGGGAGCTTGCCGAAGCCCTGTCCTCTCTGCCGGAGAAAAAAAGAGAAATCATTTACCTTTACTTTTTCGGGCGTTACACACAGCAGGAAATCGGGGAACTATACGGACGCTGCCGGAGTACGGCATGGCATCACATACACAGTGCCTTGCAAATGCTGCATGAAGAAATGGAGGTGCTTTTCCATGAGGAATCCTAAATTTGTACCGTATGAAACGATTGTCAGAGCAACCAGCGGAGAGCCGGAAGCCATTGACGAGGTTTTACGGCATTATGGCAAAAGAATCCGGCTTGCTTCCCTTGAAAACGGACAGGTCAACAAGGACACCGAGGACAATATCAAACAACGACTTATCGCTGCCCTGTTCCAGTTCCGCTTTGACGGACAGCCTACCTAACAGGAGGTGAGATTTGTCGCAAAAATAGTCATGCTTATATTTAACGACACAGAAGAAAAAGCGGTTGAGAAAGCCATAGCCGCCCTTGCGGATATGATACCGCTGGAAGCCATGCAGCCACCCCACTCCCCGGCACTTACTTTTCCGGGATTGGAAATCAGACCGCACCAACGCCGGGTACTGAAAGACGGGGCAGACATTCCTCTCACACGTTTAGAGTACGGCGCACTCTGCTACCTTGCCGCCAGTCCGGGGAGGGTATTCACAAAGGCGCAAATCTTTGAAGCCGTGTGGAGCATGGAAAGTGAAAGCTGCCAGTCAAACGTGGCGAATGTGATATGCAATCTACGGAAAAAGATAGAGCCGGACAGCGGCAAGCCCACTTACATAAAGACCGTTTTAGGCGTGGGCTACAAGTTTGCTTCTGGGGAATGATAACAGAATAACCGCCGCCCATCAGCGGCAGCCAAAGACAGGAAATCAAGAAAAGGTTTCCTGTTTTTTTGCGCCAAAAACCAAGCCGGATTTTGCGCCGCAATAAAATAATTCAAAAACTTTCGGAAAACATTGCCAAAATTTCTTTTTTTCCCGTAGTAGGTAGTATGGGGAAAAATAATTGCCGGAAAGTTTGGCATTTTTTGAAACCGTCCGTATATCACTTCAAAACGGAGCTGATTTTTCCGTTTTTGTCAAATGCTGTTGTGAAAACACGAAAAGAAATTCCGGGGAACTTTGCCAGATTTTCCTTGCCGTGCGTAGTAAGTAATAGAGTGAGAAATACCGCCGCATAGTTGGCAGAGTCCACGCCGAACAAGCCGGGGGTATCAGCAAAAGCCCACACAGAGGAAACCGCCACTTTCTTAGAGCAAGATTCTACCACAGTACCAAATTTCGCTAATCGCTCATTTTGTCCTATGGGAATCTTGTTGGGGTTGCCACCCCAAGCCCGCCTTTTGGCGGCTTACGCCGCTTATGATTACCGCCGCTTTTGCGGCAAGTGAAAGGAGGTTCACAGCCATGAAAAGATACAACACACCCCACCGCCACCGGGTAATCAAAACCCGCTTGACCGAGGAAGAATATGCAGAGTTTTCCGAGCGTGTCACCCTCTGCAAAATGAGCCAAGCCGAGTTTATCCGGCAAGCCCTAACCAAGTCAAGCATACGCCCGGTCATTACCGTTTCCCCGGTCAATGATGAACTGCTTTCTGCTGTTGGGAAACTCACAGCCGAATATGGAAAGATAGGCGGCAATCTCAACCAGATTGCCCGCTGTCTGAACGAGTACGGCGCACCTTATAACGCCCTCTCCCAAGAGATACGAGCCGCCACAGCGGAGCTTGCCGCCTTGAAGTTTGAAGTCTTGCAGAAAGTAGGTGAAGCCGTTGGCAACATTCAAACATATCAGCTCTAAAAATGCCGATTATGGGGCGGCTGAACAGTACCTAACCTTTGAGCATGACGAGTTTACCATGAAGCCCACACTGGATAAAAACGGGCAGATAGTTCCGAGGACAGGCTATCTCATTTCCTCTCTGAATTGCGGTGAGGAAGATTTTGCAATCGCCTGTATGCGTTCCAATCTGAAATACGGCAAGAACCAAAAGCGGGAGGACGTAAAGAGCCACCACTATATCATCAGCTTTGACCCCCGTGACGCACCAGACAACGGCTTGACAGTAGACCGGGCGCAACAGTTAGGCGAGCAGTTCTGTAAAGAGCATTTCCCCGGACACCAAGCCCTTGTCTGTACCCACCCGGACGGGCATAACCACAGCGGAAATATTCATGTGCATATCGTAATCAATTCTTTGCGGATTGCGGAAGTGCCATTGCTGCCGTACATGGAAAGACCAGCCGACACAAGGGAGGGCTGCAAGCACCGCTGTACGGACGCAGCTATGGAGTATTTCAAAGCGGAAGTCATGGAGATGTGCCACAGGGAAAACCTCTATCAGATTGACCTGCTGAACGGGAGCAAGAACCGCATTACCGAGCGTGAGTATTGGGCGAAGCGGAAAGGACAAGCCGCACTGGATAAAGAGAACGCTTCCCTTGCCGCCACAGGAGAGCCGCCCAAACTTACGAAATTTGAAACGGACAAGGAGAAGTTACGGCGCACGATCCGCACCGCCCTGTCCTCTGCTGTTTCCTTTGAGGACTTTTCCGGGAAGCTGTTACAGCAAGGCGTGACCGTCAAGGAGAGCCGGGGGAGGTTATCGTATCTCACGCCGGACAGGACAAAGCCAATCACCGCCCGGAAATTGGGTGATGATTTTGACCGTGCCGCCGTACTGGAAGCACTCACCCTAAACACGCAGAACGCCGCCAGAGCCGCCGAAACACCCGCACCCAAAGAGGAATACCCCCGCAGCATAAAAGACCGCTTACAGCGCAATAAAGCCGCTATAAATGCCCCGAAGAATGACGGAGTACAGCGCATGGTAGACATAGCCGCCAAGAGAGCCGAGGGCAAGGGGAAAGGCTACGAGAAGTGGGCGACTTTGCACAATCTGAAGCAAATGGCGGCGACCATGAGCGTATACGAGGAATCCGGCTTTTCTTCCCCGGAAGAACTGGAAGCCGCCCTTACCGCCGCCAGTGCGGGACTGAACAGCGTCCACGCCGAACTGAAAACCGTGGAAAGCACTTTACGGGAGAAAAAAGACTTGCAGAAACAGCTATTAGCGTACATCAAGACCAAGCCAGCCCGTGACGGACTGCGGGCGCAGAAAACGGAGAAAGCCCGGAGAGCCTACCGTGAGCAGCATGAAAGCGAGTTTATCATTTCTGAATCTGCCGCCCGGTATTTCAAGGCACAGGGAATCTCCAAGCTGCCAGCGTCCAAGACATTACAAGCGGAGATTGAGCAGCTTACACGGGAGAAGAACACGCTTTACAACGAGTACCGGGAGAAGCGGGAAAAAACAAAGGAATTACAGACAATCAAGGGAAATATCGGGCAGATTTTGAGGGGCGCACCGAGCCAGCAGAAAAAGCATGAACAGGAGCGATAATAAAACAGCCACAGGAGGTAGCACAATGAGATTTACGAACAGCGAGCTTGAAATGATTTACCAGTACGCCGCACCCACCAAAGCGGAAACCATAGGCGGCATGAAAGAAACCGTACCCGTGATTAAAGACCTTTTGACAAGGGTAATCATGGAGAACGCAATAGAAAAGCTGCAAAAGATACCAGAGCCGGAGTGCAGCCAGTTCATAGCCGACAACAAAGCCCGTTTCCTTGCGGGGCATGAAAACTCTATCCGGCGGCGGCTTGCGGAAGCAAAGGCACAGACGAAACAGCCGATAATGCAGGGGCATGACTTGACGGGCATGGAGCGTTTTCTCCCCGAAACCCGCCACATGATTGTCCTTGACGTAAAGACCAGCGACAGCCCCGTGGGATTTCCGGGGGAACGCCACCGCTATTTCCTCTCTGATGAGGGCTATAAGAACGCAAGAGCCAGCGAGGGGCGGGGAGAAATCAAGATAAAGAGCCATGCCGCCGTAGCCGCCGGGAAGCTGTACCCGGACAGGAAGCCGGAAAGGGAGCGTTAAAGGCATGGGCGCAAAAACACCATACATGGACTACCGCCAGTACCGGGCGGCGTGTCGGCTTGTGCATGAGTGCTGCAACTATGATAACGGCAACTGTATCTTACTGGATAACGGCGAGCCTTGCGTATGTGTGCAGAGTATCAGCTATTCCCTCTTGTGCCGCTGGTTCATTGCCGCCGTGCTGCCGCTGGACGGGAAACTGGAAGCCGCCCTACTCCACCGGGCAGACAGGAAACGCTGTACCGAGTGCGGCGGGTATTTTCTCCCCAAGTCCAACCGGGGGAAATACTGCCCGGATTGCGCCGGACGCATGAAAAGAATCAGAGCCACACAGCGCAAGCGGAAACAGAGGGATAAATGTCACGCTTTAGGATATTCCAAACCCCCGTAAATCAAGGCTTTTTTGACCGCCCTCAACGGGTAGGCGGTACATTTATCCTTTACCCCCACAAAAGCCGCTTTAATTGCGTAACAGAAGCCACAGAACAGACCATAAGGAGGAACGAATGGCAGACAACCGCAAATATTACTACCTAAAGCTGAAAGAGAGCTATTTTGACGAGGACGCTATCGTGCTGCTGGAAAGTATGCAGGACGGTATGCTCTACTCAAACATCCTCTTGAAGCTGTACCTAAAATCGCTGAAAAACGGGGGAAAGCTCCAGCTTGCCGAGAATATCCCCTACACCGCACAGATGATAGCCACAATCACCCGCCAGCAAGTCGGCACAGTGGAGAGGGCTTTGCAGATTTTTATGAAGCTGGGGCTTGTAGAGCCGTTGCAGAACGGGGCTTTATACATGAGCAACATTGAGCTTTTAATCGGTCAGTCCTCTACCGAGGGGGAGCGCAAACGCCGGGCAAGGCGGGCTTTACAGGAACAGAAAGCCCTGCCGGAAGCCGTGGCGGACAAACGTCCACCATATGGGGCGGACATTTGTCCACCAGAGATAGAGAAAGAGATAGATATAGAGTTAGAGATAAAGAGAGAGGGAGAGATAAAAACAGGACAGACAGCCCCCGCCCCTTTTGGCAGATATGAAAATGTATTCCTGTCAGAAAAAGAGCTTGCGGAGCTGCAAGAGGAACTTCCCGGCAAATGGGAATATTACATAGACCGCTTATCCGGCTATATCGCTTCCAGCGGGAAGAAATACAAGAACCATGCCGCCACTATCCGGCGTTGGGCGGCTGATGACAGGGCAAAGGGGAAGCCGAAAAAGGGAATCCCCGATTATTCCTACAAAGAGGGCGAGAGCCTTTGAACGCATAGATATAACGCCCCGTAAACAGGGCGTGAAAGACCATGAACAAGGAGGAACAATTTTATGTGTGATTACGATAACGCTATTTTCCGGCTTGCCACGGCACAGGAAGCAGAGCCGGAGGACTACACGGGCGAGGACGGGCTTTTGTATTGCGGGAGCTGCCGCCAGCCCAAAGAAGCCTATTTTGCAGAGGGAAAGACCTTTTTCGGACGTGACCGCCACCCCAAAGAATGTGACTGCCAGCGGAAACGCTGGAAGCCGCAGACCGGGAGCAGAAGCACCGGGAGGAAGTGGAACGGCTGAAAAGAAAGGGCTTCACCGACCCGGCTATGAGGGAATGGACTTTCGGGAACGACAACGGGAAATGCCCGCAAATGTGCTATGCCCGTAAATATGTGGAGCTATGGGAGCAGATGAAAGATGAAAACCACGGATTGATTTTGTGGGGAAGTGTCGGCACAGGGAAAAGCTATTTTGCCGGGTGTATCGCCAATGCCCTCATGGAGAAAGAGATTTCCGTGTGCATGACAAACTTTGCGGCGATACTCAACGACCTTGCCGCCAGCTTCAAAGACCGCAACTAATATATCTCCCACCTTTGCAGCTTCCCCTTGCTTATCCTTGACGATTTCGGCATGGAGCGTGGCACGGAATACGGGCTTGAACAGGTTTACAACGTGATTGACAGCCGATACCGCAGCGGCAAGCCGTTAATCGTGACAACGAACCTCACGCTGGAAGAATTGCAGAACCCGGAGGACACCGCCCACGCCCGCATTTATGACCGCCTTACGGAAATGTGCTGCCCCGTCTGCATTACCGGGGAGAATTTCAGAAAAGCCAAAGCACAGGCGAAAATGGAACGTCTTAAAACGCTGCTGAACAGAAAGGAGAGCCTATGACCGACACCCCCAACAGAAGCACCGCCACTACCGCCCGCCGCCCGGATTGCGTGACCGAGGTACGCCGGGGGAACACCGTCCTTGTGGTTTCCGGCTACTTCAAACAGGACACCACCGCCACCGCCGCCGACAAGATGATGAAAGTGCTGGAAGCGGAAAGCGCAGCCGGGGGAACTGCCGCCCATGCCATGTAAAGTGACATTCCTTACTGAAATTTATTCGACATTATGTGCCATAAAGTAGCAAAAAGGACTGTACAGCCAGCCCCGCCCTATGGTATAATAGACATACGGAATAGTGGGGCTGGCTGTCGGAAACGGAGGAAACCATGTTAAGACAGACCACCCAAAAAATCACCGCCCTTTATCCGAGGTTATCCCATGAGGACGAGCTGCAAGGCGAGAGCAATTCCATAAGCAACCAGAAGCGAATCCTTGAAAACTACGCCAAACAGAACGGCTTCGGCAATCTGAAATGGTACACGGACGACGGTTATTCCGGGGCAAATTTCCAAAGACCCGGCTTCCAGTCCATGCTTGCCGACATTGAAGCGGGGCTTGTGGGAACGGTTATCGTAAAGGATATGTCACGGTTAGGGCGAAACTACTTACAAGTGGGAATGTATACGGAAATGATTTTCCCACAGAAAAACGTCCGTTTCATTGCAATCAATGACGGCGTTGACAGCGCACAGGGCGACAACGATTTTGCCCCCTTGCGTAACATTTTTAACGAATGGCTGGTGAGGGATACGAGCAAGAAAATCCGGGCGGTAAAACGCTCAAAAGGCATGAGCGGGAAGCCTGTCACAAGCAAGCCCGTGTACGGCTACCTCATGGACGAGAACGAAAATTTCATCATTGACGAGGAAGCCGCCCCCGTGGTGAAGCAGATTTACAGCCTTTGCCTTGCCGGGAATGGACCGACCAAGATTGCCCGTGTCTTGACGGAACAGCAGACACCCACGCCGGGAACACTGGAATACCGCCGGACGGGAAGCACACGCCGCTACCACCCCGGCTATGAGTGCAGGTGGGCGACAAACACCGTGGCGCATATCCTTGAAAACCGGGAATACACGGGCTGCCTTGTGAACTTCAAGACCGAGAAAGTGTCCTACAAGGTAAAACAGAGCAAGGAGAACCCCGAAGAAAAGCAGGTAATCTTTGAGAACCACCACGAGCCTATCATAGACCGTGACACATGGGAGCGTGTGCAGGAGCTGCGCAAGCAGCGCAAACGCCCCAACCGCTATGATGAAGTGGGCTTGTTCTCCGGCATACTGTTTTGTGCGGATTGCGGCAGCGTCATGTACCAGCAGAGGTATCAGACGGACAAAAGGCGGCAAGACTGTTATATTTGCGGCAGCTACAAGAAGCGCACGGCAGACTGTACGGCGCACTTTATCCGCACCGACCTCTTGACCGAGGGAGTGACCGAGAATTTGCGGAAAGTCACCAGCTACGCCGCAAAGCATGAAGCCCGGTTTATGAAGCTGTTGACCGAGCAGACCGAGGACGGGAGCAAACGCCGGAACGCCGCCAAGAAGAAAGAGCTGGAAGCGGCAGAAAAGCGGATTGCGGAACTCTCCGCTATCTTCAAGCGGCTGTATGAGGACAGTGTGGCGGGGCGTATATCGGACGAGCGTTTCACGGAATTGTCGGCAGACTACGAAGCCGAGCAAAAGGAACTGAAAGAGCGTGCCGCCGTTCTGCAGGGCGAGCTTTCAAGGACACTGGAAGCCACGGCAAACGCTGAAAAGTTTATGAAAGTGGTACGCAAGTACACCAGCTTTGAGGAACTTACCCCTACCCTGTTACGGGAGTTTGTGGAGAAAATCGTAATCCACGAATCGGAAGCCCTTGACGGGAAACGCCGGGGGAAGCTCCGCAGACAGGAAATCGAAATCTATTACTCTTTTGTCGGCAAGGTAGAGTTGCCCGACTAAAGCCCGACCCGTCCGGCAGTCAGCCGGACAGGGAACGGCAAAATTTTTTACACTTCTTTTACTTCTTTATCTCACATGAGCAAAAAGCCAGGGCATCAAGCAACTCATGGCGGGCGGTGGCATTGTAATCGTGGCGCAGACGGTGATTCCACAGCTTACAAGCCTGTTCTCATAATTCATGGGGGCGATCATTGACAAAATCACTGAATTTATAAAGGAAATGCTGCAAGGGTGGGTGCTTGACAACCTCGGCACGATGTTCACGGACGTAAATGATAAGGTCGGGACAATCGCCGGGGAAGTCGGGCAGACGCCCAGCACATGGAACGGGAGTATTTTTTCCATGATACGCAGCCTGTCAGAGAATGTCATGATACCCATAGCCGGACTGATTATCAGCGCAATCCTTTGTTATGAGCTGATAACGATGGTAATGGACAAAAACAATATGCACGAGGTAGGGAGTGAGTTTTTCTTCCGCTACCTCGTGAAAGCGTGTGTCGCAGTGATGTTATTAAGCAAGACCTTTGACATCACGATGGCTATTTTCGATGTGGGAAACCATATCGTGACCAGTGCGGCGGCTTCCATATCAGGCTCGACAAGCCTTGACGTGGAAGCAACGCTTACAACCATGTTCAATAACCAGCTTTCCACTATGGGGATTGGGGAACTGATCGGGCTTGGGATAGAAACCATGATCGTCAGCTTATGTATGAAAATCATGTCCGTCCTCATCACCGTCATTTTATATGGGCGCATGATAGAGATATACCTTTATATTTCAGTGGCTCCGGTTCCGTTTGCCACTTTGAGCAACCGGGAATGGGGCAGCATCGGGAACAACTATATCAAGGGGCTTTGCGCCCTTGCATTTCAGGGATTTTTTATCATGGTCTGTGTCGGCATCTATTCGGTACTCGTTGCCAGCGTTGCGGTAGCGAGCAATCTGCACACGGCGCTCTGGTCAGTGGCGGCTTATACCGTTATCCTGTGCTTCAGCTTATTCAAGACAGGTTCGCTCGCCAAAAGTGTGCTTCATGCCGCTTAAAATATAAGACCGATATTTCACTGAATTTGTTGATATTCCGTTGTTTTAGCTATAAACAATCGGCATAATCTAAAAATTTCAAGGTGTAAAAAATTATGTTATCAATCCATATTTTGGCGTTTTGTAATGAAAATACTGCCTAAAACACACTTGAAACAACTGGATTTTTATTTAGCCAAATTAAGATTAGACCGATACTTTGAGTCTGGAAACAAGGAAAATCAACAGTATTTCCAGATTGTCGGTATAAAAAATTAAGCGGCATGAAAAATGTTAGACCGATATCGGTCTAAAGCTATGAATGCCCATTAGCCAGACAATGGTTTTAATATCATCATCGGAAAGGAGGAAACACCGGAATGTAAAAATTTCCGGTCTGAAATGCTTATGGCAATATCAGTAGCAGTGCCAAAAGATTTAAGCGGCATCAAGACAAAGGTGGCAATGAACCTTACCAGACGCCAGCTTATCTGCTTTGGGAGCGCAGCGGCGGTGGGGATACCCTTTTACCTTGTGACAAAGGGCGTTTTGGGTACACAGGCTTCGGCGCTTATCATGGTAGCCCTCATGCTGCCGTTTTTCTTTCTGGCAATGTATGAAAAAGACGGCTTTCCGGCAGAGAAAATATTATACTTCATGCTTAGGCAGAAGCTGCTCACGCCGGGGATACGTCCCTATAAATCGGAAAACCTCTACAAGAAGCTGGAGGAAAGGGAAAAATTAAAGAAGGAGGTGCGTTATCTTGAAGAAAAAGCCGCAGGGCAGCAAAGCCAAGCCAAAAGCGGGGCTTAACTTTTCAGAAAAGAAGCGGCTCAGGGAGTTAAAAAGCGCCCTTGCCGGAAATGACAAAAAACAGGAAAAGCCAGATACCGCACAGAAAACGATTACATTCAAAAAAATGTACCGTGACGGCATCTGCCAGGTATCTTCCGGTTACTATACAAAAATGGTTGAGTTTTTTGACATCAATTATGACCTTTTGGAGATAGAGGATCAGGGTGAGATTTTAGAGGAGTACAGCAGGCTTATCAATTACTTTGACCCGTCCATACGGTTCGAGCTGTTCTTATTCAACAGGCAGGTAAACGAACAGACGCTGATGGAGCAGTTTGACATACCCCTGCAGGGCGATGAATTTGACGATATTCGTGAAGAATACACGGAAATGTTAAAGAAACAGGCGGCGAAAGGGAACAACGGAATTATTAAATCAAAATACCTTATTTTCGGCATTGAGTGCAAAGGCTACAAGGAGGCGAAGGCGAAAATGGGCAGCATAGAAGCCGATGTAATTAAGAATTTCCTGAACCTCGGCACCCATGCCAGAAGCCTTGACGGGAAGGAGCGCCTGCGTGTCCTGCATGAGTATTTTAATCAGGATACAATGGAGCCTTTCCGTTTTTCCTTTAAGGAACTGTCAGAGTCGGGAAAGAGCGTAAAGGACTACATAGCGCCGCCGGGGTTTGATTTCCGTTATCCGAGCCGCTTCAAGACCGGGAAAATGTACGGGAGCGTCCACTACCTTGACATCATTGCGCCGAGGTTCAATGACGAGCTGTTAAAAAAGCTGCTTGACATTGATGACAATCTGACAGTTACGCTGCATATGCAGACGATGGACCCGGTAAAGGCGATCAAGATGTTGAAGGGCGCACTCACGAACATTCAGAAAATGAAGATTGAGGAACAGAAGAAGGCAGTGCGCTCCGGCTATGACATGGACATTCTGCCCACGGACATCATCACTTATGAAAAGGATACCTTGGAGCTGCTTGACGATCTGAACACCAGCAACCAGAAGATTATCAAGATGACTTTCCTCATCACCTGCTACGGCAGGAGCAAGAGGGAGTTAGAGAACATCACGCAGAGGGTGTCGGGCATTATCCAGCAGGCAAACTGCAATTTAAGGTGTATGCAGTATTTACAGGAGCAGGGGCTGATGGCGAGTGCGCCGATTGGCTGCAACGATACGGGGATTGAGCGTGTGCTTACCACAAAGAGTACGGCTATCTTAGTGCCTTTCTGCACACAGGAGCTTTTCATGCCTGCCCCGGCGATATATTACGGTCTGAACGCACTTTCCAACAACATGATTATGGCGGACAGGAAAAAGTTAAGGACGCCAAACGGGGTAATCCTCGGCACACCCGGCTCCGGGAAGTCTTTCTCCGCAAAGAGGGAGATTTTATCCTGTTTCCTTATGACAGGGGACGATGTGATCGTCTGTGACCCGGAGGGAGAATATTTTGCCCTTGTGGGTGCGCTCAATGGACAGGTGGTAAGACTTGCCACCAATTCAAAGGACTTCTTAAACCCGATGGACATTCAGCTTTCCCATAAGAACGACAGGGAAGCGTTAAAGCTGAAATCAGACTTTATCATTACGCTGTGTGATTTGATTGCAGGAGGGAAAAACGGTCTTGAGAATGACGAAAAAGGCATTATCGACACCTGCATCAAGCATATTTATGACAGGTATTTTGCAGAGCCGAAACCGGAGAATATGCCCATTTTAGAGGACTTGTATAATGCGCTGTTAAAGTATGAGCCGAAAGACGTAGCCCCGGAAATGCAGAAGGAGGCGAAGCAGAAAGCGGTGCGTATCGCAAACAGCCTTGTTTTGTATGTGCATGGTTCGCAGAATTATTTTAACCACCGTACAAACGTGGATTCACAGAACCGCATCATGTGCTTTGACATCAGGGATTTGGGAAACCAGCTCAAGGAGCTTGGAATGCTGATTGTGCAGGATGCGGTCTGGAACCGTGTTTCGCAGAACAGGGAGCGTAAGATTGCCACACGGTACTACTGTGATGAGTTCCACCTGCTTTTAAAAGAAAGGCAGACAGCAATCTATTCAGTGGAAATCTGGAAAAGGTTCAGAAAATGGGGCGGCATACCGACAGGCTTGACGCAGAATGTGGGTGATTTTTTGAAATCGGAGGAAATCGAGGGCATACTCGGCAACTCCGATTTTGTGTATCTCTTGAACCAGAACGCAAAGGACCAGGCGATACTTGCCGACAAGTTAGGGCTGTCAGAGAAACAGCTTGCCCATGTGACCAATTCCGAGCCGGGAAGCGGGCTTATCCTGTTTGATAATGTGGTTATCCCGTTTATCGACAAGTACCCGACAGATACAAAGACCTATGCGATCATGAACACAAGACCAGAAGAAAGCGTACAGAAAGAGGGGGAATGAAATATAAAAACATTGACGCATTTAAGCCTGTTCAGTGGGATAGGCGGCATTGACCTTGCCGCTGAAGCTGCGGGCTTTATAACTGTCTGCCAGTGCGAATGGGCGGATTATCCCACAGCCGTCCTGGAAAAGCACTGGCCGGACGTACCACGTTTTAGAAATATCCAGTCACTGACAAAGGAGGCTTTTTATGAAAGGACAGGACAGACAGAACTTACGCTATTATCAGGGGGATTCCCCTGCCAGCCCTTTTCCTCTATCGGATACAGAAAGGGCTTCACAGACACCCGTTACCTCTGGCCGGAAATGTGCCGCATCATTAACGAGCTGCGCCCCCATTTCGTGCTTGGCGAAAATGTTGCTAACTTCGTCAATATGGGGCTGCACAAAACGCTCTCTGACCTGGAACAGGCGGGATATGCCGTCTGGACATTCGTACTTCCTGCTTGTGCCGTCGGCGCGTGGCATGAACGCAAACGGACATTCATCATCGGGATTGATGTTTCCTACTCCCCTTGCGTCCGACACAGGCACGAAGCCCAAAACACAAAGGATATGCATTACCCCGACAGGCTCATTCCGCAGGAAACGGAAGGACGGGGGATACTGGGCGGCAGCATTGTCGGAGATAATTTACTTTCTGGAGCCGGAAGCGCCCCCGTCATACCGTTTCAACCCGGAGTGGGTGGAATGGCTGATGGGATTCCCGCAGGGATGGACGGACATCTCCTTTGGTGCATAGAACCGCCCGGAATCCCACGTCTGTGCCAGGACGTTAAGGACAGGGCAAAACGCCTTAAATGTTTGGGAAATGCAGTTGTACCGGCACAGGTTTACCCGGTCTTGAAATATATTGCAGATATGGAAAACGGGGAATGTGCAGAACGGTGTGTATGGAATGACAGATGTATCCTGACACCAAAAGAGCATTAAGGTTAAAAGAAAAAAATATAGAAGGAGACAGGATAACTTGAAAATCGGGCTGATTGACGTGGACGGACACCGTTTCCCCAACCTCTGCCTGATGAAGCTGTCCGCTTACCATAAGGCAAGGGGCGATATGGTGGAATGGTACGACAGTACGAAATGGTATGACCTTGTTTATATGAGCAGGGTATTCACGGACACTTACTCTAAAGATTATGCAGGGAGCGTAAAGGCTTACCATGTCATAAAAGGCGGCACAGGCTACGGTCTTGACAATAAGCTGCCCGATGCCATAGAGCATACACACCCGGATTATGGGCTGTACCCGCAGTTTGCAGGCACAGCCTACGGTTTCCTTTCCAGAGGATGCCCCCGTGGATGCGGATTCTGCATTGTCGGGGAGAAGGAGGGAAGAAAGACGGAAGCGGTGGCTGACCTGTCCGAATTTTGGGGCGGGGAAAAAGAAATCAAGCTCCTTGATGCAAACATCTTAGCCTGCCCGGATTGGGAGAGGCTCTTAGGACAGCTTGCGGACAGCGGGGCGGACGTGGACTTTACACAGGGGCTTGACGTGCGGCTGGTTACGCCGGAAAAAGTGGCGGCACTCAATAAAATCAGTACAAAAATGCTGCATTTTGCATGGGATAACCCGGAAGATGACCTGACACCGTATTTTAAGAAATTTTCAGAACTTACGACAGTCAGGGATAAGAGGAAAAGGCGTGTCTACGTCCTTACCAACTACGGAAGCACCCATGAACAGGATTTATACCGTATTTATACGCTTCGTGACATGGGGTATGACCCGTATGTGATGGTGTATGAAAAGCCAACTGCGCCGGAGGAAACCCGGAAGATGCAGAGATGGGTAAACAATAAATGGCTGTTCCATTCCGTAAAAGATTTTAAGGATTATGACCCAAAAGGGTACAGAAAGTGCCAGTCATTAGATAGCAGATAAAATGGAGGAGTTTAAATGGCAGAAAGAAAGAAAAAGCAGACGGCTGAATTTGCAAAGGATAAAAATGCTTTTGCGGGCGGCAGTCCCACAAAGGGGAAAAGCACTGTCCAGAAAATGAAGCAGAAACAGTCCGGCGCACACCAGCCGAGGGATGCAGATACAACTTCTGGACATAATGTCCAGAAGTCAGGGCAGTCAAAGACTTTTGGACACGATGCCAGCCATTCTGTAAAACAGAATCATATGGAATCACTGAATAAGCCTGATAAAGAAATCTTTCAGGATAACCACAGCAATTTTCAGAATGATACAAGGAAAACCACAGGGCATGAAACAGCGCATAGCCAGAAAAAACGCAGGCAGCAAAAACAGTTTCAAAAAGAAACTTCTGGACATGATGTCCAGAGGTTGGAATATAAACCGAACAGTGGCGGGAAATTGGACAGACAGGGCAGTTTTCAGAGAAGCAAGAAGAAAACAGCAGGGCAGGAAACAGAGCGTAGCCGAAGAAAGCGCAGACAGCAAAGTCAGTCCCAAAAGGAAAACAGCTTTACGGGAACTAAAGAAAAGACGGACAGTGATAATGCGGGAAGCAAAGTACAGGACGGTTTTTCAAAGGAGCAGAATGCTTTTGTGGAGGAGGGCGGAGGGGAACAGACCGAAGAAACAAAAGAGTTTAAGAACGATTACCGCCGCAGGGACACTTACCACCAAAGCGAAAAAAAAGGCAGATACCGCAGGCGTGAACGTCAGGACAGGGAACGCACAAAAACCTCTGACTTTCAGCGTGACTATCAGGCAAAGGATAATACTTTTGCTGAAAAAAATACCTTCACCGATGGCGCAGAACCGGAATTTCAGGGAAGCAGGAAATTAGAAAGGCTGCAAAAGAAAGCGGAGAAAGCCGGGAAAAAGACCGAAGCCGCAAGGAAGAAGCTGCCAAAGAAAAAGGAATATTCCTTAGAGCGTGTCTTTGATGAAAAGACGGGCAGGGCGAAATATGTGCTTGTCGCAGTGGTAAAGGAAAAGCCTTTTAAGGAGGATAACCCGGTAAGGAAGATGGCGGGCAGAACCGGATCGGAGTTTACAAACTTTGCGCATGGCAAGGTTGCCGAAGTGGAAAAGGAAAACTCCGGCGTGGAGGGTGCACACAAGACGGAACAGAAAGCCGAAGATACCTACCGATTTGTAAAGCGGCATTATAAGAACAAAGAACAGCGGCAGCGTAAGAAAGTGGTGAAGCTGGAGAAAAAACAGTTTAAAAAGGAGGTCAGTTTCCGCTACCAGAAGTTTTTGGAAGAAAATCCGGAAATGCAGGAAAAGACCTTAAAGAAACAGTTGCAGAAAAGGATGCAGAAACAGCGCATCAAGCGTGAATATGCAAAAGCAAGGCGGGCGGGGCAGGCGGCGAAGAATACAAAGGAAGCGGCTGTGAAGTCCGCCAATTTCACTACGACGGTAGCAAAAAAAATACAGGAGATAGCGGCAAAACACGCTTCACTCCTTGTAACAGTTGCGGCTTTTGGGGTTCTTCTTATTATGATAATGACTTCCATATCGTCCTGCGGGGCGATGTTCTCGGAGGGCATGAGTACCACGTTGGCAGGGAGCTACATGAGCGTCCCGGCAGAGATTGACGCTGCGGATTTGGCTTTTTCAGAGCTTGAAATGGAATTGCAGAAAGAGATTGATTCCATAGAAACGGATTACCCGGACTATGACGAATACCGCTACAACCTTGATGCAATCGGTCATGACCCGTTTGCGCTCATCAGCTACCTTTCCGCAGTCCATACGGAATTTACGGCGGCAGACGTGCAGGGCGAGATCGAGAGCCTTTTTGACGAGATGTATGAGCTAACCTTAAACCCTACAACGGAAACAAGGACAAGGACAGTTACAAAGACAGGCACACGCACCATAACCAATGCTGACGGTACAACAAGCACGGAAACCTACACTTATGAGGAGGAAGAAGAATATACCGTAACCATACTGGAAGTCACGCTGACCGCCAAAGACTTAAATGTGGTGGTTGCCGGACACATGGACAGTGAGCAGAAAGAAATCTATGCGCTTTATAATGAAACGCATGGGCTGACACAGCAGTTTTATACGCCGCTGAACCTGTACTGGTACAACTATGTGAGCAGCTATTACGGCTACCGCATCAATCCGGTGACGGGGGCGGAACAGCTCCACAGGGGCGTTGACATTGCAGTTCCGACAGGAACAACCGTCCTTGCGGCAATGGATGGCACAGTCACAACGGCTGCTTACGACAGTTATTACGGGAATTATATTGTGATTGAGGACAGCAACGGTTACTGTACCAAGTATGCCCACATGGACACGTTAAGCGTCAGTGCGGGGCAGACCGTAAAGCATGGGGACAGCATAGGGACAACAGGGAACACGGGGAGCAGCACCGGAAGCCATTTGCATATCGAATGTCTGTATAACGGGAAATATTATAACCCGTTATTTTATTTTGAAGCAGGGGAAGGGACGCTCTACGGGGAAACGCCAGCGTCTGGAAGCGGCGGGGGAAATGCCATACCGCCTGATTCCTACGATGATGCGGCAGTGCAGGCGCTTATGGAGGAAGCCGCAAAGTATTTAGGCTATCCGTATGTATGGGGCGGTTCAAGCCCGTCCACCAGCTTTGACTGTTCCGGTTTTGTCTGCTGGGTATTTACCAACAGCGGGGTGCATAACCTGCCACGGACTACCGCACAGGGTATTTATGACCAGTGTACACCGGTTTCGGCGGCAGATGCAAAAGCGGGGGATATTATCTTTTTTACAGGCACTTACAACTCGGCGGGGCCTGTGAGCCATGTGGGGATATATTGCGGCAATGGGACAATGATACACTGCGGTGATCCGATTAAATACGCCAGTATCAATACGTCTTACTGGCAGAGTCATTTTTATGCGTTCGGTCGCTTATCAGGAAATTAAATGTCTGATGATAATTAAGTTTGACAATATGAGAATAAAGTAAGACATTTTCATAAAAAAGCGTGACAATATCTGTTACAGTAAATGATTGATAAAAAAGTATGACAACCACAACGGAAAAATCATAAAAAAGCCTGACAATAGCAGGAAAAATATCATATGTGGCAATGTCATAAATCGGAAAGTGGAACCGTCACGCTGACCAGCTTGGAGTGCAGAGCATTTCAGGCTTTTCTATTGTCAAACTATTTTATCACAAAGGCACTTGTGAATGTAAGACTTTTTTATGAAAGGACATTAAAATGTTGAGTGACAATTATAACTGATAAAGTTACAAAAAAGATTGATAATTTACAATTAAAAATGATAAAAGCTGTTTCAACAAAAAAAGTGACAAATAGTTTGATAAAAACAGTATGAAAAAGACAATTATGTTTGATAATGCGGGGCTGTTTCTGAAACGTATATCTGCTTGCGACAGGTATTTTAGAGTGAGTACGTTTGGGTGCAGCCTTGCTTTTATGCCGGATAAAATCAAAAGGCATTTTATCAATCATAATTGTAAAAATCGTGCGGGAAATTATCAGTTTTAATTGTAAACGGACATAAAAAGCACCTTATCCGGTGCAGAAAGGAAGGGTATAGTGTGACAAAGGAAAGGATTGAAAAGGAGCTTTCCAAAGTACGGGGGCAGCTTGCAGACCTGCAGGGAAAGCAGAAGGATTTGGAAAGCCAGTTACAGATGGCGGAGGATGCGGAGAAGATGAAATTTATTGAGAAAAATAAAATTTCTCTGGAGCGTCTAATCCTGCTCAACAAAGTCAGTGAGGAAGAAATTTTAAGCCTGCTGAAGAAAAAAGAGCAGGAGGAACAGTCAGGACAGAAACAGCAAACAGAAAGGGAGGCAGAAAGCCATGAACAAAAAAATGAAGTTACGTTATAGGGCGGTGTTATCGCTCATCTTATCAGCAGTATTATTCTGTATGCCCGCAGCAGCATTTTCCATGAACGGGAACAATGCCATTGCTGTAAGGGCAGAGGACAGCGGGGAAAGCAGCACAGAGAAAGAAACGGATAGCAGTACGGAGGAAAGCGCCACGGAGCAGGAAACATCAGAGCCGGGATCAACGGAACAGGAAACAGAGGGGGAAAGCGTTTCAGGAAATGAAGCGCCGGAACCGGAATGTACCTGTGAGGATAAATGCGGCGCTTATGAATATGACCGTAACTGTAAGGTGTGCGTGGAGGATTACAGGCTCTGTGCCTACAAAAAACCGAATGTGTCAATCAGCATCAACAAGCCGGACGGCTGGTTTCATGATACCGTAACTGTCACATTCAAGGTGGCGGACGTGGCGCATACGGGAAATTTTGAGATTGCAAAAATTCAGGCAAAGGTCGGGCAGAACGGGAGCTGGACGGACGTGACGGAAGATAAGAAGCTGGAAATTTCCGAAAACTGTACCGTCTATGTTCAGGTCACAGACCAGAAAGGCAATACATATGAAAGAAACAGGTCAGTCAAATGTTTCGATACCACAAAGCCCACGCTCAATGCGGCAGTCAGTGACGGGCTGTTAAGCGTCCAGGTACATGACACGGACTCCGGCGCAAAAGCGGTTTATGTGAACGGGTATGAATTTACAGAGTTCACAAACGGCACATTGAATATCCGTTTACAGCAGTTTGACGCAGGGTATGAGTATTTTACCATTTCCGCAATGGACAATGCCGGAAATATGTCGGAAGTCTATAAGACGAAAAACCCTTATTATAAAGACCCGGCAGATGAGAGTGATGAGAATCCGGCAGAGCAACTCCCTGTCAATGCCGAAGCCACCAAGCCAGGGAACGCAACAGCCACCGTAACGGAACATACCAAAACAGACGGTGACGGGAACACCGTTTCGCAGACACCGGAGGAACAGAAGAAACAGGAATTTGCCAAAGCGGATGCCGCAGAAAAGGAAGAAACAGCAGAAAGCGGGGATACGGAAAAGAAACAGTCAGAACAGGGGAAAGAATTTTACACAATCCAGACGGCATCGGACAAGGTTTTCTACCTTATCATTGACCGTGACGGGGAGGAGGAAATGGTGTATTTCCTTACGGAGATTACGGAAAATGACCTGTTAAACGCCACTTCCGGCAACAGTGATACTTTGCCGAAAAATTCCGCAGCTTTGGAATCGGCAATCCCAGCAGGGGAAAGCGCACTGCCAAACAATAACGGGGAAAAGCCGAAAGATGAACAGCAGACAGAGGAAAATACCGGAGAAACAGAAAATACGGAAGATGAAGAAAGCACAGAGGAAACCGAACCGGAGGAAAAAGCAGCGGAACCAAACCCGGTCATTTCCTATATCCTCATGGGCGCACTTGCGGCAGCATTTATCGGAGGAGCTTATTATTTTAAGGTAGTCCGTAAGAAAAAAGAGGACTTCATTGAGGACGAAGATGAGGACGAGGAAGATCAGGAGGACTACGAGAATGAAGATGAAGAACCGGAGGACGGTTCCGGAGATGATTTTTTTGAAAATGGGGAGGAGTAACCGGCAGCATGGGAGAAAAGAAGTATTCCGTTATTCTGGCGGACCCGCCCTGGCACTACAGGGTGTATTCTAAAAAAGGCATGGGAAGAAGCGCAGAGAGCCACTATCCCACTATGGACATAGAAGATATAAAGGCACTTCCGGTTGCTGACATTGCAGACAAGGACTGTGCCTTATTTCTATGGGTAACATTCCCCTGCCTTTTGGAAGGGCTTGAAGTAATAAAGGCATGGGGCTTTACCTATAAAACAGTGGCGTTTGTATGGGTAAAGCAGAATAAAAAGAAAGAATCGCTCTTTTGGGGCATGGGATACTGGACACGCAGCAATGCGGAGCTTTGTATTCTGGCAACAAAAGGCGCACCGAAGCGTGTGGATGCAGGGGTGCATCAGGTAGTCATGTCACATATTGAAGAACACAGCAGGAAACCGGCAGAGGTGCATCAAAGGATTAACCGGCTTATGGGCAGTGTACCAAAGATAGAGCTTTTTGCCCGGAGAAAGACAGACGGGTTTGACGTATGGGGAAACGAAGTGGAATGTGATATTGAATTGACAGGAGGAAAATAAAATGCAGTTAGTGATAACCGAGAAGCCGAGCGTGGCACAGGCAGTTTCCCATGTGATCGGCGCAGATGAAAGAAAAGACGGGTACATGGAGGGGAACGGTTTCGTTGTTTCATGGTGCATCGGGCATCTGGTGGAGCTTGCACAGCCAGATGCCTATTCTGACGCATGGAAAAAATGGAATTATGAGAGCCTGCCCATGATACCGGAGGAATGGCAGACAGAAGTAAAAAGCGGCACAGCGGCGCAGTATAAGGTGTTAAAGGGGCTTATGCACAGGGAAGATGTTTCGGCTGTGATTTGCGGAACTGACGCAGGGCGTGAGGGGGAGCTTATCTTCCGCCTTGTGTATGAACAGGCAGGGTGTAATAAGCCCATAAAGCGGCTCTGGATTTCCTCTATGGAGGAAAGCGCAATCCGTGAGGGTTTTGAGAACCTGCGTCCGGGAAGCGATTATGATAACCTCTACTATTCCGCACTGTGCAGGCAGAGGGCAGACTGGCTTGTGGGACTGAACGGCACAAGGCTTTTTACCGTCCTGTATGGCGGAAAGGTGTTGAAGGTTGGCAGGGTGCAGACACCGACGCTTGCAATGTTAGTGGAGCGTGAGGAAAAAATCAGGAATTTCAAAAAAGAACCCTATTATACGGCGCATATCCTGATGGACGGGATTGATGCGGCAACGGAAAGGATAGATGACAAGGCACAGGCAGAGAGCATCGCTGCAGCGTGTGAAAGCAGAGCCGCAACAGTTGTATCCGTCACAAAGGAAACGAAAACCGTACAGCCGCCGAAGCTCTATGACCTTACCACGTTACAGAGGGATGCGAACCGTTTATTCGGCTTTACCGCAAAGCAGACCTTAGAGTACACGCAGAGCCTTTATGAGAAAAAGCTGGTTACATATCCCCGCACTGACAGCCAGTATTTATCGGACGATATGGAAGATATGGCAAAGGCTGTGATCGGGGCGGTCTACAAAGCGGTTCTCTTTGAGGAGCAGACAGGGGCGAAACCGGACATTAAGAGGGTAATGGACAGTAAAAAGGTAACTGACCACCATGCAATTATTCCAACAATGGAGATTGCATCCGCTGACCTTTCCGCTGTGCCGGAGGGGGAAATGAAAATCCTATCCCTTGCTGCCAACCGCTTACTCTGTGCCACAGGGGAAAAGCATGAGTATGAAACGGTTAAGGCGGAGTTTGACTGTAACGGTTCTGTTTTTATGGTTTCCGGGAAATCCGTAACAAGAAATGGCTGGAAAGACTTTGAAGCGGCTTTCAGGCGTTCCTATAAGACAGTGGAGGATAAGGAAAAAGAGGAGAAAAAGCTGCCGGAACTGTCAGAGGGACAGGCATTTGACGGAGTGCAGGCAAAGGTATCAGAGCATTTCACACAGCCGCCAAAACATTTTATGGAAGATTCCCTGTTGTCTGCTATGGAACGTGCCGGATCAGAGGATATCGGGGCAGACGCAGAGCGCAGGGGGCTTGGAACACCGGCAACAAGGGCGGATATTATTGAAAAGCTGGTGAAGGACGGTTTTGTGAAGCGGGAGAAAAAACAAATGATACCAACGGAGGACGGCGTAAAACTCATTGCCGTGCTTCCTGATGTGGTAAAATCGCCAAAACTTACCGCCGATTGGGAAAATGCGCTGACGCTCATTGCAAAGGGCGGGTATTCCATGCAGGAGTTTATGGACGGCATAGAAGATATGGTAAAAGGGCTTGTGCAGACTTACCACAGCGTCAGTGACGAACAGAAAACCATGTTTGGGGGCGGCGCACAGGAACGAAACGCAAAGGCAGCGTTGGGAAAATGCCCGAAGTGCGGCGGTGATGTGGTAAAAGGAAAATTTGGCGCTTACTGTAAAAACAAATGCGGTATGAACGTATCACGGGCAATGGGGGCAGTACTTACCGACAGCCAGATAAAAAGTATGCTGGAGGGGAAAAAGACCCTTGTAAAAGGCTTGAAGGGGAAGAAAGGCAGCTATGATGCGTACCTTATCCCGGAGGGCGTGGAGGATTATTCCTATACCAAAGACGGGAAAGAAGCCAAAGGCTTCCAGTATAAGATAAAGCTGGAATTTCCGGAACGGAAAAAGAAAGGAGAACATTGAAAATGAAAAAAACAGGAAAAATTTTATTCAGCATGGCTGCGGTGGGGGCTGTCATTTCCGCTGCGGCATTTGCCGTAAAAAAGTATAATGACAGATGCGGGAAGCCTGTACCAGACATGGAACCAGATGACGGATTTTGGGAAGAATATTTTCCCGGTCAGGAGGAAAGCGTTCCTTCCGGAAGTGACGGACCCGGTTCTGCTGACGTGGACGGGGAAGAAAATACTGCGGTACGGGGGATATACCTGACTGCGAACGAAGCCGGATTCCTCAGATATATCCTTGAAGGGATTGAAAATATCGGGATTATTACGGACAGCCGGATTGCAGGGGTTGAAAAACTTACAAGGAAAAGAAAAATATCAAATGCAGACCGTATCAGGGAAATCAAAAATGCCTGTGAAGGGTGGAACAGCGACGGGGAGCTTCTTCAGCAGTGTATCAATGACATCCGGGAGGTACTGGAAGGCGGATTCCCGAACGATCTTGTTGAATATATCAACAGCAGCCGGACGGCTGGCAGTGATGCGGACTTATCATAAGCATGATAAAAGCATACAGGAACCACGGGGCATACGAGAAAATCTGTATGCCCTTAGATTTTATGAAAAATGGAGGATATGACAATGAGTGAAATTATGGAAAATGCAACAGTAAACGTATCTGCGGAAAAGGCAGAAGAAACAAAAGCGGAGAAATTTATCCGTCTTGGGGAGTACCGCATGAACAAGGCGATTGATGCCATCGGCAGGATTGAGAACCTTGCCAACAGGTCGGCTTATGGCTATACACCGGAACAGGTGGAAGCCATGTTCTCGGTTCTGGAGTCTAAGGTTGCGGAAGTGAAAGCGAAGTTTACAGCAACAAAAGCGAAAGAAAACACGGCTTTTTCTTTCGGGAACAAGGCAGAATAGGGGGATTGGCAATGGGAACAGGAGTTTTAAGTACAGGCGATAAGATTTTATATACCATGAAAGACATGGATATGGGCATACCGGGTTTGGCGGCATTGTCCGGTGTCCGTGAGGATACACTGCTGGACATCATGGCGGGCATCCGTGAGGCAGACATAACCACGCTCTGCCAGATTGCGGATGCGCTCGGTGTCTGTGTGCGTGAACTGTGTCCGGATCAGGAACGCTATACGATCCCGGTGGAAAAAAATACCCTTGCAAAGCTGATCGTGGTCAGCGAAATAAACGGCGTGGAGCTGGATACGCTGGTAGCGTCCATTCTGGAAAAAGGCATTGAGGAAAACGGGTTTTATGATTAAGGAGGGTGCGGATGGCTGAACAATATTATGTTTCAAAGAAGTACCATGAAATCTCCATGCTTGCAGAGGAAACCGCAGGGCAGATGTCAAAGAACGGGGAAGAATGGGCAAAATACCTGACCACTGCCGCAAGGCTGTACCGTTATCCGTTTGAGGACCAGATGCTTATCTATGCGCAGAGACCGGATGCCAATGCCTGTGCCACGATGCAGCTATGGAATGAAAAAATGTACTGCTGGGTAAACCGTGGGGCAAAGGGGATTGCGCTTTTTGACAGGAAAAGTGAACGCCCAAGGCTGAAATACGTTTTTGACGTGTCAGACGTGCATAAGGCAAGGAGGATAGGCAAAGACCCGTATTTATGGGAAATGCGGGAGGAACATAAGGACACTGTGCTGGCACAGCTTGAAAAGACCTATGGTGCAACAGACAGCAGTAATTCCTTTGAAAGCAGGCTCATAGAGATTGCAGAAAGGATTGCGGAAGATTATTACGGGGAACTGATGCAGGATATGTCCTATGCAAAGGAGGGCAGTTTCTTAGAGGAACTTGACGAATTGAACGTGGGGCTGCGGCTTAGGGAAACACTTTCCGCAAGCATTGCCTATACCCTGCTGTCCCGGTGCGGCGCTGACATGGACTTGTGGAAGGACGAACTGAATTTTGACTATATCAGCGAGTTTAACACGACAAATGCGTTATCCGTGATTGGCAATGCCACTACGGATATATGCAAGCCCCTCCTGATAGAAATAGAAAAAACGGTCGCAGCTTATGACCGCCATATTGCCCGAAATAAGGCAAAAGAAAAGGCGAACGGGGTACAGACCGACAATACTGAAAAAAATCCTGAAAAAGTGCTTGCAAATACGCCAGAGCCACGCTATAATGCTTTAAAGCATGAAAGCGATTTGCAGACAAGAACGGATATACCCATATATGTGACAGGGGAACAGACTGTTAAAAATATAGAAACGGAGGGCATTGCACATGGAACTGACATACGAGAAGAACGGGGACTATCTGATACCCAACCTGATACCGGACAGCGAGCCGGAGGAGCCGCTGACCAAGTACGGGCTGATGCACAGGAATTATCTGGAGGAACACCGGAGGGGGATTTACAGCGGGCTTCTGCTGACGGGCAGACTGAAAGCGCACTGTCTGAAAATACAGGAGCAGGCGGAGGAGAGAATGGACTTCCTGACGGAGCAGATGGCAAAAGCCGAGGGAGTGGACGAGGCGCTGAAAGCGTCCGACCAGATGAAATGGGTGGCGAAGATGAACGCAATCAGACACTCGGCGGAGGAAACCGTACTGACGGAGCTGGTATACAGCCTGTAAGCGGTGAAACACAACTGAATATGGAAACGGAAAAGCCGGATAATGACCGCACCAGCGGGGAAAATTCATTATCCGGCTCTTTTTTGGAGAATCTGGACTTTGCAGAAAAAGCGATGGAGATTCAGAAAGGGCTTTTATGCTCTGATCATTTCCTAATCCATAAAAGACCGGAGATTGCAGGCTATTTTGCAATGGAGCAGGATGCAGCACTGCAAACGGAATATTTTAAGAACTGTTTCCATTCCGGAACATATTACGGGCTGGAGGTGGCGGGCGCTTCCATAGGATTCCATGCTGACGACGAGGGGCTTCATATCAACATGACCGGAAAGGCAGGGGCAGAAAACGAAACCCTTTTGTCATGGGAGGATGCCCGTTTCTTTGTCAATTCCTATATCGAAGATGATGTATACCTGCTTCCGGGGGAAAAAGCGGAGCAGATTGACACAAACGGGATGTACCAGCAGCTTGACCTGTTTTCCATGTTTACGGAGCAGGTAGGCAGTATCGCCATGAAAGAGGCAGAGCAGGGCATTGTTTCAACAGAAAAACCAGTCCACGAACCGAAAAAAGAAGCCATGCCTAAAGAGCAGATTGACACAATACTAAGAAGCGGGGGCGGCAGGGAAAACAGCCGCAAGCGCATCTATGCCAAGTATCAGCAGGGCAAGACACCGGAGGAAATGGCGGAATTTCTGAAAAAGGAATATGGCACTACCGGAAAGGGATTTGAATTTGAGGGAAAACAGGTATCCGTGTGGTTTGATGAACAGGGTATGAGCATCGGACATGGTACGTCCGCATTGGAACGCCCGGTGCTTACAATGGGCTGGCAGGAGATTGAAAAGGAGATACGTTCACAGGTGGAAAACGGCGTTTATATGGGCGCAAATGAAGCCTACCTTGTAGACGAGGTGGAGCGCAGCCGTATTGCAAACCATCTGTATTTCTTTTTCCGTGACGGCATGGGGGAAATGCCCGAAGAACTGGAAATGAAAGCTGCAAATTATCCGGATTCCCATGCAAGGTTAGTGGATATCCTGTCAACGCCGGAGGGTGTGGATATGGCAGCTTCCCATATGGATAAGGCACTGGCACAGATTGAAAGCGGAGAGAAAAAGCTGCGTTTCCGTTCCATTATGTCCAAAGAGGAACTGCGGGCAGAGCTTGACAACCTGCTTTTACAGAAGAAAACATTCCCGGTATCTGACCATGTGGAAGTGAAGAAAGAAGATTTTATTACACAGGACGAGATAGACCACAGGCTCGGCGGCGGGAGCGGCTTTCATCATGGCTCATTCCGTATTTATGATTATTTCATGGAGGGGCATGACAGCAAAGAAGCGGCTGATTTCTTAAAGCATGAATATGGCACGGGCGGCTGTTCCCATGCGCTTGCCGGGGCTGACCACAGTTGGGAGGATCATGATTTCAAGGGCATCAGTCTGGAAAAGGGAAATTTATCAAAACCTTATGCGGTTGTGCTGTTACCGTGGAAAGCTGTGGAAAAGCGTATCCGCAAACTCATTCAGGAAGATAAATATTTATCCCCCAAAGGAAAAGAAGCCTATGCGGAATATAAAGAGGAACAGGCGCAGAAAGAGCTTGAAAAGGCGCAGGCAAAGATAGAGCGTGACACAAAGACTGCCTGTAAGGATGCCATAGAGAGGAAGATTGCTGAAAAGTTTGACGGCAGACGGCTCCCGAAAGATACCGCAGAGGAAGTCATTAAGGAATATGGCATAGACCGTGTAAGCTATGTACTTGCAAATACTGTAGCCCATAAACAGCAGGATGCACGCCTGTCTGATGAAAATAAGGAATGGGCAAAGGAGATCGAGCCGTATGCCATGTGGGAAAACAGGGATATGATAGTGGATACCCACCCGGCGGTACTGAATGGCTTTATCAACCAGGCAAGAAGATATATCGAACATGAAAAAGAGCTTGCAGCACAGGCGCAAAATGATATTTCAGATACTTCCGAGGGGGAATTAGACTGGCATATCGTACATGACATGGACGATGATAACGGACAGCCCACGGAATGGAGCGCAAAGCTGCCTAATGGGGAGTTTCTCTGGATTGACAGGGAAACAGGTGGTTATGCCCTTTATGACACCCACAATACAGATGCAGACCCGGTTTCCGTATCGGAAACACTGGATGAGGCAAAGGAAAGCGGGGAAGATTACGCTTCTGAACTTGCTGCTGTTGATGTAGAAATCGTGGAAAAAACCACGGTTGCACTGGAATCGTCAGAAGATTTTTCAGAGCCGTCGATAGGTTTTTACACACACCAATATGCCGATGGCAGGGAGGGTATGCGTTACCGCCTTGTTACAACGGCAGAGGACGGGCTTCTGATACCTTATCCGGAACACAACCGATTTTTTCTCAACCGTGAGCTGGCACAGGAATACATGGATACCCATGCTGACCTGATTGATGTAACCGGATATGATGAGATGGTATTCAGCTCCATGCAGAAACAGAGCGAATACAAAAAGGAACAGGCACAGAAAGAAACTTCTGGACATGATGTCCAAAAGTTAAGCGATACCATTTTTATTGACGGGCAGGAGTGCATAAAAACAGATGAATGGAAGTCCGGTGATGATGTATATGTGCTTGGCAATTCCATAGAGGACAGTGCTTTCTTCTATGCAGAGGTAAACGGAAATACACGCTTTGAGTATGACCATAAGCCGGACAGGGCGGAAATAGAAGATGATTTCATAAACATAGAAGCCATGCGGGATATTGACCGCCACGAAGCGGAGGTATTTTCACGTTTTGAGGGCAGTGATGATTTTTCAGACATTGATGCCGCCGCAGTCCGTGAAAAGCTGGAGAATGGAGAAGCAGCTAAAGAAGTGGATGCCATGCTTGCCTTTGCGGAGCAGGTGGCAAAAGAAAACGAGGTTGAACCATACAAAAAATTTTCTGTCACGGAAACGAGCGATGCCTTTGCATCAGGAGAAGATAAAAAGTTAAAACTTTTTGCCATTTGGGACGATATCCGTGATGAATATTACCATGACAGTGACGGAACGGTACACACGTTTGCAACAAGAGAAGAAGCCGGGGAATATCTGGAACAGGTTGAAAAGGAAACCGACAGGCAGGAAGCGGCAGAGTGGGCATATGTGGAACGTGCAAAGGCAGTTTCCGACGGGCAGATAAAAAAGGATCATGCAGAAAAGCCGCTGACCGCAGACGATATACAGAATCTGGTTATGACTGGAAGGGAATATTTTGCAGGTTCCCGGACTACGGTATATGACTTTGAATGTGACATTCGTGGGGAGCATGATTCCCTGCAATATACTCTTGAATACCATGATGACGGCGAAGGCTTTACCATTCATACGGAAAAGGACGATATATGGGAACGGATGTCAGAGCCGGAGCTGGAGCGTCTGGAAGGTATTCTTGGCAGGGAAGCATTGTATTTTAAATACCATGAAAAGATAACAAGGGCAGAAAGCCTTGAAAATTTGAAGGAGATTGAGTATGAAATCATGGAAGATGAATCTCCTTATTTTTCTGCTGTTTCGGAGAGGGTTTGGGAAGCATTCTCACAGAAAGAGCAAGAGCTGTCAGTCCCGGAGCAGGAAACTTCTGGACATAATGTCCAGAAGTTAGACGCTGAACCAGATTACAAGATTGGCGATACCGTGACCATTGAGGGGACGGAGTTTATCATTGAAAATATTTCTGACATGGAAGTGCAGCTCCGTGACCCGAAGCTGCTTTATCCGATTTTCAGGGCAGAAAGCAGGGAGAATTTTGAACGGCTGTTAGCGCAGGAAACAGAAAATACCCTGACGGAGCCGCCTGTTACCACAGAATCAACCGTATATCCGGGGGATAAAAACGGGCTTCCCTATGATATTGTCATAGAAAAAATGCACTTTGGGGAACAGGAACACGCAGAGCCGGAGAAAGCAGCGGAGATTGATAAATCAAATGCTGTCAATTTCCACATTACAGACGATACCCTCGGTATTGGCGGTGCAAAAGAAAAATTCAAAAGGAATATTGAAGCAATCCGCACCCTTGAGAAGATTGAGGGCGAAAACCGTATTGCCACACCAGAGGAACAGAAGATATTATCACAGTATGTCGGCTGGGGCGGTCTTGCCGATGCCTTTGACGAAAGCAAAAGCGCATGGGCGGGGGAATATCAGGAATTAAAAAGCCTGCTGTCCGATACAGAATACGCTTCCGCAAGGGAGAGTACCTTAAATGCCCACTACACAAGCCCCGTCATTATCCGCAGCATTTATGAAGCCTTAGAAAATATGGGTTTTGAAAAAGGGAATGTGTTAGAGCCTGCAATGGGCATCGGGAATTTCTTCGGTATGCTGCCGGGGAAGATGCAGGAGAGCAGACTGTACGGCGTGGAACTGGACGGGATTACCGGGCGGATTGCAAAACAGCTTTATCCAAAAGCGGATATTAAAATCTCCGGCTTTGAAAAAACGGACTATCCGAACGATTTCTTTGACGTAGCGGTGGGCAATGTGCCTTTTGGTCAGTATAAGGTGGCAGACAGGCAGTATGACAAAAATAATTTCCTGATCCACGATTACTTTTTTGCAAAGACGCTGGACAAAGTGCGTCCGGGCGGCGTGGTTGCTTTTGTGACAAGCAAGGGTACGATGGACAAGAAAAGCCCCGAAGTGCGGAAGTACCTTGCACAGAGGGCGGAGCTTTTAGGGGCGGTCAGACTGCCGAATACTGCTTTTAAGGAAAATGCAGGGACGGAAGTCACTTCTGATATTTTATTTTTAAAGAAACGTGACAGGGTTATGGATTTGGAGCCGGAATGGGTACACCTTTCAGAAGATGAAAACGGCATTGCCATGAACAGCTATTTTGCCGGACACCCGGAAATGATTGTGGGGAAGATGGAAATGGTTTCCGGTCCCTACGGCATGGAAAGCACCTGCCAGCCCGACACCACAAGACCCTTTGCGGAGCAGTTAAGGGAAGCCGTCAGCCGCATTGACGGGGAGATTGAGGAAGCAGAGCTTGATGAGCTTGAGGGAGAACTTGCAGACCAGACCATTCCGGCAGACCCAGACGTAAAGAATTACAGTTATACGCTTGTGGACGATAAAGTTTATTACCGTGAAAACTCTATTATGAAGCCTGTGGATATGAAAGACTCCATGCTGGAGCGCATTAAGGGTATGGTGGAAATAAGGGACTGCACACAGGAGTTGATAGGCGTGCAGCTTCAGGAATACTCGGATACCGTCATTCAGGAAAAGCAGGCGCAATTAAATTCCCTGTATGATGCTTTTTCCAAAAAATACGGGCGTATCAATTCACAGAGCAACAAGAGGGCGTTTAATCAGGACAGCAGCTACTGTCTGCTGTGTTCCCTTGAAAAGACGGACGAGGAAGGGAAATTTACCGGCAAAGCGGATATGTTCACAAAGCGCACCATTAAAAAAGCGGAGGCTGTCACAAGCGTTGACACGGCAGCCGAAGCCCTTGCGGTGTCCCTGTCGGAGAAAGCAAAAGTTGACCTTGGCTATATGGCGGAACTGTCCGGGAAAGATACTGATACGATAAAAGAGGAACTGTCCGGGGTTATTTTCCAGAATCCCGTAACGGATAAGTGGGAAACAGCGGACGAGTATTTAAGCGGAAACGTCCGTGACAAGCTGGAAACGGCGAAAATCTATGCGGAGAGCCACCCGGAATATACCGTAAACGTGCAGGCGCTCACGCAGGTGCAGCCAAAAGAGCTTGACGCAAGCGAGATTGAGGTTCGTATCGGCGCAACATGGGTGAAGCCGGAGTACCTTGAGGATTTCATGCGTGACACCTTTGAAACGCCGCAGCACCTGTTTGATAGGAATGTCATGGGCATACAGTTTTCGGATGTGACCGGGCAGTGGAACGTAAAGGGCAAAAATGCGGATGTTGGAAATGCCCTTGTGAACATGACTTACGGGACAGGCCGCAGGAACGCCTACCAGATTTTAGAGGATTCGCTGAACTTAAAGGACAGCCGTGTATATGACACAATCACGGAGGACGGGAAGGAAAAGAGAGTCCTCAATAAAAAAGAAACCACACTTGCGGCACAGAAACAGGACACCATAAGGGAAGCCTTTAAGGACTGGATTTTCCGTGACCCGGACAGGCGGCAGGATTTAGTGGCAAAATACAATAAATTGTTCAACTCCACAAGACCGAGGGAATATGACGGGGCGCACTTGAAATTCCCCGGCATGACACCGGACATTGAATTGAAGCCCCACCAGAAGAACGCAGTCGCACACGTTTTATATGGGGACAATACCCTGCTGGCGCACTGTGTCGGTGCGGGCAAGACCTTTGAAATGACAGCGGCGGCAATGGAGAGTAAACGGTTAGGATTGTGCCAAAAGAGCCTGTTTGTAGTGCCGAACCATTTGACGGAGCAGTGGGCGAGCGATTTTCTCCGGTTATATCCCGGCGCAAATATCTTAGCCGCAACGAAAAAGGATTTTGAGCCTGCCAACCGGAAAAAGTTCTGTTCGAGGATAGCGACAGGTGATTATGATGCGGTGATTATCGGGCATTCCCAATTCGAGAAAATCCCGCTGTCAATCGAGCGTCAGGAAGCCATGATCGAGCGTCAGATCAGTGAGATTGAGCTTGCCATAGAGCAGGCGAAAGCCGACAACGGGGAACGCTATACCATCAAGCAGATGGAAAAAACAAGGAAATCCCTTTCGGCAAGGCTTGAGAAGCTGAATGACACATCAAGGAAAGACAACGTAGTGACCTTTGAACAGCTTGGCGTTGACAGGCTTTTTGTGGACGAGTCGCATAATTACAAAAACCTTTTTTTATACACAAAGATGCGGAACGTGGCGGGCATTGCACAGACGGAGGCGCAGAAGTCCTCGGATATGTTTGCAAAGTGCCAGTACCTTGATGAAATAACTGGCGGCAAGGGGGTTACTTTTGCCACAGGAACGCCAATTTCCAACAGCATGACAGAGCTTTACACCAATATGCGCTACCTCCAGTATGGCACACTCCAAAAGCTGGGGCTGGGGCATTTTGACAGTTGGGCGGCATCGTTCGGGGAAACGCAGACAGCGATAGAATTAGCCCCGGAGGGAACCGGATACAGGGCAAAGACAAGGTTCGCAAAGTTTTTCAACCTGCCGGAGCTGATTGCGCTTTTTAAGGAGAGCGCAGACATTCAGACACCGGATATGTTGAAGCTGCCCGTACCGGAAGCGGAATATGAAAACGTGGTGTTAAAGCCGAGCGAGTACCAGCAAGACATGGTATCCTCCCTTGCAGAAAGGGCGGAAGCAGTACGCAACAGGCTTGTTGAGCCACATCAGGATAATATGCTGAAAATCACAAATGACGGGCGGAAACTGGCATTAGACCAGCGCCTTATCAACGATATGCTGCCGGACAATGAAACTTCCAAAGCGGCAACCTGTGTCGAAAAGGCATTTGCGATATGGGAGCAGACAAAGGAACAGAAGTCCACACAATTACTTTTTTGTGACCTCTCGACACCGAAAGGGGACGGCACATTTAATGTTTATGAGGATATAAAAAACAAGCTGGTCGGGAAAGGAGTGCCGCCGGAAGAAATAGCGTTCATACATGAGGCGAATACAGAAACAAGGAAAGCGGAGCTGTTTGGCAAGGTAAGAAGCGGGCAGGTTCGTTTTTTATTGGGTTCTACGCAGAAAATGGGCGCAGGGACAAACGTACAGGACAGACTGATAGCCTTACACCACCTTGATGTGCCTTGGCGTCCTTCCGACATAGAACAGCAGGAGGGGCGTATTTTAAGGCAGGGCAACCTAAATCCTAAAGTCAAGATATTCCGGTATGTAACTGAAAATACATTCGACAGCTATTCATGGCAGGTGATCGAAAACAAGCAGAAATTCATTTCCCAGATCATGACGAGCAAATCCCCGGTACGAAGCTGTGAGGACGTGGACGAGGCGGCACTCACTTATGCGGAGGTGAAAGCACTGGCTACCGGAAATCCGTATATAAAGCAAAAAATGGATCTCGATATTCAGGTATCCAAGCTGAAACTGATGAAAGCCAACCATACCAGCCAGAAATACCGCCTTGAGGACAATATCGCCAAGCATTACCCACAGCAGATAGCCATTCTGAAAGAGAGAATCAGCGGCATGACAGCGGACATTCAGACCGCAAAGGCAAACCTGCCGGCAGATAAAGAGCAGTTTTTTATGAAAGTCGGGGATAAGGCTTATACGGATAAAAAAGAAGCCGGAGCCGCACTTGTGGAGATGTGCAAGGAGATGAAAACGGTCAATGTGCCTGCAACGGTAGGGGAATATGCCGGGTTTAAGATGGCGGTGTCCTTTGATTCGTTCAACCACAAATTTGTGATGAACTTAAAAGGGCAGCTTTCCCATAACCTTGAGATCGGCTCTGACCCGTTCGGCAACATTGCCCGTATCAACCATGCGCTGGAGTCCATGCCAAAAGATCTTGATAATGCAAAGGTAAAACTGGAAAATGTGGAGCGGCAGCTTGAAACTGCAAAATCAGAAGTGACAAAACCTTTTGCACAGGAAGCGGAACTGAAAGAGAAACTAGACCGCCTTTCCGCCCTCAATGCCCTGCTCAACATGGACGAAAATGGCAATGATGCACAGGTTGGCAATGAAATGCCAAAGCAGCCGACAGCCGACACTTTAGAACATAATGACCAGAGGCAGAAACAGGCAACGGAAAATGGCAGTCAGCACGGGTTAAAGCTGGCAGCCGGAAACACTGACAAAACTGCGAAGGCATCGCTGAAAGAAAAACTGGAAACGTACAAGGAGCAGGTGGCAGGCATGGGAAACGCCGGAACTGATAAAACAAAGGGAAAAGAGGCAGTCATATAGAATTCACAAAAATTTGATTGCAAAATTGCTGGTAAAATCATAAAATATGAGTAGGAAAGTATGCAGCTTGTGCTGAAACAGAGTAAGCAGTAAAAAATGAGCCATACTGATAAAGGAGGTGTGTTTCTATGGCAACTTCAAGTATTACGAAAAATTTTGTTATATCTGGTCAGAAACAGGTGGAGATGTTTGTTAATGCAATTGAAGAATCTGCTAAAAACCGTCCTGTCCGTATTCCGGTGGCAGCAAATTACGTTGAGGACGATGCGGAGCTGATAGAACTAATGGATAAATGGGAGAAATCAAATGTCATTAACAAGTAAATATTCAGTCATTAACATTCGTCGTTATCTTAAAAATGACAATCCCAAAATTGGAGAGGACAGACTGCTTCAAGTCCTCTCCGGTTTTTCCTGCCCTAAGAATCCTGATTTGGAGCTTTTTTTGAAAAACAGCTCCATAGAATTTACAAAGAAAAACCAGTCTGTTACATATCTTGTTTTTTCTAAGGAAAACGGAGCATTGCTTGGGTATTTTACGATAGCGTTGAAAGCTTTAACTGTCAGAGGTGAAACAGTAAGTAAGACCACGAAAAGAAAACTGCTGCGGATCAGTGAACTGGATGAAAAATCTGATACCTATACGATGGCAGCATATTTGATAGCACAGCTTGGAAAAAATTATGCAGGAGGCATGGAGAAAAAAATTACAGGAGCGGAACTGCTTGAACTGGCTTGGGGTATCATTGAGAGAATGCAGTATCTGGGCGGAGGTCTGGTAGTATTTCTTGAAGCAAATAATGAGGAAAAGCTGCTGTCATTTTATAATACAAATCGGTTTGTACAATTTGATACCCGATTAACAGCATCTGATCCGGAAAACCAGCATGAGCTGATACAGTTACTAAGACTGCTTTAGCTGAAAAATTTCATAATAAAAATACATAGTAACAGTAACTTTAGGTGTATGATAAATGGAAAATCAATATCATACACCTTTTTATTTTGGAAGTACCGTCTTGTAAATCATACAGGACGGTACTTTTCTGTTCAGGAGGAAACATGAACAAACATACAATGAGCGACTTATATCAGATGCAGTCCCTCTCGCTCTCCATAAAAATACGGATGACACAGTACCGTATACGGGAATGGGTGGATTATTACGGTACGGACGGCGTATATATCGCGTTTAGCGGTGGAAAAGACAGTTCAGTACTGTTACATATCGCAAGGGAAATGTACCCGAAAATTAGTGCAGTCTACGTTGATACCAGTCTGGAATATCCGGAAGTCAGGGAGTTTGTAAGACAGCAGGAAAATGTAGAGATTATCAGACCGGAGATAAACTTTCGGCAGGTCATCATAAAATATGGCTATCCCATGATTGGTAAGGAAGTAGCAGGTTG
The DNA here is from genome assembly GCA_910575585.1 of Clostridiaceae bacterium. GTDB lineage: Bacteria > Bacillota > Clostridia > Lachnospirales > Lachnospiraceae > UBA3402. The sequence continues at coordinate 41,354 of CAJTGF010000013.1, forward strand.
CGTATACGGCGCAAGGCGGTACATGGAGAAGCTTCTGGAACGGGAGAAAAATGCAGAACGTATGGGAGAAATCCCAAATCACAGTTATATGGCGGATTTAGTAGGTATAGACCGCCGTGAGGACAGAGAAAATGCCGCCTACCAGAGTCTTATCCGTGGGGAGATACCAAGCACGGATATAAAGACACCTGTCCGTTACTTGATGCTTATGGGGAAATATCCGCATAAAGAAAACGGTGTGAAAACATCGGAATATTCAAAGATGTATAACAAGGAGCGTTACAAATTCTTTTTGGAAGCGCCCTTTGAAATAGCGGATCGCTGCTGTTCCATTATGAAAAAATCCCCTATGCATAGCTACGCAAAAAGGACGGGAAAAATGCCCATGACAGCACAGATGGCAAGTGAAAGCAGGCTGCGGACAACAAATTGGCTCAAAAACGGTTACAACGGTTTTGACATGAAAAGCCCGATCAGCAATCCGATGTCATTCTGGACGGAACAGGACGTATTGGAATATATTTTCCACAACCATATCCCGATTGCAGACGTATACGGCGAAGTAACAGCAGACTACGGAAAAGCACTGCCGCAGGGGAACACAATGGAAATGGGAATATTTGATATCGGAAAACCCATATTCGGCACTACAGGGTGCGGCAGGACGGGGTGCGTTTCCTGCGGTTTTGGGTGCCACAGGGAGAAATCGCCGAACCGTTGGGAGCTTGCAGAAAAACTTTCTAATCCTGAAATTATCGACTATATGATGCGTGGCGGCGCATTTAATGAAAAAGATATATGGAAACCGGATAATCGGGGACTTGGATTCTGGTTTGTCATAGAGTGGATAAACCTGCATGGACTTGCAGCATAAAAATAAGGGACGGACAAACGGGAGGACTTACAGGCTGACATTTTTTTGCGATGGAATAGACATAAGAATTGTCAGCCTTATGTCGGAATTTTGTGGAGATCCGCAGGTGCAGGAAACGGTAAATGGGTGAATCAGATGATTTCCTGATAAGGAAGTCATTGATTATTAAATAGAGCAAATATATGGTAAAAAATAAAAATTGGAGGTAAAGAAATATGAATACAGCAGAACAGAACACAAAACAGGGGATGGAGGAAAGTGACGTGATAAAGCAGTTCATGCAGCTTTTAAGCCAGCAGGATATGGGAGAACAATCGCAGGGGTTTATGGAGATGTTCGGGTATTTGGCAGGGATGCAGATGCAGCTTAGCATCGTGGCAGATGAATTGCAGGGCATGAGGGAGCAGCTTGCAAAATTGCAGGAAAGCCAGCCCAAAACGGTCACAGAGCGTCTTATGGACAAAGTGGCACAGCTTCAGGAGAAAGCGACGGGACTGTCGGAACGGCTTTCATCAGTAAAAGAACGTCTGATGGAAACAGCGGCGCAGGCGGTTCATGCTTTTAAGGAAAAGGGAAAAGCGGCAATGTGTATAGCAGTACAGAAAGGATTGTCCGGCATCAGGCCAGTGCTTACAGACTATCAGGAAAAGATACAGGAGGTTAAAATGGATTACGATAAAACAGCTAACCAGATTGATAGTATCGGGGACGAATTAAAGCAGATCGGGAACAGCGTTTCCAACGTAGGCAGGCTGATCGTGGGAAAAGGCACAAAGGAAGTTTCGGATGAAAAACAGGGGGTTGCACTGACAAGGCTTATGAACAGACCCATTAAAAGTAGAGCGGCGCATTTGCAGAAAAATATGGATACAGTTGACCGTGCGCTGGAAAAACTGGATCAGCTCTCAGACCGCTTTACGGTCAAAAAAGAAGCAGAAAAAGGCGGGCGTTCATCGGTAAAGGATAAGCTGTCGCAGATGAAGGCAAAAATGGAACAGCAGAAAAAAGCACCAGAACCGGATAAGGCAGCGGCGAAAAAGAAAGAAGTATGTTTATAGGCAGCAAATCAGAATACCGACAGCAGAAACATATGGGGAAACCTGTCTGTTTCCTGTTTTTAAGGAGGAAATTATATGGCAGATATAAATGGAAATTCAAGAAAAAAAGTGGAAAAACTAACAATGGAGGAAATTGCGGACAGGCTGGAGGGGCTGAAATCTTCCCTTGATACAATCCGCAGGACAGCATCAGAGCTTATCATGGGAATTGACGCACAGTTGCAGGAACTACAGGCTGATAAAAAAGTTTCACGTTCTTTGGATAAACAGGCTGACAAGGAGGTACAGCTCTTATATGGTGATACCAGTCAATACGGCATTTACCAGTTAAAAGACAATCCAGAGCTTCGTGATTTACGTTTTGCAGGCACAGCGGAACTTTTGAAAAGGGGTATTCTGTCGGATGATTTCAGGGAAATACAGCCGGAAAATTATAACCTTGTCTATACAGGGCAGTTTTCAGACATACAAGGACAGTTACAGGGGGAGAAACTCAATGCGCTATTTGAGAAATTCAATATAGACCACCCAGCAGATTATAAGGGGCATTCCCTTTCCGTCAGTGATATTGTGGTGCTGCATGAGAATGGGAAGAACAGTGCACATTTTGTAGATTCTTTCGGCTTTACGGAACTTCCTAATTTTATGCATGAACTGACAGGTATAAAAGAGCAGGAGGCAGATAAGGCGGAAAATGGGTTTACCGACGAAGAAAAACAATTCCTTGAAACAGACAATGCGTCTTTGATTGCAAAAAAGTTTCTTGCATGGGACGAGATGGAAGATCTGGGATACCGCTTTTTTGAAGACGGGTATATTGATAAATTTAAGCCGGTTGAAAAAGCATTGTTTGGGAATGGCTTAGTATCAGATGATACAATACATGATATAGCCCACCGTATGCAGGGTGGCGAGGATATCCGTGAGGAGCTTGCAAAAGCTTTCATAGGCGGGTATGAACGGGTAATCGGAGTAGGTGAAAATGATGCCGTTGCAGTATTTGGTAAAGATGCTGTGACAGTTACTTTTGAGAATGCCGAGAAGCAGGTTTCTTATGAAGAAATGGGGACGGCTTTTCTCAGTCTGATAGAAAGTGAGTATAAAGACATTGAACAGGCAAGAGCTGCCGATGAGCAGGAGGAAGAAATTGTGGGGAATGCCACTTCTGAACATGATGTCAATCATTCTGCATTACAGAATGATTTGAAGTTAGAAGCAGAGCAGACTGTCATAGAACAGCCAGCTTCGGAACAAATACAAGCAGAGCAGCCAGAAACACAGGCAGAGCAGGACGAGTCAACAGAAACACCGAAATTAACAGATATGGAGGACGGTGACGAAATTATTGACCTCGGAGATGAAACGGAACAGGTTCTTGCAGATATGAAAAAAATCTTAAATGATAGTAAAAACACTTTAGGACACACTGACCAAAAGCGAGAGCAGACAGAGCCGAAGAAAGCGAAAGAAACAAAGTTTGCATTTCAGATTGCAGACCGCTTTGTCAGTATACAGGAAACAGAGAGTGGCTATGATTATTCCATTATGGATATGGATTATAAGGAGGTTGAAGGCGGTGTGTATGAAAATACCGGTGTGGATATTCAGGTGATTGCTGATGATATCGTAGATGATTTAAGAGAAGATCGGTTTGAAAATGGTGCAGGGGGCAGCATTAGCGATGATGATGAGATAATACCAATTGATTTTGACGAACTGACAGAAAGCATTGCAAATGCAGTTCAAGATGTGGACACAATCCACAAGAAGGAAGCTGAGCATATTGTGCCAGATATTTTGCAGGGAAATATTGTAGAAAATTTTAAAGAAAAGACAAACGAATTTTTCCATGAAATATGCGAAATGAACCCATCAGAGATTGAGGATACCGTAAAATGCCATGTGCAGGCGCAGTTAGATGAAGCTGGCATTGATGCGGAGATTGTGGATGTGGCAGTAGCAGGGAGCCGTTGTCGGGGCTTGGAGCGTGATGGCTCTGACCTTGACGTGGTTGTGGAGCTTTCCACAAGTGAGCGTGAAGATGTTCTGTTTGATGCATTTAATGGAGATGCACTCCATATCGGACGGGTAAAAGTGGATATTAACCCGATTACTGCACAAAGGACGGGAACGCTTGAAACTTATCTTCCGCAGGTGGAGGATTATCTGGAGGGGGTTCGTGAAGCTAGGGAGAAGGAGCCAGTAAGTATTTTCAATATCCGCATGAATGACGAGGAACGGTGGTTTAAGAACACCAGCGGGCTGGATGCGGAAGGGCTGTGCAAAGCCTATGCGGACTGTGACAAGCCTTTTGTTGAAATGGGGAAATACGGGGAACGGATAGAAGCAGCAGACCATGCCTATATCGAGCAGGGCAAAAGGCTGGACTTTTCTATAGAGTTCAATGAGGAAACGGATCAGATTATCGTATTTAACGGGGATAACTTTGAATATAAGGGATTACGGGAAACATTATTCCCAGAACAAGCAGCATCGGAAGTTACGCTAACCGTGGCAGAGTGTGGTGAGTTTCATAATTTCGGGGAATTTCATGAAAAAATTGTGACAGTAGATGAAGCCGTTGCGAAATGGAAACAGATACCACCAGAGCGCATGAACGGTATTCCTGCAATCGGCATCAATATCCATACGCCTGGAACAGAAACATATAATGATGTTATAACAGATATTTTAAGCGGAAATCAATTTGAACTTGATGTTTTGGATTATATCCCTGAAATAAAAGGCAGTCCGCAGGCAATGGAAATGATAGCGGAACTGATAGCAAAACTGCCGGATATGAAAATTGAGGGCAATATCAGTGAGGATTTGGAAGCGAAATTATGGGAAAAACGTATGCCGGATTTGACACCTGCAGAACAGCTTGCGGTGGAGATAGACCGTTTTATTTATAGCTATGATACGAATGCCTATCATGACAATCACCAGAGCATGACTGAAAATGTATCGGAAATTTCAGAAATGATCGGACAGAGAGATGTGGAATACTTGACAGAATGGCTGAATGAAGTCATTTCTGTGGAAAATGTACTAGAGAAAACACAGCGGGCGAATGAACTGCTCGAAAAGCTGGCGGAGTACAAGCCTCTTGCTAAGATTGAGGAAATGGAAGAACAGAATTACAACATGATTGATAATATCTTAAACAATGGTGCCGGGGAAAAAGCACAAAAAGAGGAAAATAAAAAGGCACAGGACAAGAATGCAAAACCGTCCTTAAAAGCCCGCCTTGCGGAGAAAAAGGTACAGGTTGCAGAACAGGGGGGTGATGAAATTGTAAAGAATCAGCAGAGGGGAATATAGATCTGAAAGATAAAGAATTAAATTTCAGACAAAGGGAAAGTGCTGTCTGGTATACTGAAATTTGTAGATGCCGCCATAGCGAAAACAGAGTAGCTTTCCACAGATGTGAAACAGTACAAGATAGATAAAGTAGAACGAGAGGTAACGGGCATTGGCAACATGGAAGCTGTAAATCCGACTTAACTTGAAATGGTGGCAGAGCAGCAGTATGGAGCAGATGCGTTTGAATTTCACTAGAAGGAAACAGCAAAAGAAGCGGCAAAGAATAAAACATTAAAGAATGTGTCTGTAAAAGTGGAAAAGCCGATAGAAATGAAATTCTCCTGAATTGAACTAAAGTTTGGTTCAGGAGAATTATTTTTTTGCAGAAAATTTAATATCGTAAAAGTTACACAAAACCTCTGTTTTTTTACATGGAACGAAGAAAATAAAAAATTTGTCATATAATGACATTGTCGCTAGTGAGTAGATGGAAGGAGCAATATTTTATGGAAAATATAAGAGAATATGGTGCTTTCTTTGCAAATTTGACACATGATAATTATGCAAGGCTCGGAAAACCTTTTAGGACAAAACAGAATTGTTATTATTATGATACAGGCACTGGAAAAGTCCTTCAGTGCAAGGAAAATGTATATAAGATTTTGTTACACTTATTTTCTGGTAAGAGTTTTGAGAGGCTGGAAGAGTGTGGAATTAATAACAGAGATTTGCTGGCAGCTTTATCAGAAATTAAAGAAGCGGTAGAGAAAGAAAATATCTTACAGGCACCAGAAGTAAAAGGCTTTCATGGAAACCATATAGAGTCGCTTGAAGAATGTATAAATGAAGACTTGGGACAGATTACACTTGAATTAACAGAGAGATGCAATTTAAGATGTGAATATTGTATTTATGGGGCAGAGAATGACGTATTTAGAAATTTTGGCAATCAAGATATGTCTTTTGAAACTGCAAAAAAAGCGATTGATTATGGAGTGGCACATTCGGGCGATGAATTGGCAGTTACATTTTATGGGGGAGAGCCACTTCTCATGTTTGATTTATTAAAGCAGTGTGTTGAGTATTGTCAGGGAATAAAAAATAAAAAAATAAACTTTGCCATAACATCAAATTTGGTTCTTATGGATGAAGAAAAGGCTAAGTATATAGCTAGTATACCAGATTTTGTAGTGACATGCAGCCTGGATGGTCCAGAAGAAATACAAAATCGTTATCGAAAATTTCCTAATGGAAAAGGCAGTTTTGATATTGTCATGCAAGGTTTAAAGAATATTACAATGGCATTAGGCAAAGAAGCCGCTACACGATTAAACTTTAGTATGGTAATGACTCCGCCCTATGGGGTTGAAAAGTTTGATGTAATACAGAATTTTTTCAATTCATTAGAATGGTTGCCTAAAAATACAGTTAAGAATGTAGCCTATGTCCAATATGGAAAAATTAAAGGGGAAAATGAGGATGAATATCGGAAATTAACAGTTGAAGAAATTGATCCGATTGGAGTATGGTCAGAAAAGCATATTAATGGTGGAAAAGAACTTGAGCAAGGAGGAATTTTTACTGCAAAAAAAATAGAGGATACTTTGATTAGAATCCATTTAAGGAGATTGCATGATAAGCCAATGGATACATTTTCATTCAATGGTTGCTGTATACCAGGCAGCAGGAGAATTTATATAACTGCTGATGGTAAATTTAAAATTTGCGAAAGAATTGGACTTTCCCCATATATAGGAGATGTTGATAATGGTGTAGATATTAATATTGTTAAAAAACATTATATACAAGATTTTATGAATGAATCTGTGAAATATTGTAATAATTGTTGGGCAGTTCATCTGTGTAGTGTATGTTATTCAGAGTGTTACAATGAGAATGGAATAGAAATTGAAAATAAACATGCATTATGTAATTCACAACGTTTTAACATGGAAAGAGGATTGATACAGTATCATGAAATATTAGAACATGATCCGGAATCGTTAGACTATATCAACCGTTTGGAAATTAGATAAACCGTATATTATAGTGTAAAACTGCACTTTAATATAAATTTGCTATGAAGGGAGGTGTGTGGTATGAAGTTAGTTAATCCTGTAGGAAGAACTGTTGCAACTGGTGTAGATGCTAAGTATGGAGAGATGAGAGCTTGTATGTGTTCCAGCGGATTCTCATCAGCAAGAGGGACTGTTGACGCTTGTGGACATTGTGGCTGCAATTGCAATGGAAACTATTCATACAATAGTTCAGATGCAGTTGGCACTAACCGTATTTCTATCGGCTAATGTCAGAAGCTGTTTTAGGGCAGTGCAATTCCACCCAAGTAGTAGTTTTTCTCTTGGCAAGAAAATTACTACTTAGGTGGTGGGGGGTATCAATGTCGTCAACTTAAGCCGAAAATCTAGTAACTATAAATTTATGCGTATGCAAAAACCATTTGTTATTCCGTGATGACTCACTTTCCTCTTAAAATGTCTGTCTGGACGAATAATGGATCTTATGTTTTTGACGCGCTGAATCAACTGCTGCAGTTTATCCTTGTAACACCGCATATTTTTTAAACACCTGACATATCTGGAAACTGCACCTATGATGTAACTTCTGTTTAACTGGTATTTGTGTTTGCCACTGTTCAATTCTTCCCTGATTTCACTTTCAGCAGAGGATTTAATCAGTGCAGACAGGTTTGATATAAATAAAGCTGCATATAATTCCTGGCGAATTGCTTGGGGATTTTTCCCAGAAAAATTCTCCAACCGTGCCCTTGTTTTAAGTTCCCCATATTTCGTTTCTATTGACCATCTTTTGTGGTAAAGGTCCTGATGGTAACACATATCCTGATGTCTTTCCAAAAGATTGCTGACAAGTATATGCGGTTCTTCCCCAGAGGTGGCTTTTATTACACGAAGGCTGACAGTCCTGCCTTTGTGGATGTCTGATACGATATGCTCTCCGTCAGGGCATTCATTGACACATGCGAGAAAAGAGTGTGTACACCGAATTAGATAAAACAACCCCTTATCCTCAAGTTCGTATATCAACTCTCTGGATGGATACCCTCGGTCAAACAGGATTAAGTTTTTGTATCCTTTGCCGTTTATGAGTGCCTCTGATGAGAGAAGCCTGTGGGCATGTTCCCTTTCTCCAACCGATATTCCTGTAAATACAGCATCCACAATCAGGTCATTCGTAACATCATAGAATGCCGTTAGTCTTGCGCAAGGATAAGCGTGCTGGTTGCCGCCTTTTAAACCAAATTCAGTTTTGTTGTTTTTGTTATGGTCAAGGGCAATTTCCGAACCGTCAATAGCAAATACACGATATCCCTCCCATGTCTTGGTATGATTTGTAAATCGAAACAGGTCAGTAGATAAATGAAAAATATCTTCAAAAGCATGTGGTGATATTTTATAGCGTGCTTTTGAAAAAGCCTGTTTGGAAATGGAAATACCTTTTTTATCGAAAAATAAATCCAGTTCTGTAGTCAGTGACTTTTGCGGCATACTCAACACAAAATACATGATATCTTGGAATGAAAGCTTTCTGTTTCTTGTAAAAGCAGTTTTTTCGAGACAGTATTTTTCTTTAAACGAAGCAGAAGAAATAAGGTCTTTCACATTTTTAATAAGCTGACAGATACTGTTTTTCTTGAACATAAGGATACCTCACAATCAATAAGATAATTAATTGCGATACAACATTTTTCGGCGTATTTGTCAAGTGTTTTTTTAATTTTAGAAATTATTTTTTCTGTGTAAGAAGGGACACGTTCGGCTTAAGTTGACGACATTGTGGGGGGTATATCCCCCCATTTTTAATGAGGAGGATTTTATGTTTAAACATAAGTATATAAAAAATTTTATTTCCACAAAAAATACAATAGAATTTTTATGGAATGCATCAAAAAAGAATTTTACGTTACTTCTCATTTGTAATATATTAAGCGGTTTAGCAGTACCATGTGGTTTATTAGTGTGGAAGGAATTTATTAATTCTTTAATAAATCTAAAAACAGATAAATTAGACATGGTAATTATATGGCTGTGTTTTCATGGATTACTACAAATAATTACAGATGTATTATATTCTTGTTGTACTTATCTAAAAGATATGCAATCCGATTATGTTAATAAATATATTACAGCTAGGGTTTTAAATCAGGTTGATGAAATGGAAATGGAGCAGTTTGATGATACTATTGTATATAATAAAATGTCAAAAATAAATAATGAGGCATTGTCTCGCTCTATTAGTGTAAGTGAAAACGTAATATTACTAGTAAGAAATCTAGTAGTTCTTTTTGGAGTGATAGGGATTTTATATAGTTATAATAAAGTCTTAGTATTTGCCGTATTACTTGCATATCTACCAGTATTTTGTGTTAATAATAAAATATATGATAGGCTGCACAATATATACAATGCAAGAATAGAAAAGCTGCGATTGATAGAGGTGTTGAAGGAAATATATACAAAGTATGAAAACATCAAGGAAATAAGGCTATATGGTATAGAAGAATTTTTGAAAAATAAAGTTACTTCTATACTTGATAGATATATAAAACAAAACAAGTCAGTAAGAAAACAGAATTTGTGTCAATCGTCTTTGGCTAGGAGTATTCAATATATAGCAACATATGTTATGAAGTTATATGTCATAATTGATACGTTAAGGAAAGGGAACACAGTGGGAGATATTACAATGTATATCAATTCCATTGATATACTTCAAGAATATGCAGGAAGTATTTTAAATACTCTTTCTACGATCTATAACGATAACTTATACATTCAAACACTATTTGAATTTTTGAGTAAGAACGAACTGGATGTTTCTGAACAGAAGATTTCTATTGATCATATTGAAACTTTAGAGTTTATAGATGTTAGTTTTAAATATCCTGGCTGTGACAAAATGGTATTGAGAAATATAAATATGCGTATTCAAGCAGGAAAATCATATTTGATAGTCGGGTTCAATGGGTCTGGTAAAACAACGTTAATTAAGCTATTAATTGGAATATACAAACCAACTTCGGGGACTATATTAGTTAATGGCCAAGATATTAAAAAATATGATGTTCAACAATATAGAAAACTTATCAGTGCAGTGTTTCAGGATTTTTTAAAATTGCCATTAAGTGTAAACGAAAACATTCAAATAGGGAACATTGGTGCCATTATGGATGAGAAAGATATTAAAAAAGCATCTAAAAAAGCTGATGCGGATGAATTTATATGTAAGTTACCTAATGGATACAATACTATATTACAAAGAGGTTGGAAGGATAGTGTTGATTTGTCAGGAGGACAGTGGCAAAAAATAGCATTAAGTAGGGCATATTTTTCTAATGCAGCTCTTATTGTTATGGATGAGCCAGCGGCTGCATTAGATGCTGCGGCAGAAGATGTTCTATATAGAAAAATATTAGAAATGATAAATAAAAAAACTTGCATAATGATATCACACAGGTTAACGACAGCACAAGTGGTAGATTGGATATATGTAATGGATAATGGTAATTTAGTCGAAAGCGGAGATTTTGCGCAACTTATAAACAGTCATGGAGCGTTCCAGAAGTTGTATAATTTACAGGCTGAAAAGTATATGGTAAAGGAAAAAGGTGAAGATTATAATGCAAGGAATAGCATTAAATAAACGAGTTAGACATTATATTTATCCAGTAGATAGTTCAGAGGAAACGTATGTTGAGCTATTGGTGAAAGTAGGATCAGAACAGGATGGTAATAATAGAGGGGTGGCTCATTTCTTGGAACATATGCTATTGGGATTTGATCGAGTATCAAAGACTGCACGTGAAAATTATGAGTATATATGGGGGAATACAAGTTTTACTTCAACAAGTTTTAAGATTCAATTAAAAAGAGGGCAAGAAAATAGCTTAAAGAATAGCTTAAAAATTTTGCGGGATATTTGTTTGGGTAAAACATTAGATGAGAGTCTTTTTGGAATGATTTTAAATGATGTTATAGATGAATTTCATAGATTTTCATTTGATAAAAAAGAATCTGCATTGTTGCAGGAGCTATCTTATGGAAAGGCTTACTTTCCAATTGGTGAAAAAGAATATTTATATGCTTTGGATTATGGAAAAGTTTTAAGTTTTTTTAATAGATTCTATTCTAATAGCCCAATCGCACTGGTTGTAACAGGAAATATTACATATCAGTATGTAGAAAGTTTAATTGCAGAAATATTTGGTTCCGTTAATTTTGGGGAAAGACCTTCAAGTGAAATATTTCCGGAAGTTCAATGTAAAGAGTATTGTACCCTTGCATATAATACTGAAAAAATCTTTATGATAAAAAGAAATATGAACAATTGCAGTTTAAAAAAGCGTGTTGTTGATGATTTATCATTTATTTTTTGTGAAGATATATTAGAGAGAGTTTATTTTACTATCTTAGATAAAAAATGTGATGTGCATTGTAAGCGAATTTTTTATGATAGTGAAAGACAATATGTTTGTATACAGTTAAAGAGCGAGGATAATGCAAAAATAGAGTTGGAAAATTGGCATAACATAGGGGAAAAACTGCATAAACAAGCTATTGAAATTTTAAGTGAAGAATTATTTGAAAAGATAAAACAGGAGTATTCTTTATGTATAGAAAAAATCAGTTGCATTACGTCAGAACAGTATATAGGTGAAATAGAAAAAAATTTTTTGTTTGAAACAGAAATATTTGAAAAGCAATTGTATATTGATATCATTACTCAGATTAAGTATCAATCAGTTTATGAAGAAGTCATAAGATTAGTGAATGAGTTAAGCAAGATGTTGTAAAATACTTGAAAAGAGAAGTATTTATCTATATAATAAGCTGTATATATACTTATTTAAGTGAGGAGATGGATTCATGAGTGAGAAGATTCTTATTGTTGATGATGAACAAGAAATTGCTGATTTAGTTGCCTTATATTTGGAAAATGAAAATTTTGAGGTATATAAATATTATACGGCCGAAGATGCATTGAAATACATTAAAACTGAAACATTTGATCTTGCAATTTTGGATATTATGCTTCCAAATATAAGCGGCTTGCAGATTTGTCAGAAAATAAGAGAACGATATTGTTTTCCTGTTATTATGTTGACAGCAAAATCGCAAGAAATAGATAAAATAACAGGATTAACGTTAGGTGCAGATGATTATATAACAAAACCATTTTTACCATTAGAATTAGTTGCACGTGTAAAGGCACAGCTACGAAGATATAAGAAGTATAATACCAGTACAGAAAAAGAAGAAGAGGTTATATCGCATTCTGGGCTTCTGATTAATATAAAAACACATGAATGTATTTTAAATGAAAAAAAATTGGAACTAACACCTACAGAGTTTTCTATTTTACGAATTCTATGCCAGAGAAAGGGAGAAGTGGTAAGTTCAGAGGAATTGTTTCATGAAATATGGGGTGATGAGTATTATTGTAAAAACAATAATACAATTACAGTACACATACGTCATTTGAGAGAAAAGATGCAGGATTCCTTTGAAGAGCCTAAGTATATAAAAACAGTATGGGGGTGCGGATATAAAATTGAAAAATAAAAGACCTAAGATCATAAAGATTGCTTTTATATGTATAATAACTATATGTGCTTGCATAATGATTTTCTATCTGGTTGATTACATTTGGAATGGCAGCTTTGTAGATTGGTTTGAACATAACTATATGATTACAGAATTCAATTATATACCAGAATCTGGTCAAGATGGAATCATACACAGACCTCAATGGTATAAATTGAAATACCTTTTGTTAGGAGTCTTTATTTTAATTTGTTTGGCATGGATTATAACTGTTTTTGTAACTATTCGACTATCTGCAAAGTCCAGTCTGCAAAAAACTGTGACAATAGCGAGTGATATGATTTACAAGTACATGACACAGGAGAAACAGGCGATAGAAATATTTCCAAAGGAATATGCAGAGATTTCTACACAAATGGCAGAGATAAAGAGTGAAATGCAAAGACATGAGCAGATATTGAAAGAAGAGTCGGAACGAAAAAATGATTTAATTGCATATTTAGCACATGACTTAAAAACACCATTGACATCAATTATAGGTTATTTGAGCTTATTAAGAGAAGTGCCGGATATGCCGATAGAACAGAGGATAAAATATGTAGATATTACTTTAAAAAAATCTCATCGTTTGGAAATACTAATTAATGAGTTTTTTGAAATCACTCGTTATAATCTTCAAAATATTGATTTAGAAAAAGAAAACTTAGATCTTTCTTATATGCTATATCAAATGGCAGATGAATTTTATCCACTGTTGCAAGAGCATGGAAACACAATAAAACTAAATGTTCCAGAAAATGTAATGATCTTAGGTGATCCTGATAAACTTGCTAGAGTATTTAATAATATTTTAAAGAATGCCATTGCATATAGTTACCGAGATACAGAAATACAAATTTGGATAGAGGTTGAAAGTGCAAAAACGAGAATATATTTTAAAAATTCTGGAAGAACTATACCAGCAAAAAAACTAGATTCTATTTTTGAAAAATTTTTCCGTCTGGATGATGCTAGAGGAGAAAAAACTGGTGGAGCGGGTTTAGGTCTTGCCATAGCAAAAGAGATTGTTCTTTTACATAAAGGAGAAATTATAGCAGAGAGCAATAATGAAGTGACTATATTTTGTGTTGTACTCCCATAATTCTTTAAGCAGTGCAGAACACAATCTTAGGATTTTATTAGGAATTAAATAATTTAATATTAAAATAAAGCCTGTTTGTTTTTGGTAAGATAAGTACCAAAATAGACAGGCTTTTTGAAAGGAATGCAATATGGAAAGGAAAAGAATTACTCAAATTTTTCCATGGTTACTGCCAATTAGAAAACAAGAAAGAAAATTGGTTTTTTATCTTGGTATGACATTGGATAAAAATAAGTATGCCAACAATATATCAATGAAGCAATTGCCTTATCATGTATTTAAGTCAAGCTGCCCTATGTACAATGAAAAAACCGGATTTGATATGGTTTATCAGGAAAATAAAGTTTTCAATCTCAAATTGGCTGCTATGACATTAAGTTACTTGGTTATCGAACCACAAGAAACTTTTTCTTTTTGGAAAATAGTAAGGAAAGCGGATGATAAGGAACAATTTAGAGAGGGGTTGACTGTAACAAATGGTGTTTTAACGGCTGAATTGGGTGGTGGATTATGTCAAATGAGCAATTTGCTTTTTTGGTTGTTTTTGCATACACCACTTACGATTGTTGAAAGACATGGGCATAGAAAAAAAGACTTTCCAGAGCCTCCGAGTGATGCACCAATAGGTGTAGATGCTGCTATTTCGGAGGGGTGGTTAGATTTAAAAGTTAGGAATGATACAGATATTAGTTTTCAAATTGTTATTTCTTTTGATGAAAATAATATATATGGTGAAATTTTTGCAAGTGAAAAATTGAAGTACAGATATGAAATAACAAATCAAAACATTGTATATTATCGAAGCAATGATAAAATTTTTCAGGAGGTAGATATTGTTCAGAATAAAATATTAAATGAAACACAAATAAAGGTTGAAGAAAAAAAGATTTATAGAAATTGCTGTGAAATAGGTTATGAGCTTTCTGAGAATATAGAAGTGGAAAAAAGAAATTAAACATTTTAGGAGGAAATTATGAATTTATCAGTCGCAAAAAATATACCGAATGCAAAGGAGGTAAAAGAGAAGATAGATCAGAGAATGTACGAAGAAAAATCGAAATCAATAAAAACAGTAGCGGTTCTATTTGGCGGATGTTCTCCAGAATATAGTGTATCTTTGCAGTCAGCCAGTGCTGTGATTCAACAAATTGATCAGACTAGATATGATTTGGTTTTAATTGGAATTTCAAAGAAAGGGGAATGGTTTTTGTTTGAGGGAGATCCTCAAATAATAGAAGATGACAGTTGGTGCAATAAAAAGTATTGTGTACCTGTCTATGTATCACAAAATCGGACAGAGAGGTGTGTTGTGATTTTTAGAAATGAAAAATTAGAGAAAAAGCATATTGATGTGGCGCTTCCTATAATGCATGGCAAAAATGGAGAGGATGGAACGGTTCAAGGAGTGTTTGAATTGGCAGGCATACCCATAATAGGTTGTGGTGTTTTAGCATCTGCATTATGTATGGATAAGGATAGAGCCCATAAAATGGTTTCAACAGTCGGTGTGTCAGTTCCAAAATCATTTACGATAAATAAATCAATGGATGTAAAAGGATTTATGAATAAAGCGAATGAAATGGGTTACCCGCTGTTTGTAAAACCTATAAGAGCTGGTTCGTCTTTTGGGATTACGAAAATATCTGATTGTAATGAATTTATAGTAGCTTGTGAAAGAGCATTTACTTATGATGAAAACATCATTATTGAGGAATTTATAGAAGGGTTTGAAGTAGGGTGTGCTGTATTGGGTAATGAAAAATTAATTGTCGGTGAGATTGATGAAATAGAATTATCAAAAGGATTTTTTGACTTTGATGAAAAATATTCATTAAAAACTTCTTCAATTCATGTTCCAGCGAGAATTAGTGATGAAACAGCAAAAAGAATCAAAGAAACGGCGAAATTAATATACAAGTGTTTGGACTGTAAAGATTTTGCAAGAGTAGACATGTTTCTGACAAGTAATGAGGAAATAGTATTTAATGAGGTAAATACTATTCCTGGTTTTACTTCCCACAGTAGATATCCCAATATGATGAAAGCAGCGGGCATTACTTTTAAGCAAATAGTAGAACGGTTATTAGAATTAGGAGGAGAAATTTGTGAAAGTTAAAATATCAAAAGAGGATACTAAAAAAGGAAATTTAATTCTTGTTAATTCCAATTATCCCTTGACACATTTTCCAATGGAGAAAAGTATGACAACAATATTGATTGGTGATAGAGAGATATTATTGAATCATCAAGCGGCAACGATTCTTGAACAATTACTGGAAAGTTTGCATTACAAAGGAGAGATTGTTGCAGTGAGTGGTTTTAGGTCACAGGAAGAACAAGAAGAAATATGGAATATGTCAATTCAAAAGGAAGGAATAGAATATACGAATAAGTTTGTTGCAGTTCCGGGGCATAGTGAACATCAGACAGGTTTAGCGGTTGATTTAGCAAAAGCGCAAAAACAAATAGACAATGTTTGCCCAGATTTTCCCAGAACAGGTTTTTGTGATAAATTCAGACAAATTGCTCCTAAATATGGTTTCATAGAGAGATATATAGCTGGAAAAGAACGTATTACAGGAATTGGTGAAGAACCGTGGCATTTTCGTTATGTGGGATTTCCGCATTCTATGATTATCTCTAAGCTGAACTTGGTATTGGAGGAATACATTGAGTTTCTAAAAAAGTCAACAAGCTTTAATGCACCATATATTTATCATTACAGTGGAACAGACATAGAAATTTCCTATATGCAAATAGAAGCTTCGGAAAGTTTGGAATTAGATATTCCACAAAGAGTTCCTTACTTAATCTCAGGTACAAATGAAGGTGGTGTGATAGTAAGTTTATGGAGAGAACGATGAAATTTAAAAGGTATGGAGGGATAGATCATTTTCGTATGATAGCTGCATTTTTGGTGGTAGCTATCCATATAGCGCCGCTATCATATTGGAATGAAAATATAGATTATTTAATTACTTATTGTTTAGGCAGAGTAGCAGTTCCTTTTTTCTTTATGATAACAGGATATTTTGTAATAGCACCATATATTAAAAACGGATTTGCGACAAAAAGAAAAATATATAGATATTTAATTAAGAATGGAGTGATGTATTTAGGGGCAACCATTTTGTACATGCCTATAAATTTATATGCGGGTAATTTCCGAATAGATTTTTGGGATATAATTAAAATGTTAATTATGGACGGTACATTTTATCATTTATGGTACTTTCCTGCAATGATAATCGGTTGCATTATTATAATAGGATTGTGCAAAAAAAGTGTAGCAGGGGCAGCATTGTTTTCAATGGCAATGTATGTTATTGGACTGTTAGGGGACAGTTATTACGGATTTACAAGTAAGGTGCCTATATTAGTGGCAATTTTTAATGTAGTGTTTTCAATAAGCAGTTATACAAGAAATGGTGTCTTTTTTGCCCCTGCATTTTTAGTTCTTGGAACATTTATTGCTTTGCAGAAGGGCCATTATCGAATTAAAGATTGTGTAGTCGGAGTTTCAGTATCAGTATTATTTATGTTACTAGAAGGATATATAACGTATTCGATTGGGTGGCAGAAACACAATAGCATGTACATTTTCTTGCTTCCAACAATGTATTTTTTGTTCCACCTTTTATTGTTAGTTCAAACAAAAGCTGCTGTATGGATGCGAGATTTTTCAGGAATGATTTATGTGATTCACCCGGCAATCATTATATTACTGAGAGGAATAGCAAAATATACAAGAAGCACGACGGTATTGATAAAGAATACATTTATTCAGTATATATGTGTGATTCTGCTATCTGTAGCAGTAGCTACAGTTTGTAGTTTTATCATTAGAAAGAGGAAATTAAAATGTGTTTAAAAGAAAGAGCATGGATTGAAGTTGATTTAGATAATTTGAAATGGAATGTTTTACAAATAAAAAAAATACTTCATCAAAATACTAAAATAATGGCTGTTGTCAAAGCTAATGCATATGGACATGGGATTCGAGTGGTAATTCCAGAATTAATAAAAGTGGGTATTCATGATTTTGCAGTTGCAACTCTTTCGGAGGCAATAGAATTAAGAAAATTAATGGCAGAAGGAACAATACTTATCTTGGGTTATACATTACCAGAAAAAGCATACTTATTGGAAAAGTTCAAATTGACACAATCAATAATTGATTTTCATTATGCACAAAAGCTGGAATTGCAGAAGATGTCAATTGATGTGCATATTGCAATAAATACTGGAATGAATCGTATAGGTATTAATTGCAACGAAAAAGGTCAGATTATGAAAATAGTCAAGTCTAAATGTTTAAATGTGACAGGAATATATAGTCATTTATGTGTTGCAGATAGTTTTAGTTCAGATGATGTTGAATTTACGAAGTTTCAAATCTCAAAGTTTATGCAGTTAAATTCTTGGCTGAAAGCAAATGGGTATAATGTACCAATTCATATACAAAGTAGTTATGGAATTATTAATTATAGTCATTTAGAATGTGATTATGTAAGACCAGGAATTATTTTATATGGATGTTATAGTGATAATACAAAGGGCAGCATGGAGCTGAAACCAGTTTTGAGTTTAAAATCAAGAGTTATAGAGATTAGGAGCGTAGACAACGGACAGTCTGTTGGATACGGTAGAGCATATAAAATAGAGGGGAAGAAACAGGTTGCGGTTATTGCAATAGGATATGCTGATGGCGTTCCTAGAAATATTAACTATGCTGATGTTTTAATTCGTGGGAAGCGATTTAGAATAATTGGCAGAATATGTATGGATCAATTAATGGTAGAGTTGGAAGAAAATTGTGATATGGAAATAGGGGATGAGGCAGTATTGATTGGAAAGTCTGGTAATGAAGAAATATCTGTAGAAGATTTTTCTTTTAATTGTGATACTATTTCAAACGAAATTTTAAGCAGAATGGGAAATAGACTTCCAAGAATAATAAAAAATGAATTTTAGTTTAACAGTTGTAAGGAGATGAGTATGAGTTTAAGGAGAAAGATTATTGATTATTCAAGAGGCAATAATTTAAGTAATTTTTGGAGATTATATCGGTTGCAAAAAAAAGCGAAGAATGGATTATATAGAGATATTTTGACATTTGTGATGAGTAGGTATGCACATCGTCATGGAGGATATATTGGTCCCGACACAATATTCAATAGTGTGCCAGTGCTTCCTCATGGATTACATGGGATTTTTATTTCTCGTTATGCAGTAATAGGTGAAGAATGTTGGATTTATCAGAATGTAACTATTGGAGAAGTAAATAAAAAAGCACCTATAATAGGGAATAATTGTTTGATTGGAGCAGGTGCAATTATCGTTGGAGGTATAAAGATCGGTGACAACGTAAAAATTGGAGCAGGTGCCGTGGTTAGTACAGACATTTCCGATGGTTGCACGGTTGTTTCACAACCAATGCATGTAATAGAAAGAAAACTTGAGCAGTCCTGTGATTGATAAAATTGTTTGGATTGGTAAAAAAGTAGTTATAAATAAATGGGAATTGTTATGAATGGAGTGGCTGAATTCAGCCACTTTTTTTATGCGTAGCTCTACGTAGAGGAAGTATGCCGCAGAAGCGGTTATGGGCGCGGCGAATAGGGCAAGATAGATCTTCCCTGCCTGATTGACAGTAATGGAATTGTGAAAATTACATATAAAATCGTAATTATTACTTGAAAAAAGAATGTGGTAAAAAATCATGTATAATTAATTGGCAGAAATAGTATTTCAAAATGTATAAATATGACTTTAAATAGGAAGTATATATGTATTAAAAAGTCTTATAAGTAAATGTATTATTAATCTATACATTTTAAAAGGAGATTTTTATGATACAAGATTCCAATGAAAGTCATAGTGCGGGTAAAAGAGAAAGTAGCAAAGTAAGAGAATTAAATACAGACGAAGGTAATTTGTATGTAGAAATAGGGCTGAGATTGCGTAGGATAAGGCGTGAAAAAGATTATACGCAGGAGCAAATGGCAGAGATGCTTGGTATTAGTACTGCATATTATGGGAAAATAGAAAGAGGTGTTAATAGTCTTTCGATAAAAAGGCTACACACCTTAAATGTTAAATTGGGTATAGATATAACATATCTGATTACTGGTAAAGACAACAATACATTATCTATGGGTCAAATTTTAGCTGAATGTCCAATAAGAAAACGGCACGATTTAGAGCAGATCATAAAACATGCTTTAAATTTAATGGAGAATACCTGAGCTTAATTTGCTTAAAGGAATGATGAAAATGATCGAAATAGCTATTTGTGATGATGAAAAAGTAATAACTTCTGATATAGAAGAACGTATAAGAGCAATTAGTAAAAAATTATGTGTATCAATAAATATAGATGTGTTCTTTGATGGATTAACATTGACGGATTATATTATAAATCAGAAAGCAAAGTATGATATTATCTATATTGATATAGAGATGAAAAGTGAAAATGGGGTAGATGCTGCCAGAAAAATCAGACTGTTTGACAAAGATGTATTATTGATTTATGTGACAAATCATGAAAGTTTTGCAAAAGAAGTATTTGAAGTATCTGCATTTCGCTTTATTACAAAACCTATTTCAAATGAAATATTTGAAAAGTATTTCATAAGTGCAATAGATAAAATTAGACAGACACCACATTTTTTTCAGTTTCAATACAATAAAGTACATTACAGATTGCCACTCAATCAAATAATATATTTTCAAAGTGATAAGAGAGTAACATATATTAATATTGGAACGGAAATTAGAAAGTGCTATGAAAAATTAAATTCGATTGAGCAAAATTTGAAGCAAAAGGGGATTTATTTTTTTAGAACACATCAATCTTTTTTAGTTAATCCCAAATACGTTGAAGTATATATGTATGATACAATGCAATTACATGATGGGACAGTGTTAAGTATTAGTGAAAATCGAAGAAAAACTGTTAATGAATTATACTGTAAGATAAAAGGAGATTCGATAATTGTTTAGTTATAAGACAAATTTACTGTTATATATTATAGCAACTTTTATTTGCATTATTATTTTAAACGTTTACTTTTCAGGATTTTTTCAAAAGCGAAAAAGAGTGGCTAACTGGATCATATATTTTGTATATATGGCATGGCAGATGTTTTTATTTACAGAGTCTAACTTTCCTTCCTACATAAATTTGGCCGTTGGATTGATTTTGAATAGTTTGGTTTCGCTAATTTGCTTTAAGGGAAGTGCTATTCAAAAAGTTGCATTGTCCGGTATACTAAGTATTTTGTGGACGCTATCAGAATTTTTAGTTGGTTATTTTTTTATAGCGTTGGGTATGGATTATCAATATCCTCAAGCAGTAGGAGCATTGATTTCAGAAATTATTGTTTTAATTTTGATATACTGTTTGAGTAGATATTTTCAAATTGAGAATATAAAAAATTTACCTATGAAATGTTATCTTATGCTTTTATTTTTACCCATTGGTAGTCTGTTTATTGTTTACAAAATCTTTATGTATGGAAGTTTACTGGAACAGGGATTAGCAATAAAAGAATCAGCAATATGTGTAATAATAATGTTGTTCATTAATTTTCTGGTTTTTAGATTATGTTTGTTATTAGCTGATGAGCTAGTTCTGAGGAGATATAATGCTGTATATACACAACAGTTAGAAATATATAGCAAGAATATTCAAGAAAATAAAATTGCGATGGCAGAATATCATAATGCGAAACATGATATAAAACAACATTTTATTTCATTATTATGTATGTTACAAAAACAACAGTATGAAATGGCGGAAGAATATTTAGATAATCTAGTTGAGGATAATAGGAAAAACTGGAATATATCCAGAACGGAAAACTTGATTGTTGATGCGATTATTAATGCTAAGTATTCTTTGATGAAAACACTTGGAATTGAGTGTTTTGTTGATGTACATATACCTGTATGGCTTCCGTTTGAAATGGCTGATCTCAGTGTATTAATTGGCAATGTCTTAGACAATGCCATTGAGGCAAACAATGCTGAAATGAAGAATAAGTATATAAAAATATATATGGCATATGACAAAAACATCTTAATCACTACAGTCATAAATTCATATGATGGTGAGTTAATAAAAGATAAAACTGGAAGGATTCTAACTCGGAAACCAGATAAGTCTACTCATGGATTTGGATTAAGATCTATTGAAAAAATTGTACATAAATATCATGGATCGGTAGTAATAGAAAATACCCAAGAGGAATTTAAAATTATATTTATATTGATTGATAACAAAAGATAGGTAAAAGTTACATATAACCTCGTAAAAGTTACATGGAAAAAAATTAATGATAAAAATGAGTGTATGATTACTAAAAAAATAATAATAAAATATATCTAGGGAGGGACTAATATGAAATGGATAAAAAATAATCTTCAAAACGTTATGTGTTTAATTGCAATGATGTTTAGCGTGATGGCTGCAAACTCTCGTTGTATGTGTATTTATCATGACTTGGAGAAGCCAGAAGAATTAAAACGCTTAAGGAAGTTTTAACATGGATTTTTTAGTAACTGCATTGATGGGTTTTATATGTAAAAACAAGGATTTGTCTAAGGAAGATTATAAAATTTATCAATATGGATTACAAGCGTGTTTAGAAATGATGTTTTGTTTTTTAGTGTGTTTTGTTATAGCGCTCAAAATGAAAATGCTAAAAGAATGTATACTGTTCTTTGGCATTTTCATTTCTACGAGATCGTATATTGGTGGAATACATATGAAAAACTATTGGCATTGTTTTACTATTTCATGTGGTGTTTTTACATTTGTACTTTATTTGACTAAGTATTTTATAATGAGTGATATGAATGCTTTCTTATTGATTTTGGCTTCGATTAGCATAATATACTATTTGGAATATAGTTGCCAATTTAATGATTATGTTTCCAAAGAGGAACGAAATTTTTATAGAAATAAAATGAATATTATTTTATGTGGTTGGGTTATTGTTTTTATTGTATTGATTATTTTTCGACTTCATTCCTTATTGACGTTAAGTGCATATGCTTTTTTGAGTATTATGTTTTCTAAAAAAGCCGAATTAATAAAAAATAAAATACAAAAATGATCTGAAATAACCTGGTCTTTAGTTCTGGAGAGCCAAAACCAAAATTTTATTCTTGTAGGTTAAAATTATTGTTAAGTAAACAATCTGAGTTTGTTAATTAAGTTCGACTGGATAATTTTACTGAATAAAGATAATTCTTAAAGATAGAAAAAAGGATAGATGATAAATCTATTCTTTTTTTGTGAAAGATGTAAAGATATAATAAATGGAGGAGTAATTTTGCATTGTTAGTCTAGCATTTGATAATTATATTTGAAGAATATTATTTTATCACCATTTTAAGTGAATATATGGTGTTGCTTTAATACAGTAGAATGATAAATGTGGTTTTAGAAATAAAAAATTACATATAACATCGTAATTATGACGAGGAAATAATAAAACGTTAGATTTATAGTATTATATATTTTAACAAGTGAATGGTTTATGAGATATAGGATATTGTGTTATCTATAGTATTATTGATTTATAGTAAATAGGAGCTGCTATGGAAAATCCAATTAAATACATGAAAATGGTTAAATGTATCTATATGAAAACCATAGCTTGAAAAGTAAAAGGAAGGAGAATGGTACTTTTGCTTCTGAAGTATCATAAAGGTACAATATGAATACAGAACATGAAAATGCTGTTGAAAATGTTGCTGAAAATAGTGCTGAAAATGCTGCTAAAGCAGCAGCACCGTCATTGGCAACAATCAGGGAAGGAAATGGATACCTTAAAGTTGGAGATGTAGGGAATTCAGTTGTGACCTGTAGAAAACTTTTGAATAGTAAAGGGTATTCCTGCAACACAACAAGTACAACTTACGATGCAACCTTGCGTGATGTTGTTAAAAAATTTCAGGCAGCTATGGGACTTACAAGTGATGGCGCACTTGGACAAGCAACCTTAGCAGTGCTTGAAGATACTCAAAGTGCAACGGGCTGGTTTTCAAATGGTACTGTAAGTATTACAGCCGGAAAGTTGGCACGAATGGGCTTTGGAAAGATGGTGTTAAAACCAGCAAATGTTGCTAAACTTAATGAAGCATGTAATGCATATGCGCTTAATTCTAAAACAAAGGTTAGACATTTCTTGGCTCAGGGAATGGCAGAAACAGACAAAGGTGCAACCTTTATGGAATACGGGTATAAACCTGGAGTAGCAGGCACTGCAGATTATGCACCGTACTATGGTGCAGGATTTTTGCAGTTGACATGGGACTATGAATATAAAGACTTTCAGACATATATGAAAGATGTCAAAAAGATAAACGATCCAAAGATCGTGACACCGCCATTATATGCTACGCAATATGTAGCTAATACTTATCCTTTTGAAAGTGCAGGATGGTTTTGGAACGTTTATAAGGATCTTAACACAAAAATTGTTTCATGGGCATCTTTATCGGCTGAGGAAACTGTGAAAAAAGTAACGGATGTAGTAAGAGGCACTACTTCTGGATACAAAACAAGATTGACATACTATGAGAAGGCAAAGCAGATTTTCCAATAAGTTGAGAAGATTAACAGATTATTAATGACAAAGCAAAGAGAGGGAGTAGTTAAAAACTACAGCCTTTCTTTGCTTTATTAATTTGTAGTTGCATTCGTGAATAATTTATAAGTATTTGTTATAGAATGAAACAATAATAATATGGTAATATATGTTCTCCATATAGAAAGCAGGACAGAACTTACATGAGTTCTGTCCTGCTTTCTATATAAAAATACTTGTTAACTTTCAATTTGCTTTTGGTATTTCCTCGCCATACTCATAGATAGGGGCTTGATTTGGAAGATATATATCTATATTATAAATAGAATCTGAATCTTCCTGTATACCAAACTCATAAATGCAATCATTAATAGAATAACGATATATTGTATATATTATTCGGTTGGAATATGAGTGTGTTTCAAAAGAATCCCCATATAGTGTTTCCATCTGGGAATATGTACTTCCGGGGCGTAGACCCTGAACTGTGTAGGGAAGCTCATCAGAATCTTCAAAATCAACATTAATTATTCTTAGGCGAACGCATTCATCATTTAGAAAGTATACCTGTAGCCATGCATCAACGTTATAGTAAAAATCATATCGGCTTTCTGCTGGATTATCCGGTTTTGCTTCACCATAATTCAGACCAGCCGCATCTAGTTTTTCAAGTATGCTCTGTTTACTCTCATGTAACGAAAGCGATACATTTCCTATAGTAATAGAATCGGTACTTGATGATTGTTCTGCTTTGGAAGAAGTGCTATTGGATTCCAAAGTGGATTCACTTGTAACCGGAAATTTGGTTTGCTCGTTAGATGTGGAACTGTTATTGGCACAAGCTGATAAGAACAAAGAAAAAGAAAATATGATTGCGATTTTACGAAGTTTCATTTGACTTTTACCCTCTTTCTTTTTAGTAAGCAATTATTGTTTTTTATTATATCATATGAGTTAAAATTTGTGTATATTCTTTTTAAATATTTAAGGTTCTTCTAAGGCAAGATGATATTTAAATTAATTAGGATTAAATGATTAAAAGGTTATATATTTTTAAAATTGGGTAAAAGTTACATATAACCTCGTAATTATTACATCATATAGTGTGGTTAGTGAAAAAAAGGTATAATACGAGTGAGTTAAGTAACATCAAATTTACCGAAAAAATATTTATATGCATTAGGTTTTAGCATAATTTCAATAATACAGAGCAGACAGAACCAGTGAAAATGCAGACAGGAGATTCCAATATAATGGAATCTTTATATATAGTAAAGTATAACATAGATATGGAGTGCAATACATGAAAAAACAATATAGGAAGATACATAGGATTAAAATATTAAAATGGTTAAAATATAAGGTCTGCCTTATAAAAGAGGGTGTACCGTAATGAAGTAAAAAGACTTCGCTGCGGCACACCCTCTTTTTTGATGTCGAATTTAGAATGTTGGTTGGTTTTTATCATGTTTTTGGTCGGTTGTTTCCTGTTGTATCGGAGTGCGGTCAAGATATCGGTTAAGGTTATCCCATTTCTGAGTAAGGGTTATGATTTCTTTCTCGGCAGACTGGTAGGTTTTTCGCAAGGTTTCTTTTTTGGAATATAGGGCATTATAGTCGTTGCGTAGCTTTTCAACATCAAGGCTTTTCGTGTCAATGCCAAGACGTTTCAGCATATTTTCCGCACCATCATGGAGGATAAGCTCTGTTTCGTGCTGGCGCAAATATCTGTCCTTATCCTTTGATTTTTGATAGTGGATATGGTAGATACGGTTGGTTTTATACTGCTCTGCATACTTTAGCACCTGCCCTAAATCCTTGAGCTGATGTTCCGTTTCCACAAGGCTTTCTCGTGCGGTTTTTACAAGTGCAGACTTGGCGGCAATTTGCTTTTCAAGCTCGGAAATGGAGCCTGCCTGACTGTAACTTGCGGCGGCAATTTTCAGGTTTTGAATGTCAGCCCAATGTTTCAGACCGGGGCTTTCCGCAAACTTAGCTCCTGTGATGTCAATGAGATTTTTCTTTGAATAATCTTTAACAATGGGCTTCTTCCTGATGGGGAACGGGACACGCTTTTTATCCTTTGTAAGAGCCTTTTCTGTGATGCGTTCCTTAATCCGTTCTTTGGTGTATTCAGCACCTAAAGACTTTACGCTGCCACGGACAAAACGCTCCCTGTCCAGAGGACGGAATGAAATAAATTTATGTGCTTTTTCTCCGAAGTCTGAGCCTTTGACTTCATAGCCTTTTGCTTGGATTAGTTCAATGCAGTCCTCATAAGTTGTGACAGTTTTTATGGCTTCGTCAATATCAGCTTTTAACTGTTCTTTCCATGAAGAACCGCTTCTGCCAGCTTGCCATTCCTTATAGGTTTTTCCCTTGGATGCGCTTTTTGCAGACAACGGTTTTTCACCCGGAGTGATGACGGACAGTTCATGTTCCCGGCAGAGGTTATCACTCAGATTACGGATGTTGTAGTAAGTCTTTTTGCAGTCATGGTACTTCTCATGATTGACGTTATCGGCAGCGCAAAAAATGATGTGGTTGTGGACGTGTCCTTTATCTATATGGGTGCTGACAACATAGGAGTATTTTCCCTCTAAAAGTTTGTCTGCAAGCTCCACGCCTATCTGGTGGGCTTCTTTATAAGAAACCTCGCCGGGAAGAAAAGACTGTATCAAATGATAGGCTTTGTTTTTATCAGACTGGCTGGTTTTTGACAGGGCAAATTTGAAATCATAGGCGGCTGTTTCAGGGCTGCACCCGTAAGAAGAAATCAGTATGCCCTCGTCAGTTTTTGCAGGGTTGCAGATGTAGTCTACTGCTTTATTGACGGTTGCCGTGATAGCATGGATTTTTGTGTATGCCATACCTGTTTCATCAGCTCCTTTACTTCTTTTACATCGGCTTCATATACATTGCCTGTGGCGTTCATGCGCTTTGCTATCTGGTTTAAATTGTTCCCGATTTTGGCAAGCGCAGCGTTGTATTCCCGCAGCTCCGTGTAATCAATGTCATAGACATAGCCATACAAAATCAGATGCCGGATAAAGGCGGCACGGCTTGTCATATTGGAGCATTTTGTTTTTTCATCAAGGATATATTTTTCATCTTCGCTGAGATGGATTACAATCCCATATTTTCGGGAACGGTTTTTGTTTCTGTGTTTGTCCATTTGTTCGTCCTTTCTGGATATAATGATGATTTTGATATTTATAATGCCGTTTCCGGCAAGGTTTTTAAAGCAAAAATGGGAAGCCCTGCCGCAGCGTGGGATACTGCATTTTTGCAAATTAGGGGGTCAGGGGGATATGCCCTCTGCAAGCAAAAACACTCAGATTCCCACATGGGGAAAGATGAGGGTTTGCCCGCCTGCGTATATACGCAGGCAGTGCTTGCTTTTCTTGTGCAAACTGCCCGCAGGGAGTTTGCGTGTTGTGCGAGCTTAGGCGAGCGTTATACAACACATAAGGGCGTTACCGCCCATCTTTTGTAAAGCCTTTCGGTGTTTGGACTGTAAGAGGATTGCTTTGGCAAATAAAAAAATGCCATAACCGGGACAGGACAGAATTACCCTGTTCAGGCTCATAGCAGTTTGAGTGTAGTTTTAAGAATTTATGATTTTATCCATTAAAAATTTTATCAGCCAGTGGGAGGAAAGTCAACAAAAGATAGCAGGAAAAACGAAAAACAGGGTATGGAGGCTGTCAAAACAGTGAAGCAAAACAGCACTGAAAAATTTTTTAAAATTATTTTTTTGAATAAGACAGGTTTTGTCGGGTTCGTCTTTTACAATAGAATTTAAAATTTGGAAGAAGGGGGTGAAGCATGAATACGACTAACCGCAGAACGGAAATTATGAACATTTTGATTCTCCGACGGCATACAACGGCGAGGGAACTGGCAGATGAACTTGGTGTCACTACCCGCACGATACAGAGAGATATTCAGGCTTTATCCCCTGGCTTTCCGGTTTATACAAGGCAGGGCGGGGACGGAGGAATTTATATAGGGGATGATTACAAGCCATATGTGAATACCCTTTCTGCTGACGAGTTAAATACATTGTGTGAGATTTACAGACAGGCAGAGGGCGTACATAAGAAAATTTTATTGCAGATTTTACATAAATACGGACCCGATAAGCTGGAGATTTAACATTGTCATTCCGCTAAAGCACATAATTTTTACAGAACCGTTCATAGCAGACGGAGAGTGCTTGTGTGCTTTTTGGGCTGATAAGTCCAGAAATGATTTTATCCAAAACGGACAGAAAATCCTGTCCATGTGTACCTTGAAAATTGAATATGCAAATACATACGGGACGTGTGGGATATGCGGAGCCGCTATGCGGACACGCCAAGAGCTGCCTGCTTTCATTTTTGTGTGGAAGTGTATACGAAGGAATACTGAAATCTGGTATTGAAGTTAAGGTAGTGAGCGATGAATGTCTGGCAAAAAGTGTAGCAGGTACATGGGGCAATGAGGCATATCTTTGATAATGATACTTCCGATTATTCGGTCAATATAGAATGACGGTGCGATACCGATGTGGACAGTGTAATGAGCTGTCACCCGTATGTGTTTTTTAATATCTTCCAATAAAAGCATATCCTAATTATTGGCTGTGTTTTTATTGGCAGATATGCCAAAACCATAGCAAGAGAAAAGGAACAATCTTTAGGAAAGAGGTGGAGAATGGAGGCAAAAATAAAGAAGAAAGAGTTTATAAGATATGACGAGGGGGCGGAACGGTATTCGATGAGTAAGCATAGTTTTATGAAACTTGCGCAGGAAGCTCATGCCGTGTATAAAATCAACAGAATTACTCTTGTAAGCGTTCCAATCTTTGAGGAGTATTTGGAATCTTTTCGGGTGTAGACAAGTAAGCAGGATGAAGTCAATTTTTTTTGTGCGCCAAAAAGTATTGACTTTATGGCGCACAAGTAGTATTGTAATGATAGGATTGTGAAGGGAGGCTGACAGCGGATGGCAAAAATGGGCAGACCAAGATTGGAAAATCCGAGAAGTGAGCGTATTTTTATCCGCCTCACGAAAGATGAGCATACAGATGTAAGAGAGTATGCTGCCAACCATAATCTTACCATAACACAGATATTCGTTCAGGGCTTCAAAAAGCTGCGTGAGCAGGAGAATGAGGAACAGAACGGGTAAATGGCATTGTGGCTTCTTCCTGCGGTAAAGGAAGGTGGTGCATTATGTCAAAATCACGAAAAGATTCAAAAGGCAGAATACTTAGGAAAGGGGAGGGACAGAGAAAAGACAAACGTTATATCTATCAGTACACAGACCCGAATGGGAAAAGGCACGTTTTATATGCAAACGATCTGCCCGAACTGAGGGCGAAGGAAGATGAGCTGGAGCGTGAACGGCTGGAGGGAATAAAGGGATATGCCAGAGGAAAAATGACACTCAATCAGCTTGTGGAGAAATATTTAGCAACGAAATATGACTTGAAAATAAGCACCAGATTGAGATACGAGCGTACATATGAGGCATACGCAATGGATAATATCGGGAAAAGACTGATTAACGATATTAAATATTCCGATATACGGTTCTTTTATTATACGCTGCTGCGTGAGAGAAATATCAAGATAGGAACTGTTGATTCTATTCATTCCGTCCTGCACCCTGCATTTCAAATGGCGGTCAGGGATGATTTGATACGCAATAACCCGACAGACGGGGTAATGGCAGAGGTTAGGAAAAAACATGGAAATGATGCCGTAGTAAGACACCCATTGACTATTGAACAGCAGCGCGCATTCCTAAGTTTTACAGAAAAGAGTTATACATGGAAAAGATGGATGCCCTTATTTACGTTCCTTTTTGGAACCGGATGCCGGATCGGAGAAGCACTCGGACTGCGTTGGGAGGATTTGGACTTTGAGAATAAGACCATTACTATAATCCATTCACTGGGGTATGTGCAGCATAATGGAAGCCGTGAAGTGTTCCTTTCATCACCCAAAACGGAGGCTGGCAAGCGTATCCTACCAATGGTAGATGCTGTGGAAAAAATGCTTAAGAACGAGCGCCTGAAACAGCAGCAGAATAATATTACTTCATGCACGATTGACGGTTTTAGCGGGTTCGTCTTTGTTGATAAAAATGGAAAGATTTCCTGTTATCAGGATATTAACAAAGCAATCAAGAGAATTTCAAAGGCTTATAACGCTTATGAAACTGTCCGTGCAGAACAGGAGGAAAGAGTTGCTGTGTTACTTCCGTATTTTACCTGTCATTATATCAGGCACACGTTCTGTACAAGGCTCTGTGAGCATGAAACGAATCTGAAATTAATTCAAAGTATCATGGGGCATACCAGCATTAAGACAACGATGGATATTTACGCAGAAACGACGGAAAAAAAGAAACAGGAAACATTTGAAACTTTACAAAACAATAACGTGTTTTTTTAGGAAAAAGTCCGTGAGTGGATTCGTTCCTGACACATACCTTGAGTACATCAAATTTACATCAAACTAATGCTGCTTGGTGGACTAATGTGGACTGAGCAGCGATTGAAAAAGTATCGAGAAAAGGCGGAAATAAGCCGATTTAAGCCATTTGAACATGAAATTAGATGGCGTGGCTACAAAATGGCAACAGAAAATCAGTAAGCCAGAATAAATGATGTAATTGAAGTAAAAATAGGCGTGTATTTGCATGAAACTTAAACAAAAATAGTTAATCCCATACCCTCCAAAAAACTATGTAAGCATAAAAGTAAATCCCAGATAAATCTCCATAAGAATAAATATCACCACAAAGATATTTAACAAAACTACTTCTATCAAGAATTACGGTTTCAATCCATTCATCAACGGATAACATTTATTTTTCTCTTGCCTCTTTCTAATATAACATATAATGCAATGCCAATTAAAGCAACAAAACATTCACTAATAGGAAAAGACAACCATACTCCCGTTATTTTTAGCAGAAAAGACAGAAAAAACGCCATAGGGATTATAATTAAAAAACCTCTTGATAGTGAAATGATTTGCGCAGGCAGGGCTTTTTCTATTGATGTAAAATATGCGGATATAAGGATGTTAAATCCGGCAAATGGAATAGCAGTAAAATACAATTTTAATCCGCTTACTGCAATTTGCTGTAACTGTACATTTTGTTCGCTGTTAAACACGCTTACGATTGGATTGGCAGATAATAAAAAAAACAAATAAATGCCGCATGATATAACTAACATTGTGTTTAAGGCATATTTTAAAACTTGCTTCTGGCTATGGCGGTCTCCATATCCATAGACTCTGCTTACTATTGGTTGTGTTCCCTGTGCGATCCCAGTATAAATTGAAATAACCACCAGCGATAAGTTTGCAATTACACCATAGGCAGCTACGCCGATATTTCCTTGCAGGCGCAGGATAATAGCGTTAAAAACTATCATTACAATTCCGGAAGACACTTCTGTGATGAAAGACGGAGTACCTAAAGAAATGATAGTTCCTGTCAGCCGAAAGGACGGATTTATTCGCACAAAATGAAACTGATTTTGTTTTGCAAACCAATGCCCGGACAAAACAACCAAGCTAATAACAGGCGCTGCCCCTGTGGCTAATACTGCGCCCAATATTCCCAGATTAAGGGGAAAAATAAATATATAATCTAAAATAATATTTGAGAAGCTTCCAGCCAGCATAGCAATCATGGATAACTTAGGATTTCCGTCATTCCTTACAAAGCAGATCAGCGTGTCATTGGCCATAAATGCCGGGGAAAAAAGTAAAATAACCTGTAAATATGTTTTTGTCATATGAAAAACGTCTTTGTCAGCGCCTAATACTATTGTCAGTTTTTCAGAAAAGAAAATCCCTATCAGCATAAAAACGACGGCTGACACAGACATTATATATATTGTATCTGAAAAAGATTTATCTGCGTTATTATATTCTTTTTGCCCTCTGCAAATAGCGTATTTTGTTGCGCCTCCCATTCCGTACATCAGACCGATTCCATGAATAAAGCTATAAATTGGAATGGCTAAATTAAGCGCAGTCAGACCATTTGCGCCTAAGCCGTTTGAAACAAAAAAGGTATCAGCAAGTATGTAACATGACAAGCCAGCCATGCCGCATATATTCAATATTACATATTGAAAAAATTCTTTTCGTAGTGTTTTTACGTTCATGTACATCTCCTTAGAATACAAAAAGCGTCAGAACTTTCTATCTTCTATGACCTAACGATAGAAAGTCTGACGCATAATCTCTTTACCCGGTGGCAAAAGAGCTGCGTTGTTTCTAGTGCAACGTTGTTTCCAGTACGTTATTATATATCAAAACAGTTTAAAAGACAATCCCAAAAGTGAAAAATTTCATTGAATAATAATCAGAAGCAGTTCGGAAGTCTGACGGCAGCCCACGGAAAACCGGGAGGAGTGTATCGGTTGTAAGCAGTGTGAGAACCATTGCCCGCAGTATCTTCCGATTGTGAAGAACTTAAAATTGGTGGCAGAGGCGTTCGGGATGTGATACGATAGAACAGATAAGAAAGTGAACGGAGGTTAAGGATGAGATGATACGGCAAATGTTATATTTCCAGTCAGTTGTACGCAACAACAGCTTTTCCGAAGCGGCGGAAGAATGTCACATTTCCCAATCAGCCATTTCACAGCAGGTACAGGCACTGGAACGGGAACTTGGATTTAACCTGTTAGAACGAAAGAACCGCAAATTTTCTTTGACATCGGCAGGAGAACACTTCTATAAGAAAAGTTTGGTGCTGATTGCCGACTATGAACGGATGTGTCAGGAAGCCAGACGGCTTGCAACCGCAGACCGGGCAATGCTGACGATTGGTTTTCTGCGCTGTTACAGCGGGCAGGAATTTCACCTTGCATTGGGGGAATTTTCCGCCAAGTATCCAGATGTGGCGGTAAAGATTGAATATGGGAACCATGAGGAACTGTATGAACTGCTTCGAAACGGCAGAGTGGATTTAGTCTTAAATGACCAGCGCCGCGCTTTTTCCGACCAATATGTGAATCTGATTTTGACGGTTGGAAACGAATATATTGAAATTTCCTCCTATAATCCCATTGCCGCTTTGCCCTCCATTACACCGCAGGATTTGAAAAATATTCCCTGCATCCTTGTGTCCTCAAAAGAGCAACAGGAAAACGAGAAGGAATATTATCGGGGTGTAGTTGGATTTCAAGGAGAATTTTTGTATGCGGAAAATTTAGAGGAAGCGCGGCTTTTGGTGATTGGAGGACAAGGATTTATGCCTGTGGAGGGCGCGAAGCAGGCCGGAACATTCGGTTCGCCCATTAGCCGTATTCCTTTGTGTCGCGGCGAAGAACAGATTACCCGCAATTACTGCGCGTTTTGGAAAAAAGACAATTCCGGCTATTATGTAGAGGAATTTGCGGAACTGTTGAAACAAAAATTCAGATCGGATGCCTCGCAGTAAAGCTGTGGGGCATTTATCGTATATGGCTGCTGAACACACATGCTGGTGCAAAAATTCGCCATATTTTTTATATCAGTTTTTCTTATAACTTTATCCCGAAAGTCAAATTGATTTGGATATACTGATTTTTTATAATAGATCCAGAACGAAAGAGAGTAGGAGGCTCACAATGAAAGACGTAATGATTTTGACAGGCGCTGGCCAGATTGGAATGGCGATTGCCCGCCGGATGGGAACCGGTATGAAAATTGTGATTGGCGACAAGAAACTGGAAAACGCGCAGGCTGTCGCGGGGATCATGAATGAAGCAGGTTTTGACACGGTGCCGGTGGAAATGGATTTGTCTTCCCGCGAATCCATTTTGAATATGATTGGGGAGGGGCAGAAGCACGGTGAGATTTCCATGCTGGTCAATGCGGCGGGAGTTTCACCCAGCCAGGCTCCGGTGGAAGCAATTCTGAAGGTCGATCTGTATGGCACGGCGGCGCTTCTGGAGGAGGTGGGTAAAGTGATCAAAAAGGGCGGCGTCGGCGTAACCATCTCCAGCCAGTCCGGCTGGAGGATGCCTGCCCTGACTGCTGAGGAAGATGAACTGCTGGCAACCACTCCCACAGAGGAATTGCTGGCATTGCCGCTGCTGCAGCCGGGAAATATTCGGGATACCCTGCATGCCTACCAGATGGCAAAACGCTGCAATGAAAAGCGCGTGATGGCCGAGGCGGTCAAGTGGGGCCGGCGAGGCGCGCGGATCAATGATATTGCGCCTGGCATCGTAGTGACTCCGTTGGCCCTGGACGAGTTCAATGGCCTGCGCGGGGATTTCTACAAGAATATGTTCGCAAAGTGTCCGGCTGGACGGCCGGGCACAGCGGATGAGATCGCCAATGTGGCAGAGTTGTTGATGAGCAGCAAGGGCGCATTTATTACCGGAGCTACCATCCTGATTGACGGCGGAGCGACTGCAAGCTACTACTATGGCCCGCTGAAGCCGACGGTATAATGCGGAACAGACAGAGGACAAAATCATACCATTAACTCATGTAGGCAACTCCATATAAACCAAACACATTCCTGCCAATCGTATGATCTATGGTAAAATAAACCCTACACTATAACACCAGACTTTTTGGCTATGGTATATTTGGGGAAAATGGAGGCGGAAAGCAATGAAGACATATAAAACTGCGGAAATTGCCGCGATCATTGGAATACATCCGAACACAGTGCGATTATATGAAAAGCTGAAACTGATCCCTAAGCCGGAACGATATCCATTTTAGACCCTTAAGAACGATTTCTTGCGCAAAATGGCAAAATAATGGAATTGCTGTATTGTTGAGTGAGCAATGGGCGGGGATTGTCGTGAGGCCAGTCAGAGGAGAGATGTCCCGTCCGGGTTCAGATATGCCAAACGTTCCGATGAGCCCAAAGCGGAAAACACTCGGGGTGAGGCCCTCCTGTTTTCCTGGTCTCATCCCATGGCATATATTCACCCTGCCGGGACAGCTCTCCTCTGTCTGGCAAAACCAGAATTCGCTGGCTAAGGTTTGCTCACTTAAGGTGGTTTCGGTAGGGGACGCTGCTTCAACGTTGCAGCGAAAAATAGCTTCTTTTTATGGCCTCAAGTATATTGTTGAGTAAGGTTAAGGCGATGTTGTTGGGAACATGAAAGGATCGGCAGACAAAGCAGTTATCTTTTCAATACAGAGTCGAAACGACGTTCCCTATGGGAACCACCTTAAGTGAGCAAATCCCGGCCCACGACTAAATCCGCCCTTTGCTCACTCAACTGCAATTTTATTACTTATGATTTTGTGTAAGAAACCGTCCTTAAGTTCCTAAGTTAAGCCGAGGCTTCCCGGGAGTCGTCAGAATCTCGGCTTTGTCGGGCATCCGGCGTATCCCGGGGATCGGTTCTGGGATCCAGCATGGGTATCTCGCCCAAAGTCTCCTTTTTGTCCCGGATCAGTTTCCATCCGATCCATATGATGAGGAAGGCCGCCGCCAGCTGGGGAATGGCCCGAACCCAATAGTGGAGGATGGAAAACAGGAAGGAGGAGATCTCCAGCCATTGGGAAAACTTCCAGATAGCTGACCACATATGCTTCCACAGGATGCTGAAACCGATAAAGATCAGCACAAAAGCCGTGAGCTTTCGGTTTTTCAGTGTCCAGCAGCGGATATCCGCAGGCTGCATATGGAAAAGGTAATCGTCCTCCAGGGCGTAAAATTCTTCGTCAGTCATGGAGTTGAGATTGTGGGTGTGGAAGAAACTGAAAAACCACAAAACCGGCAGCAGGTAGAACAGGGCCGGGAACAGGCTGCCAAACATCATGATCCCGCCCCAGAACAGTACCATGATGCTGCCTCCCATCTTATAGAATCCCAGATACATCTCCCCGGCTCCGGGGATCAGTGAAACAAAAAAAGTAATTAGTTTATTTTTTTTATTCGTCATACAAGGGCACCTCCAGGTCAAAAAAAGATTTGGATAATTCACTTATTTTTCCGTTCCACTTTTGTAATTTTTCGTATGCTTCCACATGGATCGGGGAACTTGAGGAGGCGCTTAGGGAAACGGTGTATCGCTCGTGGAGCCGGGGCATGGCAATGATAAACCCGATGGAACAGGCAGCGGCCAGGCTTACCTTCAAGCTGTAGCGAAAAAGCTGGGTCTTTTTTGACAGGTGGTTGGTCCCGGCGATGAGACGGACATCCAGCTGTCTGCTTTGCTGCAGAATGGAGGATTTTAAATTGGCCGGAGCCCTGTAAAGTCCCGTCTCTTCCAGCCGGTTGGCAAATGCTTCGGCTTCTTTCTGGTCCGCGGCCATTGCCTCCAGGGAAAAGGTTTCGTAAAATGTATCATCCATGCAGTAAATCCTCCTTTCTGTATAGTTTGCGCAGCATGGCTTTGGCCCGGTAGATCTGCGTCTGAATCGTTTTTAGGTTCTTGCCTCTTTTTTCGGCCATCTCTCCGGCATCCATTTCATGGTAAAAATAATCCAGGGCCACCTGGCGGTAGGGTTCTTTCAGTTTCATGCAGCAGTCGTAAAGCTCCTGATTAAGCGCGTTGTCTATAATCTCATCTTCCGGCGGCGGTCCGGCCGGGGAGCAGGTAATGAGGAACTGGCCGTCTGTAGGTATCTGTTTGCGGCCGGAGTGCTTTAAGTAGTCCAGGCATTTGCGGGAGGCGATCTTGCAGAGCCAGGCCCGCTCGTTTCTTCCGTCAAAGTATGCCAGATTTTTGTATGCGGACAGGAAAGTCTCCTGTGTTAAGTCCTGGGCGTCAAAGTGATCTTTGGTCAGTTGGAAGCAGATGGAATAGATCAGATTCTGGTATTTGTCAATCCACTGTTCCAATTGTGCATCTGCGTTAATCCTGCTCACCTCCCATCTGTTTATTATAACGCTTTGCAGTGGTTATTGTCTTCAAAATTTTCTGGAGCATGTTTTATGGATTGAGAATCCAGGGGGCCAATGGTATACTGGAAGGAAATGGGGTGGGACGACCTGCGGCTGTGGGAGTGTCCAAAACTTGATGTACTCTTGGAATCTCTTTTGCACCTGCCTTTGTGGCTGATTTTCCGTCATATGCACATAAATTTAATCAACGTACGTTCCACGTACGCCTCATAAATTTATGCACATCTGACAAAAAAAATCTCACAAAATCAGGCACAAAGAGACTCCGAGAGTACATCTTGGGAAAAAGGAGGGGCAGAATGAGAAATCTGACCGTGATCTCAAAACACAATATGGAGTTTCTCAAAGGGGAGGGGAAAACCGCTGCGCAGATGGTGGAGTTTTTAAATCAGGGAGCCATGTACCGGAGCTTTGAGCAGATTCTGAAAAAGGCGTATCAGGAGCAGGATCTAAAGGTAAGGCTGGAATCTGGGATGGCGGATCTGACAGGGGATAGCAGAGAGAGCATTGTCCGGAAGGTCAGCAACTGGGTAAAGGGGAAGAATATCCCTAAAAACAGGGAGACGCTGTTTCAGATCTGTTTTGTTTTGGGGCTGGATGAAAACAGGGCCAATCTGATCCTGGGAACAGCCTCGGAGACAGGGATCCATTACCGGGAGCCGAAAGAGGTGGTGTATGCCTTTGGACTGCGGACGGGGCTGTCCTACCAGGAGACCGTCCGGCTTTATGAGCGCCTGGAGGCAGAGTCTTATGGGGGCAATGCAGGGCAAGAGCAGGGATCTGACGGCGGCAGGGTGTACACCAGGATGGTGAAGGACGCGTTTGACCAGGTGGAAGGGCAGGAGGATCTGGTAGATTTTTTTCGGGAGCACAGGGCTGATATGGGACAGATGCACGAGACGGCCTACAAAAAATTCATGGAATTGCTAAGGAAGCTGCAGATGCCCGGGGATGATGACGGACAGGAGGAGAAGTATTCCATGAAAGAAGTGGCGCAGCAGTACATCCGCATGAATGTTCCGGAGAAAAAGAAGCTTTCCGATTACACGCTTTTGCAGAAGCTGGTGAAAAAATACTGGCCCGGGGAGACGGCTCTTTTGAATATGCAGAACCGGAAAGAGGATGTGAGCCGCAAGGCCATGATCCTTTTGTACCTGGTGACGGAGGAATTTGACGAGGGCGGGGATGAGGAGCTGTATTATTATGAGGAGGACGAGGATGACGCGGACACGGTTTTGGAAACGCGGCTGGAGAAAATGGATCTGTTCCTTGACTCCTACGGCATGAACGGGCTGGACCCGGGCAATCCCTTTG
The DNA here is from genome assembly GCA_910575585.1 of Clostridiaceae bacterium. GTDB lineage: Bacteria > Bacillota > Clostridia > Lachnospirales > Lachnospiraceae > UBA3402. The sequence goes on from CAJTGF010000013.1 coordinate 80,113, forward strand.
ATTTTCTTGTGCTGTATGCCATGAGGACCCAGGAGGGGGATTTTGCCAGCGACAGGATGAGCCAGGTTCTGGATGCGCTGTTTGCGGAAGGAAACAAAGGAACGGACAAAGAGACGGAAAAAAGTTTCAGAGATAACTGAAAAGCGATGTTACACTATTGTCCGTAACCGCAGTGAGGAGACGACAAAGAAGGAGCAAAGTCCATGAAGGACAAAAGGGAATTTCTCGCCCCGGGGAAGGAATTGATCCTGGGAGGGGGCAGGTACGCCATCGAGGGCGTGGAGGGATGGGGAGGCAGCGCCGTGGTCTATCGGGCCTCTTATGAGGACGGGCTGAACCAGGGGTGCAGACATCACGTGTTTATTAAGGAACTGTTTCCCTGGGACGAAAAGGGAGGGATCTATCGGGACCGGGAGGGCAGGATCTGCAGCAGGGAGGACAGGCGGCAATGGCTGGAGCGATGCAGACAGAGTTTCTATCAGGGCAACCAGGCGAATCTGGAGCTTTTGAGAAAAGCGCCGGAGAAGGTGTCGGGAAACGTCAATTCGTTTGAGGCTTACGGCACCTTTTATTCTGTGCTGGCCATCCATGGAGGCAATAATCTGGAACAGATCGTAGAGCTGGGGCTGGCGGAGAGGTCTTTAAAGTGGACGGCTCTGGTGATGCTGAAAGTGCTGGACGCGTTGGCGTGCTTTCATGAAAACGGGCTTCTACACCTGGATATCAGCCCGGACAACATCCTGCTTTTGCCGGAACGGGCCATGCTGATCGATTATAACAGTGTCTGGGACAGGAAACAGGCGGACGGAGGGGTTTGTTATCTCTGTGAAAAAGAGGGATACTCGGCTCCGGAGGTGCGGCTTAGGACCTTTTCCGACATCGGGCCTGCCACGGATCTGTATTCCGTCTGCGCGGTATGGTTTTTTATGGCCGCCGGCTATCGCCTTACCGATAAGGAGATCATGGGAAAAGGGCTTAGCCGCTGTTTTCCCAGGGACCATGAGATCTTTAAAGGAGAGCCGGAAACCGCCTGCTTTAAATTTATGCAGATCATGAAAAAAGGGCTCCATGTTCTGGCCCGGAAACGGTACGGTTCCGTGGAGCAGCTTTACGGGGAAATAAAGGAGCTTCTTTTAAGGATCGACGGAAAAGGGATCTCCCACAGCGCTGCCTGGGAAAACAGCTGCCGGCGGTTTAAAGGGTATAAAGGCGTGGGAGAGCGGTATTTGGAGCGGCATATCCGGATGGAGGAGGGGAAGGGACAGGAAAAGCGGGTCCTGACCCAAAAGCAGTGCCTAAGCAGGCTGGAGTCAGGGGGACTTATGCTGCTGGCAGGGCCTGGGGGCATGGGAAAGACCAGGCTTTTGATGCAGGTGTGGGGGGAAGCGGTAAAACGCTATACTCCTTTTATGCCTGTGGTCATGTATGTGCCTCTGGCCGATTACCAGGAGACAAAGGAAAAGACTTTTTATATCCGCCACTATCTGGCCCGCCGTCTGTTTCTGCTGGACGAACATGGACCGGACCTTGTGGAGAAAATCTTGGATGAGGAAAGGGGATGGACGCTTTTGCTCCTTCTGGACGGTCTCAATGAGGCGGGGCCGGGCCGGGGAGGGCTGGTGAAAGAGATCGAGGAGCTGGGAAGAAAGCCAAAAGTGGGGATTTTGGTCACAGACCGGTCAGACTCTGTGAAAAAGTACGGGCTTTATGATTTTTCGACGGCTTGGCTCCTTCCACTGACAGGATCCGCGGTTGAGGAGGCATTGGAGGCAAAGGGGATCGGGTGTCCGAAGCATAAGGGACTGAAAGCCCTGCTGACCAACCCCATGATGCTGGTTCTCTATGAGGAGACCATGGAGATGGCATTGGAAAGCGGGCGGAAGGTGGAGGATAACAGGCTCTCGTACGCTGCCGATACACCGGATACCCTGGTTGGCCTGTACCTGGACGGCCTGTGGGAGAAAGAACAGAGGCTGTCGGCAGGCGACGTGGCCAGGCAGCTTAGGTGCGGCTATCTGATCGATCATCTTCTGCCGGATATGGCGGCGGAGATGAAGAGCAAAAAGAAGACGGTCCTTACGCTTAAGGAGGTTTCCAGGCTGACAGACCGAAGCTACGCCGCTTTGAGCCAGAACGCGTTTTGCAGGGCTTTTCCTGTGTACAGGGGGAAATCCAGGGTGATGCTCATGGACATCAGGGATAAAAACGAGTGGTTTGATTACGGGGTGACAGAGCAGCTGTGGGAGAGACTGAACCTGGTGACGAAAAGCGAGGACGGCAATTATGGCCTGGTCCACGATAATTTCCTGGACTATCTGGCGGCTGCGGGCATGGCCAACCGAAAGAAGGTGGGAAAATATGTAAGGCGGGAGCAGGGTATAAAAGCCGGGGCAGCGGCAATTCTTGGTACGGCGCTGATTTTGGGAGGCGGATGGGCTGTGAAACGGTGGGAAGCGGTCCAACAGGCAGAGAGCGGATATGCGGCCCAGACCACCCCGGAACTTTTGGAGGCTTTAAAGCAGATGGCTCTCAATGTTGGAGCTTTGGGGATGCAGCTTGACATACAGAGACAGATCCTTGAGGAGGCAGGGAAACGGGAGGTTTTGGAGGGAGACCGTAAGGCCCTGAACGCTTTTTTTGATTACAGCAGCCGGAAGCAGGAGATGGCCGCCGGGTATGTACTTGGCAGGGATGAGGGGGAGCGGTGGCTGTCCCGGATCAAGGAGGCGGAGCCTGACTTTCCCTGGGAAGCTTTGGAAAGCCTGTACGCCAGGACGTATGCCATGGACGGGATCGCCCAAAATGGGTTGGAGCATTTGGAGGAACGTCTGGGGCAGAAGGCGGTTCCCTATTCGGATAAGGAGAGAATGATAGAAGTTTATGAGCGGTATCTGGAGGTTTACGGGGAGGTGGCCTGCAGGGAGATGAATTTGGTTGTGGGGTGCGTAGAGCCTCAGGCGGCCGGGGATGTGTGGGAAGCCGTGGAGATGACGGCGGTATTTTCCGGGTATATCCGTCAGTTTCCTTATGAGGGGGAGAATAGGGACGAGCTGGAGCGGTATCTGCGGTCGGCTAAGGAGGAACTGAAGGATTGTGAGAGGGAGATGAAGGTTTTGGGGTTTGAGATTGGGGTGGATCCGGCAGGTTAAGGGGGTATAAATAATTTGTTGTATTGTTAAGTCGAAGTTGTGGTGAGCCCGTGAGAATCCGTCTGCTGTCCGGGTTCAGATATGCCGAACATTCCGATGAGCCCCCAAAGCAGAAAACACTCGGGGTTGGGCCCTCCTGTTTTTTTGGGTCTCATCTCCATGGCATATCTGAACCCGGACGGGACCGCCTCTCTCTTCGGCCTGCCACTACGCCGCCTCATCTAAACAACAATAAAACGAAATCGAAGCTCCAGTTTATCCGGATTACGAAATAAGGAAATATATGAAATCACAGATCATAACAGAGAGGAGAAATAGTGATAAAGATGAAGACATTACTGCGTGCCATCATAGGTGGAAGAGAAGACGTAAGCAGGACAGGAAGAGGAAACGGATCAAATACCGCAGCGATCTTGGTGGGCGTGTGTCTTTGCATGTGTCTTTACCTTTGGGGATGCGGCCTGGGGGGATATGGGAAGGACTTTGAGGAGCGGAAAGCAATCATTGACGATTACAAAGGCATTATCCTGGCCAGGGATCAGGACAACGCCAGGTTTGATCAGGCGCTTTTGGTGCTGGAACAGTATGTGGAGGATCCGGGAGCAGAGAAAAAGGAGGAGGCGTCCGCGGCTTTCTGGGAGATCGCGGATCAGATGGAGGCGGAGAGCCAGGGATTTGTACCCTATCAGGTGTCTGAGGATATGGAAAAGCTGCTAACAAATCAGGGGATCAGTGTGGTGGAATATGAATCCGCAGCGGATCTAAGGTACACGGAGTTGGAGGATCACATCCAGAGTCTTACTTTTCTGGGATTTTATCTTGAGGTCTCGGACATGGATCAGATGGCCATGGAAGATCTGGCGGCAGCGGTGGAGCGGTATCAGGCTTACCAGAAGGTGCAGAGGGCTTACTGCTATACGGAGATCAATTATTGGTTCGCGCCCTGGGGGGAGAAGGAACGGGAATATCTTGAGGAGCAGATTCTTGGTCAGCTGCAATCTTTTGAAGCGGAGAATGGGACGTGGGAGCATGACCGGGATGCGGTGGAGGAAAAGCTGAACGGGTATTTGGATGAGCTGGAGGGATTGGTTGATGGGCTGGCGGAGTTTGTAGGGGAGTCTTCGGAGCGGTTGTATGAGATGATGGAGTGAGAATTTAGACAAGGATTTAAATTAGGTTATCCGGATAGGTTTTGTTAAGCCTGTCCGGTTTTTATTTTTTAGGGATTTGTTCTTTATGGATATGGAAAGAAGTTGCAGAAAAAGAGGGAGGACATACATATAATCTGATTTGTATTAAGACAAGCATAACTGTTAGGAGGATGATGAATCAGTGATACCAAAAGACGAAAAAACGTTATATTTAAATTGCATATACGTTGTTCACATGATACAATGGATTTATGTCGAATTTTAGCAGAATGTACTCTCGGAGTCTCTTTGTGCCTGATTATATGAGATGATTTTTTGTCAGATATGCATAAATTTATGAGGCGTACGTGGATTAAATTTATGTGCATATGACGGAAAATCATCCACAAAGGCAGGTGCAAGAGAGATTCCGAGAGTACATCAGAAGACAAAGGAGGTATTAATATGGATCAAAGGGAGCAGGCATCATCAAGTTCTGATTTTGTGCAGGTGCTATGTCTGGAAGAAGAGATTGCGGCTTTGGAGCAAAACATTATAACCGCGAAAGAGAAGCTGGAACATTTGGAGAGTGAGTTTAGGATTACAGAGAAAAAGAAAACAGAAACAGAAGCCCAGATAACAATGATCATGAAAAAAGTGGAGGAAAAAGACCAGGAGCTACGCCAAAAGATCAGGCTTCACATGGAAAAGAAGGATGGTCTGGAAAAGAAATGCGGGGATCTAGATGCAAGATACGCTCGATTATCCGAGGATTTAAATGAGCTATCCAAAACTCTGCAGGATAAAAATGACGAATTAAAAAAAGTGACGGATGAATTGATCATTGCAAAACGTGAAAAAAGAATTGTTACTAAAAAGAGGAGATTTGTGTCAAGGGCAGTTATGGTCTCACTGATTGCTGTTATACTTTTTGGCTGGTTCTTTTTTAATGGAGAGGTTTCTTCGTGGGAGCGCATGTATGATGAGGTTAGAGAGCAAAGAAACGAGAGTCTTGAAAAACTTTCTGAGATAGAAACCTATATAAGTCCTGCTGTGATCAAAGTAAACAGCGTGTATAACTCTGGCGTAGGAAGTTTTAAAATAAGTGATGATTTGAAATCGTCTGAAATGCGGTATTTGCAGTTTGATCTTAATGTGTATTTTTCAGATGACAGTATAAAAGAAGCAACCATCTATTTGGATATATATAAACCAGATGGTTCACTGGATTCTTCTTCTAATAGCCCTTCAGGGCATACAACCTCTTTTGATGTGAAGGGGACAGGAAACGTGGATTTTGGCTGGGGAAATTCATTCTATAGCACTTATCCGGCGGGGATTTATCGGGTTGATTTTATTTATCAAGGTGTAATCATCCATTCTCAAAAAGTGGAAATAAAGTCGTCAAGAATAAAACTATCATAAAGGAGGAAGAGATGACAAAGGAAAAGGGAAGATTTTATGCAGAAGATGAGTTTCGCGACATGGATGGGATGTTATTGGAAACAAACAGTGAGATTATGAAAAAGGCAGGTGAGATATGGGAGATCTTAGGGAAGCGGGACCATGCGGTCAGCAGTCTGCGAAAGGCATACAGTCTGGTTGTGGAAGCTTTAAAAGAGAAAGATGAAGAGCTGCAAATGAAGAAAACCCTATTAGAGAAGGAGGAGCAGGAAAAGCAGGGATGGATAGATAAATACCGTGTACTGCAGGAACAGAACAAAACACTGGAAGAAAAACTCAATGGGGCCAAACAGGAAAAGGAAATGCTGCAAAACCGTATCCGTCAGCTAGAACAGTATCAAACGCTGCAAGAAGAGTTTGAACAGATTCGGCGGGACTGCAATCAGCATTATACAGACGCGAAACATGACAGGGACGAAGCAAGGTCCGAATTAAAACAGTGCCGGGAGGAATTGGAAAAAGAAACAGAAAAGGTGATACATCTGCAGGAAACGCTGGAAGAGGAAATAAGGCAGAGGGAAGATAAAGAAAGAGAAGTGGGGCAGCTGAATTCACAATTGCTTGAGAAAGAAAAAGAGATCCATACCCTTAAGGAGATAAAACAGCAATACAGATGGCAAAGGCAGAAGATGCCGATTCTTATGGGGGTGTTTGATGCTTATAGCGCCATTATGGAGAAAAGGGATCAACTTCCCAGGGAATTTTTTGAATGTCTTCAAAAGGCTATGCCTGTGGATGATTTTGATCGTTTTGTATCCGCGGCTTTAAATCGGTCCTTTCCCATCTCCTGCTATCTGTCTCTTAAGTCTTTTATTGCCGTATCCGGCAGCGGACAGGTGCCGGAGAAAGCGATGAAGGAGGCTCTTCGCTGTTCGGACCGGCTGTTAGAGGAAGTATTTGTTTTTGGGAGTGAATATTTTAAAGAAGAAAAACTCTTTCGGATCGAACTTGAGAAAGGGGACCCATTTGAGGATGATGTATGTACGTACATCAATGGAAGGGGAGGAATGTACGGAGATATAGCGGATGTGTGGCTTCATGGATTGCGTGATGAAAAGGATGATAGAATATATCATTCCTATGTGGAGGGAGAATGATCATGTTGGTAGTAAAAGAAGCGTATTTGACAAGGACACAGGCGGAGCGTATTGGGGCAAAGATGGATAAAACGGTATTTGGGCAGGATAAGAGGAAGCAGGAAGCCGAGAATGCGGCAAGGGCTATGTACGAAACTCCATATTTTCCCCTTTATGAAAAAACGGATAGAAAGGTTCCTGCGGCTTATTATTTTACAGACCAGGAGGTGATCATTCCCGCCGGCTTAAATGAGTTAAGGAAAAAGATTTATGGGGAGTGGAGCCGTTTGGATCTGGAAAAAAGAATGTATCCTGCCGCAACCAATGAGCAGACCGGGCGGCTGCGTTCCTATCTAAGTCAATTTATAAAGTCGGATGGAACAATGACAGAACCAGCGTTTCGTTTCCTGGCTTTATTTGATTATCTGGTGTTCAGGGAAGGCTTTCAGTGGAAGCAATATAAGCTTTTATTTCGGTATTCAGGAAATTCTGAAAGCCATTCGCTTCCGGTATGGAGTTACTCTTTTAAAGACAGGAAGGATCCTTTAGATAGATGGGGCGATCTGTACCGGAACTATGGACTGGTTCCGGCTGACGGAAAAATCTGTGACTGGCTCCATAACTTGAGTGCGGAAAATACCGTAACGCTTACAAAGGAACAGTATGAAAAGCTGAAAGAATGGTTTCGCCAAGGGGATCATCTGCGTCTGGGGAACAAATACTATGGTTTATCAGAGAGGATATTTGACAATGGCCAATGCTGGGATGTGTTTGAGAAGTCACAGCCGGATGTAAAAAAGATCCGCTGTCTGTTTCCGGATGGGGAATGGCTTAGCGCTCTGGCGCCTTGGGAGTCGGAGAATGTGAAAAGCATCATGGACGGGGGACAGGTGGTCATTGATTTTGGTACAAAAAGTACAGTAGCCGTGATCAGTGATCCCATAAAAGGAAGCTTTTATGTGCTTAAACCTAAGAAGGGATATACCGGGGGAAGTCCTCTGCATGCTACGGTACTGAAATTTGGCGATCTGGATGCATTTTTGGAAGCCTACACAGGGGAGGAGGGAAGACCGGATACCTGCTGGGAGGATGTCTCTATTGATAACTCATCCCGGGTAAACGGAAATTCGGATTCGGCTTTAGGGATATTCCGCGGGCTGAAACAATGGATGATGGATCCCAATTCAGGGGGCGCTGTGTTGCGCCAAAAGGGCGCTCCTGATAAGCCGGTCTTTTTAAGTACATATGGTTCCAAGGAAAACACGGTGGATCCGGTGGAGCTATACGCCTACTATTTGGGGCTGTATGCCAATAACAATCAAGACAACAAGATTTTTATGAGATACCGATTGTCTTTTTCCGTCACGTGCCCTAAGCAGGTTCAAGATAGGATGGGGGAGAGTTTTCGCCGGGGGCTTATGAAATCTCTGCCAGCCAGTATTATAAACAGCCATGAGAAGGAAAATTTTTCTGTTGAGTGTACCTGTTCTGAACCTGCGGCTTACGCTGTATGTGTACTGGCCTGCATGGGGATGCCTAACCGGTTTCGAAACCGTTTCTTTTATGGGATCTTTGATTTCGGCGGAGGAACCTGCGATTTCAATTATGGGGTATGGGGATTGGAGCAGGATCAAAAGCTTCACAGAGACAAACATAAGATCTGGATGTTAGGCGACGGCGGGGATCCTTTTTTGGGTGGCGAAAATTTACTGGAACTTTTAGCGGTTCAGGTGTGCAGAGAGAAACAGAAATGGTTCAGGGAGCAGGGATATAAGATCTCCCGGCCCCGATGCTTTGAGGGAGATGATGAAGAATTCTTTTCCGCTTCTTTTGAAGCAGCCAATAATCTGGAATACCTTGTGGAACAGCTGCGGGATCCGGTTTGGGAAAAGCCTGACGATGACAAAGAGGAATTTGAGATCTACATATCAGGTCTGCTGCCTGAGAGAAAAAGCAATGGCAGCGGCGGCAGTAATAATAAAGACTCAGGATTGACGATGAAACTTTTAAAAGCACCGCTGCTGAAGATGATTGTAAAACGTATCAACGAAGGTGTATGGGCGTTTTTCCATACGTTTTACCGAACGCTGGATGAACAGGGACAAAGAGAGGTTCCACAGCTGTGTGTGTTCCTGGCGGGGAGTTCCTGCCGTTCCAAACTGGTTAGAAAGATTTTTGAGAGATATATCAATGAGGAGGTGGATCACAGTCGGGTAAAAAGGGTGGATCTGTGCGACCCCATGGGTTCACCGGAATTTGAAGAGCGCGTTCCTTCGGATCTCTGGGATGAGGACCAAATAGAAAAGATGGGAGCAAGGATCTCAAGACTTGGGGATCTGGACGGAAAAACCGGGGTTGCCTATGGACTGGCCTTATATGGAAAACAGGTGGATATTGAGGACCGTTGTGTGAAAGACCGTCTTTGGTATTATCTGGGGACAAGAAACTTTTTCGATATTAAGATGCTCTGTGGAGCGCAGGGCGGCAGGCTGGTCATCGGGGAAAGCGTTCCTTTTGCCGTTTCTCAAGTTTGTGATCTGTATTACACGAAGATTCTTCCAAAGGACGGAGAATTAAGCGGCGCCAGAACCATTAGGCTCAATAGGCAGGATCTTCCCATGGAAGAAGATATGACTTGTTTTGTCAGGGCAAATAGTCAGACAGAGATCAGCATTTTCGCAGTTTTAGGAGATGATCCCAAAAACCATGATCCAAAAGAGGAACTGATTTTTGATCTGCAGTCCGGACAATTCAAACATAAATAACATTTAACAAGAGTAGGAGGAAAACATTATGGCTCATCAGATTGTGGGGGATGATCTCAACATCATTCAAAAATGTCGTGATTATGGTTTTTGTTGTACCTATGACCAAGAAAGCGGGTTTCGACAAGAAAGCGTGACCGACGCCATTGCCGCAGTTTTGGCATCCAGGGAAAAGCAGGCAGAAAAGCTTGGAAGGCTGGTGGCCCGGACCGACAAGATCATGGATCCGCTGGACAAGCTGATTGACTGTGCAAAAGAGCTGACCGGTATCCCCGAAAGGGATGGCGGTCAGGAGATTAACCATAAAGATGTGTTCGCGTCATACCAGAACCGGCTTCTGGCAGAGCGGGACTGTCTGGCAGACAATCTTCGCGCTTTAAAAGAAACCAAAAGGGTTATGGAGCGGAAGAATATCCGCGTACCTGTGGTAGGTCTTATTAATGCAGGCAAAAGCACGTTTCTCAATTCCGCCCTGGGGGATATGGATGAGGCGGTTAAGAAAAATCTGTTTCCCAGCGCCAACGGTCATAAATCCTGCACGGGTACGCGGACGGTGCTGATCTATGACGATCATACAGACGGCGTTATGGTAACTGCCAGATTTAAGGATAAGGCTGCTTTTTTAAATGACTGCAGACAGTCGGTTATCCGTATGACAGAGGTTTTGGAACGGCTCCATGCGGCTGATCGGTTCGCGGGGATAAAAAAGCTGAAGAAGGACCTGACGGATGGTTCGGATCCCATTGCTCTTCTAAACGGGTACTATCAGTCTCCGGAGTTTCGCGCTCTGTGCAAGACTCAGAATAAAGAGGAGCGAGATGAGGAATCCATCCATGATTTTTGTTCCTTCGTATATTTTTCCAGAAACCAGGATTATTCGGAACATAACATGGACTCGGGGACGTTTAAAGATTTCTTTCAGGTTAATGACCTGATAAAAAGCTGGAATGATCACACCAGTTACAGCATACAGATACCTTCCGACAATAACTTTAGTCTGGTAAAAAATTTTGTCTGTAAATATGATCCTCACATGAAGCAGGGGATGGATCGCTACACCACCTATTGCGGTGTAGAGGTCATAGAGATCCGGGGAAATCTGTGCAGGGATATAGCTGGTTTGGAACTTATTGACAGCGTTGGCGCTGATGATGACGCCGCCAGCAATGAGGAGCAGATAAAAAAACTGATGAGAGACAGCGATGCCATGATCTTGTTAAAAAGGCCCCAGTCACAGTTCAATATGAAATGGACGATCCAAAACTGGGTTAAGCTTATCCGAAATGAAAAGAAGGAGCCAAACCAATTTTTGTATCTGGCCTACAATTGCTATCTCAATAACATAACGATCCCATCGGATGTGTCCCATGATCTGGATAATGCGAAAAAATATTATTCCGAAGACTGCAAGAGGATTTATGTTTCTGATATCGGCCAATGGGAAGAGGTGCAGTCAAAGATGCTGGTGGATATGCTGGTGAACCTGTCCGAGAGTGTGGAGGAGACCGACAAAGAATCCATGGACCGGGCAAAGGACGCAAAAGCCGCAGTTGCAAAAAGCATCCAGGCTATCCGCCAGATCGCGGAACACCTGGGGCAGATATGCGGCGCGGAGGATGAAGATGCGTCGGAGAAGAAAAGGAAGATTGAGGCGATCTTTCGGGAGTTATTCGGACAGGTGGAGATGCTGTCTTTGAAAGTCCGCAATGAGAATGAGACTACGCTGCGGGTCAGGGCCAACGCGATTACGGAAAGTCTGACAAAGAATCTGAAACAGGAGCCGGGGGCTGCCGATTTTAACACATGCTATGAATATATCTCTCCAACAGGCCCTCGGTATATGTATAATCGTTACGCCGCGTTTCTGTGTATGTACTCCCGTATGCTGGAGGATGCAAGGCGGCAATATGACAGTCTGAAAGATGATATTAACGCCTATGTGGCATTAAAAAGAAAAGAACTGCTGGACATCCTCTGGGAAAAAGGGCGCTTTCATTGCATGATGTCAGACCTGGAGCCAAAAGGCAGCTCCGGGTGTCCGGGCGCGGCCAAGATATGCGGATGGCTGAAACAGGACGGAAGGGAACAGCTTGCCGAGGCGCTGGAAGGTTTGCTTTTGCAGGATGTGGGGGCGGAGAGCTTAATTGATGGGAGCATCGGAAAGATCATAGAGCAGTTTGACCCAAAGAATCTGACAGCAGAGCAGCTTTTCGGCTCAAAGATTGCCCACATAGACGTGGAAAAAAGTGAAAATACCAAAAACACGGCAATGGTGGAACAACTTTCTGTGAAAGCGGATGAGATAAAGGCCGCGCTGTTAAAAAGTGTTGCAGGATCCGACTCCAACGGTTCCAATGCGCCGACGGCAAAAACCGGTCAGGGAAGTGACGGAAAGAAGAATGATGACGCCATCTGGGATAATATCCTTAAAACCGCGTCCAAGGATAATGGAAAACAGTCTGCCCTTAAGTCAGACCAGGATACCGCGGTATTTGACAGCAATGTATTTGATCTGGATAAAAAGGTCCGCTCTGATGTGGTCTGTGAGGGTATTTTTAAAAAGTTTCGGGACAGGCTGAGGGGAAAGGGCCTGCCGCAGAGTACACAACAGCCCATCAGTCAATTATATAATCTGTATGACCATTATTATGATGTATTGCTGACAAAAGAGGAGGTTGCGGAGAAAAAACGTCTCAGTGAGCTGCGCCATGATATGGATAAGGTGACGAAACAACTGATGGCGCTTTGTCAGAATTAATTTGGGGATGCTTGTTTGATCCTGTTTTTCGGTTGTTGCATGCTTGATAATCTTGTCTTTTTTGTATCTTGATCATTACTTTCGAAACGTAAAAAAGCCCTCTGTGAGAATTTTGTTTCCCCTCACAGAGGGCTAAAAACTTTTATTTTCAGATTTACGTTTTTGGCAATCCGCTCCTGAACCAGCTTGCTGCCATATAACGGATAAAAACATATTACGATTGTAAAAACGTCATAAAGATGATATGATATTTTTATCCGGAAAGAAGTTACAGAACCCCCGAAGTATTCCTGATAAACTACACTCAGACAGTTAAAACTGCCTTACAAAAACCAATATCGAGATTGAAAGGAAGGAGAGCATATGGGAATGCAATTAGAAACAGCCGCAGCCATCTGCGGCAGCTGCCAGGAAAACGGCCGCAAACTGGGCAGCGACACGATCCTGTCCGTGGCAGAGGAGGCCAGGTCCGGGCTGGAATGGTCAGAGAAGTTGAAGCTGGCGCTGATCGGAGACGATATCGAGGGTCTGAACCTGTTTTTGCAGGAGGCATTTCATTTTCCGTCCCTGTATACAGAAAAAGACATGCGGAAAGCGGAGATTTCCAGCGCTGTGGTCATTAACTAGTAGTCTGTCCTTGAAATATTTGTGTAAATATTATCATATGTACTTGAGCTCTGGATCAATGTCAGCCTCTGCGATATCTTCTGCGGTAATCTCATCGGTCTTGTACGTCCAATGATAAACTACTGGCGCCTCATTGATCTCATC
>CAJTGF010000014.1 GCA_910575585.1 Clostridiaceae bacterium
AAATAATCGAACTTATGTTTCGCATCAAGCATAGGTCTATTAAAGTTACCCTTTTTTCTGAAAAACATATCAAAATCTTTTCAAAAATCATCTTGACATATTACCAGATTGCTCCTTTCCGCCAGTACCGCATAAAATACTATGCTGTGGCTCTTTTGTATTTATTTTGATTAAGAAGTCTTTTATAGTTTATATCTCCCGCCGCCAGCTTGTATTTTTTGTACTGCCGCACCGCGAAACGGTTGGGTTTCTCGGATTCCAGCGCGTCAAACATCAGGTCAACGGGGTTTTTGTATTCCTCATCGTCCTCCCGGACCTCCATCGCGTTAATAAACTCAATCAGGGTGGAGAAGTTCTGTTCCTCCACCGGGGCCTCATAGTGGATATATCCAATCAGGGCGCAGTACAGCAGCGTTTCCGCTTTGACCCAAAAATCGTCACCGGCTTTCCCCTCGCCCTTGGTGTTGGCGATTAAGGTTGTCACCAGCTTCAAGATGTCCTTTTCGCTGTGGATATAGGCGAAAGGATTGTATTTCATGGATTTTTTGAAGTTGATGGTATTCAGCACCTTGATCCGGTACGGTTCATAGATGGTTTTGCCGTTCTTGTCCTTCATGGGCTTTCCGTCCTTATCCAGCCTGGGCGCGCCCCGTTGGAGCAGCTTTCCACATTCGACCAGGATTGTGCCTTTCGGATCAGTAACCACATACGAGCTATGGAGCTGCATCAGGTTGGGCTTGAGCCAGAAGCGGGTCTTGCCGGAGCCGGAACCGCCGATTACCAGCACATTTTTGTTGCGGGCGGTCTTGGGGTCCTTGGGGCGGCTGCTCATGGTAAGCCGTTCCGTCTGGGTGAGGATTACATTGTTCTGGAATACCGGATCGACATAAGGGGCGATGTCCTGGGAATTTCCCCATCTCGCGGAACCGTACTCGATATTCGGGCGGTACTTCTTGGCGTTTTTGCCTTTCAGGTAAACAGCCAGCCGGAGCGCCGCGCCGCAGCACAGCCCGACCAGCAGGTCCAGCGGGTGAAAGCTGGGCCAGAAACTTCCAAGAGCCGCTGGAAGGACGGAGATCAAAGACAATACCTTTTCCGAAACGTCCGCGCCCTGGGCCATCCGCCACGCCTCCCCGAAGTTGGTGGCGAACAGCCCCATCAGGATATAGGGCAGGTTCAGCAAAACGAGCTTCTTGATGTTCAGGGGCTTTTTCATCGTTCCAGCTCCTTTCGCTTTGTGCGGTCCACCACCGCGTTTTTCACCAGCTCTTTGAACTGGTTCAGCTTCGCCAGCACAGACGGGCGGGACGCCTTGCGGACCTTCTTCTGGGTGTACTCGGTAAATGCCGAGGTCAGCGCGTCCGCGTCGCGGGCCTTGAAAAAGACCAGGTACTTGGGCGGGGAACAGCTGCGGTCCTTCTTTACCACGTAATCCACGCCGTACTTCCGGGCAACCCGCTCAAACGCCTTGATGGAGGGGTCTGTGATCTCAAGATTGGACACGCCCTGGTTCTGCCCGATGAGCTGCTTCACCGTCTGCCTGCCCTGGGGCTTGACCTCCGCGCCCTTTTCCCGCTGTTTCTGCATCTTTTGCTCCTTCAGGTGCGCCAGATACTTCATAATCGCCGCTTTGAACAGCCTGCCGGTGAATTTGGTGCCGCTGACAATGAGCGTCAGGGTTTTGCTTTCCACTTCGTCCTGCATGGGTGTTTCGCCTCCTCTCTATGGATTTTCTTCATGGTTTCTCTATCGGAGCTGGTCTTGCCGGTCATAGTGCAGATGTCCGTTTCGGACCTTCGCATGGCTCACAATCTTGATATGCCCCTGTTCCTGGCGTTCCAGGGACTTTTTATATCCCTCCTCGGTGAGAAAGGCGCGGCTGCGTTCCCCTTTCCAGCCAACAGGGGAATCAGCGGTCAGGGTATCAAAAATAATCATGTGCCGGGTGTCCTCCGCGAACCGGTTTAAGTCCATGTAACTATGGCCGGAATACTCCCGCGCCCCGGCTTTAAGCCGCATTTCCTCCATCAGCTGGCCGATGGTCTTTTGCTCAGGCATGGTGTGCGCCCCCTTTCTCCCGGCCCTGGCCTTTCACCGTCAGAATCCCGTCCAGCGTGGTGGCGGTGATCCGCAGGCGTTCCGCGGTGGCAATATCGTTTTTGACCGTTTCATCGGTCGAGTGTTCGCAGACCACCAGCACATGGGAGCGGCGCAGGTAATCTCTGGCGATGTCGATTCCGTCCTTGTGTTCCTGGGGGATTTCATCCTTCAAAAACAGCGGCAGGAACAAAACAGGGCAGACCGGGGAATATCCGGCGTCATACACCTGGCGGCAGTAGCTGGCGGCGCTTGCCGCGTTTTCATGGGGGTTCTTGCTCCAGGGAGCGGTGATATACGCAAGCGGTCGTTTCATAACAGATTCCTTTCTCCCGGCAGTTCCGGGCAGACAAAAACGGCCAGCCTTCAAAAGCCGCCGTACATATCGTGATTGACCTGTGAGGTGTAATGGTTGCTCATGGTGGTGGGCGCGTTGAACAGCACCGTCAAAAGGTATTGTTTCATGTTCCGTACCTCGGTGGTGTTCTTTTGCAGGCAGTCCATGACAAACTCGATGTGGGAGCTGTCCAGCTTCAGGAAGCGGGAGCGCACTACCTCATGGGGGAAGTCCGCCCCGGCAATCCGGGTGGTCTTACGCTTCGCGCAGACCGTTTCCACCAGCAGCTCCACAATCTCGTCCAAATCCTCCCGGTAGGTCCCAAACCGCTGTTTGAGGCAGTCATACTCGATATTCTCCAAAATCAGCTCCCGATAACTTTCCATCTCTGTCAGTGACATCGTTTCCCTTCGCTTCGGTTCCGGTGGCTTTGCCGCCGTTCCCCGGAAGGGAAGGGAATCGGTAATTGATCCGTCAGTAATTGATTTTTGGGTATTTGATTTCTCTATATTTATTTGCGTTGGATTTTCCGTTGACGGTTTTCCCGTTGACGGTTTATCCGTTGTCGGAAAACCCGACAACGGTTTTTCCAACAACGGTTTTGGAGGCAACGGTTGGTCGGGCGGTTCCTCTGTTACCGGACGCTCATAAATCACATACTCGTTGGCGCTGAACTTGCCGCCCGCGTCGGTGGTCTGGCGGCGCTTGATGTACCCCGCCTTTTCCAGCTCATTGACTGCGGAGCGGATGGCGTCCTTGCTTTCCCGGTTGATAACAGCCAGGCCGGAAAGGGTGTAGTCCCAATCCTCCGGCAGTGAGAGCATCTGGGACAGCAGGCCCTTTGCTTTCAGGCTCAGGCTCTTGTCCCGCAGATGATAGTTGCTCATGACGGTGTATCCCTGTGTGCGTTCTACGCGAAAAACGGCCATTTTCTGCACTCCTTTCGTTTCCCAGGGCATGAAAAAAGCCACAATCCCGTAAAAAGAATTGCGGCGTTCATTTGCTGGCTGACTTCTGCCTGTACCGGTGAAAAAACGGCGGCATGGGCGGTTTGTCAAACAGGCTCTCTAACTGCGGAAACGTCAGGGTTTGAAAAATCCGGTCAATCTCAATGGTTTCCATGTTGCGCTGGGAGCGGCAGTCCTCCCGGATGGCTTCTCTGATTTCCTTAACGGTACACATATTCATTCCTTCCTCTCAATTTGTCGTGTTTACGGGTGGCGTTTCTTTTTGGGCTTGAAGTCCAGGATATGCCCCTCAATGACGCGGGCATACCGTTTGATTTTGATGTCCCGGCGTTTCTGGCTGGCGAGAACGGCCTGGTAGCCGTCCTCGTCCAGAAACAGGCGCGTTTCATCGCCGGGTGCGCCGTAGGCGGTGCGGGGCCGCAGGACGGAAAACTCCACCATCCAGCAGGTCTTATCCTGAAACCGTTCCACAGCCAGTATGTTGTGGCCCTTTAACTCCCTGGCAACGTGATCTCTCATAGGCGCTCCTTTCAGCGTTCCTGATCTCTCTGACGCTTTTTCTGCCACTGTTCCAGCAGTTTGATGATGGTTTCCTGCATCCGGGCAGGGGTGTAGCTTTTGGGAAAATACTTCCGCAGGGTGTCGGAGGTAAACGTCACCTTGTCCAGATCGGTTTTCTTTTCCTCGCCCATAATCGCCCGCATTACATCTATGGACAGATGCCCCTCCTGACTGAATTTTTTGAGCCGCTGGGCTTGGGAAAGGGAGGGGGGTGGCCTGTTCGCTGTCCATCGCGTCCAAAAGCTGGGTCTGTTCTTCTTTTTTGAGAAAGGACAGCTCATAGGCCGGGTTCAGGGCAATTTTCTTTTCGTCCACCATGTTCAGCAGTTCGGGGATTAACTCGGTCAGGCGGATGTAGCGGAAAATCTGGTTTTTACTCTGGCCGACCTGTTCTGCCAGAACCTCGCTGGACTTCTTCCCAAAATCGTTCCCAACTTGGGAACAATTTTCTTTGGAGGGCCGACCTGCTTGCCGTTTCATAGCTTCTAATTTCATCTTGTAGGCAAAAGCCCTTTCGCTGGGGAGCAGGCTTTCCCTTTGCAAGTTGCTGTCAACCATGATAATCGTGGCGGCGTCATCGTCCAAATCCCGGACAATCACCGGCATGGTTTCTTTCTCTGCCAGTTCACTGGCCCGATGCCGCCTGTGTCCGGCTACCAGCTCATAGCCGCCGCTGGGGTCAGGACGGGCGATAGCAGGAACAAGAACGCCGTACTGCCGGATGCTGTCCGCTGTTTCCATCATGGCATCATCATCTTTGACCTTGAAGGGGTGTCCCTTGAACGGGTGCAGCTCGCTCAAAGAGATTTCTATCACCTTTTCCCGCCCCGCGTCGGCGCGGCTTTCCTCGGTGGTAAACAGATCATCGACCGATGCCAGCTCTACTTTTTTCGCGCTGCTTTTCAAGTTTCAACACCTCCTTGGTCAGATTTGCGTAGCCCTCCGCTACTTTGCCGCCTGGGTCATGGGCGAAAATGCTCTTGCCCTCCGCGCTGGTTTCCTTTGCCCGGACAGAATGGGGAATCTCTGTGCCGAATACCTTGATTTTGCTGCCGTAGGTTTCCCGCAGCAGGGCGGCAATCTCTTTGGCAAAGTTGGTGCGGTTGTCCACCATCGTCAGCAGAATACCGTCTATTTGCAGTTTCGGGTTGATCTGCCGCTTGACCTTGTTCACCGTAGAGAGCAGCTGTTCCAGCCCTTTGGCGGGCAGGTACTCCGCCTGGACGGGAATTATAATCCTGTTGGCAGCGGCCAGGGCGTTGACGGTGAGCATACCCAGGGAGGGCTGGCAGTCTATGAGGATATGGGAATACTGCCCCTTTACACTGTCCAGATATTGCCGCAGAATCGTTTCCCGGCTCATAGCGTTTACCAGCGACACCTCCATACCGGACAGCTGAATATCCGCTGGCATTAGGTCCACGCCCTCCGGGTGGCGCAGAATCCCCTCGCCGGGGCGAACCGGCTGATCGGTCAGGATACGGCCCATCGCGTCGGAGAGGGTAAAAGGCAGCTTATCCGGCTGGGGATTGCCCAGGCTGATGGTCAGGCTCCCTTGCGGGTCCCCGTCAATGAGAAGCACTTTCTTTCCCGCCTGTGCCAGCCCAATCCCTAAGTTGGCACAGGTTGTGGTCTTGCCCACACCTCCCTTTTGGTTGGCGATGGCGATGATTTGCGTGTTCAAGATAATCACCTCGTTTCTAATTCGTTGTGGTTGCTTCTGGAAATAGAAAAAGCCGCCACTTCATAAATTGAAAAGTGACGGCTTTTTCTGATCCCGGAATACAGTTCCCCGGAAACGCAAAAAGCACCCAGCAAAAAATACTGAGTGCCTGCATTAAAATCATATTCAATTATTCAAATTCGGTCAAACTACGCCAAACTGTTCTCGTATAAATTGAGGGGTGAGAGGGAGTAAAAATCGCCTCTGAAATACCCCGAAATCAGGGCTGTGGTTGTCCTATTTTTTAACCACTAAGCCCGTTTTTTGCCCTCATTTTTGCCGGTTGTCCTATATTTAACCACTAAAAATTGGATGAAAATGGCTCTCGTTGTGTCAAATCAGGTCAAACTATATCAGCTTGTTTGGGTATAAGAAAACCCCGGAAAACCTTGATTTTCCGGGGTTTTTGAGCAATTTTGATACGGTTTGAACAGCTGATTAACGCTTGCTGAACTGCGGAGCGCGACGAGCCGCTTTGAGGCCGTACTTCTTTCTCTCTTTCATTCTCGGATCCCTAGTCAAAAAGCCAGCTTTCTTCAAGATCGGACGATAATCCCCATCCGCCTGAAGCAGTGCCCGTGAGATCCCGTGACGGATAGCGCCTGCCTGTCCGGTAAAGCCGCCGCCGTGAACATTGACCAGAACGTCAAATTTATCTACATTATCCGTAGCCACAAGAGGCTGACGAACTACTACCTTTAAAGTTTCAAGGCCAAGATACTCATCAATATCTCTTTTGTTAATGGTGATCTTGCCAGTACCCGGTACCAGATACACTCTGGCGATGGATTTTTTTCTTCTGCCTGTTCCATAATACTTTGTCGTGTTAGCCATGATATTTTCCTCCTTCCGCACCTTTGATTAAAACTTAAACTCTAAAACTTCCGGTTTCTGAGCCGCATGCTCATGTTCCGGGCCAGCGTAAACGTGGAGCTTCTTGAGCATGTCTTTTCCCAAAGCTCCTTTCGGAAGCATACCCTTTACCGCTAACTTAACAACCTTCTCCGGCTTCTTTGCCATCATCTCACGAAGAGTAGTCTCTTTCATGCCGCCAACATACTCGGAGTGATGGTAATAGATCTTCTGGTCCAGCTTCTTGCCGGTAACTTTCACCTTATCCGCATTAACGATGATCACATAGTCGCCGCAATCCATATGAGGAGTAAAGATGGGCTTATTCTTTCCTCTTAAAACCTTTGCCACTTCTGAAGCCAAACGTCCTAATGTATATCCCGCAGCATCTACTACGTACCATTTTCTCTCAATCGTCGCCGGACTAGCCATAAAACTCTTCATTGGTCAACCTCCTGTTATATTCCATAATCTGTCCCCGGCCCTAAGGCCGGAAATCCTCCCACTCATCTGTGGGCTTCCTTGATCATAACTAAAACATATATCGTAAAATGCCGTCTCCGGGGCTTTGGTACGGACATTTTCACCTAACGTCACAGTTATACATTATATAACACCTGCCCAGGCGTGTCAACAATTTTTTCCCTGTATTTCCCGCTATTTTTCCAAATTTTAAGCCCCGATCCCATTAAAAGCCGCCGGGCAGGCAAAATACTGCCCTGGGGAGACAACCGCAAAAGCGGCACCCTCATTTCCCCAAGGCAGTATTGATAAGATAAACTCACTTTCCGCGGCCTGCCGCAGACATCTCTGCCGAATCCATGGCCGCCATTACCCCTTAACTCCGCCTCCGGTAACACCTGCGATAATCTTCTCTGACAGGAAGATATACAGAAGAAACGTAGGCAAAAACACGATGACCACCGCCGCAAACATACCGGCCCAGTCGCCTGTATATTTCATGGAGTTGATCATGGAGTACAGTCCGACCGCAATGGGCCGCAGCTTATCCGAATTGGCAAAGATCAGCGAAATAAAGTACTCGTTCCAGATATTGATAAAGTTAAAGATCGTCACCGTAATAATGCCAGGCTGCGCCATAGGCAGCATGATGAGCCAAAACGCTTTAGTAGGCGGGCATCCGTCAATGGCCGCAGCCTCCTCAAACGCCCTGGACAGGTTGCTGAAAAATGTCATGAGGAAGATCGTCGTGTAAGGCACATTAATGCCGATGTACAAAAAGATCAGCAAAACCGCATTGCTCATCACGTTGTTCAGGATGCCCATGCTGGCCACAATGCCGAAAAGCGGCAACACGATCATAACCACTGGAACGCCCATGGCAGACACAAATCCGGTCTGGATCAGCTTATTGCCCGGAAAAATAAATCTGGCCAGAACATAAGCCGCCGGAGCGCAGATAACGATCAAAAGACTGCAGGAAATGATCGAATAGATAAGAGAATTTCGAAAAATCCCCGCTACGTCCGAGTTTACCCAGGCTTTCACATAATTCTCAAAATGAAACCCGGAAGCCAGAAGCTTGTTGGAAAAAATCTCCTTGGTGGTAGAAAAGCTGGCAAGCAGCACCCATCCCAAAAGGACAAAGGTAAAGGTGATCCACAAGATCAAGACCAGATATCCTGGGGCAAGGCGCAGCTCTCTCTTCCAATTAACCGGTTCCCGGTATCCTTTCTCTCTCGCCATAATCGTCCCCTCCTTCTAAAATTCCAAATCATCATCCTTCAGCAGATGGTTGCAAATCCAGAATACCGTTACCACGCACACGCTAAGAAGCACGCCAATGGCTGCCCCAAGGCCGGAGTTTCTCTCCGTAATGCTGTTGCCTGCGCCGAAAATCTGCATATACATATAAACCATGGGAGTGATGGTCTGAGTATCCGCCGTAACGGTGGAAAATAGCTGGGACCATACGAAAAATCCTACGCTGGTAACGCTCCACATAGTAATGTTCGTCTTAAAAACGCCCTTCAACAAAGGCACGGTAATATAGCGGAACTGATTAAACTTGTTGGCCCCGTCCAGTGTGGCGGCCTCAAAATAATCGGAGCTGATGCGCTCAATACCGCTGGCAAAAATCAGCATGTGATATCCCACCATGCCGAAACAGTAGGCCAGCAAAAGGGCCGCAAACTTGTGGTCATTATCCAGCCATTGGATCTTGGCAAGGGATGTAAGGCCCAGATTGGTAAATACGGTCTTCAAAAGTCCGAACTTAGGGCTGTAAACATACTGCAGCCACATAGTAGCCAGGGCAACCGCGCTGACAATATTGGGCAGATAGATGACCGCCCGGAAAAAACTCTTAAAACGGATACCACTGGTGATGATAACAGCAAACAAAAGTGCCAGGGACATAACGATAATGCCGCCAAAAAACCAGATGCGGAACAGATTCCACATGGATATGCGGAACAGGCTGGTATTGGCAAGCTTCACAAAATTGGCCAGGCCCGTAAACTGCCACCTGGCAACCGGGTCCGTGATCCCGTCAATCTTAAAAAAGCTCATGATGACGGTACGGATAATGGGATACAGGAAAATAACGGAAAACATAAACACTGCCGGAGTCAAAAACAGTATGATCATGCCCTTATTTCGCTTCATCCCCATTCCCCCTTTCTTTAAATAAAGAAGAGGCGGCAGCTAACCCCTGCCGCCTCTTTTAAATTGTATTAGTTACCTGCCTTCTTCAAAGCATCCACAAAACCCTGGGCATCAATACTGCCGCCGCAAAGTTTCAGGAAGTTCTCCTTGATGATAGGAGTCAAATCCGCATTGGCCTCAGCTCCGGCTGCCCACGGATAACGGGTATTCATGCTGTCCATAACCGGCTTCACGCAGGCGATCAGCTCCGGCCACTCCGTATTGTTGGAGTCTGCCGGGATGCCAACGGACATCTCGGAAAGCATCTTGTCAAATTCGCCCTGTGTGATGTAGCAGATCAGCTTAAACGCGTTCTCCGCGTTCTTGGAATCCTTGTTGATAGCCAGCACCTGCGCTCCGTAGTTGGCAGCGTCTGTGCCGTCGGTTCCGCCTTCCACTGCCGGATAGCTGAAACATCCCCATACAAAGTCATCCCCTGCCATATCCTTAACCTCGTTGGGAAGCCAGGAACCGTTCAGATACATACCGGCTGTTCCCATAGCCAGCTCCTGGTTCTGTCCTGCCGGCCATACGTTGGAAGCGATCGTCTCGGAGAAATAACCCTTGCTTGCAAAATCAGCATAAGCCTGCGCCGTAGCCAGAACAGACGGGTCATCCCACTGTCCGCCCTTAACGATCTCCTCTGTCTTGGGCTCGCCTACCAGCCTGGACATATGATAACCGAACATACAGGTAATATAAGCGTCATCACAGGTAATGGGCGTATATCCTGCCTCCTTGATCTTGGCGCACGCCGCATCCAGTTCTTCCCAGGTAGTGGGAACCGCAGTGATGCCTGCCTCGTCAAAGATAGCCTGATTATAGAAGAACGCAAATACATTGGGCTGATACGGGATGGACTTTAACGTTCCGCCTCCCACCTCGCGGCATGCCGCCATCAGGCCGGCATTGGCCGTAGCCTCATAATCTGCCCCCTTTACCAAATCCTCCAGATCCATCAAATACTGTCCCCATGTGGTATTCACACGGTCAATATCCTCGTCAAACATATCAATATTGGTCCCTGCGTCCAGAGCTGGCTGAAGTCCCTCGCGGATACCGGTACGGCCCTTAAACTGCAGATCCACGGCAATTCCCGTGTCGGCCGTAAACTTGTCAACTGCTGCCTGGATCGCCTGACCCTGAGGCTCCGTAGCCTCCCACATGGACCAGTATACCAGACCGCTGCCGTCTGCCGCAGGCACCGCCGTATTGCCGTCCCCGGCCGGCGCTGCTGTAGTCTCCGCCGGCGCTGCCGGAGCAGCCGTAGTCTCCGCTGTTGTTCCGCCTCCGCCGCATGCAGTCAGCGAAAGGGCCATTGCCGATGCCGTGATCAGGGCCATTGCTTTTTTCTTCATAAATAAAATCCTCCTCTTTCTTGCTGCTTTGCCTCTGTTACTCATACACTTAGTATAGTAAAACTGCACAGAAAAATATTTGCACAATCAGCCCTTATATTTATACGATCGTATATTTATAGTGATTTTGCATAGACGTTTGCGGTAACTGCCCAATACTGTATTCATTTTGACCAAGCATTTTGCCCCATATTCCCGTCAGGTCCGGATTTTTGTTGCCCCGGACCTTATAGCCTTTACTGCGTCAGATCTCCTTCCAGATGATTTGGCTCCCCTCCATAGAAAGCTTTCGGGGCTGCCCTGCCCCGTCGTATACCACCGTATCCTGGGGCTTATCGGAATTATTTACCACTGCGTACTTTCCCGTCTCCGGATAAGCATGGACCTCGCACAGAGGATTGTCCGCATACCACCGCTTCATATCCTTCTCCTTCCCTGCGCTGTAGTACAGGCTGCGCAGAAGAAGTCTGGTATTCTCATAGCTGTAAGGAAGCCCCGCAAGGTAGACCCCTCTGCCCTTTCCGTATGCATGGCTGCTGACATGGACTTCCCCGTCAGAGTACTCCACGATCTCCGTCTCCTCTGCCAGGGCGTACACATTCTGCACGCTCTCGCCAAAATCAAACTCGCTTGTCCTGTCCTCTTTCAGGAAATGATGTTCCATTTCCTTATTAAAATACTTGTCCGTAGAAAGGCTGAACCCAAGCTCCTTATCAACGCCCAGCACGTCCGCCATCTGGAAAAACCGTCCGCCGCCCAGGACAGCCGAAGGTTCCCCGATCCCCACGAATCCGCCGCCGTCATAGACAAACTTCCGCATTTTTGTAACAATATCCGTATCCATCCACTGCTCTCCGCCGGAAAACGCCGTTCCCGCCGCTCCCGCGTTGATAATAACGTCGACGTCCTCCGGAATGCCATTCTTTCTGATATCGTCAAAACTCATAAACACCACATCCACACCGGCCCCGCTTAGAGACTCCAGCATCCCAAAATAAGAGTACGTCTGCTTATACCACAGCGCATGAGCCACCATAAAAGGCTGCCACGCCCGAATCTGCCCCCAACAGTTAAGCACAGCCACCTTCAGTCCACAGTAAGGACGGCTGTTGCCGATATTGTCATAAATCTCCCGAAACTCATCGGTCACTTGCTCAATATAGTCCACAAATTTAGGAAACTTGTAAGCCAGGCTCAAATACCCGCCGTACCCGATCCGGTCCACCGGTTTGCGCATAAGAGCCCTTCTGGCCCCCAGCCAGTTTTCCCTGGCTTCTACGCAAGGGTCATTTCCCTCATAAAACGTATCCGGGAAAAAGTAGGGCAAAAACCGACCCTCCGTGTATTTCACTCCCGGGATATCGGAGATCAGCCGCAGCGTGGCGCCGCCGCCCACGCTTCCCACCACCGCGTCAAGGCCGATGGTTGGAAAATACGTTCCGTAAGGCTCGGTGCCGATCCAGTTATCGCCCAAAAACATCATGGCTTCCCGCCCTGCCTCATGGACCAGATCCACCAGTTCCTTCGCCTTTTTGGCCACAAACCTCTGGATAAAATCCATATAGTCCAGATAATGCCTGGTAGGCACCCGGAAGGTAGAATTATAATACCCGTTATCCACAATATCCTCAGGCCGCAGACGATATCCGTACTCCTTCTCAAACTCCTCCAGAGCCTTCACGGACACCGTGGCCCCGTACCCGAACCAGTCCACGAATTTCTCCTTGGCCTTGTCATTGAACACCAGGGTAAAATGGTAAAAAAACGTAGTAAACCGCACCACATCCGTGTCAGGATTGTCCTTTAACCACTGCAAGAGATACTCTTTCGCAAAGGCTCCGGAGGCTGGCTGGCGCACGTCAAAAGGAATCTCATGGGGCTTGTCCCCCCAGTCATTGGTAATGTGGTTGTACATCTGGGTCGGATCCCATATAGCATAAACCAAAAAAGACACCGTGTACTCATGAAAAGCCGCTGCCCCCTTAACTGTCACCACGTTTCTCTCTTTATCCACATCCCAGCAGTCCGGCTCCACAGCTTTTCCCAAAGTCCTGTCCATAACCTCCCACCAGCGCTTGCAGTCATGGACATAGTCCGGCTCCACCTGCTGCCCGAAATACCCCTCCATAAAAGGGATCTCCACCGTATCGCCTGCTGCCGTCACCCTCCGGCTCATCAGATACATCTGCTGGCACTCCTCCATGTGCTCTTTGGCAAACTCATTGTGTCCCCTGGCCACAAAATACGTGGTGTAGACCGCAGCATCCAGATCCTTGATTTCCTGGGGAAGCTTCGTCCCGTCGCTGTCCCGCAGTGCATCCGCCCCCCAGCGCTCCATCATCTCCTTTGTCTCTTCCAGAAAATTCGCCTCACTGGGCAGCGTAACCCGTCCTTTCGTCTTTGCCATTTTAAATCCCCTTTCTATTCATGATACAAACACGCATTGCCAACAACACAAACCTTGCATTTTCCCCTGCCCCCGTGCTATACTCCCACTATAGGATCAAACGTACCAAAACCATCAATACGGAGGCGCCCATGTCATACAAAAGCACCCATCTGCGGACCGTATTTTCCATCCGCAGCATTATCTCCATCCACTATTTCGACTATATGAGCAACTTCACATTCCCCGGCGAAAGCCACGACTTCTGGGAACTGCTCTGTGTGGATAAAGGCGAGATCGACGCCGTAGCCGGCAATGAACGCCATACCTTAAAGCGAGGGAGCATCATCTTCCATCAGCCAAACGAATTTCACAACGTCGTCACCAACGGCCGCAGCGCCCCCAGCCTTGTGGTCATCGCCTTCCAGTGCCATTCCCCTTACATGCATGCATTCCGCAATCAGGTGCTGACCATGCAGGAACCGGAAAACGCCCTTCTGGCCCAGATCATCATCGAAGCCCGCCATGCCTTCCTGGGCCGTCTGGACAACCCCTACCAGGAAGAACTTGTCCGCAACACCTTATCCCCTGGTTTCGGGGCCGAGCAGCTTATCAGCAATTACCTGGAAGAGCTTCTTATCCACCTGTACCGCCGCTATTTTGCCAACCCGCTGCCGGTCCCCACCCACTCTCCGATACGCCCCCGTCTGGGACGTCCCAACGAGACTTACAACCGGATCATCCGCTACATGGAAGAACACATCCACGAACAGCTGACTATCGAGATCATCTGCAAAAACACGCTGATCAGCCGCTCCCGCCTCCAAAAACTGTTCCAGGAACTTCACGGCTGCGGGGTCATGGAATTTTTCACCCTGATGAAGATCGACACTGCCAAAGAACTGATCCGCAGCAATCAGCTGAACTTTACCCAGATATCCGACCGCCTTGGCTACACATCTGTCCACTACTTTTCCAGGCAGTTCAAGAAGATTACTCATATGACCCCGTCCGAGTATGCCTCTTCCATCCGCCTTCTGTCAGAAAAGGGAAGCTTTCCCGGCGGTTATGAACCCTGATATTTTTTTACGATCTCCTCCATCTGGGTCCATTTGCTCTCCATATCCGCCACCAGGGCAAACTGGGTACGGCAGCGGTCCAGGTTATGCCCTTCTCTGCTGGTGTGGAAATACACATCCCCCTGGAGATGATCGGTCAAAAACCGCATCCCGCACTCTAAAGTCATCATCTTTGCCCCATAAGGAAGCATCTTAAGCTCCGTCTCGGTCAGCCTGCCTTCGCTGCCCTCCAGAAAGCCTTTGGTATAAACTTCAAACAGGGGCAGAGACAGAGACACTTTTGACAAATCCCTCTCATCTTCCTCTGCCGTGTTGGCCCCAAAGCGGATCGAATCCCCGTAATCAAAGATGGAAAATCCCGGCATGATGGTGTCCAGGTCAATGATGCACAGCGCCTGTCCCGTCTTGTCATCGATCATAATATTGTTCAGCTTCGTATCATTGTGACTTACCCGAAGGGGAAGCGCCCCTTCCTCCTTAAGCTTTAAAGCAAGCCCCATCTCCTCCTGGCGGTCCATGACAAACTGGATCTCCCGCCGCACCTTTTCGGCGCGCCCCATAACATCCTCTTCCACCGCCTTCTTAAACTTCTTAAACCGCGCCGGCGTATTGTGGAAATCTGGGATGGTCTCTGTCAGCTCATCCGCCGGAAAATCAGCCAGCAGACACTGGAACCGCCCGAAAGCCTTTCCGCTCTGATAAAAATCTTCCGGCTTTTCCACCAGATTGTAGCAGGTAGCCCCGCCGATAAACATATACACCCTCCAGAAGCTGCCCTGGCTGTCTATGTAGAAATCCTTTCCCTCCTTTGTAGGAATCAGATTCAGCGTCTCCCTGTCCGGTTCCCCGTGATTCTCCACGATCTGTCTCCGCAGGAATGTGGTTACGCCCTTCACATTCCGCATCAGCCCCTGGATGTCCTTAAACACCTCATGGTTCATCTGCTGCAAAATATACGGATACTCCTGTCCGTCCTCCCGGCACACCAAAAGAAAGGTGTTGTTAATATGTCCGCTCCCGTAAGGTTCACAGGACTTCACCTGGCCCTTCACCGCAAATGCCTCTGCCGCCTTAAACCTTCTCTCCATGCTGATATCCATGTTAATCCTCCCACAATTTTTCCGGATAAAGTCCCTTATCCTTCAGCTGCCTGATGGCGCTCACCACAGTTTCCTTATCTTCCTTATAGGTTACGCCGTACCACCGGTCCCTGCTCTCCAGCACCGTCACCTCCGCCTTGTCCTCCTTTAAGATCTCGTCCACCACAAAGGGCAGGAAATACTCGCACTTCAAGGGATTCCCCGGAATCTCCCTCTCTAAGAAAGCGCCGAACCTTCGATCCAGCTCCCCGAAAATACTCTCCGTAAAGCCCCACAGGTTCATGGACACCACCGACTCTCCGGGAAGGGGGATCCACGTAGCCCCGTCGTCCTCGGTGTACGCCCCGTCGTCGCCCCGCTTCTCGATCCTGGTCCGCTCATGGATATCCACCAGTTTTCCTTTCTCGTCCATGGAACACACGCCTCTGGCCACATACCCATTTTCCGTCATAGTATTGTTCAGCCGGTATCCCACCATGGCATACTGATACCGCTCATCATCCCCGTGATCCGTCAGCTGCCTGTATATCTCCTTAAACGCCTGTTTCCCGTAATAATCATCCGCGTTGATCACCGCGAAAGGTCCGTCGATCACATCCTTGCAGCACAAAATGGCATGGCCCGTCCCCCACGGCTTCACCCTGCCCTCCGGAATCTCAAAACCGTCCGGCAGCTTATCCAGCTCCTGGAACACATACTCCGTCTCTATGCGCTTTTCCATGCGGCTGCCCACGTTCTCCTTAAACTCTTTCTCAATGGCTTTCTTAACAATGAACACCACCTTCTCAAACCCTGCTTCCTTGGCATCAAAGATAGAAAAATCCATGATAATGTTGCCGTACTCGTCCACAGGATCGATCTGCTTCAACCCTCCATAGCGGCTCCCCATACCTGCCGCCATAACCACCAGCACCGGTTTTTTTCCTTGTCCCATAAGACTACCTCCTAACTTTTCAGACACCGCTTGTCACTGTTTTCTTACTCTTTAAGTATACCTGACCACGCCTGTGAAAATCAATAGCCAAGCCCGTTTTTCATTTGTACGATCACCTCTTTTATTTGTACGATCACAAAAATAAAACCTATAAAGAAAGCGTCCGATGATCCGTAACCGATCATCGGACGCTTTCCTTTGTCAATTCTGTGATTCCGGCCTCTGCTTATCCGCGTCCCGGGTCTTAATGGCCTCTTTCAGCCTCTTGATCTCCCCCGGATAATGCTCCGTCACCGCCAGTCTCCCAGCCATCTCCATAAACTCCAGCGCCTTCTCCAGTTCCCCTTTTTGCTCCTGGATCTTGGCCAGATCCTCATACGCCTCATAGCAGAACGGGCAGCTGCAGGTAAACACCCGCTCCTGCAGCGCGATGGCTTTTTTCGCCATCTCCTCTGCCTCCTTATGTCTGCCCAGGTGGGCCAGCACATCCGCCATGCCCTCATAATTGCAGCAGTCCTTGGGATCTTCCTCCACATCTTTTTGGTAATTTGCCAGGGACTTCTCATAGCAGGCAAACGCCTCATCCTTCCGCCCCAGAGCTTCGTACGTCTCCCCCAGCTTCATAAACCCGTATGTACTGTCCGGCGCCAGCTCTGCCGCCTTCTCCAGATAGATCAACGCCCTCTCCATATCCTTCTTCTCATTGGCCAGAAACTTTCCCATCAGCCGCCACGCCCTGGCGTTCTTGGGCTCATGGTCCACGGACTTCTGATAAAACTCCTCAGCCTTGTCAAAATCCTTGGCCCGCTCGTAGGTCATGGCGATCTCCCGGTAAGCCCTTCCGGTCTGGGACGGTTTCGCCTCCATGTACCGATTCAGGCATTTTACCGCCTTGTCAAATTCCTTGATCCTCACCAGCACATCCGAGTACAACAGCAAAAGGCTCCCGTCCTCCGGCCACTTTTTCAGGCCCTCCTCCAATCGGCTGACAGCCTCGTCGTTCCTGTGGAGCCGTTTCAAAAGACGGCACAAATCCCTGGAAGCCTGGAGATGCCCCAGTTCCATGCCTCCCTCGTAGGCAGTCACCGCCTGATCCCACTTGCCCTGCTTTTGCAGCACATCGCCCAGGCCATCCCAGGCCAGACCGTAATCCGCCTGCTTGCCAATGGAAGCCTTAAACCGCTGTTCCGCCTCCTCAAACAGATCCAGATTCTCCAAAGCCCGCCCAATGCGGTAATCCATAAAATACGATTCAAACCCATCCTGCTCCAGCCGGGCATACACGTCCAGCTCCTCCTGAAACCGGTCCAGATCCCGAAGACAATCCGCCTTCATGTACAGCCTTCTCGGCGTACACCGCTTCTCAATGGCCTCCTGGATCCACTTTAAAGCCTCTCCGGGCTCATCCATATCATAGAACAAAGACGAATACTCCTCGCACACCACATCCGCCCCGTCCGTCCTGTCATACAGCTCTCCCAGAACCTGCTTCGCATCATCAAACTCCTCCAGGCAGCGTAAAGCTTTGGCATAGTAAAACACCACCGAAGCCGGCCGGTATCCCTGGTCTATCACCTGTTTAGCCCGCTCCCGCGCCTGTTCATACTCCTCCAGATCCAAAAGAAGCTCCAGCCACAGACCAAAAGCGTCCCCGTGGAATTCCACGGCCAAAGCCTTTTCGCACATCCGGGCTGCCTCCCGCTTTTTGCCGTCCTCCTCCAAAAGCTTCGCCTGTCTGAAATAGATCTCCCCGTTTTCCGTAAACGTATCCGCCGCCAGTCCGTAGATCTCCAGCGCCTTGGCCCGGTTGCCTACAAGCCCGTACTCCTCTGCCAGATCCATGTACAATCGTAAAGGCCGTTCCTCCGGCTTATACCCGTCCCAGATCTTCTCCCGATAAGAAAGGGCGGCCTCAAAATCCTCCAGCCCATGGCAGCTTCCCGCCATGAGCATCAGCCAGGCCATGAACCTTTCTTCCTCCGGCTCATACTCCTCCAGAAGCTGCCGGACCTTATCATACCTGTTTCCCGTCCAGCAGACGCTTGCCAGGACCCACACATCCTCAACGCCCTGTTCCTCCATCTGTCTTGACAGAGCGTCCGCCGTCTCCTCCATTTCTTTTTGCAAATATTCCCATCCGTCGCTGTATTCATAGGCCCTTCGAAACGCCTGCAGAGCCTCCTCCAAACGCTCCTGCTTTCGCAAAAAGGCCCCGCCGATCTGCCAAAACCCCGGGTTCTTTGGGTCCTCCTCCACCAGGCCCGCAACGATCCCCTCCAGATCCTCAGCCTCCGCAGGCATCTCTGGAAGATCCAGAGCCGCCCTCACATACCAGTACCTGGAGCCTTTATTTTCCCCGTCCGTCTCATAAAGCTGCCGCGCCATCTCCCAGACCTGCTCCTCCATGCCTCTTATCATGGAAAGATGGCTTATTTTCAGAATCGTCAGATCCGGGTGCTCCACGCCCATGGCCTCCGCCACGTCAAGGGCCTTCTCCACCCTGTCCCTGTCTTTCTCGCCTATGGCTGTCCGCAGCTCAAAATAAGCTTCAAAAAACGCGTCGTAGTCAAAATCATCCCTTAAAGGCGTCTTATCATACCGGAAGCTGTCTTCCTCCTCGATCCTGTCCATAAGATAGCGGACAAACCCTTCGGGGAAATGTTCGCTTAACTCCTCCCTGGCCTCGGTCCACCCAAACACCTGGTCCATGACCACAAAACAGCTGTGAGGAATATGGAAATGCTTGATCAAAAATCCAATCAGCGCCCATCCTGCCTCTTTCTGGGTCTCCAGATCCTGGCACACGCCTAAGGACAATAGCTCCTTCCACTGCTCCGGCATGATCCGCTTCTCATAATCCCGGTAGACCTCCTGGACCTGCCTTAAAAACAGGCGGATCTCCCGGCTGTCCATCATGTCCGTCTCTTTGACCCCTTCTGGCTCCTCCTCCCGCTCCATGTCAGAAGCCTCTCTCATAGCCTCCTCCATGGCAGACCTAAGGAGCTGAAACCCCTTAGGGTCCTCTTCCGGATGGACCCCTGGCAGCTTCTTTAGATACGCCTCCCGGATAGCCTCCCTGTCTCCCGTCTTCTCAAGCCCCAAAACCTCCCAACAGCTCATCTTCCCCATTTCCGTTTTCCCCTCTCTTTCTTTTCGATCATGTTTCTGCTCGTTCGTCTTTTGTCACATACCACCTGGAGATCATGCCCTCATTTTCAAAACCTGTCTTTCGATACAGGGAAATGGCCGCAGTATTGATGCTTGCCACGGTCAAGGATAAAGACTCCTTCCCCATTTTGACCGCTGCCATCTCTGTCCGCTCCAAAATCTCTCTGGCCAGCCCCCGTCCGCGGTATTCCTTAAGAACCCCCAGACTGTCGATCTCCAATTCTCCTTCCTTATCCACCAATATTACGAATCCCACGTCCTTATCCCGGATCTTTATGAGAAACAGCTGCCATCTGCTGTTGACCAGATATTCCCTTGCCTCTTTCTCCGTCAGGGTAGCCGAGTTAGGGACCGCGTAAAACACTTGGTTGTAAATGCTGCAAAACGAGGAGGTCTGCCAAATACTCACCTTCTCCCACACTCCCTGGAATGCCTGCCCCTCAGACATATCCTCCCCTGTGTCTCCCTTTGACAAAGAGATTTTTTTTCTCATAGCCAGCATGTCATATCCGTAAGAAAACCGATAATACCCGTAATCCTTTCCGGGAACGATCCGTTTATCGTCCTCTTTATCGCACACATACACCTGCCTTGCCCCATTGCGCACCGCCTGATGGGTCACTCGTGCCAGAAGCCCTTCAAAATCATCCTCCCTGCACCGATTAATAAAAAGATACGCTTTCCCCTTTTGCAAGATCTCGGTCTGGATCAGCTGATATTCCCAGTCCTTGTTTTTTCCTATGATCTTTTTCTTTAATTCCGTCTCATACTCCATGTTTATAAGCGTCAATCCTCTGGCCGGAGCCGTAGGCCCTGCCGCTTTCCGGTTCCTGGCCGCCAGGATCTCTTTCACGTGTTCCGGCGGGTACACACCCATGCCAACCTTCATCAGCGTCCCCGCAATGATCCGCACCATATTGTAAAGAAATCCGCTGCCCTTTACCGTAATGGTGATCATATCATGCTCTTTCACCACGTCGGCCCTGTAGATGGTCCGCACCGTGTCCTCCGCCTGTCCTCTTGTGGTGCAGAAACTTTTGAAATCATGCTCCCCCACCAGGTAAGAAGCCGCCTTCCTCATGTGATGCTCATTTAATGGGAAATAACAGAAATGGGAGTACAGCCGCAGAGTGGGCATATCAATCTTTCGGTTCAGAATCCGATACTCATAAGTCTTAACACAGTTCTGCTTCCTGGGATGCCAGTCAAGAGGCACCTCCTGGGAAGAAAGCACCCGGATATCCTCCGGCAGCCGCTGGTTTAAAGCAAAACAGATCTTGTCTGCCGGCATCCGATTCTCTGTGTCAAACACCGCCACATTCCCCTCCGCATGGACGCCCGAGTCCGTCCTGCTGGCCCCGATCACTGCCACCGGCTCCTTCAAAAGTTCTGTCAATCTTTGATTCAGCACCTCCTCAATGGTGATCCCGTTAGACTGCAGCTGCCAGCCGCAGTAATTGGTCCCGTCGTAGGCCAGGACCATCTTCACTCGTTTCATAACTACCTCTTCCTCCCTACAATGCAACCCTTAGTCCTGCCATCACCGCCAAATAGATCCCGCAAAACCCATAGGCCAGACGGTCCCTCCGATCATACCGCAGCGGCTTCATTTTCGTCCTTCCCTCTCCGCCCCGGTAGCATCTGGCCTCCATGGCCATGGCCAGATCCGTAGCCCGGCGGAACGCGGAAATAAACAGGGGTACTAAAAGCGGCACCATGCTTTTCGCCTTCTGGATCAGGTTCCCGCTGTCAAAATCCGCTCCCCTGGCCATCTGGGCTTTCATAATCTTGTCCGTCTCCTCCACCAGAATAGGGATAAACCGCAGAGCAATGGACATCATCATGGAGATCTCATGAACCGGAACCTTTACTGCCTTCAAGAATCCCAGGCTTTTCTCCATACCGTCCGTCAGCTGGTTCGGTGTTGTTGTCAGCGTCATAATTGACGACCCGATCACCAGGTAGATCAGCCTCAAGCCCATAAAACAGGACATCCGAAGCCCCTCCCTGGTAACTTTTAAAAATCCCAGGCGGAACAACACCTGTCCGTCTGTGAGAAACAGATTAAAGCTGACGCTGATGAGCAATATCACCATAACCGCTTTCAGCCCCCGGATAATAAACGAAAAAGGCACCTTGGACAGCCTGACCGCCAGCGCCAAAAACCCTGTGGCCACCACATAGGCCCCAATGTGGTCCGCCAAAAACAGGGATATGATAAACGCCATGGTCCCAAACAGCTTAGTCCTTGGGTCCATGCGGTGGATCACCGAATCCACGGGATAAAACTGTCCCAAAGTAATATCTCTGATCATAAATCTCCTCCAATAACGCCGCTTTTCACAGACATGCCCCAAGGGGGCTTCCTAAAAGCCCCAGGACAGCCTCTTTGGCTTCTTCCACCGTAGTGATCCCCTCATCAAGGGGAACACCCCGCTCTTTCAATTCGTGGACAATATAGGTGACCTGGGGGGCGGCAAGCCCTATGGCCTCCAACTCCCTGTAATGCTCAAACACCTCCCTGGGCGTCCCGTCAAACACTTTTTCCCCGTGACTCATGACCATAAGCCGGTCCGCGTACCTGGCAATGTCCTCCATGCTGTGGGATACCAGGACAATGCTCATGCCACGCTCCTTGTGCAGCTGGCGGATCTCCTCCAAAATCTCGTCCCGGCCCTTAGGGTCCAGCCCTGCCGTAGGCTCATCCAATATCAGCACCTTCGGGTCCATGGCCAGGACTCCCGCAATGGCCACCCGCCGCTTCTGTCCACCCGACAGCTCAAACGGCGACTGGTCCCAGTACTTTTCCTTTAGCCCCACCTGCTTCAATGCCTCCCTGGCCCTCTGATCCACCTCTTCTTTGGCAAGCCCCAGGTTCCTCGGCCCGTAGCACACATCGGAAAATACATCCACCTCAAACAGCTGATGTTCCGGATACTGAAACACCAGCCCCACCTTGGACCGCAGTTCCTTTAAGCTGAACCCCTCACTGTATATATCCGTCCCGTCATAATAAACAGTCCCGCCCGCAGGCTTTATCAGCCCGTTCAGGTGCTGGATCAGCGTAGACTTCCCGGACCCGGTGTGGCCGATCAGCCCCACAAACTGTCCGTCCGGGATCTCAAAGCTGACATCTTTCAGCGCATACTGCTCAAGGGCCGTGCCGGCCCCGTAAACATAAGTCAAATTTTCCGCTCTAATCGACATGACGCTCTCCTAAACTTCCTGCAATCCACCAATCGTTTCATCCATCAGGACAAATCTCCCATGCGGATCGTCCCTGGAAAACGCTCCTGAAACATGGGCAATAGATGCTCCATCAGTTCCTCCTGGCGCAAGATCCCCGCCGGAATGTCTAATCCCGCCTTTCGCAGCTCCCATGCCAGCTCCGTCACCTGGGGAACATCCAGACGGTAAGACTTTAACCGCTCCACATCGGAGAAGATCTCCCTGGGCGTCCCGTCCATGACCAGCTTTCCGTCATCCATCACGATCACCCGGTCCGCCGAGATCACTTCCTCCATATAGTGGGTGATCAAAAGCACCGTGATCCCCTCCTTTTGATTCAGTTCCCGCACCGTCCTAATCACTTCCCTGCGCCCATTGGGGTCCAGCATGGCTGTAGGCTCGTCCAGCACAATGCACTCCGGCCTCATGGCCATGACCCCGGCGATGGCCACCCTCTGTTTCTGCCCTCCTGACAGCTTATTGGGCGACTTATACCGGTAAGCCGTCATGCCCACAGCCTCCAGACTCTCATCCACCCGACGCCAGATCTCATCCGTAGGCAGCCCGATATTCTCCGGTCCGAATCCCACATCCTCCTCAACCACGTTGCCGATGATCTGGTTATCCGGATTCTGGAACACCATACCGGCCCGCTTGCGGATCTCCCACACCGACTCCTCGTCGGCCGTATCCATACCGGAAACCCACACCGTACCTTCGGTGGGAGTCAGGATCCCGTTGATATGCTTGGCAAAAGTAGACTTCCCGGACCCGTTGTGTCCCAAAACAGCCACAAAACTTCCCTTCTCAATATCCACATCCAGGTTGTCAATGGCCCGGTCCACCTCCTCGATATTCTCATTCTCGTCTCTTCTTATATAATCAAATACCAATTTACTTGCTTTTATGATTCCCATAGTTGGCCTTTCTCTTCTATGCTCCGTATGTTTTTCAATTTTAGTTTAATTCAGAATAATAGTCAAGCATATTCACTGGTCTTATCAGAAATTATTGCTGTTAGCTGAGGCGGCGTAGTGGCAGGCCGTAGAGAGAGGCGGCTTAAGTTCTGCTTGCTTAAATTGTTTTCTGCATGGAAAGGTATTGGCACAATTTGGTAGGAAATACATGATTCCTATGTGATCTCGTCTGTCACATTCTCTCTGCTTGCTGCGAAATATGCTCTTACCCACAATTGCCGCCCAAAAAAATTCCTTATACAGCTCCTTATATTCCATCTACACGTTTCGCCAACACCGGCTTTCGGTATTATGTTATCCACGCAATATGACACTTTATATCATACATATAATACGCTGTTTTTCTTCCTTCTAGACTTTCAGGTATGGGGTTAACTGAAAGTTTTCGCCTAGTACTACAGCGAACACCATCTGCTTTGTATTTTCCTAACCCGGATAAACCGGAACTTTAAATTCGTTATGTTGCTGTTTAGTTGAGTGAGCAAAGGCGGGGATTGTCGTGAGGCCAGTCAGAGGAGAGCTGTCCCGTCCGGGTTCAGATATGCCGAACATTCCGATGAGCCCAAAGCGGAAATCAGTCGGGTATCAGCCCTCCTGATTTCCTGGTCTCATCTCCATGGCATAGATTCACCCGGACGGGACAGCTCTCCTCTGCCTGGCAAAACCAGAATTCGCTGGCTAAGGTTTGCTCACTTAAGGTGGTTTCGGTAGGGGACGCTGCCTCAACTTTGCAGCGAAAAATATAGAAGCAGGATTCGTTCCCATAGATATTATGCACAACCTATCACCGCAGACAAAGCAGTTATCTTTTCACTACAGAGTCGAAACAGCGTTCCCTATCGAAACCACCTTAAGTGAGCAAATCCCGGCCGGCGAATTCTGCTTTTGCCCGGGAAAATCCGTCTGCTGTTCGGGTGAATATATGCCATGGAGATGAGACCATAGAAAACAGGAGGGCCTAACCCCGAGTGTTATCTGCTTTACTGGGCTCATCGGAATGTTTGGCATATCTGAACCCAGGCAGCAGACGGATTCCCCCGGGCCCACCACAACTTCGCCTTAACCATAAAACACGAAAAACTCCCAACACCATTGAGAGTTTTCCCCTATCCTATAAAAATTCACCGCCCCATCCACTTCCCCGAGTCATCCAGCTGATAACCGTCAACCCATGTCCCGGCCAGCATTTTCCCGTCGCCGTCCATATAATACCACTCCCCAGGCTTTACCTCTTTCCACCCCGAAACCCTGGCGCCGTCGCTGTCAAGAAAATACCAGCTCCCTTCATAGCCCAGCCATCCCGTCACCATAACGCCGTCCTCACCAAGATAATACCACTTGTGATCAATCAGCTGCCACCCGGTCTGAACCAATCCGTTCTGGTCAAAATAATACCACTTCCCCTGAATCAGCTCCCATTGGTTTACGACAAAAGACTTATCGCTTCTTTCATATTTTTTTCCCTGACTGTAAGTTCTCCACTTCCCTTCATTCTCACCAATACCCTCTGCTTCCAGAACTTCCGAATCCTTCCAGTCCCCGGAAATATAAGCCTTCTGATCCGCCTTTGGGACTGCGCACACCGAAAAATGGTATGCATACCCGTCCTTGATATACGGACTAAAATCTGCCTTTGTGCCGCTGACGCTGAAACTGGTAACAAACCGGTCTTCGCTCTCATACAGGCGCACCCTGTACTCCTTGGCATGGTCCACCTTTTTCCACCGCCCTATGCCTGTCTGGCTCTTATCCCAGTAAGCCTCCTGGGTGACTCCCAGCCTTTCAGCCGCCGTCGCCGGAACACACCAGCACAAGATCAACCCGAAAACAAACGCCAGAACCATCCCTCTCCTGCGCCAAAACCCATCTGCCTGCCCCAGTTCTCTGCCAAATCTCACACCAAACGCTCCTTTCTGCTCTCTCACTTCTGCTGCGGCATCAATCCCCATAAACTGCCGCGCATCCGGCCATGGGGACCGCTTCCCCCATGGCCGGATGCCTGCTGTTATAATCTTATCATCCCATGTCCGCGCCTATTTCTTCCAGACGCCGTTTGCATCCACATAAAACGTATCGATGATTACATCCGTGGCCATATGGCCGGAACCCGGATAAAAATAATACCAATTCCCATCCACCTGGTTCCACCCCTCCAACATAGCGCCGCTCTGTCCCAGGCAGTAGGTCTTTCCGCCATTCTTCAGCCATCCGATATGCATGGCACCTTCCACGCCGTCTGCCTTGGAATTCAAGTAATACCAGCTGTTGCCGGACTTAATCCACCCCATGTACATCTCACCGCTGTCCCTAAGGTAATATCCCAATCCGTCCTTATTCTGCCATCCGGTCAGCATCCTGCCGTCCCGGTCAAAAAGATACCACTTCTCATTCAGTTTCAGCCACGAATCCTTCTGATAGGAACCGTCAGGGTATCGATAATACCAGGTATCGCTGGACAATACCCATCCCACCGGCGCGGCTCCGGACGTATTGATCCCATTGCCGTCCACCTGGCCCGTGCCGTCAGATACATGCTC
The DNA here is from genome assembly GCA_910575585.1 of Clostridiaceae bacterium. Classification (GTDB taxonomy): domain Bacteria; phylum Bacillota; class Clostridia; order Lachnospirales; family Lachnospiraceae; genus UBA3402. The sequence continues at coordinate 25,973 of CAJTGF010000014.1, forward strand.
CTCGTCAATATAAACCTCATCTGAATCCAGCCACTCGCTCTTCTGTCCGTACTGTTTCTGCACATCCGTGTAGGGTACAGTGCGCACCTTGTACTTGTAAGTTCCCTTCTGGGTCATGTAAGGATAAAAATTGTAACTGGTTCCCTGATACCCTTCCAGCTTCTTCACCACGGAACTGCCCCGGTACAGATATACGTCATAATACCCGGAAGACACGCCCTCGCTCTTCTCTTCCGTCCACTCTGCCCGTCCAAAACCGGTCTCCCTCCACGTAGCATCCAACGGCGGCTTGTAAGAACCTTTGATCCCGTTGAGCCTGACCGTAACCTCCAGCTTTCCCGAAGTGCTTCTTCTGGCAGACATAAACGTGCCGCCCTTTACAATAATATTGCTGGATGAATAAGAGCCTCGAAAAGCGTAATCAGTATCCTCGATCTCAAGATAAAGCTTCATCCTGGGCTCCTCGCCTACCGCCATAGCCTTCTTTGTGGAACTGGTCCACTCCGCATTCTGCAGATAATACCGCTCAGAACTGGTAGCCGCGTACGTCCCGTTCTGCACCGATATGGTGTTGGAGTAAATAGCGATATTCTCATTAAGCCTCTCCCCGGCCTTGGTATCGGTGCCCACCCGAATGGTGATGGAAGACACCGTCTTAGTGGCCCCGAAGACTGCCAACGGCTTTGACACCGTCACTGCCATCACACAGACCAAGATCCATATTCCCCAAACTGAGCTTCTCCTGTACCTCATAACATTCAACCTCCCCTTCCGCTTACCCGGCTGCCAGTATTCTCTGTTTCCCAATAATTTCTTTATCTGGTTTCATTATACGCAATCCTCACCCCACCGTCAACTTACGATATCCTTTCATTCTTTTTAAGAATATCCCTATGCAAAAAGCAAAATTATCTCAAAGATTCTGACAATATCTTCCAAGCCCGGGATCAGCCAAAAACTCCTTAACGCTCCTTAACGACAAAACTGTCCCGCCTTTACAGCAGGACAGCATCTGTCATCAATCCGTCATAATAAAACAGCCGGAAGATTCCTCTTCCGGCCTTAAACTCTCGGTCTTCAAACGATCTTATACCAGCTCCAGCAGCACTTCCATAGCGCCGTCGCCCTTACGCTGTCCGATCTTCACGATCCTGGTATATCCACCGTTGCGGTTTGCGTACTTCGGCGCAACCTCGTCAAACAGCTTTGCAGGGAGATCTACCATCTTGGTGTTCTTCTTTCTGCCTGCGGCAGCCGCGGGAACTTCCTTCACCGGATAAAGCACCTTCAGCATCTGTCTTCTGGCATGGAGCCTGGAAGGCTTATCCTTCTTGATCTCCTTCTCAACCTCATCATAAACCGTAACTTTCTTGCCGTTAACGACTTCTTTTACTCTCTTGCCGTCCTTGTCCTTGCGGGCAACCTTAGCAGTCACCTTAACGGTCTCATAGTTGTCTTTCTCTCTTACGGCCATGGCGATCAGGCCCTCGGCAATCTTGCGGACTTCCTTAGCCCTTGCCTCTGTAGTAACAATACTCCCATTGTGCAGAAGGGCGGTAACCTGATTTCTCAAAAGCGCCTTTCTCTGACTGGAAGTCTTTCCAAGTTTTCTATATCCTGCCATTGTTCTTTCCTCCATACTGTTTGGAGCAGGGTTCTACGCGTCATCGGCCTTACAAAAACCCTAACTTCCGTTTTATTTATATACCCGCTCTCCGCGCCGTCGGACTTACGAAAGCAGGCATCCTAACCATGTGATTTAACCTTACTCGTCGCTTGGATTCAGCTGCAGGCCCAGTTCCTTTAACTTGGCCAGAACCTCCTCCAAAGACTTCCGCCCAAGGTTGCGGACCTTCATCATATCCTCGGAGGTTCTGTTGCACAGCTCCTCCACCGTATTGATCCCGGCTCTCTTGAGACAATTGTAGGAGCGGACTGACAACTCCAGCTCGTCAATGTTCATCTCCAGAACCTTCTCCTTTTCATTATCCTCCTTCTCCACCATGATCTCTGCGGTCCTGGCATTCTCTGAAAGGTCAATAAAAAGATTCAAATGCTCGCTTAACACCTTGGCCGCCAGGCTTACCGCCTCGTCAGGCGCCAGGGTGCCGTTGGTGTAAACGTCCAGTGTCAGCTTATCGTAGTCAGTAACCTGTCCCACACGAGTGTTCTCCACAGACATATTTACCCGCTCTACCGGCGTGTAGATGGAATCCACGGCGATCATGCTGATGGGAAGGTCCTCCTTCTTATTCTTATCGGCGCTGATATATCCCCGGCCCTTGGTGATGGTCAGCTCCATGTAAAACTTGCTGTCCGCTCCGCCGCTTAAAGTGGCGATGACCTGGTCCGGATTAAGGATCTCAATCTCGGGATCTGCCTGGATATCCGCGCCCGTAATAACCCCCTCACCCTCAAACTCGATGTAAGCGGTCTTGGCTTCCGCGCTGTCGCTGGAATCCTTGATTGCTAAACTTTTGATGTTCATAATGATCTCAGTTACATCTTCCTTTACTCCGGCAATGGAACTGAACTCATGCAAAACGCCGTCGATTTTCACCTGGCTGACTGCAGCCCCCGGCAGAGAGGAAAGCATGATTCTCCTCAGCGAATTGCCTAACGTGGTGCCGTAGCCCCTCTCAAGTGGTTCTACTACAAACTTTCCGTATTTTTTATCTTCGGAGATTTCTGCAATTTCAATGTTTGGTTTTTCGAAATCGAACACTAATAGCCCCTCCTTTTTTGGTTCTATATGTCGAGGCTTTCCTACTCAAACACAACAATCCTAAGATTACCACTTAGCCATAAACAGTTTTATGCAAAGGCCGCTGTCCGTTGCTTTCCGGCTGACAGCGCGGCGGAACTGTAAAACCGCTTCCGCCAATCCTTTGCCTAAAACTGTTTGTGCGACTAAATCATAACAAGATTATTTGGAGTACAACTCGACGATAAGCATTTCGTTAACTGGAACATCAATCTCGTCTCTGGTAGGCATCTCCTTCACAGTACCGCGCAAATTCTCCTGATCAACATCCAGCCATGCCGGTACCATTCTGCCTGCAGTTACTTCTAATACATCTTTGTATCTCTGAGAAGACTTGCACTTCTCTTTCACCTCGATCACATCGCCGGCCTTAACCAGGTAGGACGGAATGTTTACGCACTTTCCGTTAACCAGGATATGCTTATGATCTACGATCTGCCTCGTCTCTCTTCTGGTGCGGCCGAACCCCATACGGAACACCACGTTGTCCAGTCTTCTCTCCAGAAGGATCATCAGGTTCTGACCTACCATGCCTTCCATTCTGGAAGCCTTTGCGTAGTAATTCCTGAAAGGTTTCTCCAGAACGCCGTAAATAAATTTGGCTTTCTGCTTCTCTCTCAACTGAAGGCCGTACTCGCTCACCTTTCTGTTGGCTCTCTTTAACTCTCTGTTGGACTTTTTATCTATTCCTAAATAAATCGGATCTAAACCAAGTGATCTGCATCTTTTAAGAACAGGAACTCTATCAACTGCCACTTTTCGTACCTCCTAAATTAAACTCTTCTACGTTTTGGCGGACGGCATCCGTTGTGCGGAACCGGTGTTACGTCCTTAATACTAGTTACTTCAATACCGCAGGCAGAAAGCGCGCGGATCGCTGCCTCACGACCTGAACCAGGTCCCTTTACCATAACGTCTACAGATTTTAACCCATGTACGATAGCCGCCTTAGCAGCAGTCTCTGCAGCCATCTGCGCTGCATATGGAGTAGATTTCCTTGAACCTCTAAATCCCAGACCACCGGCACTTGCCCATGATAAAGCATTACCCTGCGTATCCGTTAACGTCACGATCGTGTTGTTAAAGGAGGACTGGATATGTGCCTGTCCGCGTTCAACGTTTTTCTTTACGCGCTTTTTCGTCACTTTTTTTGCAGTGGACTTATTTTTAGCCATTTTAAACTAACCTACTTTCTTCCTAATTGCTAGAATCTTTGTCTCCTGTTTTTAAAACATACAACTTGATTCCGTCTGTTCTCGTGTTAATGAGTCTTGCTTAAACCTTATTTCTTCTTGTTCGCTACGGTCTTACGGGGACCTTTCCGTGTTCTTGCGTTGGTCTTAGTCTTCTGACCGCGTACCGGCAGACCTTTTCTGTGACGGATGCCCCGATAGCAGCCGATCTCCTGAAGCCTCTTGATGTTCATGGCGATCTCTCTTCTCAGATCACCTTCCACCATCTGCGTATCAGCCACCACTGCGGCAATCTTCTTCACCTCGTCGTCTGTCAAATCCTTCACCCGTGTGTCAGGATTCACGCCGGCGTCTGCAAGGATACGGTTTGAACTTGCGCGGCCAATGCCGTAAATGTAAGTCAAGCCAATCTCAATACGTTTCTCTCTTGGTAAATCAACACCTGAAATACGAGCCATGTGCGTATCACACCTCCTGTAATTTTTTAACTCTTAACCTTGTCTCTGTTTGTGCTTGGGGTTCTCGCAGATTACTCTGATACTGCCCTTGCGCTTGATGATTTTGCATTTTTCGCAAATCGGTTTTACTGATGATCTGACTTTCACAGCAATTCTCCTTTCTCCTGCACGTCCTGATTGGAAACAGCCAGGCACACCCGTCCGGGCGTATCCGGGTATATACCTAAGTAAAGTTAGATATATAGGTCAACCGGGATTACTTTTGGACAAAGTTCACCCAGTACTTCAACAAAGTCGCTATAGCATTATAGCATCTTTAAATCTGAAAAGCAAGCATTTTCTTCCTTTTTTCAGACCTGTTCCCGGCGCCTAACTCCCTGACCAGTGCCGTGCCTATTTATCCCTCCAGATGATCCTGCCCTTTGTAAGGTCATAGGGGGACAGTTCAATCGTAACTTTATCTCCCGGCAAGATCTTAATATAGTTCATACGCAGCTTGCCGCTGATATGAGCCAGAACCTGATGCCCATTCTCCAGTTCCACCTGAAACATGGCATTGGGAAGTTTCTCAACAACAATGCCTTCAATCTCTATCACATCCGCTTTTGACATACGGTTTACCTCCTTATGACTGACCTCTTCTCTTGTAGCCGCGGATCAGACTCCTTATGTGTTCATCCCTGATCCGCCCGCGCTCAATCAAAACCTTGCTTTTCCATTCCTCTTCATCATAAATAACCTGTATATGCTTCTTCTTCTTTTTCTTAGGCTTTGCCAGAGGCCGGGAATCTCCGTTTACTAAAAAAACATATTCCTTCTGTTCCTCAATTATGACAAACAGTTCCCCTCTGTCATGACCTGCTAAAGATTCGCATATGGTCCCTGCTTTATACTCCATCCCATTTCCCTGCCTTTTCAGCACCTGGACAAGATCTCAGGGGCATCCTCTGTTATAAGGATCGTATTCTCATAATGGGCCGACAGCGAACCGTCCTCTGTCACCACAGTCCAGTCGTCGTCCAGCCACCTGACATCCAGACGTCCCGCATTGATCATAGGCTCCACTGCCAGGGTCATGCCCGGCCTTAACCGGATGCCTCTTCGTTTTCTTGCGAAGTTAGGCACCTTAGGGTCTTCATGAAGATGGGAACCAATGCCGTGGCCCACCAGATCCCTCACCACACCGTATCCAAAAGCTTCCGCGTAAGACTGGATAGCCCTGGAAATATCATTGAGATGATTGCCAACTTTCGCGTACTTTATTCCTTCGAAAAAGCACTGTTTCGTCACATCAATCAACTGCTTTGCCTGTGGGCTGATCTGGCCGACTCCGTGGGTCCTTGCAGCGTCCGAGTGATACCCTTTATAGATAACCCCCGCGTCCAGGCTGACGATGTCGCCCTCCTTCAAAAGCCGCTTTTTGTCCGGGATCCCGTGGACCACCTCGTCATTAACCGAAATGCAGATAGAAGCAGGATAGCCCATATAATTCTTAAAGGAAGGAACGCACCCGTAGCTGCGGATGATCTCCTCTCCCAGCCGGTTGATCTCCCATGTAGAGATCCCCGGTTTCAGAGCCTTCTCAAGTTCCTCATGAGTGGCGGCGAGAATCTTTCCCGCCTCCCTCATAAGTGTGATCTCCCGTTCTGATTTTATCGTAACGGCCATACTGCTTAAGCTCCCAGGATGGATACAATATCCTGGAACACATCCTCCATATTTTTCGTTCCGTCCACTTCTTTTAGAACCCCTGCATTTTTATAATAATCGATCAGAGGCTGGGTCTGCTCATGGTAAACGTTGAGACGCTTCTGAACCGTCTCCGGCTTGTCGTCGTCCCGAAGCACCAGCTTCTCCCCGCAGGTATCGCACACACCCTCACTCTTAGGCGCGTTAAACTCCACGTGGTACGTTGCCCCGCAGGCCACGCATGCCCTGCGCCCGCCCATACGGCTGACGATGTTCTCATCGGGCACATCCACATTGACTGCGTAGTCGATGGCCTCTCCCATGCCCTTTAACGCCTCGGTCAGGCTTTCGGCCTGGGGGATAGTCCTTGGGAATCCGTCCAAAACGTACCCGTTTTTGCAGTCATCCTCATGGATCCTGTCCATCAGCATGCCGATGGTGATCTCATCAGGCACCAGCATCCCCTGATCCATAAACGTCTTTGCCTTCATGCCCAGTTCCGTTCCGCCCTTAATATTGGCGCGGAAAATGTCCCCGGTGGAAATATGGGGGATCCCATACTTTGCGGCAATCTTCTTAGCCTGAGTTCCCTTGCCTGCTCCCGGAGCGCCTAACATAATAATCTTCATCTGCGTATCCCTCCCGCTTCTTAAAATATTATATAGCTTTTAACTACGAAAAGAAAGGGCTCCAATGCCCTTCCTTCCCATTTCAAACACATCAGACATCAATCGTTTAAAAATCCTGTATAATTACGCACCAGCATCTGTGATTCGATGGCTTTGATCGTCTCCAGGATAACCCCCACGATAATGATAAGGGACGTCCCCGCAAAAGATAAATGAGTGATGGTAAACAGACCGGATACAATGATTGGTACCAGGCTCACTACCATCAGACCGCAGGCGCCGATAAATACAATATAATTCAGTATGCCTTCCAGATAATCGGACGTCGGTTTTCCCGGACGGATCCCGGGGATAAACCCTCCCTGTTTCTTGATGTTGTTGGCAACCTCCAGGGGATTGAAGGTAATAGACGTATAGAAATACGCAAAAAATACGATCAATACCAAATAGATCACCAACCCTACGGAATAGGCGGGCTGCTCCGGCCTGAACCAGGAATTGGAACTTAACATGGTCATCAACCATCCCATAAAACCGGAACGGTCAAACTCAACGAACTGGGATATCACCACCGGAAACGACATAATGGAAGAGGCAAAAATAACCGGGATCACGCCTGCGGTGTTAACCTTCAGCGGAATACTGGAAGAGCGCCCCCCAACCATCCTTCTTCCCTGCATCTTCTGGGAATACTGGACCGGAATCCTTCTCTCGCCGTCCTGCAAAACAATAACAAACATCACCATGGCAATGATAACTGCCAGGATGATAATTGCGGAAACCACTGCCACAGGAATGTTTCTTCCTGCCATAAATCTGGTATACAGGGTATTAATATCATCCGGCAAGCTGGAAACGATATTGAACAGCAGCACGATAGAAATACCGTTGCCAACGCCGTTTTCCGTAATCCTCTCGCCGATCCACATCAAAAGCGCGCTTCCTGCGGTCATAGTGGCAACCGCCACAATAATGCTTCCCGCGTTGAAGTCAAGGAGAAGACCTTGTCCGCCGAATTCCACCGCCATAGCCGTAGACTCGATGAGAGCCAGGGCAACGGTCACATAACGGGTATACTCGGCGATCTTCTTCCTGCCGTCCTCGCCTTCCCTCTGCATCTCTTCAAGCTTTGGGATGGCGATGGTCATCAGCTGCATGATGATGGATGAAGTAATATACGGGGTAATGCTAAGGGCAAAGACAGACATGCTGGTGAAAGAACCACCAGTCATGGCGTCAAAAAAGTTAAACGCGTCCCCTGTCTGTCTGGCAAAAAAATCTGCAAAATACGCGGTGTTAACTCCTGGAATCGGCAATTCGGACCCAAAGCGGATTACTACTAACATCATAAAGGTGTATAGTAATTTCTTTCGTATGTCTTTAATACGAAACGCGTCTCGGAGTGTTTTGAACATATTAGATCACCTCGCAGGTTCCACCAGCGGCTTCAATCTTAGCCTTCGCGCCCTCGCTGAAAGCATCTACTTTAACTGTAAGCTTTTTGGTTAATTCTCCGTTGCCAAGGATCTTCACTCCGTCTTTCGGATTCTTTACAATCCCAATCTCCATTAAGGACTCAACGGTAACCACTGCGTCATTATCGAACCGCTCCAGTGTACTTACGTTAATGCCCACAATCTCCTTTGTGTTTCTGTTGGTGAAGCCTCTCTTGGGAAGGCGTCTGTACAGCGGCATCTGACCGCCTTCAAATCCCGGTCTGGTAGCTCCGGAACGTGCCTTCTGACCCTTATGGCCCTTGCCGGCAGTCTTGCCGTTGCCTGAACCGTGTCCGCGGCCTCTTCTGAAATTAGCGCTGTGCTTGGAACCCTCTGCAGGCTTTAAATTGGATAATTCCATCTTGCGCACCTCCTTGTCTGTGAACTTATACTTCTTCTACTTTTACCAGATGTCTCACATGCCAAATCATGCCTCTCACGGCATCATTATCCGGCATCTCCACCGTCTTATGCATCTTTCTAAGGCCCAAAGCCTCAACGGTTGCTCTCTGCTTCGGAATGGCTCCGATTGGAGATTTGACCAGTGTGATCTTTAATTTCTGTGCCATTGTTCTATCCTCCTTAGCCTAAAATCTCTTCAACGGATTTGCCACGAAGTTTTGCAACCTCTTCCGGAGTTTTCAGTGCGCACAAGCCGTTCAAGGTAGCCAGAACAACATTGGTCTTGTTGTTGGAACCTAAGGACTTGGTACGGATATTCTTGATCCCGGCTAACTCCAGCACGGAACGGGCAGGACCTCCGGCGATAACGCCGGTACCTTCCGGCGCTTTCTTGAGAAGAACGGACGCGCTTCCGAACTTTCCAATATAGTCATGGGGAATGCTTCTGCTGTCATCCACAGGGATCGCCACCAGATTCTTCATAGCAGCCTCTTTTCCTTTGCGGATCGCTTCCGGAACCTCGCCTGCTTTGCCAAGGCCCGCGCCTACGTGTCCGTTGCCGTCTCCAACTACTACCAGAGCGGAGAATCTCATGGTACGACCGCCCTTTACCGTCTTGGAAACACGCTTAATGGCCACTACCTTGTCATTTAACTCTAATTGACTTGGATCAATGATTGTACGCTTCATGCTGCTCTCCTCCCTACTAGAACTTCAGACCGGCTTCGCGGGCAGCATCTGCCAGCGCCTGAATCTTACCCTGATATATAAATCCGCCTCTATCAAAGACAACAGTGTCAATACCTTTTTCCAAGGCCCTCTTGGCGATCAGTGTACCAACGTATGCAGCAGCATCAACGGTGTTGGTATGCTCCAGCTCTTCTCTTGCGGATTTCTCCAAAGTAGACGCTGCAACTAAAGTATTGCCAACTGTATCGTCAATAATTTGAGCATACATATGATTATTGCTTCTGAACACTGCCAAACGCGGTCTTTCCGCTGTGCCGGAAAAATGATTGCGGATTCTGGCGTGCTTCTTTGCGCGAACTTCGCTTCTTGTTTTCTTGCTAACCATTTTTACACTCTCCTTAATTATTTCTTACCAGTCTTACCAACTTTACGTCTGATTACTTCGTCAGCATACTTAATACCCTTACCCTTGTACGGCTCAGGTCTTCTCTTATCTCTGATCTCAGCAGCATATTGGCCAACTTTTTCTTTATCAATACCTTTTACAGTGATCTTATTCTGACCTTCCAGAACAGACTCAAGGCCCTCCGGATCAGTCATCTCAACGGGGTGGGAATACCCCAGGCTTAAAATCAGTTTGTTGCCCTGCTTCTGGGCTCTGTAACCAACGCCGTTCACTTCCAGAACCTTCTCGTACCCCTTGGTAACGCCAACAACCATGTTGTTGACCAGAGTTCTGGTAAGGCCGTGCAAAGACTTCATCTTCTTCAGATCATTGGGCCTGGTTACGATGATATGGCCATCCTCTTCCTTGATGTCCATCTCCACAGGCAGCTCTCTTTCCAGAGTGCCCTTGGGACCTTTTACAGTCACTTTATTGTTTTCTGCGATTGTTACGGTTACTCCTTCCGGAATCGCGATAGGCATTCTTCCTATACGTGACATGCTCGTTTTCCTCCTTAAATTTTCGGAAATGGCTTGTGCGCCACTTCTGTTTTCAGACATTTGCTATGCCTATCAACTACCAAATAAATGCTAATACCTCACCGCCAACTCCCTTGCTGCGTGCTTCCTTATCGGTGATCACGCCCTGGTTTGTGGAAATGATAGCGGTACCCAGACCGCCCAGAACCTTAGGCAGCTCCTCTTTGTTGGCGTACACCCTAAGACCTGGTTTGGAGATCCTCTTAAGGCCGGTGATGATGCGCTCGCTCTTATCCCCATTGTACTTTAAGGCAATGCGGATGGTCTTAAAGGAACCCTCGTCCACTATATCATATTTCTTGATGTAACCTTCTTTAACAAGGATATCTGCAATTGCCAATTTCATCTTAGATGAAGGTATATCTACGGTATCATGTTTCGCAGTATTTGCGTTACGGATTCTTGTAAGCATATCTGCAATGGGATCGCTCATTGTCATGATCTATTGTCCTCCTATATTTTCTCAGGGAAAAGCCGCTTTCTACCAGCTTGCCTTCTTAACTCCCGGGATCTGGCCTTTGTACGCTAACTCACGGAAACAGATACGGCAGATTCCGTATTTTCTCAAATATGCGTGCGGACGGCCGCAGATTCTGCAACGGCTGTACTCTCTCGTAGAGAACTTAGCCGGACGCTGCTGCTTAATCTTCATTGAAGTTTTAGCCATGGAATTATCCTCCTAAATTATCTCTGAAATGGCATATTGAATAATCTCAACAGTTCACGGGCTTCTTCGTCTGTCTTGGCAGTGGTCACGAAGCAGATATCCATGCCTCTCACCTTGTCTACCTTGTCATATTCAATCTCCGGGAAAATAAGCTGCTCCTTGATCCCCAGGGTGTAGTTCCCTCTTCCGTCAAACGCGTTGGCGTTAACGCCTCTGAAGTCACGTACGCGGGGGAGAGCCAGGTTGATGAGACGATCTACAAACTCGTACATCTTCTCGCCCCGAAGGGTAACCTTGCATCCGATGGCCATGCCCTCACGGATCTTAAAGTTAGCCACGGACTTCTTAGCCTTGGTGGTCACTGCCTTCTGGCCGCTGATGATCTCTAAGTCTCTTACAGCAGAGTCCAGAACCTTGGCGTTATCCTTAGCCTCGCCGACGCGCATGTTAATGATCACTTTCTCCAGCTTCGGCACTTGCATCACATTTTTATATCCGAACTTCTTCATCATCGCATCAACGATCTCGTTCTTGTAGGTTTCTTTTAATCTTGCCATGATCAGTTCCTCCTCTCCTGAATTAATCAATCACTTTGCCGGTCTTCTTGGCAACGCGGACTTTCTTTCCGTCCTTGATCTCAAAACCGACTCTTGTGGCCTGACCGTCAACAACCAGCATAACATTGGAGATGTCCATAGCAGCCTCGTGGTTCACGATGCCGCCGTTTGGATTTCCGGCGCTTGGCTTGGCATGCTTCGTCACCATGTTGCATCCTTCAACCACAACCTTGCCGTCCTTAACCTGAAGCACTTTACCGGTTTTGTCTTTATCTTTTCCTGTAATGACCTTTACCAGGTCGTCTTTCTTAATTTTATGCACAGTCCCGCACCTCCTTAAAGTACTTCCGGGGCCAGGGAAACAATCTTCATAAACTGCTTCTCTCTAAGCTCCCTTGCAACCGGCCCAAAGATACGGGTTCCTCTTGGGGTCTTGTCATCTTTGATGATAACCGCTGCATTCTCGTCAAACTTAATATAAGAACCGTCTTTCCGGCGGGCTCCCTTTACGGTACGGACCACCACGGCCTTTACAACGTCGCCTTTCTTTACAACACCGCCTGGTGTTGCATCTTTCACGCTGGCAACAATGATATCGCCTATATTCGCATATCTTCTGGTAGAGCCGCCCATTACACGGATGCAAAGCAGTTCCTTGGCTCCCGTATTATCGGCAACTCTCAGTCTGGTTTCCTGCTGAATCATGACTGATACTCCTTCCTGATCTTTGTCTGCGTCTTTCTACCGCCGTAGTTTATTTCACCTTTTCAACAATCTCAACAAGTCTCCATCTTTTATCCTTGGACAGGGGCCTTGTCTCCATAACTTTTACGGTATCGCCGATGTTGCACTCGTTTTTCTCGTCATGCGCTTTCAGCTTGTAGGTTCTCTTTACAATCTTGCCGTATAAAGGATGTTTTACGTGGTCTTCGATAGCAACTACAATGGTCTTATCCATCTTGTCGCTTACGACTTTACCGGTACGTGTCTTTCTCAAATTTCTTTCCACGACTTTTTTCTCCTCTCATTCTAAATGGAAAATTCCGCTTAAGCCAATTTTGATTTTTCTGTAATAACAGTCTGAATCCTGGCGATATTCTTGCGAACCTCTTTGATCCTGCTGGTGTTGTCCAACTGGTTCGTAGCGTTCTGGAATCTTAAGTTGAACAGTTCTTTCTTTGCAGCCACCAGTTCAGTGTTCAACTCTGCTTGGGACTTTGCCTTCAACTCTTCTACATACTTATTAGTTTTCACTGTTATCACCGCCTTCTAAATCTGCCTTTGCAGCAATCTTACATTTACAAGGTAACTTATGCATAGCAAGACGCAATGCCTCGCGGGCTGTCTCCTCCGGTACGCCGGCGATCTCAAACATAACGCGGCCCGGCTTAACTACCGCTACCCAGTACTCTAAAGCGCCCTTACCGGAACCCATACGGGTCTCTGCCGGTTTCGCGGTCACAGGCTTATCCGGGAAGATCTTGATCCAAACTTTACCGCCACGCTTGATATAACGGGTCATGGCAACACGGGCTGCCTCGATCTGATTGGATTTGATCCAGCATGGCTCCACTGCTACTAAGCCGTACTCGCCGTTGGAAATAGTGTTGCCTCTAAGGGCCTTGCCGGCCATGCTCCCGCGGAACTGTTTACGACGTTTTACTCTTTTCGGCATTAACATTATTTATCGCTCCCTTCCTTATTTCCCTTAGTAGGAAGTATTTCGCCCTTGTAGATCCAAACCTTAACGCCAATCTTGCCGTAGGTGGTATCTGCCTCCGCGAATCCATAGTCAATATCTGCTCTTAATGTCTGTAACGGGATGGTTCCCTCGCTGTAGAACTCGGTGCGGGCCATATCGGCGCCGCCCAGACGTCCCGCAACCGCGGTCTTGATTCCCTTAACGCCTGCCTTCATGGAACGGCCCATGGTGGACTTCATGGCGCGGCGGAAGGACACACGGTTCTCCAGCTGCTGGGCAATGCTCTCCGCAACCAGCTGAGCGTCCCGCTCCGCCCTCTTGATCTCCTTGATATCAATGAAAAGCTTCTTGTCCGTCATCTTCTGAACTTCTGCTTTTAATTTCTCGATCTCGGCTCCGCCCTTTCCGATCACAACGCCCGGCTTTGCGGTGTAGATGATAATCTTCACTTTGTCGGCAGCTCTCTCCACCTCAATCTTGGAAACGCCTGAGCTGTACAGTCTCTTCTTCAGGAATTTTCTGATCTGATAATCCTCTACCAGGTTATCGGCAAAATCTGCCTCAGCATACCATTTGGAATCCCAGTCTTTAATAACACCGACCCTTAAGCCGTGTGGATTAACTTTCTGTCCCATATTTGCCTCCTATCTTTCATTCAGCACGATTGTGATGTGGCTGGTTCTCTTCTCGATTCTGTAAGCCCTGCCCTGTGCTCTGGGTTTGATCCTCTTCATCGTCGGTCCCTTGTTTGCGTAGCACTCCTCAACATACAGGTTCTCCCTGCTTAAGTTGTTGTTGTTCTCCGCGTTGGCAATTGCGGACTCCAGCAATTTCTTAACCAATGAAGAAGCATATCTTGGGCTGTAAGTTACGATACCAAGGGCAGTCTCCACATCCTTGCCTCTGATGGCGTCTAATACGAAGCAAGCCTTCTGAACGGACACTCTGGCATAGGATAACTTTGCTGACGGCCTAGTGTCTTTCTGGGCATTTCTCTCTCTCTTTATCTGACTTCTATGTCCTTTAGCCATTGCTATAACCTCCTTTCAATTCTGACGATTACCGTTTGGATTTCTTTTCGTCTTTTCCATGACCTCTGTAGGTTCTGGTTGCGACGAACTCACCAAGCTTGTGTCCAACCATGTCCTCGGTAATATATACCGGAACGTGCTTTCTTCCGTCATGAACTGCGATTGTATGTCCAACCATCTGCGGGAAGATTGTAGAACGGCGGGACCAGGTCTTGATTACCTGATGCTGTCCGGATGCGTTCAATGCATCTACTTTTTTCAGCAAATGCGCGTCTGCAAATGGTCCTTTTTTAAGTGAACGTGCCATAGGGTTTCTTCCTCCTTCAACTATTTAATGGTCTTACCATCACGTCTTCTTACGATTAACTTGTTGGACTGTTTGTGTTTCTTTCTGGTCTTAAGACCAAGAGCAGGCTTGCCCCATGGTGTGCTCGGACCCGGACGGCCGATACCGGTCTTGCCCTCGCCGCCGCCGTGGGGATGGTCATTGGGGTTCATAACGGAACCGCGGACCGTAGGACGGATGCCCATGTGACGCTTTCTTCCTGCCTTACCAACGTTAATCAGGTTATGCTCGCCGTTGCCCACCACACCGATGGTCGCGCGGCATACGATGGGAACCATTCTCATCTCGCCTGAAGGAAGTCTCAAGGTCGCGTATTTGCCTTCTTTCGCCATCAACTGGGCGGAGTTGCCTGCGGAACGAGCCAGCTGGCCGCCTTTGCCCGGATGAAGTTCAATGTTGTGAATCTGCGCGCCGACTGGGATCGCGCTGAGGGGCAGACAGTTGCCTACCTTTGCCTCTGCCTGAGGACCGCTCATAACCTTCATGCCGTCGGTAAGACCTGCCGGTGCAAGGATATAAGCTTTCTCGCCGTCTGCGTAGCAGATCAGGGCGATGTTGGCGCTTCTGTTGGGATCGTACTCGATTCCGATTACGGTTGCCGGAATGCCGTCCTTTTTATTTCTCTTGAAATCGATCAGTCTGTATTTTCTTCTGTTTCCGCCGCCTCTGTGTCTCACGGTGATTTTACCCTGATTGTTACGGCCTGCATTCTTCTTTAAAGATACTACCAGAGACTTCTCCGGTGTGGATTTCGTGATCTCGCTGAAATCGGAACCGGTCATGTTTCTTCTGGAAGGTGTATATGGGTTATAGGTTTTGATTCCCATGCTGCGAACTCCTTTCATGTCCATACTGGCGCTTGCCCGGGCCTTGGCCTTAAGGCGGCACCCTCTTTCAACGCTTCCGCGCGTTTCTTTTTATCACGGCTGCAGTATAATCGTCGCTGCTTTTCACCGCTGCCGTATAAGGTCTATACGATCCGATGCTTACAGTCCAGAGAAGATCTCGATCTCCTTGCTGTCAGCTGTCAGCTTTACAATGGCTTTCTTGGTCTTTGCCGTCTTGCCGAAGGTCATTCCCCTTCTCTTTGTCTTGCCCTGGATGTTCATGGTGTTGACTTTCTCCACCTTGGTCCCCGGGAACATCTTCTCAACCGCTTCCCTTACCTGGCTCTTGTTCGCCTCAGGGTGTACCAGAAATGTGTACTTCTTATCAGCCATCGCGTTCATGCTCTTCTCGGTCACTACCGGTTTCAGAATAACATCATAGTACTGAATGTTAGCCATTATGCGTACACCTCCTCGATATTTGCAACAGCTGCCTTAGTAACCACTACAGTGTTGTATTTTAAGATATCATATACGTTGATGGTATTAACCCTGGCAGTCTTAACTGCGGGAATGTTTCTTGCGGACAGCGCTGCGTTGTTGCTGGCCTCGTCCAAAACCACCAGCGCCTTGTTAACCTTCAAATTGTCCAGAACCTTCTTAAAGTTCTTGGTCTTGATCTCGTCAAAGCTTAAGTCATCCACTACGATGAACTTGCTGTCATTTACCCTGCTGGTAAGAGCGGACTTAAGGGCAGCCCTCTTCTCCTTCTTGTTAAGCCTGATGGTGTAATCTCTTGGGGTTGGCGCAAACACTACGCCGCCGCCGGTCCACTGGGGCGCTCTCGTTGAACCCTGTCTCGCATGACCGGTTCCTTTCTGCCTCCACGGCTTTCTTCCGCCGCCGGATACTTCGGAACGGGTCTTTGCTTTCTGTGTACCCTGACGCTTGTTGGCCAGCTGGGCAACCACTGCCAAATGTACCAGGTGCTCATTAACAGCCACACCAAATACGGCATCGTTCAGTTCTAAAGTACCTACTTCTTTACCTTCCTTATTGTAAACAGATACCTGTGACATCTGTGTATTCCTCCTTTCCTAATAAAAGCAATTAAACAGCTGCTTTTACTGCTTCTTTCAGCGTTACTAAGGACTTCTTCGGTCCCGGAACAGCGCCCTTGACCAAGATCAGGTTCTTCTCTGCATCCACCTGAACGATCTCCAGATTCTGGATGGTCACTCTCTTATGTCCCATATGGCCGGGCATCTTCTTACCCTTGAACACCTTGCTGGGATCGGAACATGCGCCGTTGGAGCCTGCGTGACGATGGAACTTGGAACCGTGAGTCATAGGTCCTCTGGACTGTCCGTGTCTCTTAATAGCGCCCTGGAAGCCTTTACCTTTGGAAATTGCTGTTGCGTCAATCTTGTCGCCGGCAGCAAAGATGTCTGCCTTAATCTCGTCCTTTACGGAATACTCTTCTGCGTTGTCAAACCGGAACTCTCTCACATATCTCTTGTAAGATACCCCGGCCTTGTCAAAATGGCCTTTCAGCGGCTTGCTGACCAGTTTTTCTCTCTTGTCAACGAAACCAACCTGCACTGCCTTGTATCCGTCGTTGTCCTCGGTCTTAACCTGTGTAACCACACAAGGTCCTGCCTGAAGAACGGTTACGGGAGTTAACACTCCTTCGTCGTTGAAGATCTGAGTCATTCCGACTTTGATAGCTAAAATCCCTTTCTTCATTACTTTTACCTCCTGTTCATAATCTACAGCGGAACGCCTTGGCGTTCATCCTAGAAACAGGTTATATACGTGGAACACTATGACTCCGGCTGACCGGAGATGTTGATTCCTCTTCGGAAAAAGTGTTGCTTCTATATAAACCCTTCTGGATTTTCTTAATTTGTCCGGTCCTTTTGGGGACCTCGCTGTCTTTATGGCTTTTTACGGCTTTGGATTACTTCGTCTTCATCTTAATGTCAATGTAAACGCCTGCGGGCATCTCCAGCCTGGACAGCATCTCAACGGTCTTTGGATTGGGAGCGATGATATCAATAAGCCTCTTGTGAGTCCTCTGCTCAAACTGCTCTCTGGAATCCTTATACTTGTGAACTGCCCTGAGGATGGTTACCACTTCCTTCTTAGTGGGCAGCGGCACCGGTCCGCTCACCTTAGAACCTGTCTTTTTTACCGTGTCAATGATCTTTCCGGCTGACTGATCCACTAACTGATGATCGTAAGCTTTCAATGTGATTCTCATTACCTGACTTGCCATAAAAAAAGTCGCCTCCTTTTCGCACTTTTTAATGAAGTACGACAAGCGGTGACTGTACACGTTTCCGGGTGTGTCCCTTATGGTTCATACATCGAGGCACACCAATTTCCACACTTTGCAGAATTTCTGTTTGTACAGTGACTTGTCGCCAGTTTCCTAACTTGACATTCGCTCCACGGAAAACCTGCCTCTTACGGGCAGCAACCTCTCGCTTCATCGCTATCATGCCACAGCTTTGTTAGCTTAGCATATTTCTCCAAAAAATGCAAGTGTTTTTTTCGATTTCTTTTGCGTACGCTTTTTGCCAAGCATAACCGTTCAGATAACCCTTGAACTGTTTCGCACCCGGCCATGAAAATCGCTTCGCGACGGTGCCGGATGCCTGCCGCCATTATGCTTTCGTACGGTCAGCGCGGTAAACGCACCGACCTGCCTGAACTGTTACTTTGCCAAATCCCCGCACAGGAGGCAGCGCGGCATGTCGCCGGCCCGTCGTGCTGTCTCCTCAGGCGGACCATCAAAAAGGGACTGTCCTTAAGACAATCCCTTTCTGATCCAAAACCGCTGAACGACCAGGTCCCTACTCCCAGTAATCCGGCTCTCTGGGCGCTCCGAACGTAGCCCCGGCTCCTACCGCCTCGCCGTTGACCTTTGTGACGATGCCATTCCTGTCTGTCGTATACTTGTTGCCGTCGTTATCCTTTGCAGAAGACGTATTCTTCACAATCTTTCCCGACGAATTAACCAGATAATTGGTGTGGCTTCCGTTGCTTCCCGGAAGGGTTATAACTTCATATTTTAAGCTGCCGTCTGCCGCCTGCTGCTTTCCGCAATAATACAGGCTTCCAGACTGAACCCCCGTAAAGCCCTTGCCGCTGCTTAAAAAATAGTACTGGGCTTTCGTTCCGTCCCCCTCCTGGATCGTCATCTTTCCGCTGATCATGGCACAGGAAACCGGGTCAAAATAGTATGCCGTAGTCTCACCGGAAGACTTATCCTTGACTCTCTGGAGCCCCACTGCAGGCGTCCCCAGCTCATTAAACAGGTACGTCTTTCCGCTGACCCTAAGAAAATCCGAGGACGTGGCGTTTCCCTTGGAAGGCCCTGCCTTGGGGACGCCTCCCTTTACGAAATAGAACCACTCCACCTCATTCTCATAGCCGGTCAGATCTCTTGGCGGCGCGGCCGAATACCACCCGGTTATGGCTTTGCCGTTAGCGTCATAAAACCGGTATCCGCTAATGGTGTTCGGGTCCACGTTGCTGCCGCCTACATAGGCCCACCCGGTCTGCATGGCCCCGTTGCCGTTAAAGCAGTAATATGTACCGTCTATCCGCTTCTCGCCGCATACGGCATCGTCCTTTAGATCGGGCACAAACTTCTTCCCGCTGCTGTTAAAATAGTACCAGCGCCTGTCATCCTCGTCAAAAGGATTCCGCTCCTCCCCCTGATCGTCCGGCGGGAGCAGCTTCTGCCAGCCGGTGACAGCCGCGCCGTCGTCCTTGGCATAGGACATGTTATCGTCCATCCACCCGGTCTCCATGGCCCCGTCAGCGTCAAAGTGATACCACTTGTTGTCGATCTTCTTCCAGGAATTGGTCACTACCTTGCCGCTGTCCTGAAAATAGTACCAGTGATCGCTTGCCGTAAGGCTGCGGATGTTGGAGTTGAGCTTCATCCACTTGCCGGCTACCATGACTCCGTTGGAGTCTACATAGTACTCCTCGTCCACCCAGCTGTTCACCGCCATCTGTCCCCGGCTGTTGAGATAACGCCACTGGTTGTCAGCCCCTCTCTTCCACTCGTTGGTTACATAACTGCCAAAATTATCATAATATACCCACTGGCCGTTTTCCGAAGCCCACCCGGCTGCTGCCATGGCTGTGATCCCGCTGCCCGCTGTCAGCGCCGCTGCCAGACCCAGTATCAACAGTCCCTTTTTTTTCATAAAGCCCTATCCTCCTTCCAAATACTTAACTTTATTTTATCAAGGCCCAGCTATTTATTCAACAAAATAATCTTTCAATTCTATTACGTTTTCCTTTAATTTTCGTTTGTATCGTCTATCGCCTCTTGACTGCCGCCCACCCCTCCCTTATAATTAATTATCAATTTTTACCTGGAGGATGCCATGTGGATTGCAGATCACTGGAATGATTATGAGATAATAGACTGTTCAAACGGAGAAAAACTGGAGCGCTGGGGCGATTTCTGCCTGATACGCCCGGACCCTCAGGTTATTTGGGACACGTCAAAAAGCCACCGCGGCTGGAGCCACCCCAACGGCCACTACCACCGCAGCGCCAAGGGCGGAGGCCAGTGGGAGTTTTTTGACCTTCCGCAGCAATGGTCCATCCAATACCGCAGCTTAACATTTAACCTTAAGCCTTTCAGTTTCAAACACACCGGGCTGTTTCCCGAGCAGGCAGCCAACTGGGACTGGTTTTCCGGTCTTATCGCCAACGCACAAAGGCCCATAAAAGTACTGAACCTGTTCGCCTACACCGGAGGCGCAACCTTGGCGGCCGCCAAAGCAGGTGCTTCTGTCACCCATGTGGACGCGTCTAAAGGCATGGTGGGATGGGCAAAAGAAAACGCAAGATCCAGCGGTCTGGACCAGGCGCCCATCCGCTGGATCGTAGATGACTGCATGAAATTTGTTCAGAGGGAAAGCCGCCGGGGCAGCCGCTACGACGCCGTTATCATGGACCCGCCCTCTTACGGCAGAGGCCCTAAAGGAGAGATCTGGAAAATAGAAGACGCGGTGTATCCCCTCATAAAGGAATGTACCAAGCTTTTGTCGGATCACCCCCTGTTTTTCCTGGTGAACTCCTACACCACAGGCTTGGCCCCGGCGGTCCTTGCCTATATGCTTTCCGTGGAGATCATCCCGAAGCACAAAGGCGCGGTGGACGCCCAGGAACTGGGGCTTCCCGTAAGCCATACGGGACTGGCCCTTCCCTGCGGGGCATCGGGCCGCTGGAGCCTTTCCTCCTTACCGGCCGCCGTTTAACAGCTGCCACATCACCGGCATATGCCTCCTCATCCAGGAGCCTGCCTTGCTGCTGAACCACACCATAAGCATAGGCATCACCAAAAATAAGATCACAGGCACCGGCCAGTATCCCCCAAGGATCCTGGCCATCGTTTTATTCACCAGCCGCACCAGGGCAAAATGGACGGTGTACAAAAAGAAATTATAGCGCATCCATGGTCTGGCTAAGGGCAGTCTCCCTTCATCTATAAAAAGCCACAATCCTATGGGCGCCAGAAGACGAAAATACACCCTGTCAGCGATCCCCGCCGGCCACGGCGACACAAACAGCGCCACCGCCAATATCCACAGCCCGATCCCTGACAAAGCCCTTCCGGCTGACCATTGGCCCTCCACCCGCTTTTTTCCATAGATCCCTCCCCAGGCCCCAACCCCATAGTAAAACAGGGCATCCAGGTTCAAATATGGGACCACGGTGCCTTTCTGCACAAAGTACAGCAGCGCAGACAGCCCCATAATCCCCAAAGCCTTTCGGCCCAGGATCCAAAACAGCGCCGGAGCCAGCACGGTCAGCAAGATCAGCTGATACAGATACCAGAACACATAATTATACGTATAGTTCAGCACCGCGTCCACAGCCGCGTACCATCCAAACGGGATCTTCCCCTTTCCCATAATAACGGTCACCCAGGGCAGACGGCTTCCGATCACATACCCCAGATAATAGATGGTGTTCCACACCAAAAACGGCACCAGCAGGCTGCGGATCCTGGAACCCCATTTTTCCCCCAGCCGTCCCCAGGTGAAATTCCGGTAAAACAGATATCCGGACATGAGAAAAAATCCCGGCACCGCGATCTGCCCCACGGTATTCCCCAAAAAACGCTGAAAGCCCGTTACCCTGTCCACGTAAGGAGACCGCCCTAAAAACAACTCCCCATTAGCAGAATGTACCCAAACCACAAGAATACTAAACAGAAAAGAGAACCAGGTAATTTTATTGCGAAACCGGGCTTCACTGTCCACAGGGATACCTCCCAAAGATTATTTGCTGTATACCCTACAAGTTTACCATAAACCTAAAACTTGTTGCAATGCGTTTTCTGCTGTTATTCCAAATTTCCTCTGATCATGCAAAAGCGGCATCGGCCGTCCCAAAGGATGGCCGATGCCGCGCTGTGCAAACCGTTAAAACTAACCTTTCACTGCTCCCATAGTGATACCCTGGGTAAAATAATTCTGGAACATCAAAAATACCGCCACAATGGGCACCGCCGCCATGGCGGCGCCAGCCATGATAACCCCGTAGTTGGTAGAAAACTCCTGCTGCAGCGTAGCCACGCCCAAGGAGATGGTCAGCTTGGCCCTGGAATTCAGCATAACCAATTGCATAAAGTAATCATTCCAGGTATTGATAAATGTAAAGATAGCCAGCGCCCCAAACCCCGGTTTCACGATAGGCATAACAATACTGCTGAAGGTCCGCACTTCCCCACTGCCGTCGATCTTGGCCGCCTCCAGTAGCTCTGTAGGAATATTCTCGCTGAACTGCTTCATCAGGAACACGCCAAATGGCCATCCGCACAACGGAAGAATGATCGCCCAGGATGTATCATGGATCCCCATAAAACTTACCAGCTTCATCAGGGGCACCAGGATAACCTGCTTGGGAAGAGCCATTGCAAACACAAAGATACTAAACAACGTGGCCTGCCCGTAAAACCGCTTCTTAGCCAGCACATACCCTGCCATGGAAGACACCACGCAGACAATGAGCATCGTGATGCCGCAGATAAATACGCTGTTCCACAGCCACTGGAGAGCCGGATTCTGCATCAGCTTGTGAAAGTTCTCCATGGTGGGACTTAATGGGAACCATTCCGGAGGAAGTTTTACGGTAACTTTCTGGGACTTAAACGCTCCCGTTAAGATCCAGTAAAAGGGGAAAATAAAAATAAAGCTTAAGATTAATAAAAACGCCATGGAGATAATATCCAAAATACCTGTTTTTTTCTTCATTCCTTTGTCCCCCTTCCTAATATTCCACATCGCTGCCCAAAGCTTTAAACTGGATAAAGCTGATCAGTCCGATCATCAGAGCCAGAACCACGCCCATGGCATTGGCATAGCCGTACTCAAACCGCTTAAAAGCATTCTCATACAGATAATACATGATGGTCGTGGTCCGGTAATTGGGACCTCCGGAAGTAAGCAGCTGGATCAAGGAAAAGCACTGGAACGAGTTGATGGTAGTGATCACCACAATATAAAGCGTGGTAGGCAGAAGGCTGGGCCACTTGATCTGCCAAAACACCTGCAGATCGTTGGCTCCGTCCACCTGCGCCGCCTCCACATAATCTTTGGGAACATTGCCCAGAGAAGCGATATAAAGGATGATAGGCTGGCCCACGCTGGTGGTGATCAAAATGATCAGGATAGCCCAGAGAGCAAACTTCTTGTCTCCGGTCCACATGATATTCTTTTCAATGATATTCATGCTCTTTAACAACCAGTTCAAAATACCATTTAACGGGTCATAGATCCACTTCCACACAACCGTGACCGCAACCGTGCCGGTCACTACGGGAAGGAAGAATACACACCGGAAAAATGACCGGGTAAAGGGATTCTTCTCATAGGTCATGGCAGCCACAAACAGGGCGAACAGCACCGTGATCGGTACGGAACCCACCACCAGGATAAGGGTGTTCACCAGAGATTTCTGCCACACCTCATCCTTGAACATATTCACATAATTGTCCAGCCCGATAAACGTCATGCCCTTCATGTTATACCGGAACAGGCTGGTTACAACGCCCATGATCATGGGCAAAAGTACAAAGATACAGAAAAAGAACAATGCCGGTGCCAGAAACGCATAGGAGATCAGAGTCTCCCTCATGCGGATTTTATTAAACTTTGATTGCTTCATGCTTCCTCCTGTCCAGCCGGCCCTCCACCGGCCCCTTAAAAACTTCTCCCCATACAAAACTGTATGAGGAGAAATGAAGAAGTGTCATAAGTATTCAGTCAGATCCGCACGATCACTGCGCATTTGCAATAGACTGATTCGCCTTGGTCACGAAATCATTCACTGCGTCTTCCGGTGTGGAATCACCGTTCAATACTGCCTGCAGCATCGGGAACCAGTAAGTCCTCATCTCTGCAAAGCCCTTGATGGTATTGTAATATGGAGAGTAGTACTTGGTCAGGCTTGCGTAGAAGCCCATCTCCTCATCGCCGGGATACAGATCACCCATGGACTGGCGAACCGGAAATACGCTGGTCCTTACCACATCCTTTGGTCCCCACTCTTCATCATTGCACATGAAGTCAATAAACTTCTTGGAAGCTTCCGCCTTGGCAGCGTCACCGTTATCAAATACACAGAATCCGTTCACCAGGTACTCCAGTTCCGGAACGCCGTCGTCAGACGGGAATGGCAGCGCAATAGCCTCGATCTCATTCTGTGTCAAAGTCTCTGCTCTCTGTGAAGCAAGTCCCGGAGACCACAGTGTCGTAAACGCGGTGTTGCCTGCCACGAACTGGTCTACGTCCTCGCCGCCGTTGTACGCGGAACCATTGAGCATGTAGCCTGCGTCAACCCACTCTTTGATCTTGGTCAATGCCTTGATGCCGCCCTCATCATTCAGGGTGTACTCGGTCACTTCATCATTGGTCACCTGACTGTCATAGATGTTGGTCACGAACGCGCGGATACCCTGATCGCCGCCCTGTCCGGAACAGTAAACCGTAGCGCCGTTAAACCCGGCGGCGTTCAGTTTCTTGAGCATCTCCTCAAACTGCGCCGTAGTCCAGGTCCTGTCACCTTCCATATTAATGCAGCTCATGGCGTCAGCCGCCTCAAGAGCCTGCTTGCTCACTGCCATACAGAATGCAGCCGTGCTGATGGGATACATATAGTAACTTCCGTCGTCAGACTTACAGGAATTAAGCAGGGCCTCATTGTTCACGTCCTTCACGAACTCATCCGTAAACATGTCGTCCAGCTTCACAAGCTTCCCGTTCTGGGCATAGGAGATAATACGTCCCGGCGCGTCAAACAGAACGTCGCACACGGTCCCCGCCTCAATGGCTGCCGTGATCTTCTCCGGTCCTGACGTAAAGTCGATGGTCTCAAGATTCACCTTGATATCCGGATTCTTGGCCTCAAACGCGGCAATGATCTCCGCCTCATAGGTCCCAGCCGGCTTATCGGCATCCTGCGCATATGTAGGGAATGCCCACCAGGTAATCTCAACAGCCCCTGCAGGCGCCGCCGCATCACTCCCTCCGGCCGTGGTCGCCGCCTCTCCGGCTGCCGCTGTGGTGCCTGTGTCCGCTGCCGGAGCCGCCGTAGTCTCGCTGCCTCCGGAACCGCCGCACCCGGCCAGTGTGGTCGCCATCAGTGCCGCAGCAAGTCCCAATGATAAAATTTTCTTCATAGAATGCCCTCCTTAGGAAATTTTGACTAATCCACATGGTCTTAAAACCCATATTTTTGTTATATTTGAATTATATATCAGAAAATTTCTTTTGTCAACAGGATTCATCAAAGGAAAATTTTTTTATTTTTAGACAATTTCTACCACAATCTCTCCAAAACCGAGCCGGAAGTCCGCTCATTGTTTTTACTGCATGCCTCAAAATACCGCCTGTAATATTCCGTATACATCAGGTCGATCAAAAACAGCTGGCTGATCTCCCCGGATGTAGACCCTCCCTGAAGGGGCCCTTCATTGGCCCCGCTAAGCAAAGTCAGATCAGCATAGGAAGTCAGGGGGGATTTGCTGAATCTGGTGATGCAGATCACCCTTGCCCCCGCCTGTTTCGCCAGCTGCGCCACATGGATCGTATCTTTCGTAGCCCCTGAATAGGAGAACACCACCGCCACCTCGTCCGCGTTCATGGTGGAGGCCACCATGGCCTGCATGTGAGAATCCTGAATGCAGTACACCTTAGGCTCAATGCGCAGAAACTTGTTGGCTGCCTTCAAAGCAGTGAGAACGCTGGCTCCCACACCGAAAAAATAAACTTTCTTTGCCTCGTGGAGCCAGTCAATAGTCTGATTAAAAACCTTCTCATCCAACAGGGAGTGAGTCTCCGTCAAAGCGTGGACATTGGTATTAAGCACCTTTTGCGCCAATTCGTGAAATGTATCATTTAACCCTATGTTGCCCGTAAATCCGCTGGTCTCCTTCTCGTTCTCATTGAGACTTAAAGACAGTACCATCTTAAACTCCTGATACCCTTTCAGTTCCATGGACTTGCAGAACCGGAACACGCTGGTATCACCCACCTGACACGCCTCCGCCAAATCCGTGATAGACATAAACAGTACTTCCCTGGGATTCTGCAAAATATAATCAGCCACCTTTTTTTCCGCCTTTGTAAACTGATTGTATGCAGTCCTCATTTTTACCAAAAAATCGCCTTGCATCAATACCCCTCCTTCTGTCGGTCTTCCAAATGTTGTAATTTAAGTCTTTTTCATCTGCTCCATTGCCATCCAGGACGCCCCCATAAGACCCGCCTGATTTCCCAGGGCCGCCGTCTTCAGCTCCACGCCGCGAAAGCTGTCCATGATCCTGCCTGCCGTCCGTTCCCTCACCTGTCCTAAGATGTAGGGCTGTTCCATCACTCCCCCGCCTAAAATCACGCAGGACGGGTTAAAAATATGTATCACGGTCACCAAACCGTGGACGATCTCATCAATCCATCGGTCCACGATCTCCCTCACTTCCGGCTCCTGAAATCTGGCAAAGATCTGCCTGCCGTTTGTGAGAGTTTCGTCCCGCTTTAGCGCCTCCGCTACCAGAGCAGTGGCCGACGCGTATTTCTCGTAGCAGCCGCTGAAGGGCTGCCCCTTTACGCAATCTTCCGGGTGGACCATGATCCCGCCAAACTCACCGGCGGAAAACATGCTTCCTGAATAAATCTTCTTACCTATTATAATGGCCCCGCCTACTCCTGTACCGTAAGTAAGACACAAAAAGTCGTCATGGTCTTTGCCTGCTCCCCAGGCGGCCTCCCCCAAAGCCGCCGCGTTCACATCATTTTCCACGGCCACCGGCGTACCAAATTCCGACGCCACAATGTCCTTTAAGCGGGTTCCCGTGTATCCCGGTATGTTTTCATTGGCATATCGGATATATCCCTCTTCTGAGTTTACCTGACCTGCCGTGCTGATCCCCACGCCGTCAAAGGGCCTGTAAGTCTCAAGGATCTCCAAGATCCGGCTCACTACATGGGCTGCTCCCTTCTTTGCCTCCGTGTCCTGTTCCCTTACCTCCACCAGTTCCTGACCATTCCACAGACCCGACTTGATGGAGGTCCCTCCAATATCTAAAACCGCTATCCTCATAAGGGACTCCTTATCTGCCGATGGCCGCCACAAACCGCTTCGTAATCTCAAGAGGTCTGGTGATGGCCCCTCCGATCACCGCCGTCCACACGCCGCTGTCCAGAGCCTTCTTCAGCTGATCCGGCGTCCAGATGCCGCCTTCCGCCACCACCGGCTTTTTGCAGTCCCGTGCCAGCTGCTCCATCAATCCAAAATCCGGCAGCGCCGTCCCTTTGGTGTACTCCGTATAGCCCCGCATCGTGGTGCCGATAAGGTCAAACCCGATCTCGGCCGCATGGATCCCCTCCTCGTAGCAGGAGCAGTCCGCCATAAACAACTGATCCGGATACTTCTTCCTCACTTCCCCGAAAAACTCATCCAGACTCTTACCGTCCGGTCTGGGTCTTTTGGAAGAATCCGTAGCATCCGCGGCAATGATGGAGACTCCGCACTGGACCAGAGCGTCGATCTCTTTCATCGTAGGCGAAATATATACGTCACAGTCACCATAGTTTTGCTTTATGATGCCTATGATCGGAAGATCCACCGTTTTTTTGATCTCTCCGATATCTTCCACTGTGTTGGCGCGGATACCTACGGCTCCCCCCAGCATGGCTGCATACGCCATCCTTGACATAATGTAGGAACTGTGCAGCGGCTCCTCTTCCAATGCCTGGCAGGAAACGATCAATCCTCCCTTAATCTGCTCCAAAATCTTTTGGTTTGTCTGGTTCATGGTATTTTCCTCCTTAATTGGCCCTTCAGCGTCATA
Source organism: Clostridiaceae bacterium (assembly GCA_910575585.1). GTDB lineage: Bacteria > Bacillota > Clostridia > Lachnospirales > Lachnospiraceae > UBA3402. The sequence continues at coordinate 53,796 of CAJTGF010000014.1, forward strand.
AAAGTTATATATCATACTATAACATATCCAAAAATCTTTTTCAATGCTATGGATCAAATAAAAAAAATTTTTATTTTTCTTGATTTCTATCCCAAAAAGTGGTATGATTGACTTGTCAATGAAAATTTTTTCTGAAAGGACAGGTACCCTTATGTCAAAGTACAACACAGACAAATTCCGTCACATAACCGTCGCCCTTAACACTCCCTTTAAAAAGGACGGTTCCGTAGATGTGGAGGCTGTAAAGGCCGTATCCCGCTACTTCCGCGACAAGGGGGTAAAGCAGATGTATGTATGCGGCAGCACTGGTGAAGGCTTCCTTCTGGACACCGAAGAGCGCATGCTGGTAACCGAAACCGTAGTCCATGAAGTTGGTGACGACATGAACATCATCGTCCACGTAGGCTGCCCGGACACCAGACATTCCTGCATACTGGCAGAGCACGCCGAAAAAGTAGGTGCCGCGGCAACCTCCGCTGTTCCATGCGTGTACTATCGTCCCAGTGAAGAAAGCGTATACCGCCACTGGACCGAGATCACAGAGGCTGCTGACCTGCCTTTCTTCATTTATAATATCCCTCAGCTGACAGGCTTCAATTTATCCATGAACCTGTTCAACCGGATGCTTGAAAATGAGCGGGTGGCAGGCGTAAAATGCTCTTCCGACCCGGCTCAGGACATTCTTCGTTTTAAAAACGCAGGGGGCAAAGATTTCCTGGTATTCAACGGCCCTGACGAGCAGTTTGTAGCCGGACGTCTTATGGGTGCTGACGCCGGGATCGGCGGCACCTACGGCGCCATGCCGGAACTGTACATAAAGATGGACCAGCTTATTAAAGATGGCCAGTGGGACAAGGCTGCCGATGTTCAGGCCATCGTCACTCCGCTTATTTACCGTCTCTGCTCCTTTGCCTCCATGCATGGCGCAGTTAAGGGGATCATCTCCCTGGACGGATGCCCTATGGGCGATCCCAGACTCCCATTCCTTCCTGTTGCTCTGGATAACCCGGATCTGGTACAGCTTTACAAGGATATCAAACAGGCGATCGCAGACACCAAAGACTTGTAATGTGATCCGTGATTATTCCGGCAAGCTTTGGCGCCTTTGCGTCGGCTTGCTGGATTTCCATGCTTTAAGGGGGTTTTTATGAAAAAACACATCGTATGCTATGGCGACTCCAACACCCATGGCTACTGCGCGGAAACAGGAGGCCGTTTCAATGAAGAAGAGCGCTGGACCTGTCTCCTCCAGGCATATCTGGGAGACCAATTCCTTGTTTTGGAGGAAGGGCTGTCCGGCCGTACCACCTGTTTCGACGACCCGATCCATGAGGGATTGTGCGGCCTGGACTATCTGTATCCATGCCTTATGAGCCATGAGCCTGTGGATCTTCTGATCATCATGCTTGGCACCAACGACACCAAAGAGCGCTTCGGCGTCAGCCCGGCCTGCATTGGTTTAGGTCTGAAACGTCTGATTGCCAAAGCCCAAGCCACAGACTGCTGGCGGGATCAGAAACCCAATATCCTGGTAGTGACTCCCCAGAACATCGCCCCCCAGTACATGGACACTGCGGTAGCCCTCACCATGGGTAAAGGCTGCGCCGAAAAATCTCAGGAGCTGGGAGAACAGTTTGCGCTTATAGCCCAGGCCATGGGCTGTCATTATCTGGATGCCAACAAAATGCTGACCGCAAAGACCAATAAAGTGGACTTTATGCATCTGACCGAATCCGGACACGGACAACTGGCCGCAGGACTAGCCAACTTTATCCTGGGGATCATATAACCGGTTAAGAGAATGTATCATTCCCTGGCCCTGCCGCGACAGCAGGGCCGTTTTTTATCGCTCTTCTTTATAAACCCTCTCTGCAGGCTCCTTTTACAGCCTTTGCCTGCAAAATCCCCAAAAGCTCTGTCAGTTCTTCTATCATATAGGAAGGTCTTATGCCTTTATCCGTCAACTCTGTCTCCCGCTCCTCTTCCCCTTTATTCCGACAGAACCAGCAGGTGTCAATCCCAGCGTCAATCCCGCCTTTTATGTCAGATGTAAGGGAATCCCCGATGACCAGCGCTTCCCTGGCCTCAAACCGCTCCACATGACTTTTCACATGATCAAAAAATTCCCTGGACGGCTTGCCTGCCCCTATTTTCCCGGAAATGAAAAGCTGCCGGAAATACTTATCAAGCCCGGATCTGGCCATGCGGGATGTCTGAGTCTCCTCCACCCCATTGGTGATCACATACAGCTCATAGCCGTCCTTTTTCAGTTTTCCCAAAACCTGATGGACCTGTGGGATCTCCTGAAGCCCCTGATTCAGATACCTGCGGTACGCCTGCTCCCAAAGCCTGCCGTCCACCTCCTTGCCGTAGTGGGCCATCAGGTCCGAAAATCTGCGGTTCACGCCCTCCTCCACGGAGATCTCGCCCCGCTCAATGGTTCTCCACAGCTTTCTGTTCAGTTCTTTATAGGTATCATAGATCTCCTGTGTCCACAATTCCCCCATCTCTTCCATCATGGAGCGGAAAGATTCCGTCTCATTGGCATCAAAATCCAGAAGGGTATCGTCCACGTCGAATAGCAGTATTCTGTAGGCCATAATACGCCTCCTTTCGGTATTATTTTATGATTTTATAGTCAACGGGAATATTTTACCATGAATATGTGAGAAAAGAAAGATATAACCTCCATTTATGTGGAGGTTTTTGAATAACCTTTTTGACAGATCTGATCAGCTTTTAAAAAGGGGCCTCTCAATCTCTCGAAAGCCCCATAATCCATCCATTCTTTCCTGGATAACCGCCTTTCCTCAACGGAGTGGTGCCGGAAAATTCAGAGTATTGTAAAACTGAATAATTTTCTGCTTACTTTTAAACAGTATGATTTTCTCTCCATACCGCTTTTATACTTGGTATAGCATCTCGTTTTCTCATAGACTTTAAAATAGATTCTACCTCTTTAACCGATATCGAAGTGTTTTGCTTTTTAGCAATTTCCTCTATAAGCTGAACACCATTAAGTATTTGCAGCGAATATTGACCTAATTGCATTCGCCTTTTTACTATATCACTCAACATTTCAATATCTGAATCCTCAGTTAATAAAATAGGCATTTTCAAATAGGATGCCATTAAAATCATATGAACATCCCCCATGCTGCTACCTTGCTTATGTGTATTATATATGGTCTGTCCTTTATGTAAACACAATTTCTCTACTTGCTTTGGACTGCTCGTTGCTTCCAAAGCCTGTCTCATATCTTCATATAGCACACCATAATAAGCTTCATACAACTGTTTATCAACTGCATCTTTTTGAAATTCATTATACTGAATTACTCTTATATACTCAAACTTCGCACATAGATTTTGCCTATGCACCTTGAAAATTCAATACCTGGCTGTTATTCAGTTGTCGAAAGTCTGCTGTTATGCTGCTTGAAGCTGCGCTTTCAGCAAACCAGGTAATGTATTCATAAATGTATCAACGAGTTCGTCGATTTTATCGTCGGACAGCTCTGTATTGTTGTTAAGTATGGTTCGGAACATTTGAAGCAGCATTCGAAATGCCTGTATCCATGTGATGTCAGACATTTCATCAGAAAAATATAGAAAAAGTTCTCCCAGCGAACGGTTATCGCTCCCTTCCCTGCTTTCCAAAGACAGCATCATATATCGTGTAAAAACAACCGCAGTGTGGGCTGTCATTGCGTCATATGATAAGGAGTTACATTCCCGACTAAGATTCAGATAGCTTTTGCATACCTTGAAGATAACTTCGATATCCCAGCGCTTGCCATAAATACGGATGATTTCATTTTCATCCAGCGTTGTATCAGTAGAGATAAGGCATAAATATTCTTTTCTCTTATTCCGGTTACGGACATATACAACTTTAGCTGGAATGACTTTCCCATCCTTTACAACATCCACTAAAACAGAAAGCAGATACCGGGAGCGGCCGCGTCTCTTTTTATTCCGGTTATAGATTGTAATCAGGGACATGTCTTCCCCTTTGTATCGGAAGAACATTTTGGGAGTCTTTTTTACCATACCAATGACATCATAACCGATGGTCTTTACTGCATGGAGGGTGCTTGGAGAAAAAAAACAGCTGTCAAAAAGCACATACTTTGCCGGAACTGCCGCTTTCTTAGCGGTTTTTAAAAGCTCAGGCATGGCCTGTGTCCCTTTTTGAATGGAAAGCAGCCTCCGTTTGTACCCGGCAGTCCGTTTATCAACCTTCACAGCTTCATTGACCCTGTTCTTTTTGTTTTCAGACGAGAGAAGAATGCTGTTCACGGGAAGAAAAGAACTTCCATCTGACCATCCAAGTGTAAGCATACGAAATCCAAAGCGGTATCTGTGGTTTGCGTGGTCGCAGGCCTTTGCCAGAAGCTCTACTTTTTTAGAACGATTGCGTTCGAACATAGAATCATCAATGATGAGTACATTTGCGCGGTCTTCTGAGTCCAAGGGGACGATCGCGTCCCTGATAATCCGGGAAGCCAACAGAGTTGTAAAACGTATCCAGTTAATCTGGAGCATCTTCATGAACCGATACACCGTATCCTTAGCAAATCCGGGAGTATTTCGTCCAGTGATCAGGCTCATATACATACTCCTGTTAGAAAAAATCAGCAAAAAAAGATACTGAAAAACCTCAATAACGGGAATGCCTTTTTTCTTATAGGCATTAGATACTTTCAATGCCGAGGAGATATGGAATCTTTTAAAAAATTTTTCGATAGATTTTGAAATCTGCTTATCATTCTGGTTTGCTTGTGTTATACTTTTATTCATAGCATGAGCCTCCGGTTTTAATTGTTTTTTGCCAACTCAATTATACCAAACCAGACGGTTTCATGCTATCTTATTGCCAGTTTTTATTGTATTTTCAAGGTGCATAGGCACTTATTCAAGTGCGAAGTTTGAGTTTATTACAATATTCCTTTATCTCCTGTGTTAAAAATTCCGGTATGTCTATTGTCCTGACCGACTGTTCCGTCTTGGGCGTTGTAATAACGTCTTTTCCCTCTGTCCGGTAATAGGTTTTTGAAATGGATATTTTCTTCTCCTGAAAATTCACGTCACTTTTAAACAACGCAAGTAATTCTCCGATGCGCATCCCCGTCCAAAATAGAATCTCAAACAGCACATAATATCTGCTTCCCACCTCAATCGTATTAATGAACTGCTGATACTCCTCATAAGTCCAGAAATCCATTTTATCCGCATCTGACTTCCCCATTTTCTTTACTTTTTTGCAGGGATTGTTTGTCGGATTATAGATGTTGGAAGCGTGAGTAAATAATGCTGTCATCTGATTCTGAAGCATCCGCAGGTATGTCTGCGAATATCCTGCCTCCCGCATTTTGTTCTGCCACTGGATAATGTCTGCCGGTGTAATTTCATTCATAGACTTTTGTTCAAAATACGGAAGAATATGCCGTTCAATCATATATCGCTTATTTTTGATTGACCGTTCCTTCAGTTCACCCTGTTTATCCCTGAAATAAGTCTCAACATAAGCTCCAACCTTCATATTCATATCTGCTTCTGTTGTGTGCATAAACTGTTCTTCATACTCTTTTGCTTCTCTTTTTGTTTTAAAACCTCTTTTGCATTTTTGTTTCTGTCTGCCCGTCCAATCGTTGTAACGAAACATACAATACCATGTTCCCCTCTGCTCATCTTTATAGACTGACATAAAATCTCCTTTCTTCTCGGGGCAGTCTGTGGTCTGTCATAAAATCAATCCTGCAGGACTGCCCTTAAATTTGCGTTTTCGTTTCAACCGCATATCCTATATATCTGAATGATATTCCGACCATCTGTTAAACTGTTATCGCTCAATGCAAACTATGTAATGGATATTTTCGTGTGAAGTATACTTCCAACCAAGAATACTGCACAAGAATATACAGAGACACTTCCACTACCTGTAATGAGTACGCCAGCCGAAAATCCTATAAGGAAAAGTTATTCAGCCATCCGATTCATACGGAATTCACAAAATCATATAACAGACTATATGCCCGTATCCGCAGAGGGAAACTGCCTGCTGACACGCCACTTATGGAGCAGCTAAAAGCGCTCCATGATGAGTATACCGAAAAATATGAGAACACACATCAGAAAGACCGAGAAGCTATATGGAAAGAATATATAGAAAGAAATAAGGAACTGCTCAATTAGCGAATTTTGTTATCATTCTGTTATCACGACTTACCAATTCCACCAAACATCGAAAAAAGGACTTTCCGAGAAAACTCGGAAAGTCCCATAAATTCAATGAATTTTCAATTACTCAACGATAGAAACAACTCTACCTGAACCAACCGTTCTGCCGCCCTCACGGATAGCGAACCGAAGTCCCTGCTCCATAGCTACCGGATGAATCAGCTCAACGCTCATCTCTACGTTGTCGCCAGGCATACACATCTCAGTACCCTGCGGCAGCTCGCAAACGCCGGTAACGTCGGTTGTTCTGAAGTAGAACTGCGGACGATAGTTGTTGAAGAAAGGAGTATGACGGCCACCCTCGTCCTTGGTCAGAACGTATACCTGAGCGGTAAACTTGTGATGGCACTTTACAGAGCCTGGCTTGCACAGACACTGTCCTCTCTCGATGTCAGTTCTCTGAACGCCACGAAGCAGAGCGCCGATGTTATCACCAGCCTGAGCCTCGTCAAGCATCTTACGGAACATCTCGATACCGGTAACAACGGTCTTGCGGCTCTCCTCGGAGATACCTACAATCTCAACTTCCTCATTCAGATGCAGAGTACCGCGCTCTACTCTACCGGTAGCAACCGTACCACGGCCGGTAATGGTAAATACGTCCTCTACAGGCATCAGGAACGGCTTGTCAGTCTCACGCTGCGGATCCGGAACCCAGCTGTCAACAGCATCCATCAGCTCGATGATCTTCTCGCCCCACTCGCTGCTGGGATCCTCAAGAGCCTTCAGAGCGGAACCCTGGATGATCGGCGTGTCATCGCCCGGGAACTCGTACTCGTTCAGCAGCTCACGGATCTCCATGTCTACCAGCTCAAGCAGCTCGGGATCGTCAACCATATCGCACTTGTTCATGAACACTACGATATAGGGAACGCCTACCTGACGGGACAGAAGGATGTGCTCTCTTGTCTGAGCCATAACACCGTCAGTAGCAGCAACAACTAGGATAGCGCCGTCCATCTGAGCAGCGCCGGTGATCATGTTCTTTACATAGTCAGCATGGCCTGGGCAGTCAACGTGCGCATAGTGTCTGTTATCAGTCTCGTACTCAACGTGAGCGGTAGAGATGGTGATACCACGCTCTCTCTCTTCCGGAGCCTTGTCGATGTTCTCGAATGCTACAGCCTCGCCAGTACCCTTTCTCTCGTGAAGAGTCTTGGTGATAGCAGCGGTCAATGTAGTTTTACCATGGTCAACGTGGCCGATGGTACCAATGTTGCAATGCGGTTTGCTTCTTTCGAACTTTTGTTTTGCCATTTTATAACGTCCTCCTTAATCAGCCCTGCGGCTATTCATTTGCGGCTGGCGCCGCAATAGCGCCAGGCCTTTCATTTTATAATAGGCTAGTCTATATTATATGCTATTTAGCTTGTTTTTTCAAGCCTATAATCACTAACTCTTGCTGTTATTTGCCTTTTCTTTCGGCAATAACCTTTTCCTGCACGGACTTGGGAACCGGCTCATACTTCTCAAAGAACATGGAGTAGTTGCCGCGGCCCTGTGTCCTGGAACGCAGGTCTGTGGAATAACCAAACATCTCTGACAGCGGTACATAAGCCTTTACCATCTTGCCGCCGCCGATGTCCTCCATGCCCTCGATGCGGCCGCGACGGGAGTTGATATCGCCGATAACATCACCCATGTAGTCCTCTGGCATGGTCACTTCCACCTTCATGATGGGCTCCAAAAGAATCGCCCCCGCCTTCTGCATGGCATCCTTAAATGCCAGAGAGCCGGCGATCTTAAACGCCATCTCGTTGGAGTCAACCTCATGGTAGGAACCGTCATATACATTGGCGCTGATGCCCAGTACCGGGAATCCGCCCAGGATACCGGACTTTGCGGCATCCTCAATACCTGCGCCTACGGCCGGGATATATTCCTTGGGAATAGCGCCGCCCACAACGCTGGACTCAAACTTAAAGGTCTGCTCCGCATTGGCATCCATAGGCTCAAAGTGTACCTTACAGTGGCCGTACTGACCGCGTCCGCCGGACTGCTTGGCATACTTGCTGTCCACATCAACCGCCTTGGTGATGGTCTCCTTATAGGCAACCTGAGGCGCGCCTACATTGGCTTCCACATGGAACTCTCTTAACAGACGGTCTACAATGATCTCTAAGTGAAGCTCGCCCATACCGGAGATGATGGTCTGACCGGTCTCCTGGTTAGTCTTTGCGCGGAAGGTAGGATCCTCCTCGGCAAGTTTTGCAAGAGCCTCGCCCATTTTGCCCTGGCCTGCTTTGGTCTTGGGCTCGATCGCAATATCGATAACCGGCTCCGGGAACTCCATGGACTCCAGAATAACCGGATGCTGCTCGTCGCAGATGGTATCGCCGGTGGTCGTCAGCTTAAAGCCTACGGCAGCTGCGATGTCGCCGGAGTAAACCTTGTCCAGCTCCTGTCTCTTGTTGGCATGCATCTGCAGGATACGTCCCACACGCTCTTTCTTGCCCTTAGTCGCGTTCAGCACATAGGAACCGGAGTTCATAGTGCCGGAGTACACGCGGAAGAAAGCCAGCTTGCCCACAAACGGGTCGGTCATAATCTTAAATGCCAGCGCTGAGAAGGGCTCCTCGTCAGAGGAGTGTCTCTCAATCTCATTGCCCTCCATGTCCACACCCTTGATCGCCGGGATGTCGGTAGGAGCCGGCATATATTCCAGAACTGCGTCAAGCAGTTTCTGAACGCCTCGGTTTCTGTAGGCAGAACCGCAGCATACCGGAATAGCGGTACACTCGCAGGTAGCTTTCCTCAAAGCAGCTTTCAGCGCTTCTACGGACGGCTCCTCTCCCTCCAGATATTCCATCATCAGATCGTCGTCAAGCTCGCAGATCTTCTCAACAAGCTCGCCGCGGTACAGTTCCGCGTCATCCTTCATATCATCCGGAACGTCAATGATGGAGACATTCTCGCCCTTGTCATCATTATAGATGTAGGCTTTCATCTCAAACAGGTCGATGATTCCCTTGAACTCATCTTCCTTGCCGATGGGCAGCTGCAGACAGATGGCGTTTTTGCCAAGTCTTGTCTTGATCTGCTCCACCGCACCGTAGAAATCCGCGCCCATAATATCCATCTTGTTGATGAACGCCATACGGGGTACGTTGTAGGTGTCAGCCTGACGCCATACATTCTCGGACTGCGGCTCAACACCGCCCTTTGCGCAGAACACGCCTACGGCGCCGTCCAGCACGCGGAGAGAACGCTCAACCTCTACGGTAAAGTCAACGTGGCCTGGAGTATCAATGATGTTGATCCTGTGCTCCAGAGCCCCGGCCTTTGGCTTGCAGTTCTCCTGCATCGTCCAGTGACAGGTGGTCGCAGCTGAAGTGATGGTGATTCCTCTCTCCTGCTCCTGCTCCATCCAGTCCATGGTGGCAGTACCCTCGTGAGTATCACCTATTTTATAATTTACACCAGTATAGTACAGAATACGCTCGGTCAATGTGGTCTTACCCGCATCAATATGGGCCATGATTCCGATGTTCCTGGTCCGCTCCAACGGATATTCTCTTCCAGCCAATTGTAGTTCCTCCTATTAGAATCTGTAATGAGCAAACGCCTTATTAGCCTCTGCCATCTTGTGCATGTCTTCTTTCCTCTTTACAGAAGCTCCGGTATTGTTGGCTGCGTCCATAATCTCGTTGGCCAGTCTGTCCTTCTGGGTCTTCTCGCCTCTCTTGCGGGAAAACATGGTCAGCCAGCGAAGAGCCAGAGCCTGCCTTCTCTCCGGTTTTACCTCGATGGGCACCTGATAGGTAGCGCCGCCGATACGTTTTGCCTTTACTTCCAGTACAGGCATAATGTTGCTCATCGCTTCTTCAAACACTTCTACAGCGTCTTTGCCGGTCTTCTCTGCGACACGTTCAAAAGCGCCGTAAACAATCTTCTGGGCAATTCCCTTCTTGCCGTCCAACATCATGTTGTTGATCAGTTTGGTCACAACCTTATTGTTGTAGATCGGGTCTGCCAATACGTCTCTTTTCTGAGTATGTCCTTTACGTGGCACGTTACTTCCCTCCTTAATATCTCCGCAGCTTTCCCTGGACTTCAGCTTTGCCCTGCGGACATTGCCGTCCCTGCGGACATTAATTCACCGGTACTCACATGTTTCCATAAAATGTGTCCATGCCTGGCATTGTTCTATGTCCTGCAACCCCAAGGCCAATATCACGAACATCCAGTGCTGATTTACATTTTACTGCTGTTTGTGGTACAAATCATCCTGCAGTCTGCAAATGCTTTTGCGGACTTTTACTTCTTAGCCTTCGGTCTCTTAGCGCCGTACTTGGAACGGGCCTGCTTTCTGTTGGCAACGCCTGCGGTATCCAAAGTACCTCTCACGATATGGTATCTGGTACCTGGCAGATCCTTTACTCTTCCGCCGCGGATCAGAACAACGCTGTGCTCCTGAAGGTTGTGGCCCTCACCGGGAATATAGCTTGTTACCTCAATGCCGTTGGACAGACGTACTCTGGCGATCTTTCTAAGAGCAGAGTTGGGCTTCTTAGGTGTAGCAGTCTTAACAGCGGTGCATACGCCTCTCTTCTGTGGGGAAGAGGTGTTGGTTGCGCGCTTCTGCAAGGAGTTATAACCTTTCTGAAGAGCCGGCGCCGTAGACTTCTTAACAGATGTCTGTCTTCCCTTTCTTACTAACTGGTTAAATGTTGGCATTCTTTTCACCTCCTGTGATATTGTCCGGGTTGCTTTTTATGCTTATTTTGCGTACCAAAACATTGCGTGTTTTCGCACGCTTAATCATTATAGCAAATAATCGGGAGTTGTCAAGGAAAAAAATGAAAAAGTTTGGAAATGGCGGATTATGGGGGCGAGGTTGTGGCGGGCCAGAGGGAAGGGCGGCGGTGTCCGGGTTCAGATTTGCCGGACATTTCGATGAGCCCAAAAACAGGTCTCATCTCCATGGCAAAAATTCACCCGGACACCGCCGCCCTTCCCTCTGGCAAAACCAGTTGATCGCCTGGCCAAAAATGTGATGGCTAAGATAACTGCCTGCCCGGTGATGGATCGTTTTTGTTCTGGTTTTGGATCTGAATGTGGGGGCTGCTGTCATGGTTTCTGCTGCTGCAGTTGCTGCAACTACCGCTGCATCCGCAGCCGCAGCCGCTTTTTCCCTCTTTGTGGTCTTTTATCTTTTTCCAGATCACTGCCGCCATGGCGGTTGCGATCAATGCTGCTATTATAAGGTCTGCCATCGGATACTCCTTTTTGATGCTGCGTACTGTGGTGTATGCCCCTCTTAACTGGGCTTATCTGCCATAGATGCTGCTGTTCATGTTTTTCTTTATTATACTTTGGTTTCTTCTTTGTGTCAATATTTTGATAATCGTTTTCATTTTCTTGTTTATGCAGCGTGGTGGTGTTTAGATCTGAATTGGCGTGCCCCTGGAGGTGGAATATTCATTCTGGCGTTTTTTCATTGGATGATAAATTTTTTGCTAACGTTAAGAAATGCCCTGAAAGCTATCGGTAGCTTTCAGGGCATTTCTTAACTATTTCCTAAATAATTCAACTCATCTGTTTTAGATCTCCTCGCTGCTGTCATCCAGCTCCAGCACTTCCTCAGCCTCTACGATCTCTTCTTCCTGAGGCTGCATCACGCTTTCTTCTTCCTCGGTGTCGTCCTCAAATAAAATCTCGTCGTCTATGGAGATGTCGCTGTTCAGCTTCACGGAACGGTATCTCTTCATTCCGGTACCGGCCGGGATCAGCTTACCGATAAGCACGTTCTCCTTTAGTCCGATCAGATGGTCGATCTTTCCGTTGATGGCTGCCTCGGTCAATACCTTGGTGGTCTCCTGGAAGGAGGCCGCTGACAGGAACGAATCTGTGGCCAGGGATGCCTTTGTGATACCCAGCATAACCTGTTTGCCTTCGGCCGGTTCTTTGCCCTCGGCCACCAGCTTTTCGTTCATATCGTTGTAATCCAGCACATTCATGGATACGCCGGGGAGCACGTCGCTGTCTCCGCTCTCCTCAACCTTTACTTTCTTTAACATCTGGCGCACAATGACTTCGATATGCTTATCATTAATCTCAACGCCCTGGAGACGATAAACTCTCTGGACCTCCTGGATCATATAATCCTGAACCGCGCGGACGCCTTTGATCTTCAAGATATCATGGGGATTTACACTTCCCTCTGTCAGCTCGTCGCCTGCCTCCAGCACCTGGCCGTCCTGGACCTTGATGCGGGAGCCATAGGGGATCAGATACGTCTTCGAGTTGCCGTTTATTGTGTCAGTGACCATGATCTCTCTCTTTTTCTTGGTGTCCTTTATGGTCACCGTACCGCCAAACTCCGTGATGATAGCAAGTCCTTTGGGCTTACGGGCCTCGAACAGCTCCTCCACACGGGGAAGACCCTGGGTGATATCGCCGCCGGCAACGCCGCCGGTATGGAACGTACGCATGGTCAGCTGGGTACCCGGCTCACCGATGGACTGCGCCGCAATGATGCCTACAGCCTCGCCCACCTGAACGGCCTGGCCTGTGGCCATGTTGGAGCCATAGCACTTTGCGCAGACTCCGATATGGGATTTGCAGCTTAACACCGTACGGATCTTAACGCTTTCCCTTCCCAGTTTCTGAAGAACCCCGATAACGGCCTTGGCCCTCTTGGGGGTACACATATGGTTAGCCTTAACCACCACTTCTCCCGTATCCGGGTCCGTGATCGTCTCCGCAATATATCTGCCTGTCAGTCTCTCCTCCAGACTCTCGATGGTCTCCTGCCCGTCCATGAAAGCCTTGATCTCCATAAACGGAATATCCCTGCCCTCGCAGCAGTCCACTTCCCGGATGATAACATCCTGGGACACATCCACCAGACGTCTGGTCAGATAACCGGAGTCAGCCGTACGCAATGCCGTGTCGGACAGACCTTTTCTGGCGCCGTGGGCGGAGATAAAGTACTCCAGTACATCCAGTCCCTCACGGAAATTGGACTTAATGGGAAGCTCAATGGTATGTCCGGTGGTATCTGCCATCAAACCGCGCATGCCTGCCAGCTGTTTAATCTGTTTATCGGAACCACGGGCTCCTGAGTCAGCCATCATAAAGATGTTGTTGTACTTGTCAAGACCGGTCAAAAGGTCATGGGTCAGCTGGTCGTCCGTAGTCTTCCAGGTCTCGATCACTTCCTTGTACCGCTCCTCTTCCGTGATCAGACCTCTTCTAAAGTTCTTGGCGATTCTGTCCACCGTAGCCTGCGCATCGGCAATCAGCTGCGGCTTGCTGGGCGGAACCGTCATATCCGAGATGGAAACGGTCATGGCCGCTCTGGTAGAGTACTTGTAACCAATGGACTTAATGTCGTCCAGAGTCACCGCCGTCTGGGTCGCTCCGTGTACATTGATAACCTTCTCCAAAATCTGCTTGCACTGTTTCTTTCCAACATGGAAATCAACTTCCAAAAGCAGCTCATTGCCGGGGATGCTTCTGTCCACAAACCCCAGATCCTGGGGAATGATCTCATTGAAAATAAAACGGCCAACCGTGGATTCGATAATCCCGCTCTTTACCGTGCCGTCCGTTATCCGCTTCTGCACTCTCACCTTCACCCTGGAGTGGAGAGTCACAGCGCCGTTTTCGTAGGCCAGGATCGCCTCGTTGGGATTCTTAAAGCACATCCCTTCCCCTTTGGCCCCCGGCCGCTCCTGGGTCAGATAATAGATGCCCAGAACCATATCCTGAGACGGCACCGCCACAGGGCCGCCGTCGGAAGGCTTCAGCAGGTTGTTGGGGGACAAGAGCAGGAACCGGCACTCTGCCTGGGCTTCCACGGAAAGAGGCAGATGGACCGCCATCTGATCCCCGTCAAAGTCGGCGTTAAAGGCCGTACATACTAACGGATGCAGCTTAATCGCCTTGCCTTCCACCAGTATGGGCTCAAAAGCCTGGATGCCCAGTCTGTGCAGCGTAGGCGCGCGGTTGAGCATTACCGGATGCTCCTTAATAACATCCTCCAGCACATCCCAAACCTCCACCTGAAGCCGCTCCACCATCTTCTTGGCGTTCTTAATGTTGTGGGCAGTTCCGTTGGCCACCAGCTCTTTCATAACAAAAGGCTTAAACAGCTCAATCGCCATCTCCTTAGGAAGACCGCACTGATAAATCTTAAGCTCCGGACCTACTACGATAACGGAACGTCCGGAATAATCTACACGCTTGCCCAGAAGATTCTGACGGAAACGGCCTTGTTTTCCTTTCAGCATATCGGACAGGGATTTCAGGGCGCGGTTGCCCGGTCCCGTAACAGGACGCCCTCTCCTTCCGTTGTCTATAAGGGCATCCACAGCCTCCTGAAGCATGCGCTTCTCATTGCGGACGATAATATCCGGCGCTCCAAGCTCCAAAAGCCTTGCCAGACGGTTGTTCCGGTTTATGATCCTTCTGTACAGGTCATTTAAGTCGGAGGTGGCAAAACGGCCGCCGTCCAGCTGCACCATAGGACGGATATCCGGCGGGATCACGGGGATCACGGTCATAATCATCCACTCCGGTCTGTTGCCGGAGTTGCGGAACGCGTCCACCACTTCCAGCCTCTTGATGATCCTGGCCCGCTTCTGGCCCGTAGCGTCTCTTAGGCCCTTGCGCAGCTCCTCCGAATCCTTCTCCAGATCAATGGCCTCCAAAAGCTCCTTGATCGCCTCCGCGCCCATGCCTACCCGGAACGCGCCGTAGCCGTATTTATCAATTTCCTCCCGGTACTCCTTCTCTGACAGAACCTGCTTGTACTGGAGAGAAGTCGTGCCGGAATCCAGCACGATATAGGAAGCAAAGTACAGCACCTTTTCCAGCACTCTGGGGGAAATATCCAGGATCAGGCCCATACGGCTGGGGATTCCTTTAAAATACCAGATGTGGGACACCGGAGCAGCCAAAGCAATATGGCCGGTCCGCTCTCTGCGGACGCTGGACTTGGTAACTTCCACGCCGCATCGGTCACAAATGACGCCCTTGTATCTGATTTTTTTGTACTTACCGCAATGGCACTCCCAGTCTTTGCTGGGACCAAAGATCCTCTCACAGTAAAGTCCATCCTTCTCCGGCTTTAAGGTCCTGTAGTTAATGGTCTCCGGCTTCTTTACTTCGCCGTGAGACCACTCCAGAATCTTCTCCGGAGAAGCCAGACCAATCTTGATCGCATCAAATGTCAACGGTTCATAAGTTTCGTTCGTCTCTGGCATGATGGATACTCCCTTCTATTATTCTTCATAGGAAGATTCGAAATCCTCGAACATCTCCTCAGCGATGCGGTCTCCCTCATCATCGTCCTCTTCTTCCGCCTCTGCGTCTACGTCCACCAGCTCGCCGTCTTTGAACTCCTGCTCCTGATAACCATAGCTGCCAAATGACTCTTCCTGCTCATAACGTCTGTCGCCTTCGATAATGGAGCGCAGGTCCGTATCTCCATAGTCAATATTCTCTGTCAGTTCCACTTCCGTATTGTCATCCCGCAACACCCGCACATCCAGTCCCAGAGACTGCAGCTCTTTCAAAAGTACCTTAAAGGACTCCGGAATGCCCGGCTCCGGAATATTCTCGCCCTTGATGATGGCCTCATAGGTCTTCACGCGCCCGGTCACATCATCCGACTTCACGGTCAGGATCTCCTGCAGGGTATAGGAAGCCCCATAGGCTTCCAAAGCCCAAACCTCCATCTCGCCGAAACGCTGTCCGCCGAACTGGGCCTTGCCGCCCAAAGGCTGCTGGGTAACCAGCGCGTATGGTCCGGTGGAACGGGCGTGGATCTTATCGTCAACCAGATGATGGAGTTTCAGATAATGCATGTGGCCGATGGTTACCGGACTGTCAAAATACTCTCCGGTCCTGCCGTCCCGAAGCCTTACCTTTCCGTCGCGGCTCAAAGGCACGCCTTTCCACAGTTCCCTGTGTTCCAAATGCTCTCCCAGATATTCCATAACACCCGGCTTTAAGATATCCTTATATTTCTCCTCAAACTCCTCCCAGGAGGAATTTACGTAATCATTGGCCACATCCAGCGTATCCATGATGTCAATCTCATTGGCCCCGTCAAACACAGGGGTGGCGATATTAAAGCCAAGGGCCTTGGCCGCCAGGCTCAAATGGATCTCCAGCACCTGTCCGATGTTCATACGGGAAGGCACGCCCAGAGGGTTCAGCACGATATCAAGGGGACGGCCATTGGGCAGAAACGGCATATCCTCCACAGGAAGCACCCTGGACACAACACCCTTGTTTCCGTGACGGCCTGCCATCTTATCGCCCACGGAGATCTTTCTCTTCTGGGCAATATAGATGCGGACAGTCTCATTGACTCCCGGAGACAGCTCGTCACCGTTCTCCCTGGTAAATACCTTGGCATCCACAATGATGCCGTAAGCGCCGTGGGGAACCTTAAGGGACGTATCCCTCACTTCCCTGGCCTTCTCACCGAAGATAGCTCGCAGAAGCCGTTCCTCCGCAGTCAGTTCCGTCTCGCCCTTAGGCGTAACTTTCCCCACCAGGATATCCCCGGCTCGCACCTCTGCTCCGATGCGGATGATGCCTCTCTCATCCAGATCTTTCAGGGCATCCTCGCCTACGCCGGGAACATCGCGGGTGATCTCCTCCGGCCCCAGTTTCGTGTCCCGGGCTTCCGCCTCATACTCCTCAATATGCACGGAAGTATAGACATCATCCTGTACTAGCCTTTCGCTTAACAGAACCGCGTCTTCATAATTATATCCCTCCCAGGTCATAAACCCGATAAGGGGATTCTTACCCAAAGCAATCTCGCCGTTCTGAGTGCTTGGGCCGTCCGCGATCACTTCGCCTGCTTCCACATGATTGCCCTTAAATACAATGGGCTTCTGATTGTAGCAGTTGGACTGATTGCTTCTCTTAAATTTGGTCAGACGGTACACATCTTTGCCGCCGTCTAAATCTCTCTTCACAATAATCTCATTGGAAGCGGACCGCTCCACCACGCCTGCGTGTTTTGCCACCACGCACACGCCGGAGTCCACCGCCGCCTTGGCTTCCATACCGGTCCCCACCACGGGAGCCTCCGTAGTCAGAAGAGGCACTGCCTGACGCTGCATGTTGGAACCCATAAGGGCGCGGTTGGCATCGTCATTCTCAAGGAAAGGGATCATAGAGGTAGCCACGGAAAACACCATCTTCGGCGACACATCCATCAAATCAATATTCTTCTTCTGGAACTCGGAAGTCTCCTCACGGTAACGGCCGGACACGTTGTTGCGCACAAAATGCCCTTCTGCGTCCAGAGGCGTGTTGGCCTGCGCCACCACAAAGTTGTCCTCCTCATCCGCCGTCAGATAGACCACTTCATCCGTAACCCTGGGATTCACAGGGTCCGACTTGTCAACAATGCGGTACGGCGCCTCCACAAAACCGTACTGATTTACCCTGGCATAAGTAGCCAGAGAGTTAATAAGGCCGATGTTGGGACCTTCAGGGGTCTCAATGGGACACATCCGGCCATAGTGGGTATAGTGAACGTCCCGGACCTCAAATCCCGCCCGCTCCCTGGAGAGACCGCCAGGACCCAGGGCAGACAGACGCCGCTTGTGGGTCAGCTCTGCCAGCGGATTATTCTGATCCATAAACTGGGACAGCTGAGAGCTTCCAAAGAACTCCTTCACCGCCGCGGTCACAGGCTTAATATTGATCAGGGACTGGGGTGTGATCCCGTCCATGTCCTGAGTGGTCATACGCTCCCTCACCACTCTCTCCATACGGGACAAGCCGATGCGGTACTGGTTCTGCAGCAGCTCGCCTACGGCGCGGATACGGCGGTTGCCCAGATGGTCGATGTCATCCGCCGTGCCGATCTGCTCCTCCAGATGCATGTTATAGTTAATTGATGCCAGAATATCTTCCTTGGTGATATGCTTTGGCACCAGGTCGCTTACGCTTCTGCGGACAGCCGCTTTCAGCTCATCCTGATCATCACCAAATTCTGCCAGGATATTCTGGAGCGCAGGATAATATACTAACTCCGTAATCTCCGCCTCTGCCGGGTCAAAATTGACATAATGGGACAGATCCACCATCATATTGGAAAGAATCTTCTCATTCCGCTCGATCCCCTGGATCCACACAAAGGGAATGCCGACATTCTGGATATGCTCTGCCAGATTCTTGTCCACAGCGGTCCCCGCCTCTGCAAGGATCTCACCCGTGGTCTCATCCACCACGTCCTCTGCCAGAGTGTGGCCGGCAAGGCGGTTTTTAAATGCCAGCTTTTTGTTAAATTTGTAACGCCCCACCTTGGCAAGATCATATCTTCTGGGGTCAAAGAACATGCTGTCAAGCAGGCTTTTGGCACTGTCCACCGAAAGGGGCTCGCCGGGGCGGATCTTCTTATATAATTCCAGCAGACCGTCCTCATAATTGTCCGATACATCCTTGGTAAAACTGGCCAGAAGCTTAGGCTCCTCGCCGAACATATCAATGATCTCCGCGTTGGTCCCGTAGCCAAGGGCGCGGATGAGGACTGTCACCGGTACTTTTCTGGTCCTGTCAACACGAACATAAAAGATGTCATTGGAGTCCGTCTCGTATTCCAGCCATGCACCTCGGTTGGGGATCACCGTGCAGGTATACAACTCCTTGCCTATCTTATCATGTCCAATGCCGTAATAAATACCTGGGGAACGCACTAACTGGCTGACAATAACACGCTCTGCTCCGTTGATCACAAAGGAGCCTGTATCGGTCATAAGCGGAAGGTCACCCATAAAGATTTCGTGTTCATTGATCTCATCTTTGTCTTTGTTGCAAAGCCTTACCCGCACTTTCAAAGGTGCCGCGTAGGTAGCGTCTCGCTCTTTGCATTCTTCAATGGTATACTTGATATCATTTTTACATAATGTAAAATCAACGAACTCCAAACTCAAGTGGCCTGCAAAATCCGAGATCGGAGAGATGTCCCGAAAGACTTCTTTCAAACCTTCATCAAGGAACCACTGATAGGAGTCTTTTTGAATCTCTATCAGATTTGGCATCTCAAGAACTTCTTTCTGCCTTGAGAAGCTCATTCTAAAGCTTTTCCCTGCTGTTACAGGACGCATTCTGCTTTTCTCCATTAGACGTCTCACCCCTGTTTTCTTTCATTCTGATTTTGGGCATACTGGTACCATCAACGCACAAGTTGCCACAATAGTGCAATTTCCATCTTAACATAGTGATTTTGACGTGTCAAGCTTTTTTTCCTGTTTTTCACCGCTTTTTGTTGCCTTTTTCCTTAATCAATGGTATACTATACTGTATCTATTCCCAAAAAGACATAAGTTGGAGGTATTCCCAGGTGAACACGATTTTAAATGTATTGCTGGTCGTTCTCGTCATCGTCGCCATAGCGCTGGCTGTGCTGTATTTTATGGGACGGAAGCTGGAGAAGCGCCAGGTAGAGCAGCAGAATCTATTGGAGGCTGCCGCCCAGACCGTAACCATGCTGGTCATTGACAAGAAAAAGATGAAGATCAAAGACGCCAATCTTCCCAAGATTGTATATGAACAAACTCCCAAGTATTTAAGGTGGGCCAAGGTTCCGGTGGTGAAAGCCAAGGTTGGACCTAAGGTCATGACCCTTCTTGCTGACGAAAAGGTATTTGCCGTTCTTCCTCTTAAGACAGAGGCCAAGGTAGTCATCAGCGGCATCTACATAACCCAGCTAAAGAGTGTCCGCGGCGGCGCGGTGCCTGCTCCGCCTAAGAAGAAGGGATTTTTTTCCAGATTTAAAAAGGACAAGGATCCTTCCAAGAAATAACGAGAATATCCTCCCCTGCCGGACAAGCGGCAGGGGAGCTTTTATTTTAAGAAGCCTTGGGGCCTTGGGGCTGAAGGGTTACCACCATACAGTTATCGGATACATGCATGCCGTCCTGATACAGCGCATATCTCACCTTTGCCTCCAGAAACTCATCCTCCTCACGCAGACAAAATTCCCGGGTATGAAACTCAAGCTCCAGATAGCCCGCAGGAGTTCCATAAAACGTCCTGGTCTCCTTCCCCGCCTCAAACACCATGCTCCCCCCGCCCTTTCCCGTAACGCTCATGGAATCAACCGTAAACTTCATGCGTTTTATGGCGCCGTCTTCTGAGGTTCCTATGACATAGTGTTTTCCATTTCTCTTATAGTATTCCCCGGTCCCGGTCTCGTCCACCTGCTCCCGCTGTCCGTCTATGGTCCTGACGCCCTTTATGTCAATTTGCACTTTTCCGGTCATGGCTTCCCCTCTTTTATCGTCTTTTTTATCAATATCCTTCCACATGGATCTTTCTCGTCTCCTTTACCTCATTAGGCAGGATTGAGGTGGCGAACGCCGTAAACTTTTCCGCCAGATCACTTACGTAAAACTGATATTTCTCGTTTCCGCCGTCCTCCTCCGCCCCCTGACAAGCCAAATCCTTCTCCTCCAGCAGCGCTTTCAGCTCTATGGCCGTCTCATAAGCCGGATTTACCAAAGTCACCTCATCCCCCATGATCCGCCCCAGGGTGGAACGGATCAGCGGGTAATGGGTACACCCTAAAACCAGCGTGTCAATGAACCGCCCTTTCAGAACCGACAGATATCTGGACGCGATCTCATCCGTCACCGTATCATGCAAAAGCCCTTCCTCCACCAGAGGGACAAACAAGGGACATGCCTTGACCGTCACTTCAATATCCGGGCGCATCTGCCGCATCACATCCGTATAGATCCCGCTGCTGATGGTGCCCTCGGTGCCGATAACGCCAATCTTTCCGTTGCGGGTGCTGTGGACCGCCGTTCTGGCCCCCGCCCGTATCACGCCGATAATGGGAATATCCAGTTCCCGCTCCACGGTCTCCAAGGCATACGCGCTGGCTGTATTGCAGGCGATCACAATAGCCTTTACCTCTTTTGTCATGAGAAACCGGATGATCTGCCTGGAATACCGCAGGACCGTATCCTGAGATTTGCTGCCGTAAGGCAGTCTTGCCGTATCTCCAAAATATATGATCCGTTCCTTTGGCATCTGACGCATGATCTCCCTGGCCACAGTCAGCCCGCCGATGCCCGAATCAAAAACTCCGATAGGCGAATTTCTGTCCATCCTGCCTTCCTCCCTGCTGCCTTCTAAAATTTAAAAATCTGATCTTGGGTTTAATTATAACATATCTGGTTAGAATTACCAGTAGAAAAGAAAAACGAGGAAAGGAAGGTATTATTATGAAATACCAGAAAACACTGCTCATGTCCGCTTCCTGCTTTCTGCTGTCTCTGCTGTGCTGCGTTCTGTGGGGCTATCAAAAAGATGAGGATCTGGCCGGGCGGATCGCCCCCTCTATATTGCGGTTCCATGTGCTGGCAAACTCCAACAGTTCGAACGATCAGGCCATAAAAACAGATGTAAAATCCTTTGTGCTTCAACTCCTTAGGAGCTGCTCTGCCGGCTCCAAAGAAGAACTTTCTTCCTATATAAATGACCACAAGCAATCCCTGGAAGCCGAGACCAACGCGTATCTGGCCCAAAAGGGCTGTGACTATAAGGCCGTCATCTCCGTGACCAAAGCCTATTTTCCCACCAAAGCCTACGGCGATCTGGTCCTGCCCTGCGGGACTTACGACACGGTCCAGGTGGAGCTGGGCCGGGCCAGAGGGCGTAACTGGTGGTGCGTCCTCTATCCCAAACTCTGCTTCATTGACGCCACCCACAGTATCCTGCCCCAAAGTTCCAGACAGGAACTGCAGATGCTTTTATCGGAGGAAGATTACCAGTCATTATTTGAAAACCCGTCACGAATCCGGATCCGTCTAAAACTTCTCCAGTTTTTCGACGGGACTCCATAATCGGATAATGGTATGATAACCATTGACACAAATGAGGGGCAAATATGCCGTAAAGCAAAGCGTACATCTGACGGCAATGATCTTTCAGACACACGCTGGCACAGACATGCTCCACAAAAGACAAGGAGGACAAGAACATGAATGACTACTTAAGCGAACGCGAGATCCGCGTAACAAGCCAGATTGACGGCTTCCGCAGCTGGCTGGAAGAAAAAAACCGGGCAGAAAATACCATTCTGGTCTACACCTACGCGGTCAGGCAGTTCTACGGTTTGTACGACCGGCCGGACCCCAACAGCCTGCAGCTGTACAAATGCTTCCTTTTAGAGCATTACAAACCTCAGACCGTAAACCTGCGGATACGGGCCTTAAACTGCTATATGGAATACCGGAATATGGCCGCATCCCCGGTGCCCATGCTTCGGATGCAGCAGAAAACTTATGTGGAAAATGTCATCAGCCAGGCAGACTATGAGTATCTGAAACGCTGTCTCATCCGGGACGGCAATCATCTCTACTACTACCTGATCCGCTTCATGGCAGCCACCGGCGTCCGGGTAAGCGAACTGGTCCGGTTTCAGACCCAGGATGTGGAAAACGGCTGGCTGAACCTGTACTCCAAGGGAAACAAAATCCGCCGCGTATACATACCAAAAGCTCTCCGGCAAGACACCCTTGCCTGGATTAACCGGGAGGAGCATCCTCCCGGCTTTCTGTTCCTCAATCGTTTCGGAGAACCTGTGACCCCTGCCGCCATCCGGGGACAGCTGCGCAAGTTCTCATACCTCTACGGTCTGAACCCGGCAGTGCTTCATCCCCACTCCTTCCGCCACCGGTTTGCCAAAAACTTTATTGAGGCATGCGGCGATATCTCCTTTCTCTCAGACCTTCTGGGTCATCAGAGCATTGAGACCACCCGCATCTATCTCCACCGAAGCCGGGCGGAACAGCAGGTCATTGTCAATCAGGTAGTCAACTGGTAGGAGGTGGCACGATGAAACTGTCTGCAGATTTGGACGGATTCCGTCTCTATCTCCAGGAACAAAAATTGTCCGACAGCAGCATCACCTCCTATGTAGGCAGTCTGCGGCTGTTTGGGACCATGTACGCTTCCCTTACGGCTTCCACAGCCAAAAAATACCGGGCCTATCTCATTGCCAACT
Organism: Clostridiaceae bacterium; assembly: GCA_910575585.1. GTDB lineage: Bacteria > Bacillota > Clostridia > Lachnospirales > Lachnospiraceae > UBA3402. The sequence continues at coordinate 77,032 of CAJTGF010000014.1, forward strand.
ACAAACCGTCCACGGTGAATCAGCGCATTTGCGGCTTTAACCATTATGTGGACTATGCCGGAAAACCCAGATACAAACTTCCCTCGGTGCGCCTCCAAAGGGCCTCTTATCTGGATGCCGTGATCTCCAACAAAGATTACCTGGCCTTAAAGCGCAGATTAAAAAAGAAAGGGCCCGAGCTGTGGTTTTTTGTGGTGTGGTTTCTGGGGGCCACCGGGGCAAGGGTCAGCGAGCTTTTAAAGATCAAAGTGGAACATCTTTCCGTAGGATACATGGATCTGTACTCCAAAGGCGGAAAAATGAGGAGAGTCTATATCCCGGATACCCTGTGCCGGGAAGCATCTGCCTGGTGTCTGCGCCGCGGTATCTCCAGCGGATACCTGTTTACCAACCGGCAGGGAAATCCTCTCACGGCCCGGGGCGTCAACAGCCAGCTGAAACACTACGCCAGGCTCTATAAGATTGATCCAAATACCGTGTATCCCCATTCCTTCCGCCACCGGTTTGCCATTAATTTTCTCCAAAGGTTCAATGATATCGCCCTTCTGGCCGATCTGTTAGGCCATGACAATGTGGAGACCACACGCATCTATCTGACCCGCTCTACCAGCGAGCAGCAGAAAATGATCGATAAAATGGTCACCTGGTAGACCATTGGTCCAGTCAAAAGCGGGAGGACTTTTTAAGCCCTCCCGCTTTTGACCGTCAGCCTCCTGTCTGGCCCTCCAGTCCCTGAACGATCCATCCGTAATCCTCAATGGCCTGGGTGAGATTCAGCGCCGCCGTTTTTGCAGCCGCCTTCTGCTGGAGATACGCCAGCTTTAGCTGGAGATATTCCAGATTCCCGATCATCCCCATCTGATATTTCAAGTCATTACCGTTCATGGTGATCTGCGCGCCCTGAAACGCCACATTGGCCGCCTCATAGGCAGTCCTGCTCTCCACAATAGCCTGGTAGGCGGATTCCAGCCGGATCTTGACCTGGGCTTCTGTTTCATCCATAAGCCTGAACTTTGCCGTCCGGTTGGCATCGCCCTTTCCCGAGATCCCTCTCTGGTTGATCAGGGTATAATTATTTCCAATGGCTCTTACCAGATCCTGTTCCAGATCCATGGCCTCAATCCTGGCAAAATCAGGGGCAGGCACGTCGCCCAGCTGCATATCCGCATTATAATCCCAGCCGGTCATGATGCACATCTGCTGCCGAAGATTGACCAATGTATCATCCAGCGCTTTTAACTGGCCTCTGGCCGACTGGAGAGACTTCTCCGCCGCCTGGGTATCCGCAGCCGTGGCCATGCCCAGGCTCTGCTGGGTCACGGAAGAATCGTACGCTGCCTGGGCCAGCGTCACCGCGGTATCCAAGATCTCTCTGGAAGCCATGGCCTGATAATACCCGATCATCATCTGCTGAAGTCCCGATACGGTCATCTTCTTTACCATGCTTAACTGATGGCGCGTCTGAGTATGTACGGAGGTCACTGCCTTGTCAAAGCGCTCTGCCGCCTGGCGGTATCCTTTGACCGCCTGCTGCATGCCTTTGTACATCACAGGATCCAGATCCTTTATGTCCTTTGCGTCCGAGGCCATCTCATCGGCGGACTTGCGAAGTTCTCTGGCCGCCTCCTCCATGGGCTTTGCGTTGATCTCGATCTGCTCCACCACCTGGCGGTAAGTGGGGTTGTAGTATTCCACCAGATCGCTGATCTCATCATACTCCAATACATTATCCTGAAGCCTGGCCCAGGTGGCGTCGTCCATCTGCTCCGGCTTTTCTATGGCGGCCATGGCGCCAAAGGGCACGCCCAGGGTCAAAATCCCTGTAAGCCCCAGCGTCGCCGCCCATCTGCAGGCTTTCATCATCTCACTCCTTTTATGATCCAGTCATAGTTTTCCATCGCTTGGAACAGTTCCAGATTTTTCACTTCTCTGTCCATCCGGGCCTTTACCAGGGCGGTCTCCGCCTGCATCCATTCCATGCGGCTGATGGAGCCCAGCTGGTATTTGGTATTGGCCGCGTTCCAGTTCTTGGTCTCAACTTCCAAATTCAGCACAGCCTCGTCATAGCTGTTCTTTGCCTGTATCACTTTCTGATATCCGTCATTGACTGCCACGGCGATCTTCTGCTTATCCTCTTCCACAGTCTTTTTGTAGATGTTTTTGTTGGAATCCGTAATGGAATTGTTCATCTTGCGCTGGTCCAGCTGCAGGGTGTAATCTGCTGCCAGGGCCTTCCTGGTGTCCTCCTCCACATTCATGGCACTGATCCTGTCCATCTGCATCTGCGGCATGGGGCGGATCTCCGGCATATCCCCCTGCTTCCATCCCAGCGTGATAATAAGGTTCTGTCTCGTATCCTCAATCTGGCTCTTCATGGCAATGATCTGGGAATCCGCGCCCTGCACACTCTGCTGGGCATTAAGCACCTCCGCATAGGTAGCCATGCCCTGACTCTGCCGTCCCTGGACCGAACCTACGGTGGCCGCCAGAAGCTCCCGCTCCTTCTCCAGCGCCGTCAGCTGATACTGGAGCCTGAAATAGGTGTTCATGGCTTCCTGGGCCTGTTTCGCGATCCCTTTTTCCGTCTGCTTGTATCCGATCATGGAAGCCGTCCTGTCGCCTTCCAGCACATTGTTCTCCGCCGCCTGTTCCGCCTGGTTGGCAGCCACCAGAAGATCCGGGCTGGATGTATAAGTATACGCGTCCAGGGCATCCGCCGCCTGATCCATATACCCCTTTACCACTTCTCTCCGGTCCCTGTTATTCTCCCGGTTGTACGCCTGAGCGTTGTTTAAGACCGTCGTATTATACTCATATACCAGATCTTCGATCTCCCCGTACTCCAGCACATTATCCCGAAGTCTTGCCCACTCCTCGGCAGTCCTGCTAAACTCCGGACTTCCGGCAAGGGCAGAAACCGGCATTCCCAGGCTCAATGACACTGCCACTCCCAAAGCCATGGGGCTTATCATTTTTGTCCGTCTCATAATCCTCCTAACATTAATCTTCCAAAACAACCTGCCTCTTTTTCTTACTGCTCATAACCGAATAGTAAGCAGGCAGCATCAACAGCGCCAAGATGGTGGAAGCCACCAGACCTCCCACATCCACCAGGGCCATGCCCTGCATCATCTCCCCTGCGTCGCCGAACGCCAGACACATAGGGATCATAGCCACAATGGTGGTCAGTGTCGTCATAAGGATAGGCCGCAAACGGATGGCCCCAGCCTCAATAAGGGCTGTAGACAGATCCATCTCCTGACGATACTGGTTCACCGTATCCACATACAGGATACCGTTGTTGACTACCGTGCCCACCAGCATCAAAAATCCCAGCATAGAGGGCATACTGATGGTCACATCCGTAAGGAATAAAAGCCCAAAGGACCCGATCAGTGAAAACGGGATGGTGGTCATAACCATGACCGAAAACTTCACCGACTCAAACTGAGCCGCCATGACCACAAACACCAAAAATACGGCGATCAGGATCGCTTGGAACAAGGCTCCCAGCTCCTCGAACATGCTTTCGTCCACGGCATTTTGCGCAATGGAGGTATCTGGCCGCAGAGCCGGCGCCACCACCTGGTCAAACAAGGTTTTCTTCATCTTCTCCACTGCCTTGCGGTCCTCGGTGTCCACAAGCTCCGTGTAATCGCTGCTGATCGTCACCTGATACTGCTTATTGGACCTGGTAATGTTCAGCGGGCTGTCCTGGAATGTAACCTCCCCGATATCCGTAAGGGCTACCGAAGCCCCGGTGGCTGTGGGGATCACGATCCCTTTCACCTGATCCAGAGTCTCATACTCCTCCTTCGGATATTCTACCATAACGCTGATCTCATTTCCATCTACTTCTAGTGTTGTTGCCTCGTCTCCGCTCAGCATCGTGTTAATAAGCCCTGCCACCTGCACCGGCGACATTCCCTCCGCAGATGCCTTAATGGGATCTATGTTGATCTTCACCACAGGAGCCGCGTTCTCCAAAGTGGAATGCACTCTGGTCACCTCCGGCCTGTCAATCAGTCCTGCCACCACCCTGTCGGAAGTTTCCTTTAAGCTGTCATACTGAGTGCTCTCCAATATGACCTCATAACCGCTGCTGGCAACCATCATGGAACTCATCATGCTGCTGGATTGCAGGGTGATATCGCAGTCCGCGATCCTTGTAAGGACCGGCTTCCACTGTTTTATTACTTCATCCGTCTCATAAGGACAGTCATCTTTCAGATACGCCGTCAGTGTCGCCCCGGACCCGCCGCTCATACTGAGCCCCGAAGAGCCGAAGGACAGCATATAGGACTCTACATAAGCCTGATTCTCCTCCGATGTGACAAAGGCTTCCACCTGCTGCAGGATCCTGTCTGTTTCTTCTATATTAAGACCCGGTTTCGTCTCAATGGAAATGGCGATAGTACCCTCATCCGCTGACGTCATCAGCTCCATACCCAGCTGGGTCCCCATCAAAATGGCCAGCCCCAAAAACACAACGGAAGTAAAGATAACGGTTTTCCTCTTTGGAAGAAGCACATTCATAATACTTCGGTAACCGCTCTGCATCCGCTCAACGACCCCTGACAAAGGCGCCCGCTCCTTTTCTTTAGGCCGGTACATGGTGTAGCACAGCGGCACAATGGTCATGGCCGAGATCAAGGACGCCAGCATACAGAACACAATAGTAAATCCAAGGGGCTTAAACATCTGCCCCGACATGCCTTTCTGAAAAGCCAGAGGGAGAAATACCACGCAGGTAGTCACCGTGCCGCCGATAATGGACTGAAGCACAACACCGCTGCCCTTTAGCGCTGCCTCCGTGTATTCCTTAAAGCCCACGCCTTTTGTGGAGCGGAAACAGCTTTCCAGCACCACGATAGAATTATCCACCATCATGCCCACCCCCAGCACCAGGCTGCTTAAGGTGATCACATTCAAAGAAAATCCCATGGCGCTCATGGAGATCAGGGCCGCCAAAATCGAAAGGGGGATTGATGTCCCTACGATCAGAGAAGCTTTCAGATCTCCGAAAAACAGGAAAATGATCACCATGGACACAACCACTGCCATCACCATGGTCTGCAGCACGGAATTTAAAGAGGATTTGATCATGGTGCTGTTATCATCCACCACCACGATCTCCAGATCCGGGTTCCCTGCTTTCATCCGCTCCACAATGCGCATGACGTCCCTTGACACTTCCACATCGCTGCTGCTCTGCTGCTTCTTGATCTGTATGGAGATCGTGTCTCTGCCGTTATACCGTCCGATGCCGCCGGCCTCCTCCAGAGCCGGATAGATGTTGGCCACATCTTCCAGATAGATGATATTGCCGCTGCCCAGGGTAATGGGGATGCTCTTCAAACTTTCCGCGGTGCTGTAATCCACCCCCGCAGTCACAGACAGGATCTGTTTGCCAACTTCCGTGTCGCCTATGGGGAACGAAAAGTCCGCGCTGCTGACGGCAGAAGCCACAGCGTTCATGCTAAGCCGATATTGGGTCAGTTTCTCCGGTATCAGCTCGATCCTTATGTACTCTTTTTGTCCTCCGCTGATATCCACGCTGGCCACAGATGACAATTTTTCAAACTCGGGCACAATGGTGTCATTGACATAGTTATATAAATTGCCCTGGGTGTCATTGTTCACCGCCAAGGTGATGCTGGCCATATCGTTGATGTTCATCTCCATGATAACCGGAGTCTGGGCGTCATCCGGAAGGTCTGACTGGAGGGCATCCATCTTTTTCTTTAGATCATCATAAGCGTCGTCAATATCAATGCCGTACTCATATTCCAGCAGTACAATGGAAGAATTCTCTCCGGAAACGCTGGTCACGCCTTTAAGGCCGCTTAAGGTTCCCGTCTCGTTCTCAATGGGCTGGCTCACCAGCTCATCCACATCATCGGGGCTGGCTCCCGGATACAGGGTAAATACCACCAGCATGGGCATATCCATGGAAGGGATCAGTTCCAGCTTTGAGGACAGCACCGACGTAAGGCCGAATACAATAAGGCACAGGACCACCATCACTGTGGTCACCGGCCGTTTCAGGACAGTCTTTGTCAAATTCATATGCCGTCCCTCCTATTCAGCCGTCTCTTCCGAGGCCGACTCCAAAACTGCCGGAGCCCCTTCATACAGCTCCGGACTCCATGTAGTGATCACATTATCAGATTCCGTTAACCCGGATGTGATCTCCATGCTCTTGGAATCGCTTATGCCGATCTCCACATCCGTCTTGTGTACGATCCCCTGGTCAAATGTATAGACATAGGGGTTTCCGTTTTCATAGTAAACCGCGTCCACCGGAACTGTCATAACCTGCTGTGCCTTGTCAGAGGTCACATACAGCTTTACGGAAGACCCGTTGGCCAACCCGCTGCCGTCTGTCACGGAAGCCTTTACCTTAAAAAGACCGGTAGCCGCGTCCACCATGGTGCTGACCTCTGTGACAACACCGGTGTACTCACTGCCTCCCTTCTCGATCCGGATGGGATCCCCTTCTTTTACATTATCCAGAATAGCCTCTGTAACGGCAAAATTCACCGTCTTTGTACCCTCGCTGGAGATCACGCACAAAGGCCCGCTCTGACTGGCCATGTCGTGGACTTCCATATTGCTGGATTCGATCTTGCCGGCGATCGTGGCTGTGATGGTGCTGAATTCCACCTGATAATCATAGGCCAGCTTTGCCGAATCATACTGGATCTGGGCTGACTTTGCCCCGCTTTCCACCTGCTCAAATGCCTGGGCGGAAATATCTCCGCTGCCATAAAGGACCCGCATCCTCTCCAGATTGGTCCTGGCGTCATGGAGGGCGATCTCTGCTGCCTCCAGCTGTAACTTGGCAGCATCCACCTGCTTTGTGTCAATCTCACACAGCAGCTGCCCTTCCTCCACATAATCACCTGTTTTTACATAGACCGCCGTGATCTCCCCGGCTGCCTTAGGGATCACATACACTGAATCTGCCGGCTCTATGGTCCCTGTCATACTGCGGAACAGCTCAATATCCCCTGTGGAAGGCGTCTGGGCCCTTACAACAGGAGGCGCCACCGCCTCCGGCGCGCTCTTGGGCGTCAGATAACTCTGTCCCACAAAGGCCCCTGCTGCCACAACCACAACCACCGCTGCCGCGATCATCGTCTTTTTACTCATCTATTCCTCCTCTGCCTGGTCTTTTTCAGAATCCTTATAGGCCCCATGCTTTAATAATGTCAATGCTTTCTTATACTCATGCTTTATGGCCTCCTCCTGGTCGGGTCGCTTGTGAAATTCGCCGATCCCCGCCATCATGGAGACAAGACAAAGTTTTACCAACAGCAGAACCCCCCCATTTGAGTCGTCCCGCAGCTTGGTTCGGTCAATCTTCCCAAAGAACTCTTCCCCCACTGCCGCCTTAAGATCCTCATTTCTACATTCCATCAGCACGTCATCGGGATACATTATCAAATGTTTATGCAGGCTGAACAGGTCATTATTCTTACAGAACTTGAGCGCGTAATCCATCATGGATTCCATCAATAAAAATACATCTCCATCTGTCTTGTCCAGGCCCTCCAGGCAGAATTGCCGCCACTTTCTCGCGGTATCCTCTAATAAAAACGACAGAACATCCCGTTTATCTTCAAAATATGTATAGAAACTGCCTCTGGATATCCCTGCCTCCCGGATTATCTTGTTGATGGAAACTTTTTCATAAGGCACTGCTGTAAATTCCTTCATGGAAGCTTCCCATATGAGATTTTGTTTCTCCTCGGAAAGCCTGTAAAAACGTTCACTAGGCATTTTCAATCCCCCCTTCTGTTCTGCAGAAAACAAAAGTGACAACCTGTCATTCATTATAATGACAACCTGTCACTCTGTCAATGGAATTATTATTTTTTAATATTTTCCTAACAATTCAGTTAGATTCTTCCTTTTCTTTAATATTTCTGGATACTGTGATCTCCTGATTATCAATATGCTCCCGCATAGCCGCCTTAGCCTCTGCCACTTTGCGGTTTCTCACAGCTTTGACAATGTTATCATGCTCGATCAGCAAGATCTGGCGCTTGTCCGCGTCTTTAATATATTCCAGACGATAACGGTACATCTGTTCCCGAAGGTTGTTGAGGATCTGCACCAGACGGCTGTTTTTGGTCCCCTGATAAATGATCTCATGATACTTTTCATCGGTTTCCGCCATGAGCATCACGTCCTTGCTGTCCATAGCCTCCCGGAAAGCTTTCTGCGCGTATTCCAGCTCGTCAATCTCCTCCTCCGTCATCCTCTGGCAGGCCAGCTCAATGGCCAGCTCCTCCAGGGAGCGGCGAAGCTCCAGAACATCCCGCAGGCTTTTTTCGGAGATCTTGGCCACCTCCGCCCCCTTTCTCGGGATCATCAGCACCAGCCCTTCCAGTTCCAGCTTTCGTATAGCCTCCCGGATCGGCGTCCGGCTGACTCCCAAACGCTCCGCCAGCTGGATCTCCATAAGCCTCTCCCCCGGCTCCAGCTCCCCCTTTAAAATGGCCTGGCGCAGGGTATTGAACACCACATCCCTCAGCGGCAGATACTCATTCATATTTACCTTTAACATACTTCCTTCCATATTATACGGCCTCCCTATTCTTTCCGGTTGTAAAAATTAGTAAGATATACCTGTCTGGCCACCTTGATGCCCTCTCCATACCGCATCTTCTCATAGGCTGCCGCCGCCGCTCTGGGGTTGGTAAACAGTCCGAACACCGTAGGGCCGCTGCCGCTCATAAGAGTCCCTATGGCTCCCATATCCATTATCATATCCTTTATCTGCGCTATGACCGGATAGGCCGGTATGGTCACCGTCTCCAGCACATTGCCCAAATGGGACGCAATCTTATAAATATCCCCCTGTCCGATGGCCCTTGTCATGCCGTCGATATCCGGATGCTGCTCTGGCCTTAATCCATTGGCATGAAGATTCTCATAGACAAATTTGGTGGATACGCTGATCCCCGGCTTTGCGATCAGCACCTGACACTGAGGTACCGGAGGAAGAGGCGTTAAGATCTCCCCAATCCCTTCCGACAGCGCCGTCCCTCTCATGATACAGTAGGGAACATCCGCGCCGATCTTCACCCCCCGCTCCATCAGCTCTTTCTGGGACAGCCCCAGCCCAAACATCTTATTCACTCCAAAAAGCACCGCCGCCGCGTCGCTGCTGCCCCCCGCCATGCCGGCTGCCACCGGAATAAATTTCTTCAGCTTTATAGAAATACCCTTTTTGATCCCAAACTCATCCATCAAAAGCTTAGCGGCCTGATAAACCAGGTTGTTCTCATTGTTAGGAAGGTAATAAAGGTTTGTCTCCACCTTTATGCCGGGATGATCCTGGCTTACCAGATCTATCCGGTCATACAGGCCAACCGTCTGCATGATCATGCGGACCTCATGATACCCATCCTCCCTTTTGCGAAGTACATCCAACCCAAGGTTGATCTTCCCATAGGCTTTTAACCCCAGATGCTTTACCATATCTCCTTCTCCTTGTATATGGAATTGTTTTTTTGTATTATTTTGTATACAGTATATTATATACATTGTATACAAAATTTCAAGGTCTAAAATTATTAAATTCCCATAAATTTTCCAGATACGCATTTTTCCCATAAAATTAAGGGCCATCCCTGTCAGGACTGCCCTTTTTTCTGCCGGAAGTTGTTGCTTCCAAAATTTTCAATTAACATCATTTTTTGTTTCCGGCTCAGCCTTTTTACCGCATGCTCCCGGCGCATGGCCTCCTCTTTTGTGTCAAAGGTTTCATAGTACACCAATTCCACGGGCCTTCGGCACCTGGTATATTTGGCTCCCTTTCCGTCGTTGTGCGCTTTTATCCTTTCATCCAGATGATTGGTCCAGCCGCAGTACAGACTTCCATCCCGGCAGCGGACCAGATATGTGTAGTTCATAGATCAAACCCTTTCTCTTCTGTTATCAGATGCTATTTTGCGTTCCGGCTCCTGCATACGGCAGCCTTTGACGGGACATGGCAGATCTTTTCATGGATATCTTTGCAGTATCCTGTGCATATATGATATGTAGACGGCAACTGCGCTTGCAATACGCACTTACCGCCCAGGTTGCCCTGAATCTATTTGAAGCACCAGCTGGATGCGGATATAACACCGTTCATCCATAAACCTTATATTGTATTATATCCGAAAATCCTGTTTTTGTGCATCCAGCTTTTTCCTTTCCTGCTGGTTTATGGCTGGTTTGTGGCTGGCTTGCGGCTATTTTTGTGGCTATTCACACGCAAAGTCATTCATTTACGAGAATCCGGCTTTTGCCCATAAGGAGCCGTTTCTTGTCCGTGTGGATTTGCCATAGAGTAAAGACCCGCTTTTTCTGGGGGGGGCGGAATGATTGGCAACGCATATGATTTTTAAGCCCCTGCCACATCCTTCACTAAAATAAGGCGGTCACCGGGCCGAACCTGTTCGCCCGACAGTCCATTGGCATCTATGACCTGTTTTCTGGTAGTGTGGAACCTTTTCGCAATATCCCACAGGCAGTCTCCCGGCTGAACAATATATCCCGTGATTCCCGGAAGCTCCTGAAGTTTCTCCAGATCCAGCGGGGCTTCTTTTACTCCCAGGATCACCGGCTCTTTTACCGGCTGGAGCACCAGGATATCCAGGCTAATAACTCCCTTGATCTCCACCGTATCTCCGCCTGCCATAACTGCCGTCATCTGTTCCAGCCCTGTGTTCAGCTGATAAACGCTGTCCGGGGTTATTCCTGGCGTCTCCGCTTCATAGTGGAAGGGAACCATCTCCGTCTCCGCCCTCACAGGCTCTGAATCATCGGAAGTCAGATAGAGAAGAGACACTTCCAGCACGCCGTCAATCTGAAGAGAATCGTCCTTGATCTCCACATCATCAATCTTGACTGTCCCGTCGTTATGGCAGATCTGAAGGACCCGGTCCCCGGTTTTTAGTTCCGCCTTCTCCGCGATCCTGCATTTTCCGGTATTTTTGCTTAAAAGGCGGTCAAAGCACACCTCCCCTGACTCCAATTCCAGTTCCCGGCTGTTGGAATAGAAGTCTCCCAGCAGCTCAATCTGCTGTTCTTCGTACAGCTTCATATCCAGTTCCAGCACCGCGTCCAGCTCCAGATCCCGCATTTCCCCGTCATAGTCCGGTTTCGCCTCCAGTTCTTTATGTACCAGCCTCACGGAAATAGATGGAACCATACCTTCCACGGATTCCGGCAATTCCACGTCTCCGGCAAAGGGAATACTTTCTTCCAGCCACTGCACAGGAGTATTTTCCCCCTCTCCTGTATAGATGGCAAAGATCATTACCTCCCCTTCTATGTGGATCCTTCCATCAAGCGGTTTCGTGGTAGTCCCCCGAAGCCGGATCTCACTCCACAGGATCTGCTCGATACTTGGTTTGCTCCCTGACAGGGTAATGTCTTCTTTTATCCGGTAGGTATCTTTCCTGCGCACGGCGATCACCGCCACGTCTGCCTGCCGCCGCAGGATCTCCATCCCTTCTGAGGCATCTTCGGAAACTGCCCCGTAAATATCATTGTCCGTCCTACGGTCATCTCCTTCATATTCCAGATTCCAGCTGCCGCCGTCCATATCGCCTGCGCCTGCGTTCCAGCTATTTTCCCCCCGTCCCGGCGCTCCCCCTTCTATGACATCAATGGCAGCCTCCGCGTCGTACAAAGTCTCCACCCGTATCACCAGCGTCACAATGGCCTTTACGCTGACCTTTCGCGAATTGATCATGCTGGCAGTAAGATCTTCCAGATCCCAGCTGACCCCCAGATAGTCCTTCTCCTCCAGCCCCGGAATATTTACCGGCTCCTCAAATGGGATGTGCCCCGCCATAGTCTGAAACCCGCCTTCTGCCTTCCTGTAGAGTATCTGGAAATTCAGTTTCCCCTTTACCAGAACACGCTCGCCCTGATTTTTCACCGATTCTATCTGAATATCCCCGGAGCTTAAGATGACCCGGGCCATGTCGTCCATTGTGTCGGGAACGATAAAGTCGTCGTCCAGCGTCACCTGCGTCGCTACATTGCTTTTAAAACGATTCATATGTATATTCTTCTTCACCAATTCCAACATAATCCCACCTACCTGTCTTTCTGCCTGCTTTTATATTAAGTGTATGTGGGGGGGAGGGGAAATATGCGAAGGGGATTTTAATAGAAGGGGGGGATGAGGAATTAAGTTGGGATATTGGATGTGGATGGGATTTTTATACATAAAATGAGAATCTGCGTTTGCCGTGGAGATATCGGAGATAATCAATCTTTTTATAGAAATAAGCGCGTATTTATGATAAAATATTGATAATAATTAATTTTTTTGATCTTTTCTGCTGCTTCTGTTCTTATTCTGTTAGATCCTAAACCTCCGAAATACGGAATATAATAAGGTAATACATCTCTCTTTTCCCTTGTAGCGATAATTTCCATTATAGGAAGTATAATTACCTCGTAATGCAATAGGGAATCTTCGAAAAGAAGGTTCAAAAAAGGAAAAAGGAGAGTGCATTCATTATGAGAAAGCAAACAAAATTAGTTGCAGTTCTGTCTGCAGCAGCTCTGTTGGCTATCGGTGCTTCCATGACTTCCTTCGCTGCTACCAAGGGTTGGGTGCAGGAAGGTGAGGATTGGATTTATCTGGACAAGGATGGCGAAAGGGAAGCTAATGTCTGGAGAAGATCCGGTGACAACTATTACTATCTGAATGAAGATGGTATTATGGCGAAAGATACCCTGATCAAGGATGACACGGTTAACGCTACCTACTATGTAGATGAGAACGGTGTAAGACTTACCAATGTATGGAAAGAGATCCCCAATGATGAGGGTGCGCAGGTAGGCAGCCAGAACAGCGATGATACGCCAGAGGTTCTGTACTATTATTTTGGTTCTGCAGGAAAGGCATACACCGCAGGGGATGAGAAGAAAGTAAGAGATATCAACGGCAAGTACTACATGTTCAACGAGGAAGGCCAGATGCTCAGCGGATGGCAGGAGAGTACCAAGGGAGATCTGTACTACTTCGGAACCGAGAGAGAAGGCTGGGCATATACAGGATGGCAGAAACTTGAGCCAAATGACTATATGCAGGAAGAGGATTATGATGAGCTTGAGTGGTTCTACTTTGGCAGCACAGGAAAAGCCTCCAAGAATAAATCCCAGTACATTGATGGAAAATACTATCACTTCAACGAAGATGGTATCATGGATGATGACTGGTATGACAGTCCAGCAACCATTCCGACAGCAGCATCCGCAGCGAAAGCATTTGCGTCTGTAAGCGGTACATTGTCTAGCGGTTGGGTATATACAGGTGATGCGGACCTTCCAGAAGATGTAAGATATGATAACGATGATATGTACTGGTATTATCTGGTAAGTGTAAGAGAGGGCGGTAAGGTTGCCAGATCTATTCCATACAATTATCAGCTTGTGAACGGTTCCGTAGCAGATGCAACAAGTGAATCTGGCGCAACAGGTGATGTAAGAGCGAAAGTCATCAAAAATAAGACTTATCTCTTCAATAGTAATGGAAAGATGTTAAAAGGTTTTGTTGTTATCAAGGATGCAGGGAATATTCCGACTGTAAGCAATGAAAAAGACTCCTTGGGTTATTTCGGCTTGGGTGAAGGTATCTGCAAACTTGATGAAAATAACAACCCAACTAGATTTTTAGCATATAACTGGATTAACGAAACAGAGAATGCGCATGATCGTAAGATTGTAACAAATTTTGCAGGCGCAGATGATCCATTCGCAGTAGTTTATAAGCGTGACGATAATGGTAACCTGGTAATGAATAATAACGGTAAGCCCGTTAAAACTTATGCAGGGATAGAGGGAAGAACTTTACTGAATGGTCTTTACTACTTCAATGAAGCAAGCGGATCTGTACAGGGTCAGATGCAGACAGGCCGTACAGCTATCACCAAAGATGGCGAGACCTACTACTACTTCTTCTCCAAGGATTCCACATATCCTGGTTATGCATATACTAATGCTATTCAGGATGGATATCTGTATGGAGCAGATGGTAAGTGCGTTGTAGCCGAGGCTGGAAACAGCCATATGGTTTATGTTCTACCGCACAGTGTTATGATCATCAACAAGAAAGATAAAGATACAGGTCTTCCAAAAACGATCAGCGCAGGAAGCTCTGTAGTAGTAAGCAGAACTGGTAAAGTGAAGACCAGTGGTACTATTACTATTGATGGTGTTAAGTATACGATTGATAGCAGTAACTATACCGTTGATGAAAGCAAGACAACTGTGATCGACTAATAGGAGTTTGTTGTTTTTTAGTACCATGTAAAAAGAACGGCATTCTGACAGTAATAAATTGGCTGAAAGGATGCCATCTAATAAAGAGGGGCTGTTACACATCTGTGCAACAGCCCCTCTTTATCGTGAAATTTTAAATCTCAATACCTTACTTATTAGTCAATAACAGTTGTCTTATCATTATCAACGGTATAAGTAGCGCTATCGATAAAGTACTTAACGCCATCAATAGTAACCGTTCCACTGGTCTTAATTTTACCGGTTCTGCTGACAATTACAGGATCGCCTGCAGCAATCGTCATAAAACTACCATTGGCTAGTTTCTTATTCATAACTGTAACAGTCTCAGGTAAAATATATAACATATGGCTGTTGCCAGATTCAGCTACCACACATTTTCCATCGGATCCATACAGATATCCATCCTGAACTGCGTCAGTATAAGCATAACCTGGATATTTGGAATCTTTGGAGAAATAGTAGTAGTATGTCTCACCATCTTTGGTGATCGCAGTACGGCCTGTCTGCATCTGACCCTGTACGGAACCACTTGCCTCGTTAAAATAGTAGAGACCATTCAGCAGAGTTCTTCCTTCTATTCCAGCATAAGTCTTCTTAGTAGGATCTGTATCAGAATAAACAGCAGCAAATGGCTTATCTGCGCCCGCAAAATTGGTTACAACCTTGCATCCGTGAGCATTCTCAGTTTGATTGATAGCATTATATGTCTTAATCTCATTCCCGTCTTTATCATAGACAATATTTACACTGCCTTTGATAACAACGAAGCCCTTGAACATCTTACCATCACTGTCAAAGAGATAAGTCTTATTCTTGATAACTTTCGTTCTTGCCGCACCTGTTCCTGCTTCAGAGCTGGATACAGAGCCGTTGTTAAGCTGATAGTTATACGGAATGGATCTTGCTACCTTCCCGCCCTCTCTTACAGTTACCAGGTAATACCAGTACATATCATCATTGTCATATCTTACATCCTCTGGAAGATCTGCATCGCCTGTATATACCCAGCCGCTGGACAATGTTCCGCTTACAGACGCAAACGCCATAGCTCCAGATGCTGCTGTTGGCTCACTAGTAGTCTGTCCTTGAAATATTTGTGTAAATATTATCATATGTACTTGAGCTCTGGATCAATGTCAGCCTCTGCGATATCTTCTGCGGTAATCTCATCGGTCTTGTACGTCCAATGATAAACTACTGGCGCCTCATTGATCTCATC
>CAJTGF010000015.1 GCA_910575585.1 Clostridiaceae bacterium
CATAAATTTAATCAACGTACGTTCCACGTACGCCTCATAAATTTATGCACATCTGACAAAAAATCATCTCACAAAATCAGGCACAAAGAGACTCCGAGAGTACATATTTGAAGCTATCTTTATCTATACCCCAACAATTTCTTTTGCTATTTCGTAAACTGTTTTGCTGTCAGTTTGCACCTTTACACTGCTGACGGACTGATAGAAAGGAATCCTTGCTATACTCCTCTCAAGTACATCCGCACCACGGCGCCCACTGTCAACATCCTTCATAATCCGTTCGGTCAAGGTCTCTTCATTTGCCATCAAAGAAACTACTTTCACAACACAATCCGTAATCTTTACTTTATTTAGAATCGTATCTATGATATTTTGTTCATGCATTACCCAGCAAAAAATAATATTCTCATAAGCCGAACACTGAATAAAACGATTTAGCAGATAACAAATATTATCAATAACCATTTCCTTGGTTTCTTCCGTTACAAGAAACGGGTCTGCATCCCAACACCAGTCACCGTCAAGGAATACCGCATTGGGTAATTCTCGTTTCATACATTGGCTTACAGACGTTTTCCCAACGCCCATTGTACCGCCTATCAAATATAATTTTTTCATCATTTTTCACCCGAAAATACCGATTCCCTAGTTCTACAAACTGGAAATTATTTTACTTACGTTCCATAAATCCTATGATTGAAAAAATCAATCCTGCAATCCCAATTCCAATAGAGAACAGTTCCATTCCTGATGAACAAAGAGAAATTACAATAGCAAAGAGCAATATTGCAATACCTAATCCAATTTTTTTCATTATAAATCCTCCTTTGCAAATTTGTATATAACTATACCATAGTTTGTATAATTCCAAAAGCAAAATATTTATTTTTGCATATCATAGCAATTATATTCAGAAAATAGTCATGATTTTCTGAATATAATTTATTCCCACCCCTCTCTGAATCGTTCAGAAGGGGGCCAGAATTTTTTCTGAAAATCTGTCCATTGGTATTGGAAATGGCTTTTTCCAAATGTATTTTTGGTTTCTCCTACTTTTTGTAGTGAAAACCATGGAAAATATGGTCTGTTTATTATAAATAGCAGTTGTAAATATAGAGGAGATTTATGGAATATTACGCCCTTTTTATCGTAGATAAAATAAAAATACGACATGAAAATTTAGATATTATCAATTTTCTATGGATTTTCCCCTAAAAACCACTACATAAGTGCATACTTGTTATATTCTGATTTTTTACTTTCTATTACCTGACCTTTGTGAACAAAAAAATTTGGGGTTATATCCATAGAACATGTTATATGGCTTCTATGCGTCCCCCATTAGTATGGACATTAAGTTAGAAGGAAAGAAGGGGTTGTCGCTTTAGTTCGGCAGCCCCTCTGGGTTATGATGACACCCGCTATGTAAAACCTGCAAAACCTTTGGCTTTCAAGTTTCGTTTGTTTTGTCTGTCTGGTCTGACCGGCACTGTATGACGTCCGATTTCCTCTAATAGTTTCTCATAGTCTGCACCTCCCGTCCTAAAATATTCCCGGCACAATGCCGCTGCCATCTTGAAATTTACATGGTACATATAAATCCCTTCTTTGGGCTGACGTATAACTGCTTCACGGGCTATGCGGCTTGTGAAGTTGAACATAGTCATTGCTGCGTACAATTCTTGTTCCGCAAAACAATCACTTTTACCATGCAGATTCACAAGTCCCATCGTATATTTTAAATCCCGGAAACTGGACTCTATCCCCCAGCGTAAATGCCTTTGGCAAAGAGGTGGCTATCGTCTCAAACACACCAGTATCCAACTGGAACCGGACAATCCTCAGACACATGGGATAGGTGCTGGGAAAATCCCAACGTCCCCGGCGTGTCTTGCTCCCCTCCTTGCTCTTTTTCGGCACTTGCAGAAAGATATGTTTTTCTGCTTGTCCTCTTTCGTCTGCGTGGTGCTGACGGTAAAATGGATCTCTGTATCCAGTTTCAACATAGGCAGACGTGCCACTTCCCTCATTGCGGAATAGCTATTCTTTATGCGGATTAGAAAATCCAGGTTTTCCTTTTCCGTAAGATGGGCCAACAGATTATAGGACTCAAAGCCTCTGTCCCCGATAATAAGCGCCTTTTCCTTGAACGTGTTACGCTTAACAAGTTCAATCAATGCGCCTATCTCATCTTTCTGCGGTTCTGGCTGTATCACCGCTTCAAGATATACTTTGTTCAGTATGTCATACAACGGCGTCAAATGTAGTTGGTTATATCCGTTAGGCGCACCGGAATGCACCACAAAGCTGTCCGACTTTGGATTTCGTGGGATAGAAACCGCCGTACCGTCTACTGCCAAAAGCCGTAATCCCCGGAATGTCTCACGGTCAACGCACTCCCCATTGAATTCCATGAAAATATCCCGGAACACATTGACGGGAATCTGTGCCCGGCGCTGTGAGAGGGCAGAGGCTGACACATCACATCCTGCCCTATGGAGTTCTTTGGCAAGGGATCCGCCCTCCGCCCCGATAATCAGTTGAATAGTATCCCTGATTGAAAGTTTACTTTTTCGAAGGGACTGTTCTTTTCTGTATGCCTCTGCTACACGATTGATTACGTGGCAGAGTTTTTCTTTTATATACATAATAATCTTTCTTCCTTCTATTGGTTTTTCAACCGCCAGACGAAAAAAGAACGCCAAAAACAAACCCAATGCTGGGCATATGATTGACGTTCTTGTTCGCAACTATTATGTACTTTTAACTTCTTACCCTTATTTGTACTTCTGACTTCTATATATTTAAACTTTCAACTATTAACTTAATGACTTCTTCCAAAATGTCTGAAATGTCTGACTTCTCACTTCTACGCGAACCGCTCGTCACAACGGTTACTATAAATATGGCTTATAAAATCCTTTTTTTCAAGCCATTGACCCATAATTTCACAAAAATTTCATAACTCCCCTTATAACTTAACAATCTAAAAGCAGTCTAAAATCTGTTAAGTAAAAAAATGCCCTTTTTTATCATGATTTCTTCCTTTCTTAATGACATTGCCATAGAAATATGGTTCTTTTTCTTTGCAAAAAGTCCATAAAACTGGGGGAAATAGAGATTTTAGGATAGAGAATGGCATTGTAAGTTGGGAATCCGTCATTGAAAAGCGGCTGAAATGTGTGTATAATGGAATCATGGAAGGATAAATAAAACATGAGTGAGCGCGAAATAAAAATACAGTGGCATCCGGGTTTTTTAGCGGCGATTGATCTGGAATTGTCAGCTAACCGAAAAGACCTGATTTACGAAAAAGAATACAATCTGAACACCAAACCGCTGGAGATCGATCTTCTGGTCATTAAGAAAGAGAAAGATGTCCAGATAGAGAATGAAATAGGCCGTCTCTTCCGTGGGCATAATATCATGGAATACAAATCACCGGAGGATCAGCTGAACATTGACACGTTTTACAAGGCAGGGGCATATGCCAGCCTGTATAAATCCTATGGAGAGACTGTAGATGGAAGGAAAGCGGACGATATTACGGTATCCATGGTAAGGGAAGCAAGGCCCGACGGTCTGTTCCGGTATTTCAAAGAGAACGGAATCCGGATGGAGAATCCCTGTCCGGGAATCTATTATGTGCTGAACGGAGTTCTGTTTCCCACTCAGATTATCGTGACAAAAGAATTAGACGGGCCAGAGCATACGTGGCTGAAATCCCTGTCAGGGAGGTTAAAGAAACAGGAGTTAAAAGACCTGCTCAAACGGATTGATGGATTAACTCATGATTTTGACAGGAAACTTGCGGATGCGATTCTGGAAGTGAGTATCCAGGCCAATCAGGAGATTGTGGAAGAACTGAAAGGAGATGCGAGTATGTGCCAGGCATTATTGGAGATTATGGAACCGGAGATTAATAAGATCACCGAAAAGGCTGTTAAAGAAGCCACGGAAAAGGAGGCAAGAGAAACTGCTATAAATATGTTAAAGTCCGGGAAATTTTTCCCGGAAGAGATTAAGAAATATGTTCCCAGGCTGTCAATAGAAGAAATAAAGACCATTGCTAAAAAGCTGGCTGAAGATTAACAGAGCAGTATAAAGGTTTGTGAATAGTGTACTAAGCTTCTTAAGGACCATAGAAATATGGTTCTTTTTCTTTGCAAAAAAAATCCATAAAACTGGGGAAAATAGAGATTTTAGGATAGAGAAGGGCATAGTAAGTTGGGAATCCGTCATTGAAAAGCGGCTGAAATGTGTGTATAATGGAACCTAATCTGAACACCAAGCCTCTGGAGACAATCCTACATCCAATCCCACATTTCCACAAAATCCTGGCCATGACTTTAAAAATATGATAAAATAGACAGGATTCGACAGAGGAAGGAAATGATTTGATGAAGATAGATATTCAGCGATCCTGGCGGTCAGTACTGGGAAGTACACTGGCACTGTTCATAGGGTTAAGTCTTGCAGGGTGCGACAGCGCTGCATACCGAGGCCAAGTACATCAGCCTACACAGTCCACAGAGGAGAAAAACATCGTAATAGAGGAAAGTTCCTCACAGGAAGAAGAAGTCTTATGGGGGATCCGTCAGATGACTCCTGACGGGCCGGAATATGAAAGATTGAAAGAGCTTCCGGTGCCGGAGACAGAACCGGCTCCGCAGTACTACCGGGTAGGTGTGGAGCACGAGAGCGTGGCAAAACTTCAGGAACGCCTTATGGAATTGGGCTTTATGGATAATGATGAGCCGACAGAGTACTATGGGGCGGTCACCCAGGCAGCGGTAAAAACGTTCCAGAGGCAAAACGATCTGGTGCAGGACGGTATCGTAGGGCCGTCTACCTGGGAAGCGATCATGAACCCAGATGCCAAATACTATACCGTGGGAAATGGGGACCAGGGAGACGATATACAGCGGATCCAGGTGCGTCTCTATGAGCTGGGCTATCTGGCTACAGAAGATCTGGTGACAGGCAACTTTGGCGATAAGACCCAGGAAGCGGTGATGAAGCTCCAGGAGGTCAACAGCATTAAGCAGGATGGCCGCGTAGGACGGCAGACCATTAACCTTCTGTACAGTGATGAGATAAAACCCAACATGCTGGTGTATGGCGACCGAAGCGAGGTGGTCCAGGCAGCTCAGGAGCGTTTGAAAGCGCTGGGGTATCTGACCACAGAGCCGGACGGGGCCTATGGCCTTGACACATCCATTGCCTTAAAACAGTTCCAGTCAAGAAACGATCTGGTAGTAGACGGATATTTAGGCCCATCCACAAGAGCTGTCCTCAACAGTGCCGATGCCGCGCCGAACGGCATGTCACTGGGCGACCAGGGGGACAGCGTGCAGAGAGTCCAGGAACTGCTGAACAAATACGGTTATCTCTCCTCCTCCCATGTGACGGGATATTACGGAGAGGTGACGGAGACTGCAGTAAAGAATTTTCAGAGAAATAACAGCTTGTCCAGCGACGGTTCCGTGGGGATGCAGACCATGGCTAAGCTGACCGGAAGCGATGTGCGTCGTTCCACCGGCGGCGCAGCCACAGGAGGTTCCGGTTCGGGCAGTTCCGGAGGAAAGACCGGCAGCGGGTCGTCAGGAGGCAGTTCGGGCGTAAAAGGAGGAGCCGGCACTCTTATCTCCATTGCAAGCTCCAAAATAGGATGTCCCTATGTGTGGGGAGCCAAAGGACCCAATTCTTTTGACTGTTCCGGTTTTGTTTACTGGTGCCTGAACCAGGCGGGGGTAAAGCAGAGTTATATTACCTCATCAGGCTGGAGAAGTGTAGGAAAATATACAAAGATCACCAGCTTTAACAATCTGCAGGCAGGCGATATCATTGTGGTCAGCGGCCATGTGGGGATCGTTGCAGGAGGAGGGACCGTTATTGACGCGTCTTCCAGCAACGGCAGGGTGGTCCACAGATCGTTAGGTTCCTGGTGGAGGAACAGCTTTATCTGCGGGTGGAGGATCTTTGGATAAACAGGTCAAGAGGTTATTAAAAAATATACTTGAATTATAGGCCGAAATGCGTTATAATCCCAAACAGAAAGTGAATAGATCTTCAGGGCAGGGTGCAAGTCCCTACCGGCGGTAAAGCCCGCAAGCCGTAAGGCATGATCCGGTGAGATTCCGGGGCCGACAGTATAGTCTGGATGAGAGAAGATGGTTACGATATCAGTGGCTGCAGACCATAAGACAGACAGATGCTCTGAGATAGGATATTCCTATTTCAGAGTTTTTTGTTTACAGAGTCTGAAACGTTCATCTTGTATCACGAAAAATCCCTGAGGAAAGATCCAGCAGGGATTTTTTTATGGGAGCTTGGGCAAAGCCTGAACTTCCGGAAAGGATGGAACAATGCCGGAAAGCCAATATATGAGGAGAGCCATTGAATTGGCCGAAAAAGGCCGGGGATGGGTAAATCCGAACCCCATGGTAGGAGCGGTCATTGTAAAAGACGGGAAGATCATCGGCGAAGGGTATCATGCCAGATGCGGGGGGCTTCATGCAGAGCGGAACGCCATCGCTTCCCTGACCGAAAGCGCCCAGGGGGCTCATTTGTATGTCACTCTGGAGCCATGCTGTCATTACGGGAGAACACCGCCGTGTACCCAGGCCATATTGGAGCAGAAGATTGGAAAAGTGATCATTGGTTCCCGGGACCCTAACCCGGAGGTGGCGGGAAAAGGCGTCCAAATACTCCGCCAGGCAGGGATCACGGTGGAAGAGGACTTTATGAAAGAAGCATGCGACAGGCTGAACCCCGTGTTTTTCCACTATATCGTCAACCGGACGCCCTATGTGATCATGAAGTATGCCATGACCGCAGACGGAAAGATCGCCACCAAGACGGGAGCGTCCCGGTGGATCACCGGGGAGGCGGCCAG
The DNA here is from genome assembly GCA_910575585.1 of Clostridiaceae bacterium. Taxonomy (GTDB): domain Bacteria; phylum Bacillota; class Clostridia; order Lachnospirales; family Lachnospiraceae; genus UBA3402. The sequence continues at coordinate 6,899 of CAJTGF010000015.1, forward strand.
AGAGTTTGTCCAAAAGATGCGTCATGAGTACATGGGAATCATGGCAGGCATCGGCACGGTGCTGGCAGATGACCCAATGCTTAATGTCAGGGTAGAAGGAAAGAAAAGCCCGGCGCGCATCATCTGCGACAGCAGCCTTCGGATCCCCATTAACAGCAAGATCTGCCAGACAGCCAGGGAATACAAAACCATAGTTGCCTGCGGTGTTGAAAAAGCATATGCCAGAGAAAAGATAGACAGGATGGAACAGCTGGGGATCCAGGTAGTCTCGCTGCCGGATGGCAACAGAAAAGTGGATCTGAAAAAACTTATGGATTATCTGGGCGGTCAGGGGATCGACAGCATCCTCCTGGAAGGAGGGGCAGAGCTTAATGACAGCGCTTTAAGGGCCGGGATCGTGAAAGAAGTGAAAGTATTTATGGCGCCCAAGATATTTGGCGGCGCAGGAGCGAAAAGTCCGGTGGCAGGCATCGGAGCAGAGACTCCCAGACAGGCGGTCTTCCTTAAACTTGAGAAAATATCCCCCATAGGAGAAGACGTGCTGATGGAATATCGGGTAGAAGACTGGTAAAGCTATGTACCAGGGGGATCAAGAAAGCGGTTGGAGGGAGGAGAAAATATGTTTACCGGAATTATAGAAGAGGTTGGAACGATACGTTTTGTACACCTTGCAGGGCGCTCGGGAAAGATTTCCGTTTTTGCGTCAAAAGTGCTGGAGGGAACAAAACTTGGGGACAGCATTGCAGTAAACGGGGTCTGTCTGACGGTTATATCCATAGAAAAAGACGGATTTACAGCAGACATTATGGCAGAGACTGTAAGAAGGAGCAATCTTGGCCGGCTGGGGCCGGGAGAACAGGTAAATCTGGAGCGGGCCATGGCGGCAGACGGCAGATTTGGAGGCCATCTGGTTTCGGGCCATATCGACGGAACAGGGACTATAAAAAGTCTCAAAAAAGAAGAAAACGCCGTGTGGCTTACGGTTGAAACAAAACCGGAGATTTTGTATCTGATCATAGAAAAAGGGTCTGTCTGCATCGACGGAGTCAGTCTTACGGTGGCCCAGGTGGGAAAAGACTTTTTTCAGGTATCCATAATCCCCCACACAGGGGAAGAGACCACGCTGTTGAAAAGGCATCCGGGCCATGTGGTAAATCTGGAAAATGATATCGTTGGAAAGTATATTCAGCGTCTGATGCAGCAGAAAATGCCTGAGGTACCAGAAGAAGAGACGGGCGGCTTGACCATGGAATTTTTAAAAGAGTATCTGTAGATCAAAAAAGACAGGAAGGGAGAGAGACCATGAATACAGAATATAACACCATTGAGGAGGCTCTTGAAGAGCTGCGGGCAGGGCGGATGATCCTGGTGACAGATGACCCGGACAGGGAAAATGAGGGGGATCTGATCTGCGCGGCAGAATTTGCCACACAGGATAATATCAACTTTATGGCATGCAACGGAAAAGGGCTTATCTGCACGCCTATGAGCGCGGGGATCGGGGCCAGGCTGGGACTTCCGCCTATGGTGGCAGAAAACACGGACAACCACCATACGGCGTTTACGGTATCCATTGACCATGGGGACACCACCACCGGGATCTCGGCGGCCGAGCGCTCCTACACCATGATGAAATGCGTGGACGAAACTACAAAGCCGGAGGATCTGCGCAGGCCGGGCCACGTATTTCCTCTGATTGCCAAACCAGGGGGCGTGCTTGTCAGGGGCGGACATACGGAGGCCACTGTGGATCTGATGCGTCTGGCCGGGCTGAAAGAATGCGGCGTATGCTGTGAGATCATGGAGAATGACGGGACGATGATGCGGACGCCTAATCTGTGGAAGATGGCAAAGGAACACGGACTGAAGTTTATTACCATCAAAGATCTGCAGAACTATTGCCGCATCCATGAAAAGCATGTGGTGCGCGAGGCTTGCGCAGATATGCCTACCCAGTACGGACATTTTCGGATTTACGGATATATCAATGATATCACAGGAGAACATCACGTGGCTTTGGTAAAAGGGGAGATCGGTGACGGGAAAAATGTTTTGTGCCGGGTACATTCCGAGTGTCTGACAGGAGATACCTTTGGCTCCCTGCGGTGCGACTGCGGCAATCAGCTTCAGACAGCCATGGAGATGGTGGAGAAGGAGGGGCGCGGCATTGTCCTGTATATGCGCCAGGAAGGCCGTGGGATCGGCCTTATCAACAAGCTGAAAGCCTATGAGCTGCAGGAGCAGGGAATGGATACGGTAGAAGCCAATATCCGCCTGGGATTTGCCCCGGATCTGAGAGAATATTGGGTAGGAGCGCAGATTTTGTCGGATCTGGGAGTAAAGTCACTGCGCCTTTTGACCAACAATCCGGAAAAAGTTTATGGCCTTGGGGATTTCGGCCTGACGATCAAGGAGCGCGTTCCCATCGAGATCGCTCCTCAAAAATATGACGCCTTCTATATGAAGACGAAGCAGGAGAAGATGGGACATATTTTCCAAAAGATCTGCGTGTAATACCGCTGCAGATAAAAAATAAAATCCAGAAAAGTGAGGAAAAGAAGATGAAAGAGATCCATGTATTAGAAGGAAAAGTAGTAGCCCCCCAGGGGATGAAAGTAGGCATTGTGGCGTCCAGATTTAATGAGATCATTGTCAACAAACTGCTGGGCGGCGCCGTAGACGGTCTGGTGCGCCATGGCGTGGAGGAAGAGAATATCACGGCAGCTTGGGTCCCAGGGGCATTTGAGATCCCCGTCACAGCGGCTAAAATGGCAAAGTCCGGCAAATATGACGCCGTAATCTGCGTAGGAGCCGTGATTCGGGGAGATACTACCCACTACGATTATGTCTGCAATGAAGTGTCAAAAGGCGTGGCTTCCGTAGGGCTGTCCACAGGAGTGCCGGTGCTGTTTGGAGTTATCACCACCGAAAATATTGAGCAGGCCATAGCCAGGGCAGGAAGCAAGGCCGGCAACAAGGGATACGACTGCGCTCTGTCTGCCATTGAGATGGTGAACCTGTTAGAGCAGATGTAGAAAAAGGCATACAAAAAACAGCGCTGGAGGGCGCTGTTTTTTTGCTGATCTAGAGCGTGTTTGAAAATTCATTCCCATCAGATACACGCCCCACTTTGCGGCATATTTGGCCCTCATTCGGTCAACGCAGCCCACTACGCCTCCCTCATTCGGGCCCAATCTTCCACAAACTGGGCCCCACATCTGACGGAAAGCAATTTTCAAACACGCTCTAGTATAACCCGTTTTAAATACCTTTCTGTTTCGGCAAGGATACTTTTCCAAGAGTGCAGAGGGAAAAGCGGAGGCGTAGTGGGGCTACGTTGAGCATTTTCCCTCTGTGCTATCGGGAAAGTATCCTTGCGAAACGGAAGGTTATTTTAAACGGGTTATACTAGGACAGGAAAACCGATCTGGGCTTTAAAAAGATCCCCGTCAATATAGATCTCAAACACTCCGCCTAAAAGATGGGTCAGGTCTTTGGCGATGGACAGGCCAAGACCGCTGCCCTCCGATGTGCGGGCCACATCTCCCCGGACAAAACGCTCGGTCAGCTCGTCGGCGTTGATGTTGAGAGGATTGGCGGAAACGTTTTTGATGGTGAAATACACGTGATCTTCCCTCTGGATCACATCCACATAGATACGGCTGTTTTCCATGGCATACTTAAAAGCGTTGTTGTACAGATTTTCCAGGACCCGCCACAGCCGCCGGCCGTCAGCGGCGATGAGAATGGCCTTGGAAGGCAGTTTGGACACCAGCTCAAGATGACGTATCTGGTACTTTTCCTCAAACTCCCCGTTGGTCTGGTGGATCAGCTCCACCAGGTCAATGTTGGCGATATCCAGTTTCAGGTTGCCGGAACTGGCTTTGGAAGCCTCCACCAGATCCTCGGTCAGATTCTTAAGGCGGTGGGCCTTCTGTTCGAGGACATCCAGGTAACTCTGTATTTTTTCATTTTGGATCTTTTCCCGCTTTAACAGGTCCACATAGTTGATAATGGACGTAAGGGGCGTCTTGATATCGTGGGACACATTGGTGATCAAATCCGCTTTCAGACGCTCGCTTTTTACCTTTTCCTGCAGCGCCGTGTCCAAACCGTCGCCCAGATTATTGAGCATCTGAGACAGGTTTGCGGCTTTTCCGGAGAATCCTGTGGTGTCGATTTTGTATCCGGTCTCCCCCTCGGACATTTTAAAGATGCCAAAAGAGATCTTTTCTGTCTCCCCGGCCGCGCGGTAGAGCAGAAGAAAGGTCCATAGCTGAAAGCCGGCCAGGACTATGAGAGGGATTATGTACAGGTAGGGGACAGATAAAAGGGTCCTGTTTTTGTACATGTAAAAAATGGTATAGAGCAATGCTCCATTGATCCCTAAGTATCCCAAAAAGCAGGCAGTCAGCCGCAAGGGAAAGGTCGTGTTGTTGAGCGCGGCCACGGACCACCGCCAAAAGTGGCCTGCAAGGCTGTCATGCCACAGAGAGCAGGCTTTGTATTGCCGCAGCAGGCTGAACCCCTCCCCCAGACAGATCAGGTAAAAAGCTGCAATCTCCATTAAGGTGAGAAAATAATCCTGATGGTTTTGGTTCACAAGGAGCCGGGCCAGGCGGGCGCCTATAGTTTCCCGGAAACTGCCGAAGGCGTACAGGGCGAAAAACGTCATGAGCAGACTGCACTCCACAGGGATCCGATCAAAATAATTTAAGGTCACAGCAATGCGGTCCGAGGACTGATAACCGGCCAGATAGATCAGCTGCCCTAAAGTGAACAGAAGCCCCATGGCTCCGATAGCAAAAAAGATCAGCCCGGTAATGTAGTTGACCCGTACCTTCGTATAGGCGTTGTGGGCAACGGAATAGGGGTCCGTGTGAGGATATCTGGTATCAAGAGCCAGCATGATGTAGTAGTCATTATTTCCGTAAAGATTATAATTTTCCAGCTCGGAGGTGATGTTGTTGGGAATGTGCTTTAAATTGGTATCGATCAAGATCGAATCTCCGGACAGATACAGATACCGTCCCAGGTTCTTCATATCCTCCAAAGGGTATTCGCTGGCATTGGTGTAAAGCTTTTGCTCTCCGGTCTCATCCATATAGGAAACCTGAAAGTAGAGATTGGAGGGGCGGTCCATGTAGTTATACTGGATCTGATAATACTCCCCAAGGATGGCCAGAACCTCCAAAGACAGTTCCTCCCTGGTGGCGTAGGCATCGCCGGGTTCGGTGTAGTGCTCCGCCGCGTTGGGATCATAGGCTTTCCACTCAATGAGAGGGATGGCAGCGTTGCGGGTCTCCCGCTCCGGTACCGCAGGCCCGCCTGCCACTTCAAAGGTATCGGTCAGATAATAGCCCCAGCTTTTTGCCTGGCGGATCATGTCGTTTAGATTGTAGATCAAAGTCTTTCCGGAATTGAAGGTGACGCAGACCATATCCTTGTTGTAGTCCAGTTTTCCGTCAGTTTCGAACAGGTCTTTGTATTTTACGTACTTAAATATCATCTCCACGTCAGATTCCAGCTGCTCCGTACAGGACAAGGTGTCGGCGTAGGATTCCTCATGGAGCCAGCTGAAGCCCCGGCCGTAATTTTCATTAAAATAGATAAATGAGATACCGGTAAAGAACAGGCAGAGGAATAATCCGTGAAGCAAAAGCGAAAACTGCTTTTTCAGGCCCATGGGCCAGGCGTTTCTTTTCATGGCAGCTCCTACTGTTTTTCAATCTTATAGCCCACGCCCCAGACCACCTTCAGATAGCGGGGTTCCCTGGGGTTGATCTCGATCTTTTCCCGGATATGGCGGATATGTACGGCCACCGTATTGTCGGCTCCGATGGCTTCCTCATTCCAGATCTGCTCGTAGATCTCGTCAATAGAGAATACTTTTCCCGCGTTTTTCACAAGAAGAAGGAGTATATTGTATTCAATAGGGGTCAGTTTAATGGGCTCTCCGTCCACAAAAACTTCCTTGTTGTCGTCATGGATCAGAAGACCGCCGCACTTATATACATTTTCCGTGCTGTGCTGGGTAAGGTTGCCAAGCTGAGTATAGCGGCGGATGTGGGACTTGACCCTTGCCACCAGTTCCAGCGGGTTAAAGGGCTTTGCGATATAGTCGTCAGCCCCGATGTTAAGTCCCAGGATCTTGTCATTATCCTCGGACTTGGCGGACAAGATGATGATGGGGATGCTGCTGGTCTCCCGGACTTTCAGCGTGGTGCGGATGCCGTCCAGGCCGGGCATCATCACATCCACGATCATCAGATCTACCTGGTTGGTATCCAGAAGTTCCAGGGCGTCGTAGCCGTCATAAGCTTTGATGACCTGAAAGCCTTCGCCAGTGAGATAGATATCGATAGCTTCTACAATCTGTTTATCGTCATCACAAACAAGGATCGTCTGCATGTGAAGAACCTCCTTTTTTTAGATAGGCACTCCGGGATTTGTTCTTGCACCTGCCTTTGTGGAAGACTGGATGAAAATCACGCACAAAGAAACTCCGGGAGCACATAGTTCCAAAGATCATTATAAACAGTATACAACAAGAAATTTATGCGGTCAATGCATATTGGGACAGTAAAAAATCCCTGTAAGAGCTTCTTACAGGGATCGGATCGTGATTGTCAGAATTTGAAGATGGCCGTTCCGTAGGCCGGCAGCGGGTAGGCGAAGGAGAAAGGCTGATCGTCGCACTCCGATTTGGTGGAGCGGTAAGTCACCTTGTCATCGCCGGTTTTGTACAGACCGTGGGTCTGGTCCAAAAGCAGGGAATAATTGCCTTTTTTGGGAACGCCGACCCGGTAGTCCGGCCTGGCCACAGGGGTAAAATTGCAGATAAACAGCAGGTTTTGCTTGCCCGTCTTGCTGCGGCGGATGAAGCTGAAAATGCTGCGGTCGCCGTCGTTGGCGTTGATCCACTGGAAACCGTCCCAGTCGTAGTCCAAGCTGTACATGGCAGGATACTTTTTATAAATATGCAGAAGATCCTTAAAATAATCATGCAGATCCTTGTGGAGCGGTTCCTCGGCCAGATACCAGTCCAGGGAGACTTTCTCGTCCCACTCGTGGAGCTGTCCGAAATCCTGCCCCATAAACAAAAGTTTCTTGCCCGGATGGCCCATCATAAAGGTGTAGCCCACTTTTAGATTGGCAAATTTGTCGTCGTGGAGGCCGGGCATCTTGTTGATCATGGAACATTTTAAATGGACCACTTCGTCATGGGAGAGCACCAGGATAAAATTTTCGCTGGTGGCATAGGTCATGCCAAAGGTCATCTTGTTATGGTTATATTTGCGGAAATAGGGATCCAGCTTCATATACTCAAGGAAATCGTGCATCCATCCCATATTCCACTTGAATCGAAAGCCCAGCCCGCCGTCCTCCGGTGTGCCCGTGACCATAGGCCATGCGGTAGATTCCTCGGCGATGACCATGGCTCCGCTGCAGCGCTGGTTAACAATGCTGTTCAAATGCTTAAAAAACTCAATAGCTTCCAGGTTCTTATTCTCGCCGTACTTATTGGGGACCCAGTTGCCGCCGGAACGGCCGTAATCCAGGTACAGCATGGAGGCCACCGCATCCACTCTAAGACCGTCAATATGGTACTGCTCAATCCAGTAGAGGGCGTTGGCGATCAGGAAATTGGAAACCTCGTGCTTTTCGTAGTCAAATACCTTGGTACCCCAGTCGGGGTGCTCGCCCTTTCGGGTGTCCGCGTATTCGTACAGAGGCTGGCCGTCAAAATCAGCCAGACCGTGGGCGTCTCTTGGGAAATGGGCAGGAACCCAGTCTAAGATAACGCCAATGCCTTTTTTGTGGAGGTAATTGACAAAATACATAAAGTCCTTGGCCGTGCCGTAGCGGGAGGTGGGGGCATAATAGCCGGTCACCTGATAGCCCCAGGACCCGTCAAAGGGATGTTCCGCAATGCCCATCAGCTCCACATGGGTATACCCCATCTCTTTTACATAATCAGCCAGCTCATGGGCTGCTTCTATGTAGGTGTAATATCCGTCCTTTTCCTCCCGGTTCATCTTCTTCCAGGAACCTAAATGCACCTCATAGATGGAAAGGGGCGAGGAAAGAAGGTCTGTGTCCTTTCTCTTTTTCATCCACACGTCGTCTTTCCACACAAAGCCGGAGATATCCGCGGTGATGGAGGCGGTACCGGGACGGTATTCGGCCTCAAACGCGTAAGGGTCGGCCTTAAACAGCACCTTGCCGCTGGCCGTGGTGATGGCATATTTGTAAAGCTGGCCGGTGCCAAGGCCCGGAACAAACACCTCATAGATGCCGGATGTTCCCAAAGCTTCCATGGGAGTGGCGTCGGGATTCCACTCATTGAAATCTCCCACAACGCTTACGGCCTGAGCGTGAGGCGCCCAGACGGCGAAATACATACCCTCTTTTCTTCGGTAAGTTTTGGGATGAGCTCCCAATTTCTCGTAGATCTTGTAGTGGGTTCCTTCTCCATAGAGATATCGGTCTGTCTCCGTGATGATGCCGGTTCCCAGTTCTTTCTTGCGTGCCATAACTTTCTTGTCCTCCTCCATAAATCTTACTGCCTTTTCCCCTTTGCCGGATGCCGCGAAATGTATGGTATGATTTTCGTGACATCCGGCAGCTTTCATGCATCAATTTCCAGATTTTTGAATCTGCGGAGCAGAAACTGATACCGCAGCTGCGCGGCATTCAGCTCATAGATATAGCAGTCAATAAGCGTAGGGTCTACCACCTGCTCAAAATGATTTCTTACGGAATCGATCTTGTGGCGGGTCTGCTCAATCTGCGCCCGAAGGGCCTGTCTTTCCCGAAAGCGGGTCAGGGCTGCGCCTAATTTTTTTCCATGTCTCATATTCCATCATCTCCTGAATAAACTGTAGTGCCTATAAAAACAGTATTTTACCGGAATGGAATTTTTATACATGGAGATCAACTCTATTTTACCATTTTACCGGCAGATGGTCAACGGACAGCGATAAAAAATAGACAAAAGAAAGAAAAAAAACAAAATACATATTGACATTTTTCCTAAAGGCGTGCATAATAAAGGGGCAGTCAGCAAGATTCACAGATATTCATTCGATCAGATTATTCAGTTTTCCGTTGTACCGCCCAGTTCGGGCAGAGATTTCCGTGAGAGATGGATGAAAGGAAAAAGGAGGTGGAGTGGTTATTTTTATAAATGCAGGACTTTTGCTGTTGATCCTTACAGTGGGGGCCTGGTACGATATCCGCAAGCAGAGGATCCCTAACTGGCTGTGTCTTTTCGGATGCCTGTGCGGTCTGTACCTGACATGGAGGGGAGCCGCGGCGGAGGAAAGGACCTGGTCTGTGATACGCTACGGGATACGGCTTTTGGCCGTGACAGCAGCCTGGTTTCCGCTGTTTCGGCTTCGCATGATCGGAGCAGGCGATGTGAAGCTGATGGCGTTGATCGCAGGATTTTTAGGGTTTGCAACAGGAGCAAACGTTATTTTGTACGGATTTTTCATAGGAGCCGTTCTGGCTTTTCTGAAAATGCTGGTATGCAGGAATCTGCGCCGGCGTCTTACATTTTTTTTCGCCTATATCAGGCGGTTATTCCTGACGAAAGAAGCAGTGCCTTATTATCAGGCATCAAGAGACGGGAAAAACGCGGTCATCCCTATGGCAGCCTGTTTGCTGGCAGGCTATGTGTTGCATTGGCTGATTAGCTGATTAGCTGATTAGTTGATTGGCTGATTGGCTGATTGGCTGATGGGGTGATAAAGAGACAGGGCCGATTCATGGAAACAGAGGGATAAAAACGGATGGAGTCTGGCTGTAAATAAGAATGTACAGGAGGTATCATGGAAAAAATCATGGCGGTCTGGGATGTGGACGCCTGTTACGCCGAACGGTTTGCCGATGTGGTCAACCAGAAGGAAAAGGTGCCGTTTACGGTAGTTCCGTTTACGTCGCTGGAGAAATTGAAAGAGTACGCGAAACTGCATACCATCGAAATCCTTCTTGTCAGCAGGGCAGTGCCGGAAGATCAGCTGAAAGAGATTAAAGCCAGGTCAGTGGTCACCTTGGCAGAAGGGGAGATTGTGTCTTCCACAGGCAGTTTCCCCAGTGTCTATAAATACCAGTCAACAGACAGCGTAATACGGGAGGTGATGGCGTATTATTGTGAAAAGCCCCAGCCTATGCTGGTAGCGGTAGGGCAGAGGGCGAAAGTGATCGGGATCTACTCCCCGGTATCCAGGTGCCTGAAAACATCGCTTGCCCTTACTATGGGACAGCAGCTTGCCCGGGACGGGAAGGTGCTTTATGTGGGCCTGGAGGTTTTTTCCGGGTTTGACAGTCTGCTGCAGGGAGAAGGCAAAGGAGATCTGTCGGATGTGCTGTATTTTTTCCGGCAGGACAGCTTCAGCGTTATGAGGCTGAAAAGCATTGTGTATAACTGGAAAGGCATGGACTACATACCTCCGGTAAAATACCCGGAGGATCTGGAGCAGCTGACAGGAGAAGAGGCCAAAAGACTGGTGGAACGGCTTGGGGCGGACTGCGGGTATGAATATGTCATCTTAGATCTTGGGCAGGTGATATGCAATGTGATCCCCATGCTGGAGCAGTGCGACGTCATTTATATGCCGGTGAAGGAGGACGGCGTTTCTTCCGCCAAGATAGAAGCATTTGAGGCGTATTTAAACGTATCCCATCAGGAAGCGCTGCGACAGCGCATTATGCGGGTGAAGCTGCCGTATCACAGCAGCTTTGGAAGAAAGGACACGTATATGGAGCAGCTTCTTTGGGGCGAACTGGGCGATTATGTAAGGAAACTGCTGAAAGGAGTGCCGTGGAAATGACAAAAACAAGAGGAGCCGGGACAAGGGATCCCAAGGGCATACGGGAGGAGTTAAGGCGCATGGTCAGGGAGGAGGTGAACGGCAGCAGGGAGACCAGCGATGAGGAACTGTATGAGATCATTGACCGGCTGATCTTACAGAAAGGGGAGGAAGCGTACCTTCCTCTGAAAGAGCGGATCGAACTGCGGGCCGGGTTGTTTAACTCCTTCCGCAAGCTGGATATTCTGCAGCAGCTTTTGGACGACCCGGAGATCACGGAGGTGATGATAAACGGACCGGGCCGCATCTTTTTGGAGCGGAAGGGGACCATGGAGCTTTGGGATCAGGAGTTTGATTCCCAGGAGCAGCTGGAGGATATGATCCAGCAGATGGTAAGCCGGGTCAATAGGACGGTAAATGTGGCCTGCCCCATAGCGGACGCGCGCCTGGCGGATGGTTCCAGGGTCCATGTGGTGCTGCCGCCCGTATCCCTGGACGGGCCTGCGGTGACCATCCGAAAGTTTCCCAGGCAGATCACCATGGACATGCTCATTGAATGTAAGACCATAAGCAGTCAGGCGGCGGAGTTTTTGGAAAAGCTGGTAAGATCCGGCTACAACATCTTTATCAGCGGAGGGACAAACTCCGGTAAGACCACTTTTTTAAACGCGCTTTCCGCCTACATCCCCAAAGAGGAGCGGGTTATCACCATCGAAGATTCGGCTGAACTGCAGATCCAGCAGGTAAAGAATCTGATACGCCTGGAAACCCGCACAGCCAATCCTCAGGGGGAGGGAGCCATTACCATCGGAGATCTGATACGGGCGTCATTGCGGATGAATCCTGACAGGATCGTGGTGGGAGAGGTCCGGGGAAAGGAAGCCCTGGAGCTTTTAAATAGTTTTAATACGGGCCATGACGGAGGGCTTAGCACCGGCCACGGCAACAGTCCGGCGGACATGCTTGCCAGGCTGGAGACCATGGTGCTCATGGGAGCGGATCTGCCGCTGGACGCCATCCGGAGCCAGATTGCCTCGGCGCTGGATATTTTGATCCATTTAGGGCGGCTGCGGGACAGGAGCAGAAAAGTATTGTGGATTACGGAGGTGGACGGTTATGAGAAAGGAGGGATCCGTCTCCACCCGCTTTATGAATTTCGGGAGGAGCAGAACCATGAAGATGTGGGGGACGGAAAAGAACGGGAAAAGCCTGTATTGGGAAGCCTCCAAAAAACGGGGGAACTTCGGCATCAGGAAAAACTTCGGACGGCGGGGGAAACTCTGTAAAACAGCGAATCTGATCGGCCCTATGGGAGTCCGATGCCGAATGGCAGGATTGTGTCAGGCTGTTTTTATGGCGGCAGCGGCGGCTTACGGGTTTTACCGCAGTATGGCGGCATTTGTGATCCTGCTGATCCCGGCCATGGGTTATCTGCGTATCTATGAACAGTCCTGGCAGAAGAGGCGGCTGCTGTGTCTGGAACAGCAGTTTAAAGAGGCGATCCGTATCCTTGCGGGTTCGCTCCACGCAGGGTACTCGGCGGAAAACGCCATTGTGACAGGGTGCGGGGAGCTGGAGATGCTTTACGGACCGGAGGAGATGATCGTGCGGGAGTTTGTGTATATGAGGGAGCAGATGGCCATGAACCGCTCCGTAGAGCAGGTGATCCAGGAATTTGCCCAGCGAAGCGGATTGGAGGACGCGGAGCGTTTTGCCCACATCTTTCAGATCGCGAAACGCAGCGGAGGACAGCTGACGCCGGTGATCTGCCATACCGTCTCTATTATGGAAGACAAAGATCAGGTAAAGGAGGAGATCCGCACCATGTCCGCGTCGGTCCAATTTGAACAGAAGGTGATGATGGTCATCCCGTTTCTGATGATCTTCTATATAGACGCCACGTCTCCCGGTTTTTTTGGAGTGATGTATGAGACGATTTTTGGCAGGCTCATTATGACAGGATGTCTTGCCCTGTATCTCTTATCCTGCTTTTTGTCCAAAAAGATCCTGGATATCCGGATTGGGTAAGGCGGGCTATGGTAAGAACGTGGGCGGGAAGATGGAAAAAGCAGATCATTTGTGTTTTGGGGAGTCTTATGCTTTTTGGGATAGCCATGTATGGAGAGTACAGGGACAATCCTTTAAGCCAAGGATATCTGGAGCGGGGCTCCTACGGGGAGGACAGCAAACGGTATGATCTCATCGTGGACGGGGCAGACGAAGGACCACTGCCGTGTACCGTGGAGATCTCGCCTATGCAATATGAAAAGGATAAGGCGATGGAAGTGATGGAGGAGCTGCTTGGCCGTCTGCCTCAACAGATTTTGGGGGAAAATCCGTCTTTGGATCAGGTTCGCGCGGATCTGAACCTTGTGACTTCTTTTGAAGGAACCGGGATAGCGGCTGTGTGGCGCAGCGAGGATCCGGAGATCTTGGATTCCTACGGTCAGATCACGGCCCAAAAGATAGGGGAAGAGGGAATACCGGCAGTCATGTTTGTTACACTGACAGACGGCAGATACAAGAAGGAGGGTAAGATTGAACTGCGTGTCTGTCCGCCGTTTAAAGATCATAAGGAAAAGACGGTTCAGGAACTTAAGGAGCTGATACAAAGGTCGGACAGGGAGGATCCGTCCTCCAGCCGGGTCATGCTTCCAACAGAGTACAACAAAAAAGCGCTGCGCTACCGGGACGCCCAAACTTCGGATTACCGGATGCTTCCGGCCCTGGGTGCGCTTCTGGCGGTGCTGCTGTATTGGCAGGAAAAGGCAGAGAAGGAGAACAAACGAAAACAGAGAACCCAAATGCTGGCGCTGGATTACGCTGATGTGGTGTATCAGCTTATGGTGTACATAGGGGCAGGATTTACGGTGAGGAAAGCATGGGAGTGTATCGTAGAAAACTACGAGAGGAGAAAAGAAAGCCATAAAGGCCGCATCAGGCCCGCTTATGAGGAGATGGCGCAGACTTTGCGCCAGATCCGGTATGGAGAACCGGAGGGAAAGGCTATGGAAGCCTTTGGAAGGCGGTGCGGATTGCAGCCCTACATGAAATTAAGCAGTCTTTTGGAGCAAAACCGAAGAACAGGGACGAAAAATCTGCAGCAGCTGCTGGAACAGGAGATGAGCGCCGCGTGGGAAGAGCAAAAGCACGCAGCAAGGCGTCTGGGTGAGGAGGCAGGAACACGGCTTTTGATACCGCTGTTTTTGATGCTGATCGTGGTAATGGTCATCATCATGGTGCCTGCGCTGCTGGCAGTGCAGTAGAAATGGAGGGAATTTATGAGGCAGGAAGAATGGATGGCGTTTTTGACAGAGGAGGACGGCATCGGAGTTATTGAAGTAGTGCTGATCCTGGTAGTGCTGGTCGGTTTGGTGATCATTTTTAAGAAGCAGATCACCAAACTGCTGGACGGGATTTTCAAGGAAATAGAGAAACAGACCAAAGAGGTGTACTGATGAAAAAAAGCGGACAGATCACCGTATTTTTAAGTATGTGTCTGCTTTGTACATGGGCGCTTTTGTGCGTGATGCTGGAATCGGCCAGAACGGCCGGTTCCAGGTATTACTTCCAGGTGGCCGCCCAGGGGGCGCTGGATACGCTGTTTAGCGGGTATCACCGCCGTCTGTGGGAAGAGTACCGGATCTTTGCCTTGGAATACAAAGCAGAGGAGGAGATCATCCGGGATCTGGAAAACAGCATCAACAGATATCTGTCCGTGGACAACTGGTATCCTATGAAGCTGGAATCTGTGGATGTGACCAGGCTGGTCAATATCAGTGATGAGCAGGGCGCTTTTCTGGCAGAGGAGGTCTTAAGTTTTATGAGGCTGGGAGGGGCGTTTCAGCTTTTTATGGAGCCGGAGGATGGAGAGCAGTTTCTTAAAGATGTAACAGAGGCGGCCAGCGTCCATACGCTGTCAGGCATCTACGACGGTCAGGAAAAGGAAGCGAGAAAGCTGGAGAAGGCAGTAGAACGGCTTATAGACAATATCCAGGAACAGGAACGCTTAAGCAGGGATATGGAAGAGGCTCTTTTGGACGATGACGAAAACGGATTTTTCAGAGCCGCCAGAAGCTGCAGGCAGACAGCGAAAAAGTATTCCGGGCTCATGAGGCAGTATGAAAAGCAGGCCGAAACCCTGCTAAAGAGGCAGCAGCAGTCCCTGTCAGTAATGGATGATGTAACCACTGATCTGCAGGATAACAGGGAAGAACTGTTCAGACAGCAGTGGAATCCCTATGATGCCTATCTGGCACAGGACGGCGAGAGGCGGAAAGCGTTTGCCAGGTGGGAAGAACAGACCGAACACAACAGGAATCTTTTGGATGAGACGGAGCAGATGGTGCTGGATGCGTTAGACTGTCAGGAGGAAGATGAGGAGACGGTGTCCTTAAGAGATGCCGCAGACCACTGGAGAAGCGGATACAGAAGGTTTGATACGGCGCAAAATGTTTCTGCCGGTGACAAAGAAAAGCAGGGGCTTTTGGATCAGGTGAGAAGGCTGGCAGAGGGAAGTCTGGTGGAGCTGGTCATGCCTGCTAAAACTGCCGTCTCCGGGGCAGTCCTGCCAAACGAAGGGTTTCCGTCAAAAGAGACGGCGCCAGCCCAGGGAGGGCAGGAAAAAACGGCAGGTAATCATCTGGCGGAGCGGGTTCTGATTAATGAATACTGCGGTCTGTTTTTTACGGATGCCCTAAGCAAGGACAAGCGCCAGGTACAGTATGAACTGGAGTATGTTTTGCAGGGATGCGGGACGGACAGGGAAAATCTGGAAAAGACGGTGACACAGCTGTTTGCCATCCGGGAGGGGATGAACTTGATCCACATTTTATCCGATGCGGACAAGAGGCAGCAGGCAGAGGCGCTGGCGGCTGTGATCACGGGGGTTACCGGCCTTGCGCCGCTTGTTAAGATCGTAGCCTGCGTCATTATGGGGATTTGGGCCATGGGCGAGGCGATCCAGGATCTGAGGACACTGATGGCCGGCGGGAAGGTGCCGCTGTGGAAGAAGAAAAGTGACTGGGTCACATCGCTTGACAACATCCTGGATATGGGGCGGGGACAGATGGCGGACGCGGCAGAAGGAGGGCAGGAAGGTGCGGGGAGAGGATTTACCTACCAACAGTACTTAAAGCTTATGCTTTTAAAACAGGATCCCCAGGTCAAGCATATGAGGATGCTGGATGTAATGCAGATGAATATCCGGCGGGAACAGCCGGGGTTTCGCGTAATGGATTGCGCGTACCGTGTGGATATCTGTGGAAACGCATGTGGAAAGCATATGTTTTTTGCGCTGCCTATTGTGGAAAACCTTGTCCGCGGACAAACAGGGTATCCTTTGAAAGCATCAGGGGAAAAAGCATATTAATGATAGAAGCGGAGGTGGAGAAGGGTGCCTTTTTTATATTCATATCTCAATCATTCGAAAAAACGAAGCGTGACTCTCCAAGTACGAATCCTTTTAATCAAAAAACAAATAAAAAAGGCATCCTTTTTCGCCTCCGCAAGCCTGACGCTGGAGGCGGCCCTGGCGCTGCCGCTGTATCTGTATGCAGGTGCCGTTTTCCTAACGCTATTTCAGGTGATGGATACCCACAGACAGGTCCAGGCAGCAGCGGAGTATGTCAGTGAGCAGATAGGACAGACTGCCTATGTATCAAAGTATATGGATGAAGAAACGGTTTTCGGCCCTGCGGCTGCCTATGGGTACGCGGAGCTGACTATGAGGACAAAATTAAAGGGGCTGCCTGTTAAAGGGGTGTCGCTGGCCAGGTCTAACCTTTTGAAAGACGGGGAAACCATTGATCTGATGGTGGATTATGAGCTGTCCATGCCGTTTTCCGTCCTGGGGCGCAGGGCGATGAAGCTGACCAACCGGAGCTTTCGCAGGGCCTGGGTAGGTCGGGATGGGCAGCAGGATGGCAGCGAGGCAGGGAACTATCAGGACAATGCTGTGGTATATGTGGGGAAAAACAGCACCCGTTACCACATAGACCGCACCTGTCATTATCTGTACAATGATCTGACGGCAGTGGATATAGCGGATATTGAGGAGAAAAGGAGCCAGGACGGAAGGAGGTACGGTCCATGCGCAAGATGCGGCCATGAACCGGCGGGGACGGTCTACATCATGCCGTCAGGGGAACATTACCATACCAGGTCTTCCTGTTCGGCTATCAGTTCTTATGTCAGGACAGCTATAAAGTCAGAAGTAGAATATCTGGGAGCCTGTTCCTACTGTTCAGGAACAAAATGAAAGACCCTATAGGGGAAGGGGAGGAGAAAATATGCGGTGGTTCTGGTTGCTGTGTCTGACGGCTGCAGCGGTTTCAGACATAAAGGAGAGGGTGGTATCATGCAGGGTTTTGGCAGTATGCGGCGGCGCAGGCATCTTGTATGCCCTGTCAACAGGGATGGCAGGCCACATCCGGGGATTGCCTGCAGGGCTTGGACTCCTGCTTTTGAGCCGGGCCACAAGGGGAGCCATAGGCATGGGGGACGGCTGGTTTTTGGCGGCAAGCGCCTGGTATCTTAGCGCGGAAGAGATCTGGTTTTTGCTGGCTGGAAGTCTGTCTCTTAGCTGGTGCTGGAGCGCAGGGATTGTCCTGTGCGGGATCTGGCACGGAAGGAATACCAAAAGCGCGACGCTTCCGTTTCTGGCCTGTATGTGGCCCATGGGAGCCTGGTTAGTGGTGTCAGGGGAGGGGTTTCAATGGCTGTCCGTGTTTTCTTAAAATTAAAGTCCATGGGGAAAGCTGTAAAGGTTGGCAGGCTTTCTGCCAGTATGACGGTGGAAGCTTCCTATATAATGGCTATGGTCATTTTGTCTCTTGCTGTTTTCATACGAACAGCGTATGGCCGGTGCAAAATGACTGCAGAGGTTATGGAGCTCCATCGGGCGGTGGAACAGCTTCGTTTTACGGAAGAGAATTGGCCAGAGAAGATCCTGCCCCATGGGCAGGCGAAAAGGAACCAGGCGCAGGTGGAGGGGTACTTGGATACAGGTTCATGGAAAAAGGAGATTATTTCCGGACTTTATGAACCGGAGGAAGTTTTAAGAAAACTAACCGTTTTTGAGAAAAGAGGAGTTTCACAGGAGGGGAAGGGAGAGTGAGCAAGAAATGGAAGTGGAATACCTAAGGGAAATGCGGCAGAATTATCTGATGATCCAGGTGGAGGAGAGCCGGGAGCAGGGCTATGAAGCCAGGATGATGATAGGCAATACCATAGACGGATTGTTAAGATTCCGGATAAAAAAGTCGGATAAGTGCTGCAGGTTTTGCTATGAGATCACTTCAAAACAGCCGTTGAGCAGACTATTGGAGAAAAAAGCCATAACTGCGGTACAGCTTCGGGGGCTGATCCTGGGTATTGCCCGGACTTTGACCAAAATGGAAGATTATCTCCTGTCAGAGGAACAGATCCTTCTTGACCCGGATTACATCTATGTGGAGCCGGAGGAATATCAGCCGTTTCTTTGTCTGCTGCCTGGGAAAAAGGGGAACTTCCCGGAAGAGTTCAGTCAGTTTTTGCAGTACCTTCTGGGCAATACGGACCACGAAGATAAGGAGGCCGTTGTGTTGATCTATGGTCTGTACCGCGAAAGCCTGAAAGAAAACTACGGATTGGACAATCTTTTAAGATGGCTGATGAAAGAAAACTATCCAAATATGGAGTATCGAAACAAAGAGGAGAGGTGTGAGACAATAGGGACGGAAAATACGAATCCATGGGATAACGATGGGAAAAAGCCGGAAAAGGCAGAAACCGGGTCTTGGCAGGCGGCAAAACATCAACGGATCAGGGACTTTGGGGACTATCCGTCGGGACGCGGTCCAGAAGCAGGGGCAGAGGAACGTCCGGGATACCTTTATTTTTTGCCGGGAACGGTCATGATCTTGCTGGCAGCCGTTATCCGCTTTTTTTCGGGAAGATACGGATTAATGCCCTATGCAGCCGGATTGGCGGCGGCCGGGATCCTTGTTCTGGTGCTGGGAAGTATCCTGGGCTGCTGGAAATGGCTTGCTGCAAGGGGAAAGCATCCAGAGAAAGACTCCTCCCCGGTATCTTATGGTCCCTCATCTTGCAGTCAATTGTCCTGCGGGAACACCTTAACCGAAGAACAGACATCTTTTAGAGAGACATCTAGTAAAACATCAGGATTGAATCCATTGTTCAGCGATCAAAATCCCCAATCAAAAGTATCAGCCCAGGCAGGCCGGTGGCAGATGATATTTGAAGAACCGGAGGAACCGAAGGAGGAAGAGATATCATTGCCGGCAGACCCTTCCAATGAGGAGATGCATACGGTACTGCTGTGGGGCCAAAGTGAAGAAAAAATTGTCAGGAGCCTCATAAGCCAGGATGGAGAACCGGATATTGTGTTATCATATTATCCGTTTATCATCGGAAAGCAGGAAGGGCTTTGTGACCATGTGATTGAAAAAAGTACGGTCAGCCGGCTCCATGTCCGCATAGACGAGACGGAAGCAGGATATCAGGTGACGGATTTAAACTCCACCAACGGAACTTTCGTAAACGGACGGCTTTTAGATGCCAACGGCACCGCTCTGATCCAGCCGGGAGATGAGGTTGGAGTTGCGGATTTAAAGTTCCGGCTAAAATAACTGCTTAACAAAACCGGACTGCTATGGTAGAATGAGGTTACATAAGTTCTAAGGGAGACAGCGATGGGACAAGAGAGATACCGGAAAACCGCTTATGTAACGTTTGCTATCATAGTCGCCAACATACTGTGCTTTCTGTATCTGGAGACACAGGGATCCACGGAGGATGCCAGGTTTATGATCGATCATGGAGCCATGTTTGAACCGGCTATCCTGTACGCAAACGAGTACTGGCGGCTTTTGACATCTGTTTTTATGCATTTTGGCGTGGAACACCTGGCCAACAATATGCTGATCCTGTTTGTTCTGGGCGACAATCTGGAGCGGGCTCTGGGAAAAGTGAAGTATGCCGTTTTTTATCTGGTATGCGGGATCGGAGCTAATGCGGCATCTTTTTGGGTGAATATTACACGGGAAGATTATGCGGTGTCAGCAGGCGCTTCGGGAGCTGTGTTCGGAGTGATCGGAGGCTTGGTTTACGCAGTGGCAGTAAACAAAGGGCGGCTGGAGGATTTAAGTTCCAGACAGATGGTGATCCTGGCGGCGTTTTCTCTTTATCATGGTTTTACCAGCAGCGGAGTGAACAATACGGCTCACGTGGCAGGGCTGTTTCTGGGGATCGTTATGGGCATGATCTTGTATCGGAAGACGGAAAAAAGAACTGGTTGGATTGAGGAGGACATATGGTAAAAGATGATTGTATTTTCTGTAAACTTGCTAACGGAGTGATCCCTGCGGCGTCGCTGTATGAGGATGATGCGTTTCGTGTGATCCTGGATGCCAATCCGGCTTCGAAGGGCCATGCGCTGATCTTGCCAAAGCATCACTATCAGGATCTTTGTGAACTGGATGAAGCCATTGGCGCGAAAGTCCTTAATGTGGCGGCAAAGATTGGAAAAGCCATGACAGACGGTTTGGGCTGTGCCGGGTTTAATCTGGTGCAGAACAATGGTGAGGCTGCCGGACAGACAGTCATGCATTTTCATGTGCATGTGATCCCCCGCTATGAAGGCGGACCTAAGATAGCGGCCTGGGATCCAGGTGCAGTTTCCGCCGAAGAGACGAAGGAGATCATCGAGGCGGTAACAACCCGGTTGTAGTCAGAAGGTGTACTTACTATGCACAGGCAGCAATTCCTGTAAACATGATAAGAAACCTGAACTATAGGAGAATACCATGCGTCAAGAACATAAGGAATTGTTGCGGGAACTGTACGAAACATATCAAAAAGCGCTGCGTCTGGCTGCTTTTGGAAAGAAAGTGCCGGAATGTGAAGTTGATGATATTATCCAGGATACATTCGTCGCGTTTATGGATAATTATGGAGACCGCTTCCCGGACTGGAACGACGCCCAGATCAAAGGGATGCTGATGAAGATCTTCTATAACCGCTGCAACGACTATTTCCGCAATAAGCAACGCCATGAGGAGATCAGTATAGACACTGTGCAGGTTCAGGAAAAACGGGATGCCGGCAGCAGTCTGATCGAGAAAGAGGAACTGGAGATGATCCGGAAAGACATTTCAGACATGTCGCCTGCCCTGCGGGAGGTGGCCATCCTTCACATGATAGAAGGACGGCCCAGAAGTCAGGTTTGCAAAATCCTGAACATCAATGATGCCACGTGCAGAATGCGGATATCCAGGATCAGAAGCCGCATACAGAAACTGCTTAAAGAGCAGGATTAGTCTTGGCGGGCCGAACACGCCTGGATCAGATCTGTGATGGTTTGTATGGCGTTGTTTAAGTGGCTCTGTTCCATCGCGTGGATGAAGGATCCGCGGTTTTCAAAAGTTTCCCGGATTGCCTGGTACAAGCTGTCATCGGTTAGGGATTCCTCTTCCAGGACCGTGCTGAATCCCTGTCTGGCAAAGGAATTGGCGTTAAGGATCTGATCTCCCCTGCTGGCAGCGGCTGACAGCGGTATCAAAACATTCGGCTTGCGCAGCGCCAGGATCTCACAGATGGAGTTGGCGCCTGCCCTGGACAGTACCAGGTCGGCAGCGGCAAACAGATGCTTTAACGGCGCGTCAACATACTCATATTGTACATATCCTTTGACATTGATAAGGCTTTCATCCAGATGGGCCTTTCCGCAGATATGTACCACCTGATAGTCGGGCAGCAGACGAGGCAGAAGATTCCGCACAGCGGTGTTGACGGTTACGGAGCCGAGACTTCCGCCGATAACCAGTATGACCGGCTTATCAGCCGCGAGATGGGCATACTGGAGACCGGACAGACGGTCGCCCTTAAGAAGTTCCGCCCGGATGGGAGAGCCTGTAAGCACGGCTTTCTCTTTGGGAAGATACTGGAGCGTCTCGGGGAAGTTGCAGCAGACCTTTTTCGCGGAAGGGATGCAGAGCTTGTTGGCAAGTCCCGGAGTCATATCAGATTCATGGATAATGGCAGGGATGCCATAGTGCCTGGCAGCCAGCACCACAGGGACAGCCACAAATCCGCCTTTGGAAAAGACCACATCAGGTTTATATTTTTTCAGAAGCTTCCGGGCTTCCCCATATCCTTTTATTACCCGGAAAGGATCGGAGAAATTTTTCAGATCGAAATAGCGGCGAAGTTTACCCGAGGAAATCCC
Source organism: Clostridiaceae bacterium (assembly GCA_910575585.1). Taxonomy (GTDB): domain Bacteria; phylum Bacillota; class Clostridia; order Lachnospirales; family Lachnospiraceae; genus UBA3402. The sequence goes on from CAJTGF010000015.1 coordinate 28,943, forward strand.
GTCATAGGGGATTTGGGCGTTTTCGATAAGCTTTTTCTCGATCCCCTCATAGGAACCGATATAGCGGATCTCGTACCCAAGTTCCCGCAGAGAAGGAATAAGCGCCAGATTTGGTGTCACGTGGCCGGCAGTTCCTCCGCCGGTTAAAATAATCTTTTTCATAAAATGCGGCCTCCAATTTTACATAACGTATGCCCGAAGGGCAGCCATATACTTATATTATACTAAACCATCATCTAAAAAAGTCAACCCCAAAACCCTATGGAACATGATTTCCTGAAATCCGAAGAATTATGCGAGGTAGCCCTGTGAAGAATAATGATAAAAGGCAACTGGACAACAACTTCATAGAGCAAAAAGTAGCGGAGGCATTCGGATATTCGGATGAACAGCTGGCCGAAGAACTGGACCGGTTAATGGAAGAGGCAGAAAAAAGCCAGGACAAAGCCTTGGAGGCGCCGGAAGGGGAATTTGAGCGGATCTGGAGCAGGGTGGAACGGGGACATGATAAAAGCCGTAATAAGGGCAGCAGGGTGAAGAGACTGGTTAAGGTGATGGGTGTGGCGGCAGCTTTGGGGATGATGTTGTTTGGCGGTAGTATGTGGGTGGGGGCTAAAAGATATTATGTGAATGAGGTTCGGGAACGAGAAGATTTGGAGAACGTGATAGCAATTAATAATAGTCCAGATAACTTAAATTCGGATGAAGCCTCTAAGGAAAAAATAGCTTATGAACAGATAAAAGAGGAGTTAAATATAGAAGTTCTTGAATTATCATATCTTCCTGATGATATGACATTGATTAGGTTAAAGATGTTTAAAACTAAAGGGAGATTAGAATTTGTACGTGAATCAGAATGGTTGTTTTTTTATCAGGGTCTGAATGAAAAACCAAGTTCACTTAGTTATGCTTCTGATATGGATGTATTTAAATATATTTACAATCCGTTTTTAGCTAAGGATATTCCGGTTTATCAAAAACAGCTAGAAAATGGAGATATTGAATTTAGTGTTCGGATTATAACTGGAAATTCTTATTATATAATGGAAGGTATTATTGATTTCGAAGATTTTACTCAAATTGTTTGTGGAATCAAACCATATGACGATTAAAGACGATATGATACAGGAGGAAATAAATTGAAAAAAAAGATTGGTAAATTAGTATGTATAACACTTTCATTAATGATAATAGCTGTGAGTACTGTTTATGCTAGAGAGTTACCTGTAAAAAGTGTAGCAGAGGTATCAAATTCAGAAAGAGAGTTAGAACCTAGAAGTCGTTATCTTGCAAGTGCTATATCGGAAATAACAAATGAAGGTGAAGGTGTTTTAGGGATATATGCAGATTTTGTATCATATAATGAAATCCCTTGGGCACGTATAACCATTAAATTGGAGAGAAGTAAAGGAGCATCTGGAAGTTGGAGTTTAGTAAAAACATATACACAAGAGTTTACATCTGCCGATGACCCTAATGGAACACTCCATTCAGGCGAGATGGAGTTCAGTGTTTACGGATTAGCAACAGATTATTATTATCGATTAACCTGTGAACATAAAGTAAAGACACCTAGCGGTGAATATGAAACTAAAACAACAAGAACAGATGGCGTACTTTTAACATCTTATCCAGTATATCGAAGTTTAAATGAAGTAAAGTAAGAGGTTGATTTTATAATTGTTAATATACAGAAAAAAGGAAATATTAATTATATATAATTGATGGTCTTTAGAATATTCTATCTATGATTCTATGCTATCCGGTCGGAATCTCTCTTCCTTTATAGATTATACTAAAAAAATAGATATTGTTTTTCCCTGATTTAGAAATGATTAATATATCTAAGCTTTGTAGGAAGAGGGATTCTGAAGGGAGTGTAAAAAAGTAGAAGCAGGGAGATTTTGAAGTGTCAGGTTATATTAAATCAGAATATAACCTATAATTTGTAGAAGTTCTTCGTGAGAATGTTAGAAGTATGGCTTTGATTTCTATTTATTTAGATAATATGTTGTCTCTTATTTATTCAATTATAATCATATCCCCCCACAATTACAAAAAATACTACTTGGATTAAAAACAGTATTTTGCTATAATAGGACTATTATCATGTAAACAGCGGAAAATATCATAAAAGTCATAGCAAGTGCGATTAACGTAAGAGCGATGACGGGAAGTGGAGATGCGCATGGTTAGCAGGCAGATGAGTGATATTTATCGAAAACTGTCCGAAAACGAATATCAGACAGCCGAGGCAATAGCCGAGGAACTGGGTGTCAGCAGTAAGACGATACGCAACCAGTTAAAGAATTTAAATGAGTTATTAAGTGAATTTGAGGTCCATGTAGAGTCAAAGCACGGGGCGGGATACCGTTTGGCGGTCCATAACCCCAGCCGGAGGAAGGAACTGGAAGAGCTGATGCAGAAGCGGGAGCTGCAGGAGTCGGCTATCCCCAATTCTTCTGAGGAGCGGGTGCAGTACCTTTTGGAATACCTTCTCAATGGGGAGGGGTATGTGAAGCTGGATGATCTAAGCGAATTGCTTTATATTTCCAAGAAGACGCTGACCAATAATCTGAAGGAAGTGGAATGTCTTCTGGGGGAATATAACCTGTGCCTTAAGAGGAAGCCCAACTATGGTGTCCGGGTGGAAGGCAAGGAGTTTGACCGTCGTTTGTGCATTGCCGGATATGTGGCAAAGAAGATACGGCTGCTGGAGAAGCTGGATGGGGATCAGGATGTGACCGAGGAGATCCAGTGGATTTACCAGTGTGTGCGGGGATGCCTGTCTAAATATAATTTTGATATATCCAATGTGGCGTTTCAGAACCTGATCCTTCATATTCAGATAGCCATTCTGCGGATGCGGGGGGGACATTATGTGCCTATGGCCGAAGGCGACGGGGAGAAAGTGCGCAATAAAAAAACCTACCGCATGGCGGAAGAGATACTTGGCAGGATCAAGGATAAGTTTCAGGTGGAATTTCCGCCCAGTGAGATTGTGTACATAGCCATCCACTTGGAAGGAAAGAAGATGGTGGTCAATGTAGGGGGCGGCGAGGAGGCCGAAGGGAACCTGGTCATTAGCCAGGAGATCAGCGATCTGGTGGATCAGATGCTGGGGGCGATCTATGACGCGTTTAAGTTTGACTTCCGGGATGATCTGGAGCTGCGGATGTCTTTGAGCCAGCATATGGTGCCTTTGGTGGTGAGGCTCCAGCATGACATGAAGCTGACCAATCCTCTGCTTAAGGATATTAAGGAGCGCTATTCGTTTGCCTATACCATGGCCACAACGGCTTGCGTAGTGCTGAATCATAAGTTCCACAAGGCCATGAAAGAGGATGAGATTGGATATATCGCGCTTTTGTTTGCCCTGGCTCTGGAGAGGAAAAAAACAGAGGTGACCAAAAAGAATATTCTTTTGGTCTGCGCTTCGGGCAGAGGGAGCGCCCAGCTGCTATTACACAGATATAAGACGGAATTTGGTCCTTACCTTAATAAAATAAGTGTGTGTGATGTGGGGCGCATCGGCGAGCAGGATTTTACAGAGATCGACTATGTGTTCACTACGGTGCCGATCCCGGTGAAGATCCCGGTGCCGATCCAGGAGGTAGAATATTTCCTGAAAAGTTCCGACATCCAGGCTGTGAAAAAGACGCTAATGGGAAAGATTGACAGCCCTGTACTGGATATTTACCCCAAAGAATTGTTTCTTCCCCATATGAAATTTGCCAATAAAGAGGAAGCTTTAAGGACTCTGTGCGGATTTGTGTGCGAGAAAGGGCTGGCGCCCAAGGAATTTATCGATTCTGTGCGGGCCAGGGAGGTGCTGGCCAAGACGGCTTTTGGCAATTTTGTGGCCATGCCCCATCCCATTGAGGTGATGGGGGAGTGTCCGTTTGTGTGCGTGGCGGTTTTGGATAAGCCGATCTTGTGGACCGAGGATGCCCCGGACAGTCTGATCCAGGTGATCTTTTTGGTGTCTGTGGCCAATTATGAACATTTTGACGTGCAGAGGTTTTATCAGGTTACCGCAAAGCTTCTTTTGGACCAGGACAGCATGCAGGAATTGATCCGGTGCCAGAGCTATGATACATTGAGGGATCTCCTCTTGAAAATGGAGCAGCTGGTGGAGGAGGAGATCTAAGGATTAGGCGGTGATACAAAAGGTAAAAGGGACGCCTGGAAAGGGGCGTCAAAAACATAAATAGGCGAGAACGGTATTTTAGTGATATTGATGCCTTGTAAAAAAGGGGCCTGAAAAGTGAAAATTCCCAAAACATAGAAAAATCAGAGAAAATGGAGCGTATTATTATACAAGAAAATGGAGCGTATTTCCTTTAAAAACCGACAGAATTGACATGGAAAACTGCCCGAAGGGAAAAATGTTCCACTTTAAAATGGAAAAAGTTGATATGGAGTTCTGGATTTGGGCATGGTATGATAAATATCAGTCAATATGACAGACCTAATAAACGCGCGCACATTAGGGAATGAAAACTTAGGAGGGTTCGCTATGAAAGATAAAATGATGGATGCATTTCTTGCGTTTGCGACCAAGATTCAAGGTCAGAGGCACATTAACGCAATTAAGAATGGATTCACTAGCTTGATGCCTGTCATTATTGTAGGTTCTGTTTGTGTACTGCTTTCCAATGTTGTGTGTAACACTTCGGAGGGCTATGTCAGCCTTGCCAATCTTCCTGGCATGTCCTGGCTGGGAGCTTTAAGACCGATTTTTGACTCTGCAAACTATGGTACTATGAATATGCTTGCCATTGGCGCGTGTATTCTGGTGGCTATGGAACTGGGTACTACTCTGGGCCAGAATGACTGGGCGATCCCGGCTACAGCTCTGGGCTGCTATATTTCCGTAGTTGATTACAGCAACGGGCTGGGTACCGACATTACGGCTGCAGCCGGTTTGTTCGTAGCTCTGCTTATAGCTCTGGTTTCAACCGAGATTTACTGCAAATTGGTTTCCAGCGGTAAGCTGTCGATTCATATGCCGGAAAGTGTTCCGTCTAACGTTGCAAAGTCCTTTAGCGTATTGCTTCCCTGTGCGATCACGATTTTTGCGGTATCCGCATTTGGTTTTGCTTTCTCTGCTCTTACAGGCATGAAGCTTCCGGAAGCTATCATTAAATTTATCCAGACTCCGTTAAGCGGCGTTATGACACATCCGTTAGGAATCCTGCTGATCGCGTTCATGATCTGTCTGCTGTGGATGTTTGGTATCCATGGAGCAAATACATTGGGCGGTATCACAGAGCCTGTATTCCTGGCAGCATATGCGCAGAACGCAGAGGCTTACGCGGCAGGTTTGGCTGCTCCTAATATTGTATGTTCCCCATTCTGGAGCTGCTTCTTCTCACTTACAGGAAGCGGTGTTACAGGAGGACTTCTTATTGCGATCTTCTTGTTCTCTAAGAGAGAAGATTTCAGGGCGATCGCAAAGCTGGCTCTTCCCTGCGGAATTTTCAATATTAATGAGCCGTTGATCTTTGGTATTCCCATCGTTATGAACCCGATCCTGGGTATCCCGTTCCTGATCGCTCCTATGGCATCCGTAGGTATCGCGTACTTCTTGACGGCTATCGGATTCTGTTCAAAGATGGTAGTTAACGTACCGTGGACCACGCCTCCGATGCTGTGTGGTTTCCTGGCTGGCGGCGGCAGCATCACAGGCGCGCTTACGCAGTTGATCTGTATACTTGTGGCGGCAGTTATCTATGCTCCGTTTGTTATCATGATGAACAATCAGGCGGCTCCGGCAGAGGAGTAATCCTTACATAAGTAGATGTTGTTTCGTAATTTTGGAGGAGATAGAATGAGTTCGAAAGTCAGCAAAAAGAAGACAGCTTTAAGCGAGCGGAATCAAAAGCTGAAAGAAGAGCTTCAGGCGATGCCGCGTCAGCGGAATGTGCTGGAGGGATTTACCAAGTGGCGTATGATCACCTACGCATGGATTATTTTTCTTCCGCCATACGGCCTGTATCGGGTTTGGTCTGAGGAATCTACATTTATGCGCTCGGAAAAGGTGATGTGGACATTTATGACCATTGTTTACATGCTGCAGTTTTTACGGCTTATTCTGTTTTCATAAGTATGGTATCACAGCCGGGAGGGATCCTTATAGGATCATAACTCCGGAAATGGATATCTGGGGGGATAATTCCCCATACTATATAAAAAGGAGGGATTACCGATGGATGAGATAGCAATCATGAATCTGGTGGTTAACAGTGGTAATGCCAGAAGCCTGGCACTGGAAGCTTTCCGTGATGCAAGGGCAGGCAAGTTCGAGGATGCCGAAGCTAAGCTGAAAGAGGCAGACGAAGTCCTGCTGGGGGCTCATGAGGTTCAGACCGAATTGATTCAGAACGAGTTAAACGGTAAAGGAATCAACATCAGCCTTCTGGTTGTACACTCTCAGGATCATCTGATGTGTGCAATGGTTGTGATTGACCTTGTAAAAGAAATGGTTGAAATGCTGAAGAATAAATAAATTATCATATCAAGGTTTGAAAGGAGAACTTATATCATGAGAAAGATTGTATTATTGTGTGCAGCAGGTATGTCCACCAGCCTTCTGGTAAACAAGATGAAGGCAGCAGCAGCAGACGAGGGTTATGAGTGCGATATCGCAGCATTCCCGGTTGCAAGCGCAAGAGAGCATACAGATGCCGACATCATTCTGTTAGGGCCCCAGGTTCGTTTCGCTAAGAGCAAAGTTCAGGGCGAAGTTGGCGCTGATAAGATTGTGCAGGATATTGATATGCAGGCTTACGGCACCATGAACGGCAAGAAAGTTATTGCTCAGGTTAAGAAAGCTTTAGGCGACTAATTCATGTCAAAAGATGACAGTCCCTGGCCAGGGGGAGGCTTTTCGGATATTAAGGGGTGTCCGAAAAGGGACTGTCATAAAGACTATATACGGAGATGACCGCAGCGTTTTTGTTGGGGAAACGTTTGCGGCGGTCACATCTGAGTCGACATTCGAGGGGAGACAACGAAGGAGTACGGAATTATGGACAAGATATTGTATTTGATGCGTCATGGACAGACATTGTTCAATGTGAGACGCAAGATTCAGGGGGTATGTGACGCGCCTCTGACGCCGCTTGGGGTGGAGCAGGCTCAGATGGCAGCCCGGTATTTTGCGGAGCATCAGATTGTCTTTGACCATGCATATTCTTCTACATCGGAGAGAGCCTGTGATACGTTAGAGACAGTTACGGATATGCCGTACAAGCGTATGAAAGGATTAAAGGAGTGGAATTTCGGGGTTTTTGAAGGGGAGAGCGAAGACCTGAATCCAAAACTGCCATATGGGGATTACTTCAAAGCTTTTGGCGGCGAGGGGGAAATGGAAGTACGGGAGCGTATGAACCGGGTACTGACCGAGATCATGGAGACCGAAGGGCATCAGGTGGTGCTGGCTGTTTCTCATGGTGCCTCGTGCAGACAGTTTATGAGGTATTGGGAGCATACCAGTTCGGTGATGCCGAAAGGACGCCTGGGGAATTGCTGCATATTAAAATTTCAGTATAATAACGGAAGGTTTGAGCTGTTGGAGATCGTGAACCCGAATCCGTAAGGGGGACAGCAGGATTTTCCGGGATGGAGGACGTTGCATGAAGGGAGTGCGGCGTCCTTTATTGATGTTATAGGGGACTCTTGACGTTTGTGGGGGAGACATGTTAGAATACGCCTTGGATAACTTGCAGATATGGAGAGAGTACGATGGGAAAATACCTGTTTTTTGATATAGACGGTACGTTGACAGGAAGGTCCAGAAGGATAACAGAGGGGACCAAAAGGGCGGTTCACAGGGCAAAGGAAAATGGACATAGGATATTTGTATGCACAGGAAGGGTCCCGGCATCGATCGTAGGAGACGTGACAGAATTGGAGATTGACGGAGTGATCAGCGGGGCGGGAAGTTTTGTGGACATAGGCGGACGCTATATTTTTGAGCATTATATGGATACCAGGATGACAGAACAGGTCATGGAGCTGTTTCAGAAAAACGGGCTTCATTTTACGGTGGAATGCAGGGATGTGATCTATCAGACCCCGGGAGCCTGGAAGTTTTTTCGTGAGAAACGACGGGAAGACATGGACCACAATCCGGAACTGATGCGCTATCGGGAACAGCTGGAGAGAAAGGAACGGCTTCGGCCCATAGAATTTTTTGACATCGCGAAAGACAAAGCGGCTAAGATGTGTTTTATCGCGGAAACAAAACCCCAGATTGAGGCATGCATCCCATTTTTGGAGAAGGATTTTAATATTGTGTTTTTTTCCAAGGAGGAGAACACATATGTAAATGGCGAGATTATCTTAAAGGACTGTACCAAAGGCGACGGTATCAAAAAGGTTATGGAGTATCTTCAAGGGGATATGGACGATACTATCGGGTTTGGGGACAGTATGAATGATTATCAGATGTTGGAGACGGTCCATACAGGCGTGGCTTTCGAAAATGGACCGAAAGAGATAAAAGAACTGGCCCAATATTATTTTAAAGAGCCTGATGAAGATGGAATCTGCCAGGTTATGAAAACACTTGGCTTGATTGATCATATAGAGGAGAAATAAGGAGGAAAAAAGATGCTTGGGATCATCGGAGCCATGAGTGAAGAGGTGGCAAGGCTGAAAGCGGAGATGGAGGATGTGCTGGTCTGTTCGGCTGCAGGGATGGATTTTTATCAGGGTATCCTGCGGGGCAGAGAGGCAGTGGTGGTCCGGTCAGGGATCGGCAAGGTAAACGCGGCTTTGTGCAGCCAGATTTTGGTGGATCAGTATCATGTGACCAGGATCATCAACACAGGGATCGCCGGTTCTTTAAGAAATGAGATCAATATCGGGGATATCGTGCTGTCTAAAGATACGCTTCAGCATGATATGGATGCTACGGGGTTTGGATACGCGGTAGGGCAGATCCCTCAGATGGACAAATCGGTATTTGAGGGGGACAGCTCTATGATAGAGGCGGCAAAGGAGTGCTGCGCCCAGGTAGTCCCGGAGATCGGCGTCCATGTGGGACGGGTGGTCAGCGGGGATCAGTTTGTGTCCGACAAGGAGAAGAAGGCATGGCTGACGGCTGCCTTTGACGGTTACTGCACGGAGATGGAAGGAGCAGCCATTGCCCAGGCGGCATATTTAAACGGGATCCCGTTTTTGATCATCAGGGCCATATCTGATAAGGCGGATGACAGCGCGATTATGAGTTACGAAGAGTTTGAGGCAAAAGCGATTGAACACAGCGTAAAGCTGGTCATGGCCCTGGTTGAGAAACTGGATTAGCGTGTTCATAAGCGATTTAAAGGAGAATTTGACGAACGATTTCAAGCTCCCTGAACTTCCCAAAATGAAATACGGCGGTTATAATAAAAGTCGTTGAAAAATCATTTTGTGAAGAAAGGGGAGCTTTTTATGATGCTGGAATTTTTAGAAACAGGAAAAGCTTTGTACGTGCTGGCAGCTGTGTGCGGATTGGGACTGCTTGGCAGACTGGTGGCGCGAAACCTGTACAAAAGATTGATGAAAGAAACAGATAATATGACGCTGACCAAGAACCGCTATCTGCGGGATTTAAAGCAGAAAACGGAAAATACTTACCGATTAAATCAGGGCATCCACAACAGCAGGGTGTACCTGGAGAAGCAACTTACAAATTTTCGATTTTTGGGCGTGACCTTAAGCGGATGGGGCAGCCTGGGAGGGCAGATGACCATTTTGTGCTTTTTGCTGGGAGGAGCGGCGTCTTTCGGCGCCTATTGGTATCGGTGCGACAGTTATTACATAGTGCTGTACAGTTCTGTGGGGATCCTGGCAGGTCTGGTGACCATGGTGGCGGATTACTGGGCCAATCTGGCGGAACGAAAGCAGCAGCTTTTAAACGCGCTGCAGGATTATATGGAAAATTCTCTGTTTAATCGTCTGGTGAGAGAGACGGCGGCTTCGGATGAGGGACGGCGGGACGGAGGTAAGGGAGCGGGAGTTTTGGGAAACCGGGATACTGCCCGGGCTGCGGACAGAAGGACAAGGGACGGCGCCTCAAGGGTTTCGCCGCGTCAGGGACAGGCCGGGGAGGATAAAGACGACCAGGATTTTAAAGGGCAGGATCTGGCAAGTCTGAGCCAGGGGGAATATGCCCCGAAAGGCGGACAGGCCCAGGGAGCGGACCGGGGCGGGAAAAACGGCAGCCGGCTTGAAAGGGCGGAGAGCATGGGGATGCCCAGCCAGCGCAGAGTGGGACGCGGGGGAAAGAAGGGAGAGGGATCGGACGGCGAGAAGATAGAGGAGAAAAGCCGCAGGGACGTGGATTATCTGAAAAACAGCCTGGAGCAGATTGCCGCCAGCAGGGAGAGAAACCAGGCTGACGGGGAGTGGATCAAGGATCTGTCGCCGGATGAGCTGGAACTGGTGGGGCAGATTTTGAAACAGTATTTGGTTTAGGCGATTTTCATAGATTTTTGCCGATTGCTGTGAACGTAGGTGAACAATAACCTATTGAGTAAATATTACAGGGAATTTCTGTAAATTGTATCGCTAATCCGAACAAACTGTGGTATAATATCCCAAGTAGGCGAGGACGTGGGTACAAAGGCAAATGGATTCATGATTGCTTACATGTATACCAGAAAAGGAAAAGGAGAGGAACACAATGGGAAGAGAAGTGACATTTGATTATTCCAAAGCAGCCGGTTTTATTTCAGCAGAAGAAGTTAATAATATGAAAGCGCCTGTGATGTGCGCCAAAGAAGTGCTGCTTGCAAAGAACGGCGCGGGAAATGATTTTCTTGGGTGGATTGACCTTCCGGTTGACTATGACAAGGAGGAGTTCGGCAGGATTAAAAAAGCGGCCGCTAAGATCCAGGGTGATTCCGATGTTCTTCTGGTGATCGGTATCGGCGGTTCTTATCTGGGAGCCAGAGCAGCTATTGAATTTCTGACCCACAGTTTTTATAATGTTTTGAGCAAGGAGGAGCGCAAGGCTCCGGAGATTTATTTTGTAGGCAACAGCATCAGCAGCAAATACATCAAAGACCTTCAGGATGTTTTGAAGGGAAAAGATTTCTCCATTAATATTATTTCCAAGTCCGGTACCACCACGGAGCCGGCTATTGCGTTTCGGGTGTTTAAGGAGATGCTGATCGAGAAGTACGGCAAGGAGGAAGCCAACAAGAGGATCTATGCCACTACGGATAAGGCAAAGGGAGCGCTTAAGAACCTGGCTAATCAGGAAGGGTACGAGAGTTTTGTGGTTCCGGACGATGTGGGAGGGCGTTTCTCTGTTTTGACGGCAGTGGGTCTGCTTCCTATCGCGGTCAGCGGCGTGGATATTGACAAGCTGATGGAAGGCGCGGCATTTGGAAGGAAGAAAGCGCTGGATACCCCCTATGAGGAGAATCCGGCTCTGCTTTACGCGTCTATCCGCAACATCCTGTTCAGAAAAGGCAAATCCGTGGAGATTGTGGCCAATTATGAGCCAAGCCTCCATTATGTATCCGAGTGGTGGAAGCAGCTGTATGGTGAGAGTGAGGGCAAGGATCAGAAGGGTATCTTCCCGGCAGCCGTTGATCTGACTACGGATCTGCACTCTATGGGGCAGTTTATCCAGGACGGCGCCCGGATTATGTTTGAGACGGTTCTGGAGATTGAGGATTCTTCTGCGGAAGTTATCCTGAAAGAGGAAGACGTAGATACGGACGGCATGAATTATCTGGCCGGAAAGACTGTGGACTTTGTGAACAAGAGCGCCATGAACGGGACGATCCTGGCGCATACGGACGGACAGGTGCCGAACCTTAAGGTGAATATCCCGGCGCAGGATGCTTACTGTCTGGGACAGTTGTTCTATTTCTTTGAGTTTGCCTGCGGTATCAGCGGATATCTGCTGGGCGTGAATCCGTTTAACCAGCCGGGCGTTGAGAGTTATAAGAGGAATATGTTCGCGCTTCTTGGCAAGCCAGGGTATGAGGCGGAGAGAGAGGCGCTGCTTAAGAGGCTGTAAATTGCAGATGGCAGAGTGACGATTTTTCGGTTTCGTGTTTGATTTTGGCCAAAATATGAGATAGATGGTAAAATTCCCGGTTTCTTTCACAGGAGCCGGGGATTTTTTATGTTGACCTGTCTTTACAGGGGGATGTAAATCCGTTATACTAAGGTTCATATGGATGTTTTGAGTTGATTCGCAGAGCGGAAGGAGAACGGGGATGTTTCGGATGTGGGGCAAATTGTGGAAAAATAACCGTCTGGTGGATGATACAACCGTCTGTATAGGGGATTACAGTTTGAGCCGCACGCAGATGGTGTTTCAGGCCCTGGAGGAGATGTGCTATTATTTTGACCTTGGGAAACCTATTTGGCTGGATGCTAATGTGCGGGATTTTCAGGTTCATGCTAAGACCAGGTTTCGGCAGGATAATTTTATTGAGCATATTGAGTTTGATTCTTTTGAGATTCAGGTGATTGAGGAGTGAAAAAATAGGGATTTTATAGAAAGGTAGTGAGTATACGGCAATACCAACAAATATAAGAACATTACTTTCAGGAGATGTGGTAGAATGGGCTAGGATTGAATTTAAAGAGACGTGGGATTCGGAAGCGTCATTAAAAACAGTCTGTGCGTTTGCCAATGACCTTGATAATTGGGGCGGGGGATATATTGTTATAGGTGTAGCGGAAGAAAATGGGCAGCCAGTTTACCCCTTAAAGGGTATCCCGGCAGATCGGATAGACGCTTATCAAAAGAATATTTTTGCCAGATGTAAACTTATTAGACCAGCATATATGCCAATTGTGGAAGTTATTGACTATGATAACAAAAAGTTTATTGTACTTTGGTGTCCTGGCGGTAACAACCGTCCATATTCGTCTCCGAAAACCATGGCAAAGGATAATAAGGAACGGGTCCATTATATTCGTAAAGCATCCAATTCTGTAGAGCCGTCAGATGATGAGGAAAAGGATTTGTTCAGCCTGGCCAACAGAGTTCCTTTTGATGACCGCATCAATCATCATGCGGAGATGGCAGATCTAAATATTACGCTTGTTCAAAGTTATTTGAAAGAGATAAAAAGTTCCTTATACAGGAAGTCGGAGGCCGGGGATTTTACTGAGGTGTGCCAGGATATGAATATCATTAGTGATCTTCCTGAATATACCAAACCTAAAAATGTCGGATTGATGTTTTTTAGCATGGAACCGCATAAGTTTTTTCCTTATGCACAGATAGACGTTGTCCAATTCCCTGATGGATTAGGCGGTAATAATATTATCGAAAAAACATTTAAAGGACCCATTCAGCAGCAGTTAAGAGATGCGCTGCAATATATCAGAAATACGATTATTACGGAAAAGATTGTAAAGCATCCGGATAGAGCGGAAGCAGACCGCTTTTTTAACTATCCATTTGCAGCGGTGGAGGAGGCTTTGTCAAATGCGGTGTATCATCGCGGATATGATGAGAGGGAGCCGATTGAGGTCCGGGTGGAAAATGATAGGATAGAAATTGTAAGTTTTCCGGGACCGGACAGGTCCGTAACTATAGAGGGATTAAAAAATTACCGTGTGTCAAACAGACGCTATCGAAATCGCAGAATAGGTGATTTTTTAAAAGAGCTGCATTTAACAGAAGGGAGAAATACGGGATTTAAGAAAATACTTGATGCCCTGGAGGCTAATGGCTCACCGAAACCGGAATTTGAAACAGATGAAGCACACAGCTATTTTATATCCAGATTTTTTATTCATGAAGGATTTGCAGAACATACGCAGGCAAATGAAAAAAGGAGCCGAAAAGGAGCCGAAAAGGAGCCAAAAGAAGGAGCCGAAAGAACACAGGTAATATTAGAGCTGTTGGAAATAGATCCTGTGATGACGCAAATCCAGCTTGCCAAGCGTCTTGCTCTGAGCAGAAAACAAGTCCAGAGAGCAATAAAGATATTGCAGGAAAAAGGTTTGCTTGAAAGGGAAGGTTCCAACAGAAATGGTCGTTGGGTAGTAAAGGGGCAGTAAAATCAAGTACAAAGAGACTTCGAAAGCGCATTAAAGAACCAAGGAGGAAGCTTACATGAATCAGCCCATTACTGATTACGGAGCGTTTTTGAGAGAAGCCAAGCAGGCGGTGGCTGATCTAAATGAGATGCAGCAGCGGGAGGCAGCTTTGACCCAGCAGCTGGCCCAGAGCAGGCGGCAGTTAGAAATGGAGGAAAAGGCGGTTGCGGACCACATCAGCCAGACTATAAAGCGCAGGGCAGCAGACTTGGCATCGGGTTATGACAAGGAATTGAGCAGAGGTCAGGAGAGGCTTAAGAAAGCCAGATCCCGGCGGGAGAAGGCAAAGAGCCAGGGGGTAAAGGAGCGGATATCGGAGGAAACAGCGCCTCTTCGGGAACAAAACCGCCAGTTAAAATTGCAGATGAAGACCATATTTCAGCAGAATCATGTGCCGGCATTTTGCAGAAGCAGCTGGTATTACCGGCTGTATGCTCCAAGAAGGCTGGGAGAATTTGCCGCCTTTTTGGCGGCGCTGCTTCTGTGTTTCCTGGCGATTCCCTATGGAAGCTATCTTTTGATCCCGGAGAGGAAGCCGCTGCATCTGGGACTGATCTATTTTGCGTGTATCCTTGTGTTTGGAGGGCTGTATGTTGTGGTAGGAAACCGGACTAAGGATAGATATTCGGATACTATTAAGGAAGGGCGCCAGATCCGGAATCAGATCTATTCCAATGGAAAGAAGATAAACCGGATCACAAGGGAGATCAGGCGGGATAAGAATGAAGCGATCTACAATCTGCAGAAGCATGATGATGAGATAGCCCAGATTGAACAGATGATGTCAGAGACAGCGGCAAAGAAGAAAGAAGCCATCAATACGTTTGAGACTGTCACCAAAAATATTATTGCCGATGAGATAAGCGCTAATAATAAGGAAAAGCTGGATCTGCTAAAGGAGACTTGCGAGTTTCAGGAGGGAGAGCAGCGGACGCTGGATGAGGAGCTGAAAGATAAGCGTTTGTTTGTCACCAGCCGGTTCGGCGCTTATCTGGAAAAGGAATTTTTACAGCCCCAGCGTCTGGACGCACTGCTGGAGATCTTGGAAAACGGCACAGCGTCTAATTTATCAGAGGCTATGGATCAATATAAAAAACAGCACGCATAAACAGGACAAACCTGGTCTATAATAGGACTAAGAATAAAGACCAGGTGAGACATTGATGAGTGTATGGAAACGAATGGCTCCCTTTCGACAGAGGGAGCTTTATTATTATGATACCAATAGAAATTTTGAGACAGCAGAGCTTGCGGCCCGGCTGTATATGATGATACGGGAAGAACTGGAGAAGAGCAGAAAGGACAAGGTCCTGCTATTGTGTATTGGGACAGACCGTTCTACAGGGGACAGTCTGGGGCCGCTGATCGGATATCAGCTGAAGAACCGGGAGCTGAAACATATCCGGGTTCTGGGGACGCTGAACCGGCCGGTCCATGCCATGAATCTGGAGGACACATTGAGTATTGTGGAACAGTATTACCAGGATCATTTGGTGATTGCTGTGGACGCGTCGGTGGGGATGCATGACCATATCGGCTGCATTACCGTAGGGCGGGGATCTTTAAAACCGGGGCTGGGAGTCAGCAAGGAGCTGCGGTCGGTGGGGGATCTGTTTATCACTGGCGTGGTCAGCAGCTGCGGGGATTATGACCCGGTGATGCTCCAGAGCATTCGTTTAAGCGTGGTCATGCGGATGGCGGAGTGCATCAGCGAGAGTGTGTGCATTGTCGAAAAGTTATGGGAATCTATGGCCTTGGTTTGACAATTTTCGCATAGAAATCGTGCTATGATTCGTCTTAGTGCAAAGTAGAATGATAGTGGGGTGAGCCTATGGGAGAATTATATAATCCATTTCCGAAGCTGCCGAAAAATATCAGGCAGATAGGAGAAAGAGACCAGTCCGTCCGGTTGTACCTGGAGGACTATGTGAATACGTATCTGAAACGGCTTTATCCGCGGGGCGGACAAGACCTGCGGGTAGGGATACTGCTGGGCAATGTGGAGGAGCATGACGGAACGCCGTATTTATTTGTGGACGGCGCCATGGAGATGGAAGAGGTAACAGAAAACGGGGAGAAGGTGGCGTTTACGGAGCCTGCCTGGAAAAAAGCCTACCAGGGCATGGAGCAGATGTTCCCCAAACGGGTGATCCTGGGGTGGTTTTTGTGCGGTGTTCCCGGCAGCACCTTAAGTCCCTTAAATTATTGGAAAGAACACGGACAGTATTTTGCGGGAAAAAATCAGCTTATGTATCTCAATTCCGGTTTGGAAGGGGAGGAAGCTGTTTACATAACATCAGAGGACGGTTTTTATAAACTGCGGGGATACAGCATTTACTATGAGCGTAACCAGATGATGCAGGACTACATGATACTGCGCAAAGACGCCCGCAGGGTAGAATCAGGAAGCGGCGACACGGTAATCCGGGATTTCCGCCAAAGAATGGAAGACAACAAGATCCAGGCCGTATCCAGACGAGGGACCATCCGCGTACTGGGCAGTCTGTGCAGCGCGCTGTCCATCGTGGTGCTGGCCGGCGGTGTGGTCATGTTCAACAATTACGAGAAGATGAGGGAAATGGAATCCGTTTTAACATCCGCCTTCCCCGTATCCGCAAAAGAGCAGGACAACCCTGCCACGCTGTCAGGGGAAGAACTGTATGGAGATAAAGATTACAGCGATTTAGGAGAAGGCGACGAGTTATTAGTAGAAGAAGCCCAAGGAAACATTTCCCCAACAATCGGAACCGAGACCATGTCCCCAACCTACCCAGGAGAAGAGCAGACCGAAGCCGTAGACGCCGACGGAGGAGGACAAGCAGGAGAAACCCAAGGAGGAGAGATACCAGAAGGAAGCAGCAGCGGACAAGCAGAAGAAACCAAACAAACCAATCCCCCTACCCAATCCGTCGCCGCAGGAACCGGAGAACAGAAGACATATGTAGTACAAGACGGGCAGACATTGTATAGTATATGTTTAGAAGTATATGGAAGTTTAAGCAGAGTGAATGAAATATGCGAGTTAAATAATCTAGAAAGCGAGGACAAAATCATTTCCGGTCAAAAATTGATTCTTCCTTAGGGGGGAGAGGTGTGGTATAATGTCCAGGTAGGCAATGAGCAGTGCGAAAAAAGGCAAGGAAAAAGATGCGTCGTGCTGGCACGTAAGCAGCTTTTTCCTTGCCTTTTTTCATAGGGCGAAGCCCGTGAGCGAAATGGAGCGAAGCGGAATTGAGCGGCACTGCGGGGTAGAACGCGCGACAACCTCTTTTTCAAAGCGAGGATGGAGCGAAGCGGAATCGAGCCTGTTTGTAGAAGCGAAGATAGAGCGAAGCGAGATCAAGCCAGTTTGCAGAAGCGAAGATAGAGCGAAGCGAGATCAAGCCAGTTTGCAAAAGCGAAGATAGAGCGAAGCGAAATCGAGCCAGTTTGCAAAAGCGAAGATAGAGCGAAGCGAGATCAAGCCAGTTTGCAGAAGCGAAGATAGAGCGAAGCGAAATCGAGCCAACCCGCAAATCCCCCCTTAAAAAACGGAGAACCAAAGATATGACAGACATGAGTTCCATGAGCAGAGAATCCAGAAAAAACCAACTACGCAGCCGCATAATCACCGGCGCCACGCCCCCTCAGGAAGAAGACAGCGAGCAGATCATCAAAAAAGCCGAAACCCGCACCCGCCGCCGTCATCTTATTATTTTCCTAACCATCCTAACCATGATCACCACCGCAACCATCGCCAACTACTGGTACAACCGCAGTTACCAATACAAAGAAGCAGACATCGTATGGGAGCGGAAATTTGAGCGTGACGACACCGGTTTCGTAGAATTTGAGCATTTCGGCGACAACATGATAAAATACAGCAAAGACGGCGCCTCCTACATAGACAACAAAGGAAAAGACGTGTGGATCCAGTCCTACCAGATGCACACCCCCATTATAGCAGTCAACGGAGACTACGCCGCCATAGCCGACCAGCAAGGCAACACCATACATATTTTCGGCAAAGACGGTCCATTAGGGACAGCCACCACCGAAATACCCATCACAAAAATAGCAATATCAGCCAAAGGTCTGGTAGCCGCCATCCTGCAGTCCTCAACAGCCAGCCATATTTACTACTACACTAAAGAAGGCGTCCGCCTGGACTTAGGGATCACCAGCTATCTAAACGGAGAGATCGGCCAACCCATAGACATCGGCCTGTCCCCTGACGGAAGCCTTCTCATGGGTTCCTACATCTACCTAAAGGGAGGTCAGCTGAAAAACCGAGTGGCATTTTACAACTTTTCAGAAGTTGGAAAAAACGTTTCCACCCGTATGGTAGGCGGATTTCACGAAATGTATGACAGCAGCATGATCCCAAAAGTGTGCTACCTGGACGATATCTATTCCGTAGCATTTGCCGACAGCAGCATATCCTTTTACAGTTCCCTTGACGTCATGTCCCCGGAACTTCTGAAACAAGTCCCTGTAGAAGAGGAGATCAAAACCATTTTCTACGGAGGGAACTACGCAGGCATCATAGTAAAATCCGTTGGAGGAGAATACGATTACCGCCTGGACTTATACTCTGAGGAAGGAAATCACATATTTAGCAAAGATTTTAGCTACGACTATGCCCATGTAGATATTGACGGAGATAACATCTTTTTGTATAATGAAGATTCATGTAGGATATATAACCGTTTTGGCAATTTAAAATACGAGGGCACATTTGACTTCCCGGTATCCAAAATAGGCAATGGCAGTTTCCCCAACCAGATCATTGCCGCAGGACCCCAGGTGATCAAAGAGATAAAATTACACTAGGAGGCTATCACAAATGAAAGAGATTGAACAGCTGTCCATTAACGCCATCCGTACCCTTTCGGCTGACGCGATACAGAAAGCCAACTCCGGTCACCCAGGTCTCCCCCTGGGCGCCGCCCCCATGGCTTATGAACTTTGGGCCAATCACATGAACCACAACCCGGCCGACGAAAAGTGGCCCAACCGGGACAGGTTCATACTGTCCGGCGGACACGGCTCCATGCTTTTGTATTCCCTGCTCCATCTGTTTGGATACGGCGATCTGTCTATGGATGATATCAAAAACTTCCGCCAGCTGGGTTCCCCTACCCCAGGCCATCCCGAATATGGATGCACTGCCGGCGTGGAAGCCACCACCGGTCCTCTGGGAGCCGGCATGGCCATGGCAGTAGGCATGGCTATGGCAGAGGCTCATCTGGCCGCCACGTTTAACAAAGAAGATTATCCTGTGGTAGATCACTATACCTATGTACTGGGCGGCGACGGCTGTATGATGGAGGGAATCTCCTATGAGGCATTCTCCCTGGCCGGCACCATGGGGCTGCACAAGCTGATTGTCTTATACGATTCCAACGCCATCTCCATCGAAGGCAGCACAGACCTTGCTTTTACCGAGGATGTAAGCGGACGCATGGCTGCCCTGGGATTCCAGACCATAACCGTGGAGGACGGTAACGATTTAGCATCTATCGGCGCAGCCATTGAGGAAGCGAAGGCAGACACGCAGCGTCCGTCATTTATCACTGTAAAAACGCAGATCGGCTACGGCTGCCCGGCTAAGCAGGGCAAGGCCAGCGCCCACGGAGAGCCTTTGGGGGCGGACAATGTTACGGCCCTGAAAGAGACTCTTCAATGGCCGTCAAGAGAAGACTTTTACGTTCCCCAGGAAGTTTACGATCACTTCTCCCGAATCGCTCAGGACAAAGCCGAGACCGAGGCGGCCTGGAATGTAATGTTTGCCGCGTACTGTCAGGAATACCCGCAGATGGAAGAACTGTGGAATCAATATTACGATACCAAATCTGGGTTTACGTTTGAACAGGATGAGGATTTTTGGCTTACCTGCCAGAAGCCGGAGGCTACCAGAAGCCTTTCCGGAAAGATCCTCAACTATATGGCTGACAAGCTGCCCAACCTGTTTGGCGGCTCCGCAGACCTGGCTCCGTCCAACAAGACTACCATGAACGGAAAAGGGGACTTTACCAGAGACACGCCGCAGGGATGCAATATCCATTTCGGTGTCCGGGAGCTTGCCATGACTGCCATCGGCAACGGCATCGGGCTTCACGGCGGACTTCGTCCTTATGTGGCTACGTTCTTCGTGTTCAGCGATTACATGAAGCCTATGGCCCGGCTGTCAGCGCTTATGGAGGTGCCGTTAACGTATGTATTGACCCATGACAGCATTGGAGTCGGGGAGGACGGACCCACCCATGAGCCGGTGGAGCATCTGTCCATGCTGCGGGCCATCCCCAACTTTCATGTGTTCAGGCCCTGCGATTCCATAGAGACTGCAGCCGCCTGGTACAGCGCGGTTACGTCTTTGAAGACGCCTACGGCCCTGGTGCTTACCAGACAGAACCTGGAGCCGGTTCCGGGTTCGTCAAAGGACGCGTTAAAAGGCGGCTATGTATTGTCCGACTGTCAGGGAACTCCGGAGGTGATTCTCATTGCCACCGGTTCCGAGGTAACTCTGGCGCTTAAGGCCAAGGCAGTCTTAGAAGCAGAGGGAAGAAAGATCCGTGTGGTTTCTATGCCCTGTATGGAGCTGTTTGAGGAACAGAGTAAGGAATACAGAGAGTCCGTACTTCCAAATTCGGTACGGAAAAGGGTGGTGGTCGAGGCCGGATGCGATTTCGGATGGGGAAGCTATACCGGTCTGGACGGCGCCTGCGTCACCATGAACGGATTTGGGGCAAGCGGCCCGGCTAACCAGCTGTTTGAACATTTTGGGTTCACGGTGGATCATGTGGTAGAGACAGTTAAGAGCCTGTAGAAGGCTTTGGGATAACAGAGCCGCGGGAAATAAAAGGAATGAACTTGCGTATAACCCTTGCGCAGTTCATTCCTTTTGTTGTAAACTATAGAAGAAATATAAAATACATAAAGGAGAGAAACTATGGGGAAGAAATGTATTGGAGTAGATGTAGGCGGGACCAGCGTGAAGCTGGGATTATTTGAGACTACAGGGGAGTTGGTGAAAAAGTGGGAGATTCCCACAAGAAAGGAAGAGGGCGGAAAGTACATTATCGGCGATATTGCGGATTCCATTCTTCACCAGGTCCTGGCCCAGGAAAATGTTTCTTTTAAAGATATCGAGGGCGTAGGCATGGGAGTTCCGGGACCGGTTATGCCTGACGGGTATGTGGAAGTGTGCGTGAACCTGGGATGGAGGGACAAGAATCCATCGAAGGAGTTAAGCAGCCTTTTGGAAGGGCTTCCGGTAAAGTGCGGCAATGACGCCAATGTGGCGGCGCTGGGCGAGATGTGGCAGGGCGGCGGCAAAGGCTATACGGATATTGTCATGATCACCTTAGGAACAGGCGTAGGCGGCGGCGTGATCATTGACGAGCAGATCATCACCGGAAAGCATGGCCTGGGCGGCGAGATCGGCCATATCCACGTCAGAGACGAGGAGACGGAACACTGCAACTGCGGCGGCGTAGGCTGTCTGGAGCAGGTGGCATCCGCCACCGGTATCGCCAGAGAAGCCAGAAGGAAGATGGCGGCCAGCGACGCGCCCTCCGTACTGCGGGAGGCAGGGGATCACGTGACGGCAAAAGATGTTCTGGACGCTGCCAAGGCCGGCGACGAGATGGCGCTGGAGGTTATGGAGGTTGTGGGCCATTATCTGGGTGTTGCGTTAGCGTCTCTGGCGC
Organism: Clostridiaceae bacterium; assembly: GCA_910575585.1. Lineage (GTDB taxonomy): Bacteria > Bacillota > Clostridia > Lachnospirales > Lachnospiraceae > UBA3402. Next base: position 50,707 of record CAJTGF010000015.1, read on the forward strand.
TTACGGTGGACCCGCAGATGTTTGTTATCGGCGGCGGTGTTTCCAAGGCCGGACAGTATCTGATTGAGGTGATTAACCGCCATTACGCCCAGTATATGCCTATCTCCGAGAACAGAGGGACCGTGGGTCTTGCGAAGCTGGGCAATGATGCCGGCATCTACGGCGCGGCCAGACTGGTTTTGGGATAAAAAACCTCAGAAAAAGAGGAGACCCCGGTTGGTTGCCAACCGGGGTAATTATGAAAATCTATGTGCAAATTGACGGTGTAAGTATTGCTTAGCGCAATAATCTTATACAAATACTATAAAAAATGCATGTGAATAGATTGTGAACAAGATGTAAACAGATTATGAAAATGTAGGAGGGGAATATGGCTGAATATGATAAGAAGAAGACTATTGTAATCGGACACAAGAATCCGGACACGGATTCTATCTGCTCCGCCATCAGCTATGCGTACCTGAAACGAAAGGTAACGGGGCTGGAGTTTCAGCCCGGAAGGGCAGGACAGGTAAACGGAGAGACCCAGTTTGTGCTGGATTATTTCGGCGTGGAGGCTCCCAAGCTGATCGAGCATGTAAAGACCCAGGTAAAGGATATTGAGATCCGTCAGACCAAGGGGGTTAAGAAGAACATTTCCCTGAAAAAAGCGTGGAATATTATGCAGGAGGCCAATGTGGTGACCCTTCCGGCGGTGACCGATGACGGCATCCTGGAGGGCCTTATTACGGTAGGCGATATTACCAAGTCCTACATGAATGTCTATGACAGCAGCATTTTATCAAAGGCCGGCACCCAGTACGCCAACATCATAGAGACCGTTGAGGGAGATCTGGTGGTGGGCGATAAGGAGGCATATTTTTCAGAGGGAAAGGTGCTGATCGCTGCCGCTAACCCGGATTTGATGGAATACTACATCAATAAAAATGACCTGGTGATCCTGGGCAACCGGTATGAGTCCCAGCTGTGCGCCATTGAGATGGAGGCAGCCTGCATTATCGTATGCGAGGGAGCAGGCGTGTCCTTGACCATCAAAAAGCTGGCCCAGGAGCGGGGCTGCACGATCATTGCCACTGCCTACGATACATACACCGTGGCCCGGCTGGTAAATCAGAGTATGCCTATCAGCTATTTCATGAAAACGGAAAATCTCATTACCTTTGAGGACAGCGACATTATTGACGAGATAAAGGATGTTATGGCCAGCAAGCGCCACAGGGATTTTCCGGTCCTTGACAAAAACGGCAAGTATGAGGGCATGATTTCCCGCCGGAATCTGCTGGGAGCCCAGGGGAAGATGCTGATCCTGGTGGACCACAATGAAAAGACTCAGGCTGTGGACGGAGTGGAAAATGCCAGGATCATGGAGATCATTGACCACCACAGACTGGGTACTATTGAGACCATATCCCCTGTATTTTTCAGAAACCAGCCTCTCGGCTGTACGGCTACCATTGTGTACCAGATGTACCGGGAAGCAGGGGTTGAGGTGGAGCAAAAGATCGCGGGGCTTTTGTGCAGCGCCATCATTTCCGATACTCTGCTGTTCCGCTCGCCTACCTGTACGGAGATAGACAAAAGGACTGCCATAGAACTGGCGCAGATCGCCGGGATCCAGCTGGAGGAATACGCCAGGGAGATGTTTACGGCAGGGAGCAATTTAAAGAACAAGACGGATGAGGAGATTTTCTATCAGGATTTCAAGCGGTTTACGGCTGGAAAAGTGGCGTTCGGCGTGGGACAGATCAGTTCCCTCAATGAACAGGAGCTGGATTCCCTGAAAGAGCGTCTTTTAGTGTATATTACGGAGGCTCACAAGCATCAGAGAGGCATTGATATGATGTTCTTTATGCTGACCAATATCTTGGACGAATCAACCGTGCTCATATGTGAAGGGATCGGGGCAAAGAAGATGATCCTCGGCGCGTTCCACATTGAGGATGACGGCAAGGACGGGCGCAGCAGCGTGGTGAAGCTTCCGGGAGTGGTGTCCCGCAAGAAACAGCTGATACCGGCTATCGGCATGGCTTTGCAGGCGTGACAGACAGCAGGAATGAGGAACAGGAGGATGGATGATGACGTTTATTTACCCGGCGGTTTTTACTCCCCATAAAGAGGATCCCGGCTATCACGCGTATTTTCCCGATCTGGAGGGCTGTCAGGCCGACGGCCCCGATCTGGAAGATGCCATGGATAATGCCAGAGAAGCGGCATACAACTGGATCTGTGTGGAACTGGAAGAGGAATTTGTGGAATTACCGGAGGTAAGCCATGAAGATGATATCAGCCTTGAGGAGGGCCAGTTTGTGCGGCAGATGATGATCGTTGTGAAGCTGATGCCTGACAATGATTAGGAGAGGTGCGGTATGGGACATTTGAAGGAAGTGTGGAAGCCGGGGAATATGCTGTATCCCGTTCCGGCGGTTATGGTCAGCTGCGGACGTCCGAAAGAAACGCCCAACATCATTACCGTGGCCTGGGCAGGCACCGTATGTTCAGACCCGGTGATGGTGTCCGTCTCCGTGAGAAAAGAGCGGTACAGTTATGATATTATAAAAGATACCGGGGAGTTTGTGATCAACCTGGTGACAAAGGATTTAGCTTATGCGGCCGACTACTGCGGAGTAAGATCAGGACGGGATGTTGATAAGTTTCGGGATATGAAGCTGACGCCTTTAAGATCCACCTGCATCCAGGTGCCGGGGATAGAGGAGAGCCCTGTTAATCTGGAGTGCCAAGTAAGCCAGGTGGTGGAACTGGGCAGCCACGATATGTTTTTGTCAAAGGTTGTGGCCGTGACTGTGGACAAGGATCATATGGACGAAAAGGGCAAATTCCACTTAAATGAAACCGGCCTGGTGGCCTATTCTCACGGCGAATATTTTCTTTTGGGTGAAAAACTGGGCAAATTTGGGTATTCGGTTCAAAAGAAAGGAAGACGGAGATGACGAAAAAGGACAGAAATATCACGCTGGTGGGGATGCCGGCTTCCGGGAAGAGTACAGTGGGCGTTCTTCTGGCCAAGCGTCTGGGATTTTCTTTTGTGGATGTGGATATTGTGATCCAGGAAAGGGAAAAAAGACTGCTTAAGGAGATTATCGCGCAGGAGGGACTGGATGGTTTTCTGGATGTGGAGAACCGCGTCAACGCTTCCCTGGATGTGGATCGGTCGGTGATCGCGCCGGGCGGGAGCGTGATCTACGGGAAAGAGGCCATGGAACACCTTAAGGAGATCAGCACCATTGTATATCTGAAATTAAGTTATGAGGATGTGAAAGCCCGTCTGGGCAACCTGGTGGACCGGGGAGTGGTGTTAAAGGACGGTATGACGCTTCTGGATCTGTACAATGAGCGGGTGCCTTATTATGAAAGGTATGCGGATATTACGGTGGATGAGACAGGACAGACGGCGGGGCAGACGGTGGATTATCTTAGGAAGATCATGGAACAGCGGTTAGGGATGAAAAGCGGAGAGTAAAATCTCTCCGCTTTTTTTACAACATCTCCATATAAGCCAAAACTTTATCCAGAACCTCCAGTCCATAATGGACAGCCACAGCCAGGATCGCCAGGGATATAAGCAAGAACACCAGCTTATACAGCAGATATGCCTTTGCAAAGTCCCGCCGGGGTCCTTTGGAGGGGCTGCAGGCCAGAATGATCAGGTAAATCCAGCCGATAATGGGAATATTCATGCACATAAGGGTAACAAACCAGCTGCGCACCGGAACAAAAACGCTGTCTATGGAATCGTCTGGGGCATGAGTCTGTTTTGGATCGGAAGCCTTATCCCCGAAAACGCCGTTAGGTTCAGGAATATCCAGAGGTATGACGGCGGAGGTGGAAGCCAGTTCCGAAAGTTCGGAAAGTGTTTCCTCCTTGTGTCCTAACTTGTCTATAAGCTCCTCTGCCTCTTTCTCTTTTTCGAAATCTAATTTATCCAACGTCAGTTCCTCCCAGGTCCATAAGATGGTGTATTCCAGTAACGCTTTTCTGTGGTAAGGGTCTGATACAGAGCTTGCTGATCTTTTGCGCCCTGGGCCATAGCGTCAGCTTTTTTCTGGGCCTCCTGGGCATTCCACTGGGCTTCGGTAGGGAGGGAACGGATGCGGCGGATGGCGGCGTCCAGGCGGGCGCGGTAGCTTTCCGTATCCGCATAGCCGTACAGTTCCCCAAGTTTGGCGATGGCCGTGTTCACCAGACTTTCCGCGTCAGAGGACTGGTATTTCAGTTCCTCCAGAATTTGCAGCGCTGTCTCAAAAGAAGTTATCCGGTCCTGGATCTCCTGGTTCTTTCTGTCCAGAGCCGCCTGTTCTTCTGCTCGTTTAAGTTCCTGCATTTCCAGCAGGTCCTGTTTTTCCTCGTAGACACGGATGGATTCTCCCATGGTATCTATAATGGAGGAAAATTCCAGCCAACGGTTTTCACACCGGTCATAAAGGCGGCGGCGGTCCTCTCCGTCCTGAACCTGCTTTAACTTTGCCGAGATATCTTTGTAATGTTCCCGAATGGCATAAACATCATCTGCGGAATGGATGGTCTCGTTTTCAAAGGCAGTAATAAGTCCCTCCAGTTCTTCCACCAGCCTGCTCTGGTTCTTGTCCGTAAGGTGCTGACGGGCGCGCAGCTCGGAGCTGTTGCTGAAATAGTCTACTAAGTGTGTGCCGGCCTGGGCCGACGGTTCCACATAAGGCGCATCCGACGGCGCAGGGGCAGGAGGAGCCGGAGCCGGCTGCGGCTCAGGAGCCGCGCTTTCCTGGGGGTCCGGCTGTGGCTGGGTCTCCTGGGGCGGCGGTGTCGTCCCGGGACCCGGTCTTACAGGAACGGAGGAGGAAGAGGTCTGGCTGTCTGACTGTCCGGGGCCCTGGGGCTGTACCCCGGGGCCTGTCATGGAAGTCATATAGTATACGGCTTCGTCAGATGGATTGGCGCTGTTTAAAAGCATGGCAGTTCTGCCGGCTGCGGCCCATGGCGGTGTCTCCGGCGTGACCAGGATCTCCGGAGACACCGGGGCAGGCGCGGCCGTCTCTGATGCCTCGGCGGCGGATGGGGCGGGGGCATAGCCGGGGCCTATGGGATGAGTCGGAGCAGGAGTTGTCTCCTGGGGGGCTGTCTCCTGGGGCGCCGTCTCCGGCGGGGCGGCAGGAGCGGGATTGGCGGGAGGCGCCGGAGCTGCCGGTGCCGGCGTGGAGGCTGGCTTTTTGGAAGGCTCATCCTGGGATGGGATCACATAGGTAGGATGGAGCCTTGCGCCTGTAGCCGGGTCATAAGAATCCTTTACAACGGTTTCCGGCTGTTCCCAATCCCAGGGTTCCAACCCTTCATGCAGCTGATCCATAACTTTCTTCCAGATAACCCCTGCGTAAGTGCTGCCGAAGATGCCGGGCATAGCCCTGGGCGTATCGTATCCAACCCACACAGCTCCCGTATAGTAGCGGGTATAGCCGCAGAACCAGGTGTCTTTGCTGCTGTTGGTAGTGCCTGTTTTTCCGGCTGCAGGCATATCAACGGAAAGCTTTAAAGCCCGTCCGGTCCCGTAGGGCGCGGTGATGGTCCCTTTTAAAACATCGGTAAGCATAAACGCGGTGTCAATGGTGTAAACCTGTTTTGTGACAGCATAGGAGCGGGAGGTAAGGTCGCCTTCCTGTTCATGCTGGATCTTCAGGATACAGGTTCTGTCATTGTAAACGCCGCTGTTGGCCAGAGTGCTGAAGCCTTTTGCCATATCCACCACCCGGACGCCGTTGGTAAAGCCGCCGATGCTTAAGGCCGGAACTCCGTTATCCACATAAGTCAGCCTTTGGAACTGCATGCTGTCCAGATAACTTAACCCGGTGTCAATGCCGATATCTTCCAGAACCTGCCAGGCCACGGTGTTAAGGCTGCGGTTTAACGCTTCCCGGACAGTGACAGGGCCGTAGTAGTGGCCGCCGCTGTTGGCAGGGCCGTCTTCCCACTGATGGTCGTCCACTATGCGGGAAGGATAGTATTCTCCGGTGTCAAAGGCAGGGCCGTAGTCAAGGAGAGGCTTAATGGTGCTGCCCGGCTGTCTGGCGCTTAAATACGCCCGGTTAAACTGATCTTCTGTGCCTCTGCCCCCTACAATGGCTACCACGTAGTTGGTCTGATTGTCAACGATGACCGCGGCTCCCTGGAGGGCGTATTTGCCGTTGTCCTGCAGCTCCGTGTAGGAGGACAGAACCTCATCCAGGCTGTTTTGGACCATGTTCTGGATATTCTGGTCCAGGGAGGTGTAGATTTTGTACCCTCCGTTACGGATGGAGTCGTTTTTCTCGTTGTAAGCGGCAGTGTATTTTTCCATATAGGCATCGTAGTCCGGCTTGTCTGAAAAGGTGTAGCGGAATTGAAATTCATCTCGCTTCATCAGTTCCAGCGCGGCGCAGTGGATGGCATAGCTGGTGAGATAACTGTCGTCGGTGCCTTCCTGCTGTTCCTGGATGATGTTAAGGGACTGGGACACGGCTTTTTCGTATTCTTCCTGCGTGAGCATGTCCACTTCCAACATGCTTTTCAGCACTTCGTTGCGCTTTTTCAGCGCCGCGTCCGGGTGGAGCACCGGGTCGTAGGCGGAGGGGCTGTTGCTGATCCCTACCAGGACGGCGGCTTCATAAACTTCCAGGTCCGAAGCGTCTTTTCCGAAATAGTAGCGGCTGGCGGCCTGGACGCCGTAGCACTGATGGCCGTAAAAGTTGGTGTTGCAGTAAAACTCCATAATATCGGCCTTGGAGTAGGTCTTCTCGATCTCCGGGGCAAGAAGGATCTCCACCATCTTTCTGGTAAAGGTTTTTTCCTGGGTCAGGTAAGTGTTCTTGATGATCTGCTGGGTAATGGTGCTTCCCCCCTGGGTGATGGCTCCCCTGTGTTTGATAAGGGCAAGACCCGCGCGGGTGGTGGCGATCCAGTCAACACCGTTGTGGATCTTAAAACGGCGGTCCTCCTGGGCTATGTAGGCATTTTGAAGATTCAGGCTGATCTGGGTGATGTCCGAGTATTCATAATGGCCTGCGTTGATGATGCCGATGCGTTTGCCGTTTTTATCAAATATTTCCGTGTCTGAGAGCATGCTGAAATCATCCCGTTCCATCTGGGCAAGAGTGTCGTAGGCCACCTGCCGGCTGCGTTCCAGATGAGGCTTTACTTTCATAAATACCACAAACCCCGCGATCAGGCAGAGGATGAAAGCCACGGTGATGGTCTGGAGCAGAGTCTGCAAAAGCCATCCCATGGCGCCTAAGATACTGAAAACGGCGGCAAACAGAAACCGGATGAATTTTTTAATAAAATTCATGACAAAGGGTCCTTTCTCATTGATGCCTATATTATAAATCAAAACCGGGAAAAATGGCATAGTAATTCGCAAATTTTACAAAAAATAAGCAAAAAACTTGAATCATTTTCTGGGATGCGATAAGATAAAGTTAAGAATGGATTTTAAATTTTTAAAAGAGGAGAGTAAGAGTATGCAGTATCGGGTGATCGGAGACACTATGCCGGCGATCGAGGTAATGTTCGACGCGCCGGGGGAGAGCATGTACACCCAGTCAGGTGGGATGGCGTGGATGACCGACGGGGTGGAGATGTCCACCAATACCAAGGGCGGGCTGATGAAAGGACTTGGCCGGATGTTCTCGGGGGAATCCCTGTTTATGGCGACTTATGAGGCCAGAAGGGCCGGAGCCATGATCGCGTTCGCGTCTACGGTGGCGGGGCGCATCCTTCCGGTGGATGTCAGTGTAAACGGGGGACTTATCTGTCAGAAGGGGGCGTTTTTGTGCGCCCAGGACAGCGTGAATCTGGATATTACGTTTACAAAAAAGTTTTCCGCCGGACTTTTTGGCGGCGAAGGATTTATTCTCCAGGACATTAACGGCCATGGCATGGCGTTTCTGGAGATTGACGGGGATATGGTGGAAAAGCATCTGGGAGCCGGGGAAGTGCTTAAGGTGGACACGGGCAATGTGGTCGCCTTTGAGAAGACCGTCACGTATGAGATCGAGACGGTGAAAGGGCTGGGGAATATTTTCTTTGGCGGTGAGGGATTGTTTTTGACCAGACTTATGGGGCCGGGAAAAGTGATCCTGCAGACCCAGAACATAGCGGAGTTTGCGGGGCGCATCGCGCGGTTTATGCCTGTCAGCGGCAAATAATAAAGAGAGATGCCATTGGTAAGGGTAATATTGAAAAATGAACACAAATAAGAGGAGGTAGAATGATCATGAAAAGACTGCTGGCCATCGGAGAGGCGCTGATCGATTTTATTCCGGAGGAGACCGGAAAGGAATTAAAGAATGTAAAGGGCTTTCAGCCTGCCGTAGGCGGCGCGCCGGCCAATGTGTGCGGGGCTTATGTGAAACTGGGCGGGGAAGCGGCTATGATCACCCAGCTGGGGGACGATCCTTTCGGGGATAAGATCGTGGATGAGTTTGTATCCTGCGGGATCGGGTGCCAGTATGTGAAGCGGACTAAGGAGGCCAACACTTCGCTGGCTTTTGTGGCCCTTAAAGGCGACGGGAACCGGGAGTTTTCTTTTTACCGCAAGCCGGGGGCGGATATGCTCCTTAAGGCGGAGGACGTGAAGGAGGAGTGGTTTGAGGATGCGTTTGCCCTTCACTTTTGTTCCGTGTCTTTGGGGGATTTTCCCATGAAGGAAGCCCACAAAAAGGCAGTGGAGTATGCGGTTAAGAAGGGGGCGCTGATCAGCTTTGACCCCAATCTGCGTCTGCAGCTTTGGGAGGATAGGGAGAAGCTGCGGCAGGCGGTTTTGGAGTTTGCCCCTCTTGCCCATGTGCTGAAGATATCGGATGAGGAGCTGAAGTTTATTACCGGGTGTGATGAGATTGAGAAGGCGCTTCCCGGTCTGTTTAAGGGCAATACCCGGATGGTGATCTATACAAAGGGTTCCGACGGGGCAGAGTGTTATACGGCCTGCCATAAAGGGGCTGCGGCCGGGAAAAAAGTGAAGGCTGTGGATACTACCGGGGCCGGGGACGGGTTTATCGGTTCTTTCCTGTACTGTCTGGCCGACGACGGCGTGACGGCGGACAGCCTGGCCCAGGTGACAGGGGAGAAGATGGCAAAATATTTGGAATTTGCCAACGCGTTCTGCGGCATCAGCGTTACAAAGCATGGGGCGATCGCGTCTTATCCTACGATGGAGGAGATGAAGGGGAAGGCATAGGGAGCCTGTGGTACTATATGAATTCGATTCTCATGGACATGCAGCCTTGGGCTGCCGCCTATGTGGATGTCCTTTCCAAAATATTAAAAGTAGAAGTTTTCATTGCGGATGAAGATCTGCAGCAGGTGGCAGGGACGGGCCGCGTTTTTCGGAAGGAAGCGCGCAGGCGCCAAAACGGCGGTCTCCTTTCCTGCGCCATCGAAAGCGGACAGGTTCAGGTGTTTCAGGCTCCCGGAGTCGGACCGGCATGTAAGAGCTGTTCTCAAACCGGCCATTGTCAGGCAAACGATCAGATGTCTGCCCCCATTGCAGTCAACGGACAGGTAAAAGGCGTTCTTGTATTTATGGCGTCCAATCAGACAGAGAAGGACCGTATGCTGAAAAAGAGGGATCTGTATCTGGATTTTCTGGTTCAGTGCGCGGATTTTCTGTCCTTAAAGCTTCAGGAACATAGGGTAAAGCGCAGAGAATACGCACACCTTGAATTGATAAAATTAATTCTGGATTATGGAGAGGCGGGCGTTTTGGTCTTTGATTCCCAGGGGCAGCTGATCCAGATGAACCGTGTCAGCAGTCAGCTGATCCCCGTTGAGGCGCTTCCTGCCCAGGCAAAGCTGACGGTGGTGGAGCAGGGGAATGAGGTTTCCCGGTTTCTTTTGGCAGTAGAGGGGCGCAAATACCGTTTGACCGGAAAGCTGCGCCGCGTTTCATCGGATGAGGATTTTCATATCTTTATCTTTTCAAATGGGATGAAGGCGGAGCCAGAGGGGGATTTTGGTCAGGAAAACCGGGGGATCCAACGAATTTGGGGGGATTCTCAGGCCAGTATAAAGATCCGGAGAAAGATCCTTGAATATGCCGGATCAAAGGCCATCGTCCTTTTAACAGGCAATCCGGGAACGGAAAAAAAGGAGGTTGCCCTGGCGCTTCATGAACAGGGGCAGGACAGCGCCAGGCCGTTTATTGCGGTGAACTGCAGGGCTTTTTCGGAGGAGGTTTTGGAAAAGGAACTGGTTGGCGTAACGATGGGGGCGGCCAAAAAGGGCAGACAGGGAAAATTTGAGCAGGCAGCAGGGGGAACTCTTTTGCTGGAGGAGATAGACGGCTTGTCGCTGTCCATGCAGGCAAAGCTGCTTCGGATATTGGAGGATGGGGCCATAACCAGGATTGGCGGCACAAAGCCGTCAAAGATCCATGTTCGGATGATCGTTACAGCTGCAAATGATTTAAAAGCAATGATGGAGAAGGGGGAGTTTCTGGAAACGCTGTTTTACCGGGTATTTATCCTTCCCATCCATATTCCTCCTCTGTGCGAGCGCAGAGACGATATCTGCTCCATTGGAAAAAGATTCCTTAATCAGGAGGCAAAGAAGACCGGAAAAGCGATCGTGGATATAGATCCGGCGTTTTGGGATGATATGGAACAATATTCCTGGCCCGGCAATGTGTGGCAGCTGAAGGGAGCCATGGAATATGTAATAAATGCCATGGGAAGTGACGGGATCATCGGGACAGAGCATGTTCCCGACAATATTCGGGCATATTCCCGAAAGGTCTGTCGGCCGTCTGTGCGTGAACCGGAAACGGTTCAGGAATTTAATCTGAAACGGCTGGAGGAAGCGGCTATAAAAAAGGCGCTTGAACTGTTCGGCACGGACAGCGCAGGCAAACAGATGGCTGCGGACAAGCTGGGCATTGGGATCGCTACGTTGTACCGAAAGATGAAGCAGTACCATCTGCAGTGAACAATTAGGCAGCAGGGCCGGATTATTTTATGGTGATAATGATAAAAAATTATCAATCCTTTCTGTCAAATATTTACAAAGATTTCCTGCCAAAAGGAAAAAATATGTTTGTCAAGGGCGGGAAATTATTAAAATGATAATGCTTTTATCATTTTGCGACTGTGGGAGAATAAGGGATTCGGACGGGAGCTGTGAAAAATATGCCTGTATTTTTATCAAAATGATAAAAAACAGGCATATTTTTATGATCTCAGGCCAGGTTGCAAGGCAACAACGCCTTCTTTATAATGATACCCATCAAGAATTATAAGGAGGAACTTGTTATGGCTCTGAACTATAAGGAAGAGTTGGAAAAAGGTTATACCATGAGAACCGTCATGGAAGAGGCAGAGCGGTGTCTGCTGTGCCATGATGCGCCATGTTCTGCCGCCTGTCCCGCCGGCACGGATCCCGGCAGCTTTATCAGAAGCGTCAGATTCCGCAATTTTAAAGGAGCTGCGGAGACTGTCCGTGAGAATAACGCGCTGGGGTCTATCTGCGCCCGGGTATGTCCCACGGAAAAGTATTGCCAGATGGCATGCAGCAGGTGCGGGATTGACCGTCCCATTGACATCGGCGGCATCCAGCGGTTTGTTACGGATTTTGAGGAAGCGGCCGGAATGGATATTCTGAAAGCAGGAACTGCCAATGGCAGGAAGGTAGCGATCGTGGGAAGCGGTCCTTCCGCGATCCAGGCAGCTGCGACCTTATTGAGCCTGGGATACGCTGTGGATATTTATGAGAAACAGGAAAAGGCCGGAGGATATCTTCGTTACGGGATTCCGGAGTACCGTCTGCCGGACAAGGTAGTGGATTGTGAGATCTCCCGAATTGAAAAGCTGGGAGCAAAATTCCATTGCGGTATGACGGTGGGCAAGGATATCACAATGGACGCTCTGAAAAAGGAGTTTGACGCGGTATTGATCGCGGCCGGTTTCAGCGGCGCCAAGACTCTGCCCATGTTTGAAAATAACCCTTGCGTTGAAACTGCCGTCAGCTTCCTGGCAAGAGTCAAGGAGAACCAGGGTAATATTTCTGTGGAGAACAATGTGCTTGTGATCGGCGGCGGCGATGTGGCCATGGACGTGGCAACCACGCTGAAGTTTTTAGGCGTTGAGCATGTTACGGATGTGGTCTATGAAGAGTTTAAGGAGTTTCTGGCCTCCGATAAGGAACTGAAAGGGGCGCAGGCTTTGGGTGTTTCCATTATTGACGGATATGTTCCGGAAAAAGTGGATGGCAGTGAAGTGACGTTTTCCCATCGCCGGATTCCCGGGGAATTGAAGCTGAAGGCCGATAAGATCATCCTTGCTGTGGGACAGAAGGCGGAAACTGCCGAATTGGGGCTGGATGTGGTAAACAATGAGGTGAATTTTGACGGGTATCAGACAACAGATCCTCAGGTATTTGTTACCGGAGATCTTGCGCGGGGCGATAAAACGGTTGTCTGGGCTGTCCGTAAGGGCAAAGAGGCCGCAGAGGCCATCCATCAGGTTATAGGAGGTGCAAAAGCATGATTAAGAAAGACTTGTCTATCGATTTTCTTGGAGTCCATTTTGAAAACCCGTTTTGTTTGTCATCTTCACCTGTGGGAAACTGCTATGATATGTGTAAAAAAGCATATGAAACCGGCTGGGGCGGCGTGGTGTTCAAGACCATAGGACCGAAGCATTTTGTGATTGATGAGGTGTCTCCCCGTTTTGACAAGCTGGATAAAGAGGGGACTCCCTTTGTGGGCTTTAAAAACATGGAGCAGATCGCGGAACATTCCCTGGAGGAAAATCTGGCAGATCTGAAACGGCTGAAAGAGGAGTTTCCGGATAAAGTCCTTATCGCTTCTATTATGGGGACCAATGAGCAGGACTGGGAGGAGCTTGCCAGGCTGGTGGACGAAGCCGGGGCTGATATGATCGAGATGAATCTGTCCTGTCCTCAGATGACTTCCCATGCCATGGGCTCTGATGTGGGGGCCAATCCGGAGCTGTGCCGCAAGTACTGCGCTGCCGTAAAAAGAGGGTCTTCTCTTCCCATGATGGCTAAGATGACCCCCAACGTGACGGATATGGTCCCGGTAGCTCTGGCCTCCTTAGAGGGCGGCGCAGACGGTATTGCCGCTATTAACACGGTGAAATCCATATGCAACATTGACCTGGATAAAAAGATAGGTCTGCCCATCGTCAACGGAAAATCTTCTATTTCCGGTTATTCAGGAAAAGCGGTAAAGCCCATCGCTCTGCGTTTCCTTCAGCAGATGAGAACGGATGAGAGACTGAAAGATCTGGCTATTTCCGGTATCGGCGGCATCGAGACATGGGAGGACGCGGCAGAGTTCATTCTTGTGGGCGCGTCTACGCTGCAGGTGACCACATCCATTATGCAGTATGGCTACCGGATCGTTGAGGACATGAAAAACGGTCTGATGCACTATATGGAAGAACAGCATGTGGATCATCTGAAAGATCTGGTGGGACTGGCAAACCAGAATATTATACCTGCAGAGGAGCTTGACAGGGATTATAAAGTGTATCCTGAAATTGACGAAGAGAAATGCATCGGCTGCGGACGCTGCTACATATCCTGCTATGACGGAGCCCATCAGGCCATTGAGTGGAATGAGGAAACCAGGAAAGTTTCCTGCAATAAGGAGAAATGCGTAGGCTGCCTTCTGTGCAGGCTGGTATGTCCCGTGGGAGCCATATCCAAGGGCGAGGTAGAGATGAAGCCCGGACGGAGCGGCAAACCGGAAGATAAAGTATTATGAGAAATGCGCCGCTTTTTTCTTCCAGAGTTTGTCTGGGATTGGGTACGACCCTTTTGTGCGCGGTGTGGCAATGCGTCGCGGCGCCTGCCCTTGGCCTTATGGCCTGGGCGGGATTTGCCGGATGCACCTGCTATTTTGCCTGTCCGGATAAGGGGCTAAAGGGATTAAAGTCCTGTTTCCCCTGTGTTTTCAGCGGTGTTGCATACGCTTATCTTTCCCTTTGGATCAGTGCCTTCGTGCCTGTTTCAGCCGTGAATGTCTGTGCTGCCCTTGTGATCACACATCTGATGTGCGTACAGAGCGCGATACCGGCGTTTTCCTATATTCCGGGAACGTTTTTCGGTTCTTTTTCCACATTTGCGGCAGGGGGAAGTATAAAGATTATTCCCTGCCTGGCGCTGGGGCTTCTTCTGGGGATTGGCTGTGACAAGTTAGGTCAGGTCCTTTTTAAGTATCTGGGAAAGGAAAAATAAAAGTACGGGAGAATCTGTAGATTTTCCCGTCTTTTTTTATTATAATAAGGAAAGGGCGGATTTTATTGTCCCAAATTAAGGAAAAGGCGGAGCCAGTATGTATCAGATCGATTTTCAAAAACCGGAGCATGTATATTTTATCGGGATAGGAGGCATCAGCATGAGCGGCCTGGCGGAGATCCTCATGGAGGAGGGTTTCTTGGTGTCCGGTTCGGATTCGCATAGATCAGAGCTGACAGAGCATTTGAGGGAGAAGGGGGCCAGGGTGTTTTACGGGCAGCAGGCTTCCAATATTAAGGAGATAGAGCAGGAGATTGGCGCGGTTGTCTACACGGCGGCGGTGCATGAAGATAATCCGGAGTTTCAGGCGGCTAAAGAGGCGGGGATCCCGATGTTAAGCCGGGCGCAGCTTTTGGGGCAGATGATGAAAAACTACAGGTACGCGGCGGGGATCGCGGGAACCCACGGAAAGACCACCACCACGTCCATGGCGGCGGAGATCCTTCTGGCTGCAGAGAAGGACCCTACCATATCAGTGGGGGGGATCCTGCACTCCATCGGCGGCAATATCCGGGTAGGAGGCTCTGATATCTTTGTCACGGAGGCATGCGAGTACACGGACAGCTTTTTGTCGTTTTTTCCCAATATGGAGGTGATCCTGAATATTGAGGAGGACCATTTGGACTATTTTAAGGATATTGACCATATCCGCAGTTCCTTCCGCAAGTTTGCCAAGAAGCTGCCGCCCGATGGCGTGCTGGTGATCAACAGCGATATTGACAGGTATCGGGAGATCACGGACGGGCTGGCGTGCCGGGTGGTCACTGTGGGAAAGAGTCCGGACAGCGACTACAGCGCAGGGGACATTACGTACGATGCGTATGCCAGAGATACGTTTGACCTGCTCATCCATGGCCGGAAGGCGGAGAGCATTACTCTGGGCGTGCCGGGGGAGCATAATGTTTACAATGCCCTGGCGGCCATTGCCCTGTGCCGGGAGCTGGGAGTAAGTCTGGAACATATTAAGAAAGGGCTGGCCGGTTTCGGAGGGACGGATCGGAGATTTGAGAAAAAGGGAGAGATCTGCGGGATCACCATTATCGATGATTATGCCCACCATCCCAGGGAGATCGAGGCTACGCTGGCTACGGCGAAAAATTATCCCCATAACAGACTGTGGTGTGTGTTCCAGCCTCACACCTATACCAGGACAAAAGCGTTTCTCGATGAGTTTGCCCGGAGCCTGGCAGCTGCGGATGAGGTGGTGCTGGCGGATATCTATCCCGCGAGGGAGACGGACGATCTGGGCATCAGCTCCGCGGATATCGCAGAGAAGATAGAGGCCATTGGGGGGAAGGTCCACTATTTTTCCACCTTTGATGAAATTGAAACATTTATTTTGGAACAATGTGTCAAGGGTGATCTGTTGATAACTATGGGGGCCGGAGATATCGTAAAAGTGGGGGAAAACCTCCTTGGAAGGTAAGTTATCCACATTATCCACAGAGTTTTCAACATTTTCCGTCGAAAACTACTGTGGATTTCTTAATTTACATAATAAGTCGTCAGCCAATTTTAAAATCCGTTGTTTACGGGAGTTTCGACAGTGTTCGACAGTGTTTTTTGATTTATGTTGACCTAATATGCACATTATCCACATTATCCACAATGGAATGGTGGATAAATTCCGGCTATTTTCTTTTTTTGTGACATATGGTATGATGGGGAAAGAGAAGAAAGACAGGGTGAATTGCGGATATGAAAAGTTGTTTGAAGCTGAATGGGACCATGGTGGCCAATGAGTTTATTGACAAGTATATGGCAGGGGCCAATGGGGAGTATGTGAAAGTATATCTGTATATCCTGCGGCATGAGGGACAGATTCGGGACATGGGGCAGATCGCCGATGATCTGAACCATACGGAGGCGGATGTGAAGAGAGCAGTGGGATATTGGGCGCGGCTGGGAGTGCTTGAGGAACAGGGAAGCGTTAACGGACAGGCAGAGATCAAATCCGGAACGTATCCGGGCGCGGAAGGGGCCGTTTCGGCATCCGGTTTTGGCGGGACCATGGAACAGGGACGGGAAAGCGGGGAGCCTGGAAGGGCGGAGGCGCTGGGGAATGCAGGAAGGTTTAACCCGGGCGTGCCGGGAGGCGCGGCAGGCGGTTTTAACAGACCGGAGGCGTCGGAAAGCTCCGGAGGCAATGCCCGCAATGGCTTTGAGAAAGCCGGCGGCAAAGGCGCAGGAGCCAAAAGCGGCGCTGCGGGCGGCAGCGATGTCCCTGTGCCGGAGCGGAGGGAAGCAGCGTTTCCAAAAGGGGGCGGTGAGCCGTCGTCTTCTCCCAGAAAGCTTTACACACCGGAGCAGGTGAGCCGTTTGGCGGACCAGGAGGATTTTACCCAGCTTTTGTATATATCCCAGAAGTACATGGACAAGATATTTACCCCAAGGGAGTGCGAGGTGTTTGCCTACCTCTATGACGCGCTCCATATGTCTGTGGAGCTTTTGGAGTATCTGGTGGAGTACTGTGTCCAAAACGGACATTCCAGCATCCGGTATCTGGAGTCGGTTGCCATTAACTGGCATGAGAAGGGATTTCGGACCGTGGAGGAGGCCAAAGGATATACGTCCACATTTTCCAAGGAAGGATTTGCGGTGATGCGGGCGTTCGGTATCAGCGACCGGCGGCCCGGGGAGGCGGAGCAGGAGATGATCCGCAGGTGGTTTCGGGATTATGGGTTTACCAAGGATATTGTGCTGGAAGCCTGCAGCAGGACCTTGAAGGCCATCCACAAGCCCAGTTTTCCCTATGCGGACAAGATTCTTTCCGACTGGAAGAAGGGCGGTGTCCGGGTTTTGGCGGATGTTCAGAGGATGGATCGGCAGCGGGACGGTAAGCGGGGGGCCAAACCGGGAGATGTGGTAAAGCCTTCGAAAAATCAGTTTCACAATTTTGAGCAGCGCGATACGGATTATGATGCTATGGTGCTGGAGCGGCTGAAAGAGCGGCTGGGAGATTCTTAGAGCGGCAGACAGGATAAGAACAGAGCCGGAATTTGTCCAAGGAGGGAGCTATGTCACTGAGCAATTCCCAATATAATGCCATTATGCGGATTTATAACCAAAGGCAGTTTCAGAATAAGTATGAGCAGGACCAGCGGGTTAAAGAGGTCTACGGACGGATCCCCCAGATACGCCAGATCGAGGATGCCATGAGCACCCAGGCGGTGGCCTGCGCCAGAAAGCTTTTGGACGGGGACGAAAAAGCCAGGCAGAGGCTGAAAAACCAGCTGGAGGATTTAAGGGAGCAAAAGGCGGTGCTTCTTGAGGCATACGGCTATGACCCGGATTATATGGAGATGCGGTATCATTGTCCCCGGTGCCGGGACACCGGATATATGGAGGGGAAAAAGTGCCGTTGTTTTAAGAAGGAAGAGATCACGCTTTTATATTCCCAGTCCAATATCCAGGGGATACTGGTAAAAGAGAATTTTTCTACGTTTACGTTCCAATACTATGACAATAAAGAAGTGATCCCCCAGATCGGAATGACTGTGGCGGATTACATGAAGCAGGTCTATGGGTGGTGCAGGGAGTATGTGGAGGGATTTACGGCCAAGGGGGGGAATTTGATCTTCACAGGCAGCACTGGTGTGGGGAAGACGTTCCTGACCAACTGCATTGCCAAGGAGCTGATCGACAGGTATCAGTCGGTGATCTATCTGTCTTCCAATGATTTGTTTACTATTTTTTCCAAGAATAAGTTTCACCATGACACAGAAGAAGAGATGCAGGATATGTATCAGCATATCCTGGACTGCGACCTGCTGATCATCGATGATCTGGGGACGGAGATGAACAACAGTTTTGTGTCGTCCCAGCTGTTTTACTGTGTCAATGAGCGGCTGGTCCGCCGCAAGGGGACCATTATTTCCACGAATCTGTCCATGGACATGCTGAGGGATACGTATTCGGACAGGATCTCTTCAAGGATCATCAGCCAGTATTCGATCATCCCGCTGTACGGAGGAGATATCAGAACAAAAAAACGATGAGTGTATTGACTATTTCGACACATAATGATATAAAAGACGTGTCAAATCAAACCACATAGATGGAGGAAAGCAATGATATACGAAGAGAAGACCATTGAGACCATTCCGGTTGGCCCCCTTGGACTGGTCCCGCTGAAAAGCTGTACGGAGCTGGGGAGTAAAGTAAACGATTATCTTGTGACCTGGAGAAGAGACAGAGAGAGCGAACACAAATCCACCATTGCGTTTGCAGGCTATCAGAGAGAGTCTTACATTATTGAAGCGAAGACCCCAAGATTCGGTTCCGGTGAAGCCAAGGGCGCTCTGGAGGAATCAGTCCGCGGCGACGACTTGTATATCATGGTTGATGTATGCAATTACAGTCTGACCTATTCTCTGTGCGGCATGACCAACCATATGTCGCCGGATGATCATTTTCAGGATCTGAAGAGGATCATCGCGGCAGCGGCAGGCAAGGCCCGCAGGATCAATGTGATCATGCCGTTTTTATATGAAGGAAGGCAGCACAAGCGTTCCAGCAGGGAATCTCTGGACTGTGCGCTGGCTTTACAGGAGCTGGCCAATATGGGTGTGGAGAATATCATTACTTTTGATGCCCACGATCCAAGGGTGCAGAACGCGATCCCCGGAAAAGGGTTTGAAACCGTTCAGCCGATCTACCAGTTTATCAAGCATCTTTTGAAGGTTGAGACGGATCTGCGGATTGACAGCGACCATATGATGGTCATCAGCCCGGATGAGGGCGGCATGGGCCGCGCTGTGTATTTTGCCAATGTGCTGGGACTGGATATGGGCATGTTCTATAAGCGCCGGGATTACACGAAGATCGTGGACGGCAGGAACCCGATCGTGGCCCATGAGTTTTTAGGCAGCAGCGTGGAAGGCAAGGATGTTATCATTGTGGACGATATGATCTCCTCCGGGGAGAGTATGCAGGACGTGGCTGCCGAGCTTAAGAGGAGAAAGGCAAGGAAGGTGTTTATCTTCTCCACCTTCGGGCTGTTCACCAATGGGCTTGAAGGATTTGACAAGTTCTATAAAGAGGGGCTGATCGACAGGATCTTGACCACCAATCTGGTGTACCAGAGTCCTGAACTTCTGTCCAGGGATTACTATACCAGCGTGGATATGAGCAAGTATATTGCGCTGATCATCGATAATTTGAACCATGACGCGTCTTTGAGCGAGCTGTTGAACCCTACCGGAAGGATCAACCGGCTTTTAAAGAGGTATCGGGAAAACAGATAGTGCTGCAGTATGTAAAAGCAAAAGCCGCCAGAGCCTGGCGGCTTTTGTAAAATATCCAACATCTCTAAAAATTTTCTTAAAAGATTGAATACTAACCTGGTTTATATTATGATAATAGTATCGAATAGAATAACCCCATCAGAAAGGAGAAGCCTATGTCAGAAGCTTTAGCCCACGCAAACAGCTACACGGAAGAGGACTACTACAATCTGCCGGAGAACGTCAGAGCCGAATTGATAGACGGTCAAATCTATTACATGTCGGCTCCCAGCAGGATACACCAAGAAATATTATCTTACCTGCATTTAGAGATTGGAAATTACCTTCGTTCCCAAAAAGGATCCTGCAAAGTCTATCCGGCTCCCTTTGCCGTCAAACTGTTTTCCGAAGATGACAGAAACGTGGTAGAACCAGACATCAGCGTGATCTGCGACCCCAACAAGCTGACTGATCGAGGCTGCACCGGGGCGCCGGACTGGATTGTGGAAATTGTCTCTCCCAGCAATTCCAGTCAGGACTATATCCGGAAGTTAAACTTGTATGCGGATGCAGGGGTGAGGGAGTACTGGATTGTCAACCCCATAAATCAGTCTGTGTATGTCTATTTCCTGGAAAAGGATAAATTCAGAACCATGGCTTACACCCTCCAGGACAAAATAAAGGTCAATATCTATGACGATCTATGGATTGACTTTACAGGACTGGTATTATAATTTTTTCCCACAAAGCGTAGCTCTTTAAGCTACGCTTGCCCGAGGCAGCGTAAAGATAAATTCCGTCCCCACATCCTCGGTGCTGATAACGTCAATGGTCTCCCCATGATTCTGAATGATCTCTTTCACAATGGCCAGTCCCAGCCCGGTCCCCTTCTTATCTTTGCCCCGGGACTGATCCGTCTTATAAAACCGTTCCCATATTTTTTTCAGGCTTTCTTTGGGAATCCCGACACCTGTATCTTTCACTGACACAAAGACTTTCTCATATTTTATGGAAGTCTGAATGTAGATAACGGAATCCTGGCAGCTGAATTTGATGGCATTGTCAATAAGGTTGTACAGAACCTGCTGGATCTTACCAAGGTCCGCGTAGACCATAGTGATGGTTTCGGAGAAGGTCAGATCCAGCACAATATTTTTCGTGTCGCAGGTCCCCTCAAAGGAGGCAGCCGTGTCTTTAATGACCCGGTTAATGTCAAAATTCGTCCGGGACAGATAGCCCTTGCTGTCCAGGGAATTTAAAGTCAGAAGTCCCTGGGTCAGCTTATTGAGACGGTCCGTCTCGGAGATAACCCTGGTCAGATACTTTTCATACATCTCCTGGGGGATGGTGCCGTCCAGGATGGCTTCCAGATACCCCTTGATGGATGTCAGGGGGGAACGGAAGTCGTGGGAGATGTTGGCAATAAAGGTCCGCTGATATTCCTCGATCTTGTCTAGTTCGTCTGACATATAGTTTAAGGTGGCGGCCAGATACCCCATCTCATCCTGGGTATGTATCGTAGTTTTGTACTTTAAATTCCCCTCTGCGTACTGATTGGCAGCTTCTGTGATCTTTTTAAGCGGTATATATACGGTGGTGGTAAACACCAGCAGGATAATAAGGGACAGGGCGAAAATAATTCCGGACACAATATACAAAATGTTCAAAAAGCGGTCCTTGGTTGCCATGATCTGCCGTATGGGCAGATGGATCAGCACATAACCGTAGGTGGTATAATTGCCTGTAATAGGGGCGGAAACCGTCATGACTTCCTCGGCAAAGCAGCCGTTGTACGTGCCGATAGAGTAGGGGCGGTTGCCGTTGAATGTAGGGTCAAACCCCTCAATATGTTCCCCGATCCGCTTTGAGTGGTTGCTGTCCACTACAATAGCGCCGTTGCGGTTCACTACCCAGATCTCGGCCCGGAGATAGGTAGCAACAGCCTCCATCTGGGGATAGGCCGAGGCGATATTGAGATTTCGTCCTTTGTATACCTGGCTGTAGCTGGAGGCCAGAAGGCTGGCTTCATCGTACAAAGTCTGGGCTTCCTCCTTAATCAGCTGCTCGTAGGTCAGTTCCGACGCCACGGTGGCTACGGCGCAGAATCCCAAAAGGCCGAAGATCAGGTAGCCTAAAATAAACTTATAATATAAAGAATGTTTCATGATCGGTTAACGCTTCACCTCAAACTTATAGCCAATGCCCCATACTGTGGACAATGCCCAGTTTTCGTTATCTTTAATCTTCTCCCTAAGCCGCTTGATGTGGACATCCACGGTCCTGGTGTCGCCGATGTACTCATATCCCCAGATATGGTCCAGAAGCTGTTCTCTGGTAAATACCTGATTGGGAGAGGAGGCGAGAAAGTACAAAAGCTCCAGCTCCTTAGGCGGCATCTCCACGGAACGGTTGTTGTAAGTTACCGAATAGTTGGTCAGATTGACGATCAGGTTAGGGTACTCCACATAATCTCCCTGCTGTTCCGGCACAGAGGGCGCGGCAGGGGCCAGAGGCACGGCATGGTAGCGGCGCAGCACGGCTTTGACCCGGGCCACCAGCTCCTTGGAGTCAAAGGGTTTTATCATGTAGTCGTCGGCACCCAGTTCCAGCCCCAGCACCTTATCAAATATCTCCCCTTTGGCGGACAGCATGATAATAGGGACCTGGGAGGAGGTCCGCAGCTCCCGGCATACCTGATATCCGTCGATACCCGGAAGCATCAGATCCAGAAGGATAATATTGGGGTTAAATTCCCGAAATACCCGAAGGGCCTCCTCCCCGTCATATACGATCAATGTTTCATAACATTCTTTTGTCAGATAGAGCGAGATCAGCTCCGCAATATTGGCATCATCGTCAACGATAAGCACCCGTTGTTTTTCTGCCATTGAATTACCTCCTACTTAAAAATCACAATGGTAACGCCTGTATCCCCTTCGCCAAACTCGCCAAGGCGGAACTCTTTTACATATTTCAGCTTTTTCAACTTTTTGTGGACAGCGGCCCGCAGGGCGCCGGTTCCCCGTCCGTGGACCACCCGCACCTGGGGCATGTGGGCCAGGTAGGCGTCGTCCAGATATTTATCAAGCATGGGAACGGCTTCATCCGTGGTCATGCCGATAAGATTGATCTCCGGCGACACGGCAAAGGATTTGGACATCTTGATCTTTCCGCTTCCGGTCTTTTGCTTTGCCGTTGGGGCGCCGGAAACCGTATCCATAGAGTCGGGGATCAGTTCCAGATCCTTAACATTGACCTGGGAGCGGAGAATGCCCATCTGCACATACAAGTCCCCTTTGCTGTTGGGAAGGGTGCTGACCGTTCCGTTTAAGTTCAGGGATAATACCCGGACGCTGTCCCCGATGCGCAGGGACTTGGCGGAAACGGTTTTCTTTGGCCCTTTGGTCTTGACGGCCAGCTTCTGGTCAGCCTGGTTCATCTTTTCCCGGAGTTTGGCTCGTTCCGCCTCCAGTTCTTTGGCAGAACCGGAGGAAGTTCCCAACCGGTTGATATTCTTAATAGCCTGGTCTGCCGTCTCCTTGGCTTCGCTTAAGATCCGCTGGGCCTCCTCGTTGGCTTTGCGCAGAAGCTTATCCTTCTGCTGATCCAAGCGTTCCTCCTTCTGGGCAAGGCGGGCTTTCAGCTTCGCCGCTTCCTCTTTGTAAAGGCGGATCTCCTCCTGCTCTTTCTCGATGGTCAGCCTGCTCTCCTCCAGGTGGGCCAGCAAATCCTCAAAGGTCTCGTCGTTGGATTCCAGATGGTTCTTGGCCTCCTCAATGATGAAGTCGGGAAGCCCCAGCTTCTTTGAGATGGCAAAGGCGTTGCTTTTGCCGGGAATGCCGATGAGAAGCCGGTATGTGGGCTGTAGGTTTTCCACGCTGAATTCACAGCACGCGTTTTCCACGCCGGCAGTAGTGAGGGCGTAGACTTTTAATTCGCTGTAATGGGTGGTGGCCATGGTGCGGCATTTCATGTTGTGGAGAAAGCTTAGCACGGCAATGGCCAGGGCGGCTCCCTCCGTCGGGTCGGTGCCGGCTCCAAGCTCGTCGAAAAGGCATAAGGAGCGGCTGTCGGCCTGATCTAAGATGGATACGATATTGGTCATATGAGCGGAGAACGTGCTGAGACTCTGCTCAATACTCTGCTCATCCCCGATATCGGCGAAAACTTCCTCGAATACCGCCAGCTGGGACCCGTCAAAGGCAGGGATATGCAGACCTGCCTGTCCCATGAGAGTGAACAGGCCCACGGTTTTTAAGGAGACGGTCTTGCCGCCGGTGTTTGGCCCGGTTACGACCAGAAGGTCAAAATCTTTACCCAGATGGATATTGATAGGCACTACTTTGGCCGGATCCAGAAGGGGATGGCGGCCGTCTTTGATATTCAGGTAACCGTCAGTGTTGAAAATAGGCTCGCTGCCCCGGTAATGTCTGGAGAGGGCGGCCTTGGCAAAAATAAAGTCCAGCTTTGCCAGAAGCTCCTGATCGGCGCGTATCTCCTGGGCATAGGGAGCGGTCTGATTGCTCAGGTCCGCCAGCACGGCTTCGATCTCTTTTTTCTCCTGCGCTTCCAGTTCCCGAAGCTGATTGTTCAGCTGGATAATGGCCATAGGCTCAATGAACAGCGTGGAGCCTGTGGCAGACTGGTCATGGACCATGCCGGATACCTGGCCTTTATGCTCGGCTTTTACAGGCAGACAGTAGCGCCCGTCCCGCATGGTGATGACCGCGTCCTGAAGGTAGGAGCGGTTGGAGTTGAGCAATGCGTTTAACTGGGTGTGTATCCGGTCATTGATGACTTTCATGGAGCGGCGGACGTGGCGCAGTCCCGGGCTGGCATCGTCGCTGATCTCCTCCTCTGACAGGATACACCGCTTTATCTCCGTGTTCAGAGGCGTCAGAGGTTCCAGAATGCGGAACATCTCCTCTAAAGAGTCATCGGGAAGTTCCGACTCCTCGTGCCGCCCGTAAGCTTTGGCCCTGGCGGCAATGGTCAGCATGGAACTGACAGATAACAGTTCCGTGATGCTTAAGGCGCTGCCGATCTCCAGCCGCTTTAAAGAATCCCTTACATCCTTTAAACCGGAAAAAGAAAGGCTCCCTTTCTGGCGGACCCGGGTTTGGGCATCCGTGGTCTCGGCCTGGGAGCTGCGGATCTCGTTGATATCCACGGAAGGGAGGAGATCATGGCACAGCTGTTTTCCAAGAGGGGAGGAGGCGTACTCCTCCAGCTGGGAAATGATCTTGTCATATTCTAAAGTTTTTAATGATTTTGTATTCATAGATGCTTATTCCTTATTGAATGATTCGGTTTTTATTCAGCCTGCAGAGTCTCTCTAACAGTATACCATAAAAAGAACAAATACAGCTAGAATTTTTGCGGAAAATTTCAAACGGGTGGTTTGATATGAAAAAAATTTCCAAAAGAGAAAGATTTATTTGACATCATTTTCTTAGAGTGATAGACTTATGAATGCAGTTTTTGAGAGAAATAGGAGGATAAGTTATGAGAAGATCAGGAAAGAAACTTATGGCCGCGGTTTTAGCCGGGTCGATGGTCCTGTCTCTGGCAGCATGCGGCGGGCAGGCTGCCGACGCCACTACGGCGGCAGGGTCCGCAGCGGAGACGACCACAGAGTCAGCGGCCAAGGAGGAGACCACAAAGGAGGAGACTACGGAGGCCGAACCGGAGGAAACAGACGATAACCAGCAGGCGGATATCGTGGTGATCGGCGGCGGCGGCGCCGGTTTGACGGCAGCTATCCAGGCAGTCCAGGACGGAGCCACGGATGTGGTGGTCTTAGAGAAGATGCCCATTACAGGCGGCAACACTACCCGGTCCACAGGCGGCCTTAACGCGGCGGGGACATCCTATCAGAAGGCAGAGGGGATCGAGGATTCCGTAGAACTTTTTGTGGAAGACACCATGAAAGGCGGGAAGGAATTAAATGACAAGGAACTGGTAACCGTTATGGCGGAGAATTCCGTGGACGCGGTGGACTGGGTCAATGAGATCGGCGGAGATTTAAGCGTGGTGGGACAGTTCGGCGGAGCAAGCGTTAAGCGTATCCACAGACCCACCGACACATCAGCGGTAGGCCCCATGCTTGTAAAGGCGCTTAACGCCAAGGCAGAGGAGCTGGGGATCCCGGTGCTTTTGGAGACCGCAGCCGAGAAGATCCTGGTTGACGACAGCGGCAAGGTATGCGGTGTTACAGGAACAGACAAAGACGGTAAGGCGTTTACCATTGACTGCACGGCTGTGGTTTTGGCAACCGGCGGTTTTGGAGCCAATTCGGATATGGTAGTGGAATACAAGGCGGATCTGGCCGGGTTTGGCACCACCAACCACGCAGGCGCCACCGGCGACGGCATCACCATGGCAAAGGATCTGGGAGCGGCTTTGGTTGACATGGAGCAGATCCAGACCCATCCGACCGTGAACCCGGATACCCAGACCATGTACACGGAGGGCGTCCGCGGCAACGGAGCGATCCTGGTAAATAAAGAAGGCAAGCGTTTCTGCAACGAGCTGGAAACAAGGGATGTGGTGTCTGCGGCCATCTTAGAGCAGACCGACGGCCAGTGCTACCTGGTGTTCGACCAGGCGGTGAGAGAGAGTCTGGCAGCCATTGAGTCCTACATTAAGGCCGGTATCGTTACGGAAGCGGACACGCCGGAAGCCCTGGGCGAAGCCATCGGTGTGGACGGCAAGGCTTTGGCAGAGACTGTGAAAACCTATACAGGGTATCAGGCGGCAGGCAAAGATGAGGAATTTGGAAGGGAGAGCATGGAGCTTGCCCTTGACAAGCCCAAGTACTACGCAGCTCTGTGCGCGCCTGCGATCCATCACACCATGGGCGGCGTAAAGATCAATACCAACACAGAAGTTCTTAAAGAAGACAACACTCCGATCCCCGGCCTGTTTGCGGCAGGAGAGATCACGGGAGGCGTACACGGCGCAAACCGCCTGGGCGGCAACGCGGTTACGGATATTGTGGTATTCGGACGTATTGCCGGTACGGCGGCCGAGGACTATGTAACGGCCAACGGCGGACATACAGAGGCGGAGATCGCTGCCCAGGACGGCGAAGAGAGCGTGGTTCCCACAGTACAGGGAAACTTTAAGGACGGTGTGTACGAGGGAACCGGTAAGGGCAATAACGGAGATATCACTGTGGAAGTGACGGTTGAAGGCGGCAATATCGTTTCCGTGGCCTTAAAGCAGCATGGAGAGACGGAAGGTATCTACGAAGCGGCAGAGAAAGGCGTGATACAGGATATCATCGCGAATCAGACCCATGAGGTAGACGCGGTATCCGGAGCAACCAACACCAGCAATGGTATTATGGAGGCAGTGGCAGCAGCGCTAGAGGGCGCGAAATAAAAGAAAGTAAATCATTAGGGCAAAACATGAAAGCGGAGAGCGTGGCACCAAAAGGCCGGAAGATCAGAGGTGTACAGGCTCTCCTCTTTTTGATGTTACGGCCGTTTTTTAGTTTCATTATAAAAATATGTCGAAAAAATGTCAAAATGATTGCCATTCTTTTGCAGGCGTGATAAAATTCTTTCAGAATACAGTTGTGAAAGATCAGTTTAACGGCGGGAGGAAACAGCAGTGGTCAAGATGGTTGTCAGCGATATGGACGGTACTCTTTTAAGCAGAAAAACGGGGATCTCTCCGGGTAATCTGGAAGCGATCCATGAGCTGGAAGAGAAAGGGATAGAGTTTGTGATCGCGTCAGGGCGGGACTACAGAGGCGTGTATTCCATTTTGGATGATTATCATTTGAAATGTGAAGCGATCCTGGGAAACGGTTCTCAGTATGTGGACCGGGAAGGCGCCATCCTTATGAGCTGTTATATGAAAAAGGCTGTGGTGAAGGCTGTGGTGGAAGTTTTTAAAAGCCGTCAGATCCCCTACATGATATTTGCCACGGACGGATTTTACACAGGGTATGAGCCTTCTTTTGTCAGAGACCGGTTCATTAACAGGAGCAAGTCCAGGTTCGGGACAAAAGAGGCGGAGTTTGAAAAGAACGGCAAACAAAGGTTCATGCCGTGCAATCATCTTCAGAAAATCGATGATTTTGACCAATTTTTAAGCGGTGGCCGGGACATTATAAAAGTAGAAGGATTTTCAGGCGTGCAGGAGATGGAGGAAGCTAAAAAAAGTCTGGAACATATTGAGGGCATATCGTTTTTATCTTCCTTTGAGGACAATGTGGAGGTCACGGATAAGGGAGCCCAGAAAGGGTATATCTTAGAGAAAGTGATTGCCATGAGGGGACTTTCCAGGGATGAGGTCATGGTGATCGGGGACGGGATGAACGACCTTTCCCTTTTTGAGCGTTTTCCAAATTCCTACGCTCCGGCCAATGCCTGTGACAAGATTAAGGAGCTGGCAGGGACTATTGTGAGCAGCAATGAGGAAGACGGATTTGCCCAGGCAGTGAGGATGATGCAGGAGTGATACAGGGATCTGATGCGCCATAGGACAGGCCCGAGAGAGGAGGGTGTGTATGCCGGAACTGAACAGTCCAGAAAAAGAACCCAGCAGAAAGCGTCAGTTTATACGGGAAAAGATCGCAAAGCCGCCTATGACCAGAAAGCAGGCTGCAGGGAGATTTTTGGCCTGGCTGTTTATTGCGGTGTTAGGCGGTACTGCAGCAGGAGCCAGTTATGCTGTGGTAACTCCTCTGGCCAGGCGGTATCTGGAGCCTCAGACTACGGAGGAAAGCATCATGATCACGATCCCCAAGGACGATCCCGGCGACACCCAGCCGGGCAATGCCCAGACAGGGGCAGATAGTTCTCTGGAGGACATGACGGAGCCGGATGACGGGGAGCAGACGGAGACCAGTTCTGGAGATATGCCGGAATCTGACGAAGAAGAGAGCAGCGCGGAGACGGAGACAGAAACGGAGCCTTTGGAAGAGGTGATACAGTCTGTTCTGGAGGATTACACCCATTCCGTGAGAGATATCAATACGTTGTATGGAACGATGCGGGAAGTGATCCAGGAAGCGGACAGAGGGATTGTGGAGGTCCATTCCGTTAAGCGGGAGGTGGACTGGTTTGACAATCCGGTGGAGACGGCAGGACTCTTCGCAGGCGTTATCATTGCGTCCACAGGTCAGGAATTTCTCATCCTTACGCCGGAAGGGGCGGTGGAGCAGGCAGACTCTATTAAAGTGACATTTGCGGACGGAAGTGAAGCGGACGGAATCATAAAACAAAAGGATACCCTATCCGGGATGGCTATTGTCAGCGTCGGAGCGGACCAGCTGGAAGAGGATACGGTCATGGAGATAACGGCTTTAAAGCTGGGCAATTCCTACAGCATGAAGCAGGGAGATCCGGTGGCGGCCCTGGGCGCTCCCGCAGGAGTAGTCCATTCCATCGCCTACGGAAATATTTCCTATGTGGCAAAGAATGTGCAGGTGTCGGACGGGGCGACTCGTCTTTTGTATGCGGACATCAAGAGCAACGCCAAGGCAGGCACATTTCTGATCAATACCAGCGGCGAGGTTGTGGGATGGGTCACCGGGGCTTATGATGAGGAAAGCGCGTCAGGTCTGACCATTGCCATGGCTATTTCCGATTACAAGGCTGTGCTGGAGAAAATGTCCAACGGGCAGCCGATTCCCTATCTGGGGATCCGGGGGCAGGAGGTCAGCAGCGCCAAAGCTCTGGAGGGAGTTCCCATGGGGATCTATGTGACCGAGTGCATCCCCGATGGGCCTGCGTATGATGCGGGCATCCAGAATGGGGATATCATCGTAGGCGTTGGGGGCCAGGATATATCCACTATGAAAGATTACCAGAATCAGATGGAAATTCTGACCAGCGGCGCGGTTGTTACGGTAGTGGTTCAAAGACGGGGGATCGATGAATATAAAGAATTAGAATATGAGGTGAGTGTTGGAGCCAGATGATCGCTGCAGGCGATTCTAAATGGCCGTATGCCGTAACAGTTCAGGGAGTATCTGAACTGTTGCCTCTCGGAATTGAGAATGGAGGGCAAAGGAAATGAAGTATATTGACACGCTGCGGGAGGGGATGCGGATCTCAGAGGTATACCTATGCAAGAGTAAGCAGATTTCCCTGACAAAGTCGGGAAAGGAGTACGGCAATCTGGTGCTTCAGGATAAGACCGGGACTATTGATTCGAAAATATGGGATCTAAGTTCTCCGGGGGTAAGTTATTTTGAGGTGATGAACTATGTCCATGTGGACGCGGATGTGACCGTTTTCCAGAATGCCAATCAGCTGAACATAAAGAGGATCCGCCGGGCGGATGAGGGCGAGTATTCGCCTGCCGATTATCTTCCGGTGTCCTCCAAGAATATCGGGCAGATGTATGAGGAACTGACCGGGTATGTGAAGTCCATCCAGAATCCTTATCTTAATAAACTGGCATCCGCTTTTTTCATAGAGGACCAGAAGTTTATCAAAGAATTTAGGGTCCACAGCGCGGCCAAAAGCGTTCACCATGGATTTGTAGGCGGGCTTTTGGAGCATACTTTGGGAGTGGTGAAGCTGTGTGATTATTTTGCCGGGTTTTATGCCGGTTTGAACCGGGATCTTCTGGTGGCTGCGGCCATGTTCCATGATATCGGGAAGATGAAGGAGTTGTCTGTGTTTCCGGAGAATGATTACACGGACGACGGACAGCTTCTGGGCCATATCGTTATCGGCACGGAGATGCTGACGGAGAAGATGCGGGGGATCGAGGGTTTCCCAAAGAAACTGGAATCGGAATTGAAGCACTGTATTTTATCCCACCACGGGGAATTGGAGTACGGGTCCCCTAAGAAACCTGCGCTTTTGGAGGCGCTGGCCCTTAATTTCGCGGATAATACGGACGCTAAGATGGAGACCATGATAGAAGCGCTGAAAACCGGCGGAGATAATCCGGGATGGCTGGGGTATAATAAGCTGTTTGAGACGAATATACGCAGGACGACGGAATATTGAGCATGGGGAAACGGAGCCTTGGAAAAAGAGATGAAAACGCATCTGTTTTTCCAAAGCTCCGTTTGTTATCTTCCTATCTATATTAAAAAGCAGGAGGGCTGCTTGAGTTGTTTGTCGAGGCTGGCAACGGTTGCGCGCTGGTTGCCGCCTGCCTCATTTTATAAGGGTTCCGGCCTGGGAGGCAGGTGATCCTGCCGTTGTCCTGGCCGTTAATATCTTATCGATATCATGGTTATATAATAACAGGGAATTGTGAATAGAGTTTGTTGATTCCATAAAAGATGTGTAAAATTCTGGAAGTAATTCTTAAGAAACAGAGAAAGAATTTCTTTCTACCCGGAAATAGAAAAAAGGACAGGTGTTTATATGGAGATTAAGAAGAATGACGTGTTTTTCACAACCATTGAGGATATGAGCGATGATGGGGCAGGGATCGGAAAGACCGACGGGTATACATGGTTTATTAAGGATACGGTGATCGGGGATGTGGTGGAGGCCGCGGCCATGAAGATGAAGAAGTCTTATGGTTACGGAAGGCTTATACGGGTGGTGGAGCCTTCCGCAGCCAGGGTGGAACCGGCATGTCCCGTGGCCAGGCAGTGCGGAGGCTGTCAGCTCCAGGCCATGAGCTATGAGGAACAGCTGCGGTTTAAGGAGAATAAGGTGTTTCATAATCTGACGCGGATCGGAAAGATTGAGAACCTGCGGCGGGTTGGTGATGGCCCAGAGGAAGGGAGACTGGGAGCGGGAGAGGAAAGCGGGGATCGTGGGGATCAGAAGGGGAGATATGCGGAATTTCTGCCGATCATGGGCATGGAGGATCCATGGCGGTACCGCAATAAGGGTCAGTTTCCTTTTGGCAGGGATAAGGACGGGAGGACGGTGACCGGTTTTTTTGCGGGAAGGACCCACAAGATCATTCCCCAGGAGGATTGTCTCCTGGGAGTGGAGGAAAACCGGGAGATCCTGGGGATGATCAAAGGCTTTATGGATCAGTATCATATTGAGGCTTATGATGAAGAGGTACACAAGGGGCTTGTACGCCATGCTCTGATCCGCAAGGGATTTTATACGGGAGAACTGATGGTGTGCCTGGTGATCAACGGAAGGAATCTGCCAAAGGCGGGAAAACTGGTGGAACGGTTAACAGAAATGGAGGGCATGACCAGTATTTCTTATAATATCAATATGGAGAAGACCAATGTGATTATGGGAAAGGAGACGGTCCATATCTACGGCCCGGGATTTATTACGGATCAGATCGGGGATGTGAAGTACCGGATTTCCCCCCAGTCTTTTTATCAGGTGAATCCGGCGCAGACAAAGAAGCTGTATGGGACGGCGCTGGAGTATGCGGGGCTTACGGGCAATGAGGTGGTGTGGGATCTGTACTGCGGTATCGGGACGATCTCCCTTTTTCTGGCGCCGAAAGCAAAGAAGGTCTACGGGGTGGAGATCGTACCCCAGGCTATTGAGGATGCCAGGGAGAACGGAAGGTTAAACGGGTTTGATAATGTGGAGTTTTTTGTGGGAAAGGCCGAGGAGGTATTGCCGGAGTGGTATAAGAAAAACGGCGGCCAGGCGGATGTGATCGTGGTGGATCCGCCAAGGAAGGGGTGCGATGAGAAGTGTTTGGAGACTATCGTGAAGATGGGGCCGGAGAGGGTGGTGTATGTTAGCTGCGATTCGGCTACGCTGGCTAGGGATTTGCGATATTTGTGCGATAGGGGGTATGAGGTTAGGAAGGTTAGGGGGTGTGATATGTTTGGGGGGACAGTTCATGTGGAAAGTATTGTGTTACTTTCAAAAATTCATACAAAATAGAATATAGAAGTGGAATTGGAAATGAGCGATATGGATTTGATGGCAAAGATATAGCTGTTCCAGAAAGTAAAATGGGATCAGGAATTAAACGCCTTTTTGAGGAGAATGGGATTTGATGTATTTGTTAAACAATATGAAATGAGAAAATATTTTTCTGCTTAGGGTATTGCACAGATAATGGGGATGACTTTGAGGGGCCATAGTTGAAAGCGTCATTGTGGGAACGGCAGCAATCAAGGCGATCGGCACGAAATATAAGGTACGGCATCGAGCCGAATTTGGCATTAATGTATGAAAAAGTATTGGGGACGTTTTTGCTCTGTTTGCGCTGCCCGGAACGCAGGCGGGGAATTTATGCAAACTGCGGATATCGTCAGTTGCTGGTGGAGAATTATACCGCGCTTTACCCAATCGACGAGGAAAAAAAACAGATGATTGCCGTCACTGTGCGGTATTTCTCCAACAATCATCAAACACGCTTTAAAAAAACAAATGCTCCACCAAAATCTTCCCCCCCAGCACGATCAAAATAACCCCTCCCGCTAATTCCGCCCTGGATTTATATTTACACCCAAACACATTTCCCACCTTCACTCCGGCCATGGACAGAAGGAAGGTAATGACGCCGATAAAGGACACCGCAGGCACAATACTGACTTTAAGAAAGGCAAAGGTGACCCCTACAGCCAAAGCGTCGATGCTTGTGGCCACGGCCAGGACAACCATGTCCTTAAATGCCACAGACGCGTCGCAGGAATCCTCATCTGCTCCCAGGCCATCTTTTACCATGTTGCCGCCGATAACAGCCAGAAGGAAAAAGGCGATCCAGTGGTCATAGGCTGTTATGGCATCCTGGAAGCGGGCTCCCAGAAGGTATCCGAAGAAGGGCATCATGGCCTGGAAGCCGCCGAAATACAGCCCGATAATAAGGGCGTGCTTGTGATTCATCTTCCCCATGGACAGCCCCTTGCAGACGGAGACGGCAAAGGCATCCATGGACAGGCCCACGGCAATGAAAAACAGTTCGAAAAGTGACATATCATACCTCCTGGTCTGGTGGATAGTATTGCAGGTGATTCGTGATCTTTTGTAAGTCCACCGCAGATTTATCATAAAATTATCCATAGTTTAGGCTCTGTTCCATAGGTTGGTCAAGGCTAACTTCCGGCAAAGCCTGCATGTTAAAAAAGAAAACCTGCTCATTTGTGGAAAATAGATATTGCAATGGGAAACAGGTTATGTTAATATAAGATCAATTTAATGCGGCAAAGCATGAGAAAGGCTGGGAAGGAGACTCTTGCCCCAGGAACTTCAACAGGAAGACGGCGTCACCGACTGAGAGCGCCATCGCGTTGGGCCAGGCAATAAGGGAACACTCCGGAGCCGGTATTCTGAATACAGGGCCGTCCTGGCGCGCGATGTGCCAGAGGCTCATCAGTAGGGATACCCGTCTGACATTCGTTACATGTCAAGAGTGGAGTTTCGGCTTTTGCATGGAGCCGTTCTCAATGCGGGTGGTACCGCGGAGCACGATGCGCGACGCTTTTCTTGCAGCATATGATGTCCCGTCCCGGAGTATGTAACAGTATTCCGGGGCGGGATTTTTTTCGTACAAACATATGGTTTGGCATTCATCCCCACCCGGGATCGAAACAGATTACATTCAGGTAAGGAGAGTGCGATATGGAATTTTTAACAGGTGTAAGGGAGAAGAAAACGCTGGATATCGGTCAGATCGCCCAGGGAGATTATGAGGGAAGGTCCGTGAAAATAAACGGCAGCGTTCACAACATCCGAGACATGGGTGAAGTAGCGTTTGTGATCCTAAGAAAAGCCGATGGGCTGGTGCAGTGCGTGTATGAAGAGGGGAAAACAGATTTTGATCGAAAGATTTTAAAGGAAGAGGCAGCTGTGGAGGTAACGGGAAAGGTAGCTTTGGAGCCGCGGGCGCCCCATGGCTTTGAGATTCACATAGAGGCGGTTAAGGTGCTGTCAGAGCCGGACCAGGTTCTGCCCCTTGCCATCCATAAATATAAAATGCAGGCGTCTTTAGAGGCGCGTCTGGAAATGCGTCCGGTTTCCCTGCGGAACGTGCGGGAGCGGGCAAAATTTCGGATCCAGGAAGGGATTGTCCGGGGATTTAGAGATTTTCTCCACGGCCAGGGGTTTACGGAGATTCACACGCCTAAGATTGTGGCCAGAGGGGCGGAGGGCGGTTCCAATGTATTCCGGCTGGATTATTTTAACAAAAAGGCGGAATTGGCCCAGAGTCCCCAGTTTTATAAGCAGACCATGGTAGGCGTGTTTGACCGGGTGTTTGAGGTGGCGCCGGTGTTTCGGGCGGAGAAGCACAATACCGCCAGGCATCTCAACGAGTACATGGGGCTGGATCTTGAGATGGGCTATATTGATGGCTTTGAGGATGTGATGGCCATGGAGACCGGATTTTTGCAGTATGCCATGGGGCTTTTGGAGGGGGAGTACAAAAGGGAGCTCCAGATGCTGGATGTAACATTGCCGGAGGTTGGAAAGATTCCCGTGGTGCGGTTTGACCGGGCCAAGGAGCTGGCGGCAGAGAAGTATGGACGAAAGATCAAGAACCCTTATGATCTGGAACCGGAGGAGGAGCTGCTGATCGGCAGGTATTTTAAGGAGGAGTATGGCAGCGACTTCGTGTTCGTGACCCATTATCCCAGTAAGAAAAGGCCATTTTACGCTATGGATGACCCGGCAGATGACAGGTTCACTTTGAGCTTTGACCTTCTGTTTCGGGGTCTGGAGGTGACCACAGGAGGGCAGAGGATCCATGACTACAGAGAGATCCTGGCAAAAATGGAGAAACGGCATATGGAGCCGGAGGATATGGAAGCGTACTTGATGATATTTAAGTATGGGATGCCGCCTCACGGGGGCCTTGGGATTGGGCTGGAGCGGCTGACCATGAAACTTTTGGATGAGCAGAATGTGAGGGAGGCGACGCTGTTTGCGCGTGATGTAAACCGGCTGGAGCCATAATAGATTGTCGGAATCTCTCTTGTGTCTGCCTTTGCGGCAGATTGGTTGATTTTCCGTCATATGCACATAAATTTAATCAATGTACGTTCCACGTACGCCTCATAAATTTATGCATATCTGACAAAAATCATCTCACAAAAACAGGCGCAAAGAGACTCCGAGAGTACATCATAGGATAGGTGGCGCTGACTTTTGATTTTAGATGAAACGGAGGAACGATCATGGCTAATAGTATCACGGATGAGACCATGGAATACGTGGGGATCCTGGCAAAGCTGGAGCTTACTAAGGAGGAGAAGGAGCAGGCCAAAAAGGATATGGGAAAGATGCTGGACTATATTGACAAACTAAATGAGCTGGATACTGCCGGCGCAGAGCCTATGTCCCATGTATTTTCCATGAATAATGTATTTCGCCAGGATGTGGTCACCAATGGGGACGGCAGGGAGGATATGTTGAAAAATGCTCCGGAGCAGAAAGAAGGAGCCTTTAAAGTCCCCAAGACGGTGGAATAATGAGCAGATCGGTGGATCACCAAATTGGCAGATTGGCAGATTGGCAGATCGCGGTTTGAGATCGGCGTGAAAGAAAGTCTAAAACAGAATACATGTGCCGCCATTGGCGAGGAAAACAGTAAAAATCTGGCGGCAGTGGAAAGGAGCGGCGGCATGAGCGTATTGGAATTGAACGCGCTGGAACTGGGAAAAAAGATAAAATCCGGGGAAGTAACGGTTTTGGAGGCAGTGGAGGCATGTCTGGCGCGGATTAAGGAGATGGAGCCAACGATCCACGCCTACGTGACGGTTGTGGATGAGGAAAGAGCTGTGGAGCGGGCCAAAAAGGTGCAGGCTATGATCGAGGAGGGAGCTTTGACCAGCCCTCTGGCCGGGGTGCCTGTGGCTGTTAAAGATAATCTGTGTACGAAAGATTTGAGAACCACATGCAGTTCCAATATTTTATATAATTTTGTTCCCCCTTACACGGCTGAGGCTGTTTGGAATCTGGAGAAGGCCGGAGCGGTGATCCTGGGGAAGACCAATATGGATGAATTTGCCATGGGCAGTACCACGGAGACATCGGCTTTCGGGGTGACCAGAAATCCATGGAACACAGAGCATGTACCTGGCGGGTCTTCCGGCGGTTCCTGCGCGGCGGTGGCGGCAAAGGAATGTTTTTACGCTCTGGGGTCTGACACCGGAGGTTCCATCCGTCAGCCCAGTTCCTTCTGCGGGGTCACAGGCATAAAGCCTACCTATGGCACGGTATCACGATATGGCCTTATTGCCTACGGCTCTTCTCTGGACCAGGTAGGCCCCATAGGGAAAACGGTGTCTGACTGCGCGGCTGTTTTGGAGGCAGTTTCTTCCTATGATAATAAGGACAGCACTTCCATACCCAGGAAGGACCTGGATTTTACCAGCGCGCTGGTTGATGACGTAAAAGGCATGCGGATTGGGATCCCCAGGGATTACCTGGGAGAAGGTCTGGACGAGGAGGTAAGGGCGGCCGTTTTGGAGGCAGCCGGGGAGATGCGGCAGCGGGGCGCTGTGGTGGAGGAATTTGATCTTAGCCTGACGGAATATGCCATTCCCGCCTACTACGTCATTGCCTCGGCAGAGGCCAGCTCCAACCTGGCCCGGTTTGACGGGGTAAAATACGGGCTGCGGGCAAAGGAGTATGAGGGGCTTCACCAGATGTACAAGAAAAGCCGGTCCCAAGGGTTTGGGCCGGAAGTGAAACGGCGGATCATGCTGGGGAGTTTTGTGCTTAGTTCCGGGTACTATGATGCCTATTATCTGAAAGCGCTTCGGACAAAGGCTTTGATCAAGGAGGCGTTTGACAGGGCGTTTGCGGAGTATGACATGATCCTGGGGCCGGCGGCTCCCACCACTGCGCCAAAGCTGGGGGAGTCTTTGAGGGATCCTCTGAAAATGTATCTGGGGGATATTTATACCGTAGCGGTTAACCTGGCGGGCCTTCCGGCCATGACGGCGCCATGGGGGCAGGATAAGCAGGGGCTGCCTGTTGGGCTGCAGCTGATAGGGGATTGTTTCCAGGAGAAGAAGATCATCCGGGCAGCCTATACATTTGAACAGATCAGGGAGGGGAGATAGATGAGCAGACAGTATGAGACGGTGATCGGTCTTGAGGTCCATGTGGAACTGGCCACCAAGACAAAGATCTTCTGCGGGTGTTCAACCGAGTTTGGGGGAGCGCCCAACAGCCACACATGCCCTGTGTGTATGGGAATGCCGGGAGCCCTTCCGGTTTTGAACAGACAGGTGGTGGAATATGCCCTGGCTGTGGGGCTGGCCGCCAACTGCCAGATCAACCAGTACTGTAAATTCGACCGAAAAAATTATTTTTATCCGGATAATCCTCAGAACTACCAGATCTCTCAGCTTTATCTGCCGATCTGCCATGACGGATGGGTGGAGATCGAGACGGCCGGGGGAACAAAAAGGATCGGCATCCATGAGATCCACATGGAGGAGGACGCGGGGAAATTGATCCATGATGAGTGGGAGGATTGTTCCCTGGTGGATTTTAACCGAAGCGGGGTGCCGCTGATCGAGATCGTGTCGGAGCCGGATATGAGGAATGCGGACGAGGTTCTGGCTTATCTGGATAAGCTGCGGATGATGATCCAGTATCTGGGGGCGTCGGACTGCAAGCTGCAGGAGGGCTCCATGCGGGCGGATGTGAACTTGTCGGTGCGGGAGGCGGGGAGTCCCCGGCTTGGCACCAGGACGGAGATGAAAAACTTAAACTCGTTTAAAGCGATTGCCAGGGCGATTGAGGGGGAGAAAAGGAGGCAGATCGAGCTGATCGAGGAGGGGAAAATGGTGATCCAGGAGACCAGGCGGTGGGATGACAATAAGGAGTATTCCTATGCCATGCGGTCTAAGGAGGATGCCCAGGATTACCGGTATTTTCCGGATCCGGATTTGATGCCCGTGGTCATAAGCGATGAGTGGATCAAAGAGATCCGCCACAGGCAGCCGGAGCTTCAGCCGGAGAAGATGAGACGGTATCAAGAGGAGTTTCGGCTTCCGGAGTATGACGCGGAAATCCTTACTTCCTCCAAGCATATGGCCGATGTGTTTGAGGAGACGGTTGCCTTGTGCGGGAAACCTAAGGAGGTATCCAACTGGCTGATGGTGGAGGCCATGCGGCTTTTGAAAGAACATGAGCAGGATGCGCAGGATATGTCTTTTGGACCTGCCAATCTGGCAAAGCTGATTGACCTGGTGGACAGGGGAGTTGTAAACCGGACCGTGGCCAAGGCGGTGTTTGAAGCGATCTTTGCAAGGGATGTGGATCCGGCGGCATATGTGGAGGAAAAAGGACTGAAGATGGTCAGCGATGAAGGCGCATTGCGGACGGTCATAGAGGGCGTTTTAGAGGCCAATCCCCAGTCCGTGGCCGACTACCGGAATGGGAAGGAGAAAGCTATGGGATTTCTGGTGGGGCAGACTATGAGAGCCATGAAAGGCAAGGCAGACCCTTCTGTGGTAAATAAGATTGTAAAAGAACTCTTGACGAAATAGCTTTATTAGGGTAAAGTACAAGGAAACACGCTTTCATGCGATGATGTACTAGCGGTGCCGCAAAGGCGGTCCGACTGTATGGTTTTTGGCTGTATGGAGCGCTGGGGACGAGGACAAAGAAGCGTATATGTGGGGGTACTGAAAAAACAAGGAGGAAGACTATGAAACCATATGCGGAGATGACAAAGGAAGAACTGCAGGCTTTGAGAAAAGAACTGGCAGGGAAATACAGGGAATTTCAGGGCAGGGATCTGAAGTTGGACATGTCCAGAGGAAAACCCAGCGTAGATCAGCTGGATCTGTCCATGGGAATGATGGATGTTTTGAGCAGTGATGACGACCTGACCTGTGACGACGGAACAGACTGCCGTAATTACGGCGTTTTGGACGGTATCAGCGAGGCAAAAGAACTGCTGGCGGATATGATGGAGGTACACCCGGACCAGATCATTATCTATGGAAACTCCAGCCTAAACGTTATGTATGACACCATTTCCCGTTCTATGACTCACGGAGTCATGGGCAATACTCCGTGGTGCCAGTTGGATAAAGTAAAATTCCTCTGTCCGGTGCCTGGCTATGACCGTCATTTTGCAATTACGGAATATTTTGGCATTGAGATGATCAGTGTCCCCATGCTGTCTACAGGGCCGGATATGGATATGATCGATGAACTGGTGGCGCAGGACGAGTCCATAAAAGGGGTGTGGTGCGTGCCCAAGTATTCCAACCCTCAGGGGATCTCGTATTCGGATGATACGGTGCGCCGGTTTGCCCGGCTTAGGCCGGCGGCCAAGGATTTCAGGATCTACTGGGATAATGCCTATACCATCCATCACCTTTATGACTGGGAGCAGGATCATATTTTGGAGATCCTGGCAGCGTGTAAGAGGGCCGGGAACCCGGATCTTGCGTATAAGTTTGCGTCTACGTCAAAGATCAGTTTTCCGGGATCCGGTATTGCCGCAATCGCTGCTTCCCAGAACAATCTGGTGGATATTAAAAAACAGCTGTGTATCCAGACCATAGGACATGATAAAGTGAACCAGTTAAGGCATGTACGATTTTTTGGCGGTATCCATGGCATGATGGTGCATATGAAGTACCATGCGGATATCCTGCGTCCGAAGTTTGAGGCAGTGGATGAGATCTTAAAGCGTGAACTGGACGGACTGGGAATCGGCGCCTGGACTACGCCCAGAGGCGGGTATTTTATGTCCTTTGATTCTCTGGAAGGGTGCGCCAAGACGATTGTGTCCAGGTGTAAGAAAGCCGGGCTGATCATGACAAAAGCCGGGGCTACGTTTCCTTATGGAAAGGACCCGCAGGATAGCAATATACGGATCGCGCCTTCGTATCCGCCGCTGGATGATCTGCGGCTGGCCATGGAATTGTTTGCGCTTTGTGTGAAATTGACTAGTGTGGATAAACTTTTGAAGGAGATGGAAGGAAAGACGGAGGCTAATTCGTAGAGAGGCGGACGTTAGATTATCTGAAAAATGCTAATCTGCTTATAAAATCGGAGCTGCCAGTGTTTTTGGACAGTTCCGATTTTTTTTATAGGATCTTTATGAAATTCTATTCTATTATTTGGTTTGTAAGACCAGACAAAAATTCTAAATTATTATTTATCTTTTCTATATCCCAATCCCACCAAGATAAGTTTTGCAGGTACTCTATTGTCTCATTAGAAAAGCGGAATTTAATATGTTTGGCTGGTATTCCTCCAACAACTTCATAAGGGAGGACATTACGAGTTACAACGGCGCCAGCACCTATAACCGCACCATTGCCAATAGAAATACCTTCTAAAATAGTAACATTGAGACAGATCAACACATCATTTCCGATCACAACAGGATTTCGATGATATCTGGAAGTATCTATTTTATCAGTAATTGGGTGTGTTGTAATGAAGCCTAATTGATGTTCTATTGGGGAAATATGAACACCTGACGAAATAGAACAAAATTTCCCAATTATACAGTTTTCAACGTAGGAATTAGTGTTGATATAGCTGAAGTCCCCGATACTTACAGAATCTTCAACGGTAGTATTTGGTGCAATATTAACATGTTTTCCATACGAAGCTTTTAAACTAGCTGAAAGACTTTCGATTTGTGTTTGATTCTTTTCGTTATATTTATATAGCTGAAATTGTTTTATGAGCTTTTTGAAATTTGTATATATGTTCATAAATAGAGGGTTTCTTATTAAGTACTCAAACTTCGCACATAGATTTTGCCTATGCACCCTGAAAATTCAATACCTGGCTGTTATTCAGTTGTCAAAAGTCTGCTGTTATGCTGCTTGAAGCTGCGCTTTCAGTAAACCAGGTAATGTATTCATAAATGTATCAACGAGTTCGTCGATTTTATCGTCGGACAGCTCTGTATTGTTGTTAAGTATGGTTCGGAACATTTGAAGCAGCATTCGAAATGCCTGTATCCATGTGATGTCAGACATTTCATCAGA
>CAJTGF010000016.1 GCA_910575585.1 Clostridiaceae bacterium
CTGAAAGCGCAGCTTCAAGCAGCATAACAGCAGACTTTTGACAACTGAATAACAGCCAGGTATTGAATTTTCAGGGTGCATAGGCAAAATCTATGTGCGAAGTTTGAGTTATATAAATGTCAATCGACAGGAATAAGCGGTATTGTAATTTTCACGATCCGCCTGTATAATTGGGTTATTAAGGGCATACAGAGGAGTCGGCGGTGGCAGAGATCAGATACATGACAATGGAAGATAGGGAGTTTTGGTACAGTCTGGACAGACATTTGCCGAAAGAGGAATTTGCAGACAAGGTCCGCCGCAGGCAGGGGTATGTTTTGTGGCAGGAAGGCCAGCCAGCCGGGCTGCTGCGGTATAATCTTTTTTGGGACAATATCCCCTTTTGCACCATGGTGTTTGTGGCTGAGGGCTTTCAGGGCAGGGGCTTTGGGAGAGAACTTATGGTACACTGGGAGCGGGAGATGAAACTTTGGGGCTATGGAATGGCGCTGACTTCCACACAGGTTGATGAAAAAGCGCAGCATTTTTACCGGAAGCTGGGGTATCGGGACTGCGGAGGCTTGATCTTGGATGTGCCGGGATATGAACAGCCCATGGAGTTGTTTATGGTCAAAGGTATTTGAAAGCGCAGGATGAAACATTTGCGGGAGTTGAAAGGAGGGACTTGCTCATGTCCGGTATCTTCGATGAAAAAAATATGATGCAGGCTTTGGAGAGGCATCTTCCGGCTGGGGAAAGGATCCAGGCGGGCATACACGGCATTGGGATTGAAACAGAGATCAGACAGATTTTCGGGAAATGCGTTCTTCTTGATGACAAGATCTTTCCGGCGTCCCATGGGACCGCTCTTGAGGTGCGTAAGAGCAAGTATTCAAAATTTGATGTGTATATCGGCATCACGGAACAGTATCTGATCCTTGCCGAATGTGAGGTGTACAAACATCTTTATGAATTTGATGACGACCCGGATCTGGAAGGGATTGTGGTGGAAGAACTCCAGGAATGTATCCCCATAGAAGACATCGGAACGTGTTTCTTGCTGGAAGACATTAAGCGATGTGTGATCAAAAAGGGATGGATGGGGTCTGTCAACTGTGGGATCACCATGAAAAACGGAAGTTCTTTGAAACTGATGCTGCCAAAACGCGGCGGGATGGGAGGCGGCATGCCCCGCCATCAGGAGTACCGTGACGCCATCATCGCGCGGCTGGGCAAGAGAGGGTAAAGAAAGTGACCGGCCCTCTTGTTGTCAGGGCAAAAAGCCAAAGCAAAAAAATCTATTTTCCTTTGCAAACAGGAGTATTTTTGCTATAATAAGGCTATTATAGAAATACAGGAGGTAATTATCGTGGCGGAAGCAGAGAATAGAAATACTCACAAGGTATATGAGAAAGATAAAATCGGGGAAGTGCAGATTGCGGACGAGGTGGTAGCCATTATCGCAGGGCTGGCGGCCACGGAGGTAAAGGGCGTGGACTCCATGGCAGGCAATATTACCAATGAGCTGGTGGGCAAGCTTGGCATGAAGAACCTTTCCAAGGGCGTGAAAGTGGATGTGACGGAGGAGCATGTGTCTGTGGATCTGTCCCTGAACATGAAGTACGGGTACAATATCCCGGCGGTTTCAGAGAAGGTTCAGGACAAGGTGAAAAGCGCCATCGAGAATATGACCGGACTCAATGTCCTGGATGTGAACATCAAGATCGCAGGCGTTAATATGGAAGAAGGACATTAAAGGCAGGGGGAAAATGCGTCGATGACGCATTTTCCCAT
Organism: Clostridiaceae bacterium; assembly: GCA_910575585.1. Taxonomy (GTDB): domain Bacteria; phylum Bacillota; class Clostridia; order Lachnospirales; family Lachnospiraceae; genus UBA3402. Next base: position 1,774 of record CAJTGF010000016.1, read on the forward strand.
TCAAAAGAGGACGGAGGATTTGGAGATGACCAGACGGGAACTGCGGGAACATTGCTTTAAAATGCTGTTCTGCATGAATTTTTATCCGGCAGAGGAGGCTAAGGAACAGCTGGAGCAATATTTTGAGATGCCTGAGGAAGATGAGACAACGCCGGAGGGGGGATCCCAGATTCTTCATCATGTGGATATGGAGGAGAAAGACCACGCTTATCTGCTGAAAAAGACCAGGGCAGTGGCTGCGGACCTTGGAAAACTGGATGCCAGGATCAATGAGGTGGCCCAGGGGTGGAAGACCAGCCGCATGGGCAGGGCGGAGCTGACTATTCTGCGTCTGGCGCTTTATGAGATGCGGTATGATGACGAGATCCCGGAGAAGGTGGCGATCAATGAGGCCGTAGAACTGGCGAAGAAGTTCGGCGGGGAGGATGCGCCCTCGTTTATCAACGGAGTCCTGGCAAAGCTGGTGAAGGACGGCGGCGAACCGGAAAAGGCCGGAGATCCGGAGCGTGTTTAAATAAATAGATCATGGCAAGTATATATTCGGTGACACAAGTTAATTCTTATATTAAAAATATGTTCGTTCAGGATTACCTTCTGGGCCGCATCAGTGTGCGGGGGGAGGTTTCCAACTGCAAGTATCATACTTCCGGACATATTTATTTTACGTTGAAGGATAAGTCGGGGACCTTATCTGCGGTAATGTTTGCGGGGCAGAGAAAAGGTCTTAATTTTCAGCTGCAGGAGGGACAGCAGGTTATTGTCACAGGTTCCGTGGATGTGTACGAGCGGGACGGCAGATACCAGCTTTACGCAAAGGAGATCAAGCGCGAGGGCCTGGGGAATCTGTTTGAGCGGTTCCAGAAACTGCGGGATGAGCTGGAAGAGATGGGGATGTTTGCGGCGGAGTACAAACAGCCGATCCCCAGGTATGCCAGGACCGTGGGAGTGGTGACGGCCAGCACCGGGGCGGCCATACGAGATATTATGAATATCGCCGCCAGAAGAAATCCGTTTGTGCAGCTGGTGCTGTACCCTGCCCTTGTGCAGGGGGAGCAGGCGAAGCACAGCATTGCAAAAGGCATCAGGACGTTGGATCTGATGGGACTGGACGTGATCATCGTGGGAAGAGGCGGCGGCTCCATAGAGGATCTGTGGGCGTTTAATGAGGAGATGGTTGCAAGGGCCATCTTCGAGTGCAGTACGCCGGTGATCTCGGCGGTGGGACATGAGACGGATGTGACCATATCGGATTATGTGGCGGATATGCGTGCTCCCACGCCCTCGGCGGCGGCGGAGCTGGCAGTGTTTGATTACAGCCAGTTTGAGGCGCAGATGGGCAGATACCGGGACATGCTTTCCAGAAGCATGCTGCGGCAGGTGGAGCAAAGACGCCGTCAGGCCCAGCAGTGCCGGCTGCGGCTGATGATGCATCACCCCCAGAGGCAGCTGAACGAGAAGCGGCAGCAGCTGGCGGATATGGAAGAGCGCATGGGCAGCCTCCTGGAACACAAGCTGGTGGACCGAAAGCACAGGCTGGCGCTGATTAGCGGAAAATTGCAGGATCTGTCGCCTCTGACCCGCCTGGGCAAAGGCTTCGGGTTTGTGACGGGAACTGACGGGAAACGGGTGGAATCCGTAAGCAAGGTGGCCGTGGGGCAGGAATTGTCGGTGCGGCTCTCAGACGGAACAGTTAAGACGAAAGTTGTGCAGGTAACGCCCCTTAACCGGTGATAGGGCAGGCAGCGCCTAAGAATCTGGAAGGAATATGGAAGATGGAAGAAAAAAACGGGACAAGATCCATTGAGGAGACCATGGAGGAGCTGGAGACCATTATCGAGAAAATGGAGGACAGGGAAAGCACCTTGGAGGATTCTTTTGCATGGTTTGAGAGAGGGATGAAGCTGGTGAAAGAGTGCAGCCAGCGGATCGATAAGGTGGAGAAGCAGATCATGGTTCTTAGCGAAGAGGATGGGGAAGTTTATGAGTTCTAGGGAAAAACTGGAGCAGTATACCAATGAGGTGGAGGCGGTCATCGGGAGATTTCTGCCTGCGAAAGAGGGGTATCAGAGCACCGTTCTGGAGGCCATGGATTACAGTGTGAATGCCGGAGGAAAGCGGCTGCGTCCCCTGTTTATGAGGGAGGTATACCGGCTGTTTGCAAAAGGCAGAGGGGAAGCGGCGGTGGAGCCGTTTATGGCGGCCATTGAGATGATCCACACGTTTTCGCTGGTCCACGACGATCTGCCCTGCATGGACAACGACACCTTACGGCGGGGCAAGGATACGACCTGGGTAAAGTACGGGTATGATATGGCGGTGCTGGCCGGGGACGGTTTGGCCATCTACGCGTTTGAGACGGCGGCCAAGGCATTTGCCGTCAGCGGCAGTCCGGAGACGGTAGGGCGGTGCATAGGGCTTTTGGCGGAGAAATCCGGCGTAAGCGGCATGATCGGCGGGCAGACGGCAGATGTGGAGCTGACGGGAAAAGCGGTAAACGGGGATCAGCTGGATTTTATTTACCGTCTGAAGACAGGGGCTCTTCTGGAGGCTTCCATGATGATCGGGGCTCTTCTGGGAGGGGCTGATAAGGAGCAGGTGAAGGCTGTGGAGAAGATGGCCTCCTGCGTGGGAACGGCATTTCAGATTCAGGACGATATCCTGGATCTGGTGGGAGATTCCCAGGTTATCGGGAAGCACATACTTAGCGATGAAAAGAATGAAAAGACCACCTATGTGACGCTGTACGGCATGGAGGCGGCCAGGGCGGCGGTTATGGAGCTGTCCAGGGAGGCGCAGGAGATCTTAGAGCGTCTTCCCGGCGACCACGAGTTTCTTGCGTATCTCATTGATATTTTGATAACCAGAGAAAAGTAAAAGGGACGATGTCTATGTTAGAGAGGATAAATGGGCCTCAGGATATTAAGGAGCTTAACCGGGAGGAACTGGACATTCTGGCATCGGAGATCAGGCGGTTTTTGATCGAGAAGATCAGCGCCACAGGCGGACATCTGGCCTCCAATCTGGGGGTTGTGGAGCTGACTATGGCCATGTATCTGACTTTTGACCTTCCAAAAGATAAGATCATCTGGGATGTGGGACACCAGGCTTACACCCACAAAATATTGAGCGGGCGGAAAGATTATTTCGACGATCTGCGCCAGTACGGGGGTCTTAGCGGATTTCCCAAGACAAAGGAAAGCCCCTGCGACTGTTTTGACACGGGACACAGTTCCACCTCCATCTCCGCCGGGCTGGGCATGGCCCAGGCGAGGGACATATTGGGGGAGGATTATTCGGTGGTGTCCATTATCGGGGACGGAGCCCTGACCGGGGGCATGGCCTACGAGGCTTTGAACAACGCGGCCCAGATTAAGAAGAATTTTATTATTGTATTAAATGACAACAATATGTCCATTTCCGAAAATGTGGGGGGAATTTCCCAGTATCTGGGGGGCATCCGCACGGGAAGCGGATATAATGACCTGAAAAAAAATGTGACCACGCTGCTGGAAAAGATCCCGGTGGCAGGGCCAAGGATCATAGATAAGATCAGCAGGACAAAACAGGGGATCAAACAGCTTTTGATCCCGGGGATGCTGTTTGAGGATATGGGGATCATTTACCTGGGGCCTGTGGACGGTCATGACCTGAAACGGCTGCGGCGGGTCTTGCAGGAGGCCAGGCGGCTGGATCAGGCGGTACTGGTTCATGTTCTGACCCAGAAAGGGAAGGGCTATGGGCCGGCGGAGCGGAATCCGGCCAGGTTCCATGGGGTAGAGCCTTTTGACATTGAGACGGGAAAGCCAAAGGCCAAGAAAGAAAATCCCACATACACAGATATCTTTTCCAGAAAATTATGCCAGCTGGCCCAGGAGCGGGACGATATTGTGGCGGTTACCGCAGCTATGCCGGACGGGACGGGGCTAAAGAAGTTCGCCAGCCTGTATCCGGAGCGGTTTTTTGACGTGGGGATCGCGGAGCAGCATGGGGTGACCAGCGCGGCGGGCATGGCGGCGGCAGGACTGAAACCGGTGGTGGCGGTGTACTCTTCTTTTTTGCAGAGAGGGTACGACCAGGTCCTTCATGACGTGTGCATCCAGAATCTTCCGGTGGTGTTTGCCGTTGACCGGGCCGGTCTGGTAGGCAGCGACGGGGAGACCCATCAGGGGATCTTTGATCTGTCGTTTATGACGTCCATTCCCAATATGAGCGTCATGGCGCCTAAGAATCTGTGGGAGCTGCGGCGGCAGCTGGAGTTTGCCATGGATTACAACGGGCCTATTGCCATACGCTATCCCAGAGGGGAGGCGTACAGGGGCCTTAGGGAGTTTAGCGAGCCGATTGTGTACGGCAGAGGCGAGATGATCTATGAGGAGGACGGTATCGCCCTTCTGGCCGTGGGCAGCATGGTCAGCACGGCGGAGCATATCCGGGAGAAGATGAAGGCGGAGGGATACCGGGTGACCCTGGCCAACGGAAGGTTTGTGAAGCCGGTGGATCTTCAGCTGGTGGACAGGCTGGCCAGGAACCATGAATTTGTGGTGACTCTGGAGGAGAATGTGCTCAAAGGGGGATTTGGGCTGGAGGTTACGGCCTATATCCATGAGCGGTATCCCCAGGTGAAGGTGCTGAACGTGGCTTTGCCGGACGCCTATGTGGAGCATGGAAATGTGTCGGTTCTTCGGGAGGGACTGGGGATTGACAGCGATTCCATCATCAGGAAGATCAAGACCCGGTTTTTTTACAGTGAGCCCAATCTGACGGTGATTGGGAAATGAGACGGCCAGGCATCAGGAGCCTGGAGCCGATAAAAAGGGAAAGAATCCCCCCATGCCGGGGAAAAGGAGCAGAATGAAAGAGCGTTTGGATGTACTTCTGGTAAACCGGAATCTGGCTCCGTCCAGGGAAAAGGCCAAGGCCGTTATTATGGCCGGCATTGTCTATGTGGACGGGCAGAAGGAGGACAAGGCGGGAACTACGTTTGAGGACACGGTTTCCATTGAGGTGCGGGGCAGCACGCTGCCGTATGTGAGCCGGGGCGGGCTGAAGCTGGAAAAGGCCATGACCCATTTCGGCGTGGCGCTCCAGGACAAGATCTGTATGGATGTGGGAGCCTCCACCGGCGGTTTTACGGACTGCATGCTGCAGAACGGGGCGGTGAAGGTTTACGCGGTGGACGTGGGCCACGGGCAGCTGGATTGGAAGCTGCGCAATGATGAGCGGGTGGTATGCATGGAGAAGACCAACATCCGCTATGTGACCCCGGAGCAGGTGCCGGACAAGATCCAGTTTGCTTCCATTGATGTGTCGTTTATTTCCCTGTCCAAGGTCCTGGGGCCGGTAAAGGCTCTCCTTAAGAATGACGGACAGGTAGTATGTCTGATCAAGCCCCAGTTTGAGGCAGGACGGGAGAAGGTGGGGAAAAAGGGTGTGGTGCGGGAGAAAAGCACCCACCTGGAAGTGATCGAGGCGGTGATGGCCTTTGCCCAAACCATAGGGTTTGGCATCTTGAATCTGGAGTTTTCTCCCATCAAAGGGCCGGAGGGGAATATTGAGTACCTTTTGCACCTGCAGAATCATCCGTTGGCGGATGGGGAAATGCGGGGATTGGAGGAAGAGTCCGGGAAAGCCGGACAGGCCGGGGGAAAGCCCCGGATCCCTAAATGCCCGGTGGATGCCAGAGCCGTGGTGGAAGCGGCCCACAAAAGTCTTTAGGAGCTTGAGAGATGAGGCATTTTTATTTGATAAAGAATCCGGAGAAGGCGGGGGCGGATAAGGTGGCCCGGGATATTTGCCGCTACATAGAGAGCCGAAAAGGTGTCTGCGTGGTCCGGGAGCAGGAGATGGCGGCAGAGACCGGGCAGGCAGCAAAAGGGGCAAACGGTTGTGGCGGGTTTTCCCCCCATTTTCAGTACACCGACGCCGACAGGGTCCCCCGTGATACGGAGTGCGTCATCACCCTTGGTGGGGACGGCACTCTGATCCAGGCGGCCAGGGATCTGGCGGGGCGGCAGATCCCCATGGTAGGCGTGAACCTGGGCAATCTGGGCTATCTGACTCAGATCGGGCGTCAGGAGGATGTGGAGGGGCTTTTGGATTCTCTCCTGAACGGGCAGTTTCAGCTGGAGCGGCGGATGATGCTGAAAGGAAGCATTTTCCGGGAAATGGCTGTGGTCAAGGAGGACCTGGCTCTCAATGAGGTGGTCATTACCAGGCGGGAGACGCTGCGGGTGCTGAAATTCAGGATCTACGTAAATGGGGAATATTTGAGCCAGTACCGGGCCGACGGGATGATAGCCGCCACGCCTACAGGCTCCACGGCCTACAATCTGTCAGCCGGGGGGCCTATTGTGGAACCCAATGCCAGGATGGTGATCTTAACGCCTATCTGCCCTCATGACTTAAACGGCAGGAGCATCGTCTTGTCGGCTCAGGACGTGGTGGAGATTGAGGTCATGGGCAATGACGACGGAGGGCAGGTGGCGGTTTTTGACGGGGATATGGCTGTCTGCATGAAGGTGGGGGACCGAATCCGCATTGAAAGGTCAGAGGTTGAGACGGTTCTTGTAAAATTGAAAAACATTTCATTTTTGGATAATTTGCGGAGCAAGCTGGCAGGGATTTAGGAGGTAAAGGTGAAGGTAGAAAGGCACAGCAAGATTGTGGAACTGATCGGAAAGTATGAGATTGAGACCCAGGAGGAGCTGGCGGAGCGGCTGAACCATGCCGGCTACCGGGTAACCCAGGCCACGGTGTCCAGGGATATCCGGGAACTGAAATTGTCCAAGGTCCAGTCGGAAAACGGGAAGCAGCATTATGTGGTGCTGCAGAACCAGGGGGCTTTCAGCGACAAATATATCCGGATCTTGAGGGACGGTTTTTTGTCTATGGATATGGCTCAGAATATCCTGGTGATCAAGACCGTGTCCGGCATGGCCATGGCTGTGGCCGCTGCCCTGGACGCCATTCATTTCCATGAGATTGTGGGGTGCATTGCCGGTGATGATACTATCATGTGCGCGGTCAGAAGCGTGGATGATACGATTTTGGTTATGGATAAGATTCGAAAGCTGATTGAAAGCTAGGAGGAAGGAAATGTTACTGGAATTGCGAGTGAAGAATCTGGCGCTGATCGAGAAGGCGGAGGTGGAGTTCGGGGAGGGCTTAAATATCCTGACCGGGGAGACGGGCGCGGGAAAATCGATCATCATCGGGTCTGTAAATATGGCGCTGGGGGGAAAAGCCTCCAGGGATATGATACGCCAGGGAGCTGACTACGCCTATGTGGAACTGATCTTTTCCGTGGATGACGAGGAAAAGCGAAAGCGCCTTAAGGAGATGGAGGTGGAGCTTTTGGAGGACAAAACCCTGATCATTTCCAAGAAGATCATGGCGGCCAGAAGCACCAGCAAGGTTAACGACGAGACCGTCACGGCCGGAAGATTAAAAGAAATCACAAGTCTGCTGATCGACATTCATGGTCAGCATGAACACCAGTCTCTGCTGTATAAATCCAAGCATCTTCAGATTCTTGACGATTATGCAAAATCCCGAACCGCTCCCCTAAAAGAAGAGATCGCCGGCGTTTACCACGAGTACCAGAAGCTGTCTAAGAAGCTGGAGGAAATGAGCCTGGACCAGGAGGGAAGGCTGCGGGAGGCGGATTTTTGCCGCTATGAGATTGAGGAGCTGGAAAACGCGGACTTAAAGGAGGGGGAGGAGGAAGAACTGGCCTTGCGCTACCGGCGGCTTGTCAATTCCCAGAAGATCATGGAGAATCTGTCGGAGGTCTACGAAGTTATGGAAAATGCCCAGGTAGGCCAGGCTTTGAAGGCAGTGTCTCAGGCGGCGGAGTTTGATGAGGAGTTAGGCGGTATCCGGGACCAGCTGTACGATGTGGACGCCATTGTCAGCGACGTGGTCCGGGACGTGAGGGCGTATATGGATGAGTTCTCTTTTGACGAGGAAGCGTTTGCGCGCATTGAGGAGCGGCTGGATCTGATCCGCAATCTCCAGGCAAAGTACGGGGACACGGTGGCCCGGATCCTAGAGAAGCTGGAGGAGAAGCGGCAGCGGCTGGAGGAGCTGGAGAACTATGATCTGGTGAAGCAGGAGACGCAGCGGCAGTGGAAGGAATGTGAGGAACGGCTGGACGCTCTGTGCGGAAAATTGTCGGAGACCCGACAGAAAGAGGGAAAGAAGCTGGTTAAGCGCATCAGCCAGGGGCTGAAAGACCTGAATTTTATAGATGTGCAATTTTCCATGGAGTTTCGGCGGCTGGAGCAGTACGGGCCGGGAGGATATGATGAGGCGGAGTTTCTTATCTCCACCAACCCGGGGATGCCTGTGCGGCCTCTTGGCATGGTAGCTTCCGGCGGAGAATTGTCCAGGATTATGCTGGCCATTAAGGCAGTGCTGGCGGATACGGACGATATCCCTACCTTGATATTTGACGAGATCGACACGGGCATCAGCGGGCGGACGGCCCAGAAGGTGTCGGAGAAGCTGTGCTACATCGCAGGGACCCACCAGGTTATCTGTATCACTCACCTGCCCCAGATCGCCGCCATGGCGGACGTGCATTTTGAGATTGAGAAGCAGGCCAGGAAAGGGGCCACTACTACGTCAATTAGGGAATTGGGGGATGAGGAGATGGTGGCGGAGCTGGCCAGGCTTCTGGGCGGCGCCGAGATCACGGAGGCGGTGTATGATAATGCCAGGGAAATGAAGAGGCTGGCGGGGGAGCGGAAGAAACGGGGGTGATTCTGAACCATAGAAAGGAGAGTGAGTGATGCCGGATAGATATGAAAAATTAGACCCTTAAGAACGATTTCTTGCGCAAAATGGCAAAATAATGGAATTGCTGTATTGTTGAGTGAGCAATGGGCGGGGATTGTCGTGAGGCCAGTCAGAGGAGAGCTGTCCCGTCCGGGTTCAGATATGCCAAACATTCCGATGAGCCCAAAGCGGAAAACACTCGGGGTGAGGCCCTCCTGTTTTCCTGGTCTCATCTCCATGGCATAGATTCACCCTGCCGGGACATCTCTCCTCTGCCTGGCAAAACCAGAATTCGCTGGCTAAGGTTTGCTCACTTAAGGTGGTTTCGGTAGGGGACGCTGCCTCAACTTTGCAGTGAAAAATATAGAAGCAGGATTCGTTCCCATAGATATTATGCACAACCTATCACCGCAGACAAAGCAGTTATCTTTTCACTACAGAGTCGAAACAGCGTTCCCTATCGAAACCACCTTAAGTGAGCAAATCCCGGCCGGCGAATTCTGCCTTCCCTCCCGGGCCTCACGACAATCCCCGCCCATTGCTCACTCAACAATACAGCAACATAACGAATTTAAAGTTCCGGTTTATCCGGGTTAGGAGTTAATAAAGAGATATCACCAAAATAAGAAAAACGCGAATTTGTCCAATATAAGCGAGGAAGCAATCCGTGTCTGGCTTAATGATATGTTGTTTATCTTCGGTTGGGATGTGCGCAGTACTTCCCAGATTATACAGGAAAGGTCAATAAATAATACGCAAAAAGATAAGCTTTCAGAAATCAATTCCACACACATAAAGCCGGATTATACACTTGTAAACGGGAACATTGTAAAAAGTTATCTGGATGCGAAAAATATAATGGTTGATATTTTTACCAGCAAAGAGGCGGCGTTTAGATTCGCTCATATGGATGGTCGGCAGGGGTTCCCTGCGCATTTCTATCAAATTTTGAACAGTTTGTAATTTATGACTGCAAATGTGGGGGCTATTCAATAAAAATACAAGCAAACCATATTAAAAAGGATACATGGCGCTTGCAAAAAACTATATAAAGGATTTTGGAGTGCCGGATATGACGGATAGACAAAAGCATTTGCTTTTGAAAATGGAGCAGGGGGATGAACGGGAGAAGATGATCGCGGATTTATATAGAGTGCCTTATGAAATGGCAAAATAGACGAACAAATGTTTGCAAAAATGGTGATGTTGTGATATTATGGTTTGTGAAGATGATTCTGTGTATACTTAAACGTTTAAGGAGCAGCTTATTATGTCGAGGCAGTATATTAAGATACGTGGGGCCAATGAGCACAATCTGAAGAACATATCCCTGGAGATCCCCCGGAATGAACTGGTGGTTCTCACAGGCTTAAGCGGGTCGGGGAAGTCGTCCCTGGCGTTTGATACCATTTACGCGGAGGGGCAGAGACGGTATATGGAGTCGCTGTCCTCCTATGCCAGACAGTTCCTGGGGCAGATGGAGAAGCCGGACGTGGAGAGCATAGAGGGGCTTTCTCCGGCCATTTCCATTGACCAGAAGTCCACCAACCGCAATCCCCGCTCCACTGTAGGGACGGTGACGGAGATCTACGATTATATGCGTCTTCTGTATGCCAGGATCGGGATCCCACACTGCCCTAAGTGCGGCAAGGAGATCCACAAGCAGACTGTGGATCAGATGGTGGACCAGATCCTATCCATGCCGGAAAAGACACGGATCCAGCTGCTGGCTCCCGTGGTGCGGGGGCGCAAGGGGGAGCATGTAAAGGTCCTGGATCAGGCCAGGAAAAGCGGGTATGTCCGGATCCGCATTGACGGCAGCCAGTATGAGCTGTCGGAGGAGATCAAGTTAGATAAGAACATCAAGCATAATATTGAGGTGGTGGTGGACAGGCTTGTGGTGCGGGAAGGTATTGAGAAACGTCTGACAGACTCGATTGAGAACACCATGGCCCTGGGCGGCGGCTTGATGATCGTGGATGTGGTGGATGGGGAGCCGGTAAATTTCAGCCAGCATTTTGCCTGCCCTGACTGCGGCATCAGCATCGAGGAAGTGGAGCCCAGAAGCTTTTCTTTCAACAATCCTTTCGGCGCCTGTCCCGACTGCTTTGGTCTGGGATACAAGATGGAGTTTGATGAGAACCTGATGATTCCGGACAAGTCTTTGAGCATCACCCAGGGAGCTATCGTGGTCATGGGATGGCAGTCCTGCGCGGACAAGGGGAGTTTTACCAGAGCGATCCTGGATGCCTTAAGCGAGGAATACCATTTCAGTCTAGACACCCCCTTTGAGGATTACCCTGTGGAGATCCAGGACGTGATCTTGTGGGGAACCGGCGGGAAAGAAGTGAAGGTACACTACACAGGCCAGCGGGGAACCGGAGTGTACGACGTGGCGTTTGAGGGGCTGGTGGAGAATGTGGAGCGGCGGTACAAGGAGACCTTCTCTGAGGCCAGCAAGGCGGAGTATGAGACGTATATGAGGATCACGCCCTGCTCCACCTGCAAGGGGCAGAGGCTGAAGAAAAGTTCCCTGGCAGTGACGGTGGGGGATTTGAACATCTATCAAGCCACCAACATGTCTATCGTGAATTTCCGGGAGTTTATTGACGGATTAAAGCTAAGCTCCATGCAGGAGGCCATCGGAGCCCAGATCCTTAAGGAGATTCGGGCCAGGGTCACGTTCCTCATTGACGTGGGACTGGAATATCTGTCCTTGTCCCGGGCTACGGGGACGCTGTCCGGCGGAGAGGCCCAGCGGATTCGCCTTGCCACCCAGATTGGTTCCGGGCTGGTGGGTGTGGCCTACATTTTGGACGAGCCCAGCATCGGGCTTCACCAGAGGGACAATGACAAGCTTTTGCAGACCCTTATCCATCTGCGGGATCTGGGCAACAGCGTCCTGGTGGTGGAGCATGACGAGGATACCATGCGGGCGGCGGATTTTATCGTGGATATCGGACCCGGAGCCGGGGAACATGGAGGGCAGGTCATTGCCATGGGGACGGCGGAGGACATCATGAACTGTCCTGAGTCTGTTACCGGGGCTTATCTTAGCAGGCGGCTGGAGATTCCGGTGCCTGAGGAGAGGAGAAAGCCCGGTGGATGGCTGACGATCAAGGGCGCGGCGGAAAATAATCTGAAGAATATAGAGGTGAAGATCCCTCTTGGGGTTATGACTTGTGTGACGGGGGTGTCGGGATCAGGGAAAAGCTCTCTGGTCAATGAGATCCTTTATAAGACTCTGGCGAAAAAGCTGAATCGGGCCAGAACCATTCCGGGTAAGTTTAAGCGGATCGACGGGGTGGAGCAGCTGGACAAGATCATCGCCATTGACCAGTCGCCTATCGGGCGCACGCCCAGATCCAATCCGGCTACGTACACAGGCGTGTTTGACATGATAAGAGATCTGTTTGCTTCCACAGTGGATGCCAAGGAGCGGGGATACAAGAAAGGACGTTTCAGTTTTAATGTAAAGGGCGGGCGGTGCGAGGCTTGCTCCGGGGACGGGATCATCAAGATCGAGATGCATTTTCTGCCGGATGTATACGTGCCGTGTGAGGTGTGCGGCGGAAAGCGGTACAACCGGGAGACGCTGGAGGTAAAGTACAAAGGGAAGAGCATCTATGACGTGCTGAACATGACGGTGGAGGAGGCCATGACGTTTTTCGAGAATGTGCCTTCTATCTACCGGAAGATCTCTACGCTGAATGATGTGGGATTGTCCTATATCCGGCTGGGGCAGCCGTCTACGGAGCTGTCCGGCGGCGAGGCCCAGAGGATCAAGCTGGCCACAGAGCTGAGCCGCAGAGGCACAGGAAAGACGATATATGTGTTGGACGAGCCCACTACCGGTCTTCATTTTGCGGATGTCCACAAGCTGGTGGATATTCTGCGGAAACTGTCCCAGGGAGGCAATACGGTGGTGGTAATCGAGCACAATCTGGATGTGATCAAGACGGCGGATTATATTATCGATATGGGTCCCGAAGGCGGCGACAAGGGAGGGACTGTGGTGACGTGCGGAACTCCTGAGGAGGTGGCCCGGTGTGTCGGGTCTTATACGGGGTTTTATGTGAAGAAGTATCTGGAGAAGTGAGACGGAAGAGGCGGATGGAAGGAGACATGAGGGGCGTTTGCCGGCAGGGATAGACTGCGGGCAGGAGGCCCCTTGTTTTTTAGTTTGGGGAATAGGGGAGATTTTTGAAGAGGGAGATGTAATTTATTTGCGGCATGGAGAGGAAAATTTGCATTTTCCTGCTTGTATTTGACGGATTCCTGATGTAAAATCGAAAAGTCATAAACAGAGACTGAGAGGGATGCCGGGAAGGCATAGCATCAAATTAGATCAGATCAGATTGGATTGGATCGGGTGCTGCGGGGCATATGGCTGGGGAACCGGACCGGGTCAGGAGGATGGGATGGTCATATTGATTGGGGGCAGTTCCCACACGGGAAAGACGTACTGGGCTCATGAGCTGGTGAAGCGGTACCATTTTTCTTGTTTATCGCTGGACCATCTGAAAATGGGGCTTATCCGGAGCGGGTACACGGACTTGACGCCGGAGGATGACGACAGGATGACGGATATTCTGTGGCCTGTTGTCAGGGAGATGGTGAAGACGGCTGTTGAGAATGGGCAGGATATGATCGTGGAGGGCTGCTATTTTCCCTGGGATTGGAGAGGGGATTTCCAGGCTTCTTATTTGGGATCCATAAGGATGGTGTGGCTGGTGATGACGGAGAGATATATCCGAAGTCATTTTCATGATATTAAGGGGTATGCCAATGTGATCGAGAGGCGGCTGGATGATTCGGGATGGCGCATGGAGGATATGATCCGGGATAATCTGGCATGTCTTGAGATTTGTCGGGATTTGGGGGAGCGGGTTGTCTTGATCGATCAGTGTTACCCAGGAGTGGATGAGATTTTACGATGTTTAGAGAGCCAGGAGGAGTAGTTGTGAGCAGAGAGAAGATTGTTGTGATTGATTTTGGCGGTCAGTATAACCAGTTAGTGGCAAGACGTGTCCGGGAGTGCAATGTGTATTGTGAGATCTATTCCTATCGGACGGATCTGGAGCAGATCAAGGCCATGAATCCCAAAGGTATCATCCTGACCGGCGGGCCTGACAGTTGCTACGGCCCGGGGGCGGCTTCCTGCGACAGGGAGTTGTTTGAGCTGGGGATTCCTGTTCTGGGACTATGCTACGGGGCGCAGCTGATGATGCATGTGCTGGGAGGCCGGGTGACGAAAGCGCCTGTGGGGGAGTATGGAAAGATTGAGGTGCGTGTGGATACATCCAGCAAGTTGTTTGGCAATGTGTCTGAGAAGACAGTTTGCTGGATGAGCCACCATGATTATATTGAGAGGGAGGCGCCGGGGTTTCGGGTGATCGCCCATACAGTTGACTGCCCTGTGGCGGCTGTCCAGTGGGAGGAGAGGGATCTGTATGCAATCCAGTTCCATCCGGAGGTGCTGCACACCCAGGAGGGAACGAAAATGATCCGTAATTTCCTTTACGAGGTGTGCCGCTGTGAGGGGAACTGGAAAATGGACGCGTTTGTGGAGAACAGCATTGAGGCCATTCGGAGGAAGGTGGGAAGCGGCAAAGTGCTGTGCGCCTTGTCCGGAGGTGTGGATTCTTCGGTGGCGGCTGTGATGCTCTCCAAGGCAGTGGGCGAGCAGCTGACTTGCGTGTTCGTGGACCACGGGCTTTTGCGGAAAGATGAGGGGGACGAGGTGGAGGCCGTATTCGGCCCCGACGGCCCTTACAAGCTGAATTTTATCCGGGTCAATGCGCAGGAGCGGTTTTATGGAAGACTTCAGGGCGTGGAGGAGCCGGAGCAGAAGCGAAAGATCATTGGGGAAGAGTTTATTCGGGTGTTTGAGGAGGAGGCTAAGAGGATCGGAGCTGTGGATTTCCTGGTACAGGGGACCATTTATCCGGATGTGGTGGAGAGTGGGCTGGGAGGAGAGTCTGCGGTGATCAAGTCTCACCATAATGTAGGCGGTCTGCCGGATTATGTGGATTTTAAGGAGATTCTTGAGCCTTTGCGGGATTTGTTTAAGGATGAGGTGCGCAAGGCGGGACTGGAACTTGGGATTCCGGAGAATCTGGTGTTCCGTCAGCCGTTTCCGGGGCCGGGGCTGGGGATTCGGATTATTGGTGAAGTGACGCCCGAGAAGGTGGTCATGGTCCAGGAGGCGGATGCCATTTATCGGGAGGAGATCGTTAAGGCGGGACTGGATAAAGGAATTGGCCAATATTTTGCCGCATTGACTAATATGCGGTCTGTGGGCGTTATGGGGGATGAGAGGACTTATGATTACGCGGTGGCGCTTAGGGCGGTGAGTACGGTTGATTTTATGACGGCGGAGGTTGCGGAGATTCCTTGGGATGTGCTGGGGAAGGTGGCTGGTCGGATTGTGAATGAGGTGAGAGGGATTAGTCGGGTGTTGTATGATGTTACGCAGAAGCCGCCGGGGACGATTGAGTTTGAATAGTGGACATTTGGACTGAAAACCTGATAAAATAAGGGTTTTCAGTCCTTTTTATATCTCTGTGATGTTAATATGATGTTGAAAATAGAGCCAGCTACTTTTCCTACTCCAAAATGGATGCGGTTGAAATCCCTGTCGAAATGTGGTAATATCTCTTTGGGACTACCAGGATGGTAGGCGGTTAGCCCTCCCCGGAGGGACTGTGACCCTCCGTTTACATAGAAACCTGAAAGGGAATCTGGGAAAGGAGGGCTGAGCCATATGGATATTTTGGGACTTATTGCGGTGTTAAGTTTTGGCTTGACCTGCTTTGGTATCGGATATACATTCGGTAAAGATAGTAACAAGCCACAGAAATAGCCGCCCTCCCGTGACAAGGTAAGCGGCTATAGCTGTTAACTTATGAATCGGGCTAACCGTCTATCGGTAGCTCCCGTGGGGCGTCTGTTACCAGCAGGCGCCTCTCTTTATCTAAAGAATAGCACAATCTGCGGGAAAGTTCAAGAATTTTCTTCTGTCGGCGGTGCCGCTCGCCGGAACTGATTGAGCCGATTTGCCAGCTGCTGATCCTTGTCCGGGTAAAGGTGGGAATAGGTATCCAGTGTGGTCTTCACGGATTCATGCCCCAGCCGGTCCGCAATCTCCAATGGGGCAAAACCCATTTCAATCAGCATACTGGCATGTGAGTGCCTCAGATCGTGGACTCTTATAATTGGCAGCCCCACTTTGGCGGCGATCCGCTTTATCTCTTTATCCAGGGCAGATTTTGTGAAATAGAATATCCGGTCCCCCTGTTCAATCCCATAGAGCTTTGCCATGTATTCCTGAATATCATCGTATAGAAAATCGGGTATGGATATACACCTTTTAGCCTTGGGCGTTTTCGGCTCCAGGAATAATTCTTCCCCATTTACTTTTGCATAATTTTTATTGATATCAATCCGTTTTGAAGGGAGGATGTCTGCAGGGGTAAGGGCCAGCAGCTCCCCGGACCGCATCCCGGTGTAAAAGAGCACATCAAAGGCCAGCTTTACAGAGGATTTTTGTATGGCGGCGGAGAACTGCTCATACTGCGCCTGTGTCCATATATTCATTTCCTCGGCTCGGCTCTTCCCCATGCTGCCGGCGGCCCGACATGGATTAGCAGAGAGCCGGTAATGGGCCACGGCATAATTCATGATGGCGGACAGCTGATTGTTAACGGTTTTGAGATATGTCTGGGAAAAAGGGTTCCCGGCTTCATCCCGGTAGGATATCAATTCGTTCTGCCATTTTCGGACCTTGATGGTGTCAATATCGCATACCTTCAGATTCCCGAAGTAGGGGAGCAGCTTTCCTTTTATGATGAACCGCTTATTTTCCATTGTGGTAGGCTTCAACCGGTGCGACATGTCCTCCAGATAGTTCTCCACTAGGGAGGAAAAGAGGATATCGCTGGTATTGTTCTGCTGATCCAGAAATGAGCGCTCATACTCTTTGGCCTCGCGCTGCGTCTTAAAGCCCCGTTTGCAGATATGCTTCTTTTCGCCGGTCCAGTCCGTGAAGTAGAAGTTGGCATACCAGCGTGTAGTTTTTCCGTCTTTTAAGGTATACTTGTAGGCAGGCATTATATATCCTCTGTGGAATTGACTATACGGGCAAGTATTTCATAGATGTACTCTGGTTCGGCTGTTTCTAAAGGATACTGTTGATTACCGAACTGGAAAGCGATACCGTTTTGATAAGGAGTAACAGCTGACAATGAAGTTATCTTTTTATCGAAAGCACCCTTGTTTCCAGAGAAGACAACTCTTTTATTTGTAATTGAGAGAATGCCTTGTGTACGCTCCTGCACGTTACCTCTAATTGGAGCTGCTTTATGTGCGCCTACCCTTACAGACATTCCCTTTGCGATTCTAATACTGGTCCCTCGGCTTCCACCAGAATATCCAACAACCACATTCTTTGTTTTCACGAAAGTTGCTGGGCCACAGTAATGACAGCTTTCAGCGGTAGAGAGCATAAGATTGGATGGTACTACTGGAAGCTCTTCATTATCTAATAGATGTTTTGGACGATTACCCTGTATGCGTTCGCCTTTGGTTGCTGCTGAGAAATATCGGACAATATCAACTATCCATCCTATGTAGAATAATCCGAATGTACAGAGATATAGTATCCCCATACCTATTCTCTTTTCTCTGAATTTATGAACTCCAAGCCATCCAAATAAAAGGCAGATTACAAAATCTGTCCATTCTGCTGTCCACACCATAGAGAGTTCCTCCTTTAAAATAATCTTAAGTATCTTTATTTAGCTATGATGCCTTCGGTACCACTCGAAGGGGATTATTTTCCCAATGTATCAGTTCCAGTCTTTTTTAATGGTGTATCCGCTGCAACGGATTCAAAGCGCTGTTCTTTTAGGTATTCTTTAATTTTACCCATGATAATATCTTTATTATCTTCATTTAGTTGGCGAAAAGCATTAAGCCATTTCAATTCAGATTCAGATAATTTACGGCAATCAGGAAAGAAATCTTCTATAGGTATATCTTGCAAATCATCGTACTGGTTCTGAAATCTGTACTTTAAAATCAGAAAATATTCTTGGGTTGTGGGTTCAAGGCCAGGAGATACAGAACCTGGTCTTGTCCAATAATTAAGTTCTACATTGAAATATTCAGAGAGTTTTTCATAATAACTGTAATAATCATCTCTTTTCTCAACTAGCCATTCCCAGATAATTTCAGTAGATACACCAATAGAATTTGCTACATCAGCTAACCGTAATCCATTAAAGTCGATTTGAAGTGCCAACTTATGAGAAAAGCGGACAGCTTTTTCCTCATCTTTAGGATATCCTAGCATATCGGCGATTCCAGGACCATCAAGTCCATATTTGTCTATGTTACCATCGTTTAATCCATGTCCCAAGCAATCTTCTCTGCCAAGTAAATAGTCAATGGTGCAATTATAATGTTCAGCGATTTTTAAGAGTATTTCCAATTTGGGAATTCTTTTATTATTTTCATAATTGGCAAGAGTGCTCTGTTCTATGTTAATGGCAGTGCAAACATCTTGTTGACTTTCTTGGCGCTGTGCGCGAAGTAATTTTAGACGTTCTCCTATCATATAATTCCTCCCAAATGACATTATATCACAAATTGAAATGATTTCAAATTTCGATACGAAATATTCTTCTATAAAAATGCTTGACAAATATTTCAAATTGCTATATTATATTTCATAACGAAATAGTGAAAGGAGGTTTGTATATGACATTAAAAGAATCCAGAGAAAAAAAGGGATTTTCCCAGACAGAACTTGGGAATCGTGTTGGTTTAAAACAAACAACAATATCCCAGTATGAGAGTGGTTCCAGAAAGCCTAATTTAACAGTGGCAAAGAAATTAGCCGATGCTCTGGAAATGTCCTTAGATGATTTTATTTGTCTTTCAACATTTCAAAATGAAATATAGGCAAATTATAAAACATGGAAGTGAAAAGAAAAATGGTATCCCAAGCAGTAAATAGGCCTGTATACGATGGGAATACCTGCCTGTTATATGACTATATGGTGTCGCAAAGACTGAATAAGGAGGTTGGGGATGGGACGGAGACCAACGAAGGCAGCGGACAATCCATTCTGCCAAGCAAGGATAATGGCTTCCCGATATAATGACAGGTTGCTTTCTAAAGAGGGAGCAGCAGAATATCTGGGAATATCTGTTTCTACGCTTTCAGATTATGAATTAGGGGTAACTAAGGTTATACCACCGGATATGGTGCTAAAAATGGCCGATTTATATAATGCTCCAGAACTTCGGAATTATTATTGCCGGGAAATGTGCCCTCTTGGTGGCGATGTACCGGTTCTGGAACTGGAGGATTTAGACCGGATTACAGTAAGGGCTATGGCAAGCCTAAGGAAAATATCGGAAACCAAAGAACTTTTACTGGACATAACCGAAGACGGCGTGATTAGCGAGGAAGAGAGGCCTTCATTGAAAAAGGTTTTGAGAACGCTTGATGAAATTTCTGCTGTTACTCAAAGCTTAAAAGCCTGGACGCAAAAGAATCTGCAATAGACGGAAGAGCCCGGTAAGATTTTGGGGTTGGAAAGAAAGGAACGGCTTATCTAAGAAAGGAAGTGAAGCATGGTTCAGATGTATCATAATCTGTTTGATTTATATTTAAGGGACTGCAAAGCTGCATATAGCCCGGAAAATCCATATGATAACCTGGAAGTATGTATTGGTCGCTGTGAAAGTTACAGGGAACAGCTTATTGGGATGGTGAATTTAATCGCTGAGGTAGGAGGAATCACCAGAGGGGAGGCAGACAAGGAGATTGAGCGGATCACTCAGGAATTTTGCAGCGTTTCTGTCTGCAATGCGTATAAAACGGATGGTGAAGTGATGGTGTTTGTGTCTGTGTCTGGCTAACAAGTAAGGAGGGAGAGCATGGGAGCGTTGGCGACAGCACCTGGAGTTTTAGGTGCGGCGATGACAACATATATCACGGCTGTGGACGTTATGACACTGCTTGGGTGTAAAGAGAATAAAGCGTACGAGACTATTAGGGCAATTAATAATTTGGCAAAAAAGAATGGACAATTCGCTTATGGACAGGGCAAGGCGAGCAAGTATCTTTTTTCTGAGAAATACGGAATCCCTATGGATGTGGTCAATGCAGTAATTGAAAGGAACAGGGGATAAGGAGGGCATGGGTAAAGAATAAATCAAAGGAGATGCTGACATGCAATATTGGACATGTCCGTTATGTGGCGCAAATCTTGATAGCGGAGAGAAATGTGATTGCAGGAAAGAAGAAAAAAGAAAACAGGAGCGGATAGAACGGCTTTATAAACAGGAGGCGGGAAGCAGTCAGCTTACGTTCAACTGGGCCCCGGAAAGGTTAAAGGCGTGAAATGAATAGCAGAAAAAAAGGGCTAGATCTGGATGAAGGCAAAGTGTATGAAGTGTGGTTTATCATGGAATGTCAGTGCATTGAAGAAGATTCCTCCAATTGGCTATTTCTGTCCAAGGTGCGAAAAGCCTGGCAGACGAAAGCCAAGAGAGTGCTTAAAAAGGCCGCTGAATTTATGGCCATGACGGGATGCAGAATAGCTGGTTCTGCATTGCTGACAGGTATGTATGCGGTCTGGTCCGCAGAGCAGGCATTTTTCCAAAGGGGATATAAAGCTTATGGAGGAGAGTTTCTTGCTATCCCATTTGTATTCTGGTGGACTTATGCAGGATTGGGATGGATTGCATGTTTGGTGCATGGGAGAACTACATAATGAGGTTTGTGTTAAAGACGAGGGCTACAATATGGAAGAAGAGCATTCGGCAAATTGCCAGAACACTCTGTGGACTCTCCTATTGTAGCATGGAAATGTGAATAAATCAATATGGAGGAAAAAATATGCAAAAGAAATTACAAAATCTAACGATTGAAAACGTCCTCGCTCAGAGGAATGCTTACAATCTGGCAATCCCATTCGTGGAGACTCAGCAGATCAATCCCTTTTACAAAATGAGCGTATCGCTTCTCTATGTGGAAACGAATGAGGAGGCGTCGCAGATATTCAAGGTAGGTTCCCGGAATTTTGGCGATGGTCAGTGGAAAGATATGTATGCCCTTAGCAAACCCTTCCTGCAAAAGCTGGCTACTGAGGCTGGTGTCCAGTTTTGCTCTGGAACAGGGGATATATCAAAAGTGGATGAAAACACATGGAAAGCAAGCGCTTTTGGGGCAATTCGTCTTCCTGATGGGGGTGTGAGGACCAGCAGCAATGTTAAGGTGATCGACCTGGCTACAGAAGAAAAGAAGTATCGTCTGGCTTATGAGGAGAAGGCGAGAAGGGGGATTGCAGATTATAAGGCAGCAAAAGAAGCTTCCCAAAAGTATGCAGGAACATGGGTGGACACTGGCCGAATGAATGACAAGGGTTACTCTATCAAATTGTTTATGGTTTCAGAGCAGGAGCAGGAAAAGTACATCGAAAACAGCTTGCTTGATGCTATGACGCAATTACGGGCCAATGCCCCGCAAAAGGCTGCTACAGGGGCTAACTTGAGAGTGATAAGGGATCTTCTGGGCATTAAGGGAACATATACAATTGAAGAACTAAAAAAGCCGTTTGCGGTGGCGAGAACATCATTTTCCCCAGATTATAACGATCCTGTGGTGAAGCAGATGCTGCTGCAGCAGGCTATGCAAAGTGTAGGTAATTTGTTTGGGAACGTGCAGCCGGTCGTGCAGACCATCTCCATACCCAAAGCAGATGTTTATGATGAAGTAGATTTTCCCCCTGAGTTAAGGGACATGGAAACATTCCGGAAAAATCGGGAGGAGATACAGAGAGAGGGGCAAAGAGCGGATAAGGCCGAAATGAAGTTGGGACAGGCGGATAACAAGGAAGAAGAGGACCGTACAATAGACTTCCGCTGTGACAAATGTGATTGTGTGATACCTCAAAAGGTATGGGATTATTCTGTTGAGAATTTCGGAAGGCCTCTCTGCTATAAATGCCAGAGAATTGTGAAGGGCGAACAGAGGGGAGGCAGACGGTAATGCAAATTATCAGGATAAGTACAGATAATGAGATTTCCGCACATGAATTTCCCGAGGGTTCCTATTCCCAACAGAGCCAGATTCTGCGGGAGCTAATCGGCCCGAAGTGCGAATTATATGAGCACATCATGCCGAAGCGGCTGTATACGGAGTTTGGAGGTTCTGATAAGTTTGGCGGGGAGCTTGGAAGCTGTGTCAGTATGTTGGTTGATGAAGAGGGGCTCTATCATGACCTTAAAGACAATCTGGTGGGCAGCTATTTATATGAAACGGATAAGCATGGGGGTGTCATTGCAGGAAACATCCTGATCGTGGGAGAAAGGTGGAGCAGGGATGGGATTGATTTCTGTGGAATTGCAGAGGAGCAGTTTAATGAACTGTTTCCAAAATTGAAAAAGTTGACGGAGAAAGCGAGGAATTATAGATGAAGATTTTTCATTCAGGAGACTGGCATATAGGGCGATTTAAAGGACCGGAAAAAGACGGAGTGAATCTTCGTTCCCTGGACACGAGGCGCTGCCTTGAATTTATGGCTGAGTGTGCGGAACAGGAACATCCAGAACTTGTCTTGGTACCGGGGGATGTTTTTCATGACGGAAAAACGTGGAGCGACCGTTGCTGTGAAGAAGTGGTACTGGCTATAGAAATCATTTCCCGTTTGGAAGCGGCAGCGGAGCAGGTTGTTGTCATGAGAGGGACGCCCAGCCATGACGGAAGCGGACCTTTCTCGGTCCTTGAGGTTCATTTTAAGAATCATCCGAAAGTACATATTGTCACCATGCCGGACGTGATTCGGACAGAATATGCCGATATTGCGGTCCTGCCAGGCTTTGATCGGGGCGTATACCGGGCAAAATTCCCCGGATTGGGAAAAGAAGATGAAAATGAAATGTTTTCGCAGGAACTTGGCAAAGTTGTTATGGGGTTAAAGGCGACCTGCCGGACAGATCGGCCGGCAATCCTTATGGCGCATTACACGGTTCCGGGGTGTGACACGGAAAGCGGACAATCACAGATCCTTACCAAGTTTGAACCGATTATCCCTTCAGAAGCTTTGGCGGCGGCCAGCTATGACCTGGTGGCGTTAGGCCACATTCACCGCCCCCAGCAGGTATCCGGATTTGACAATGTTTATTATTCCGGTTCCATCAATGCCAATAATTTTAATGACGAGGGGCAGGAGAAAGGTTTCTGGATTCATTACGCTGAACGGGGAGCTTTTGGGCAGGACGGAGTGGTGTTTACCGATTCGGAGCTGGTAAAGGCACCATACCGTGAATTCGTTACGCTCCGGTTTACAGACGAGGACGTTTCCGCAATTATTAACAACCGTCTTGACGAGGTGGCCATGAACTATTGGCGGCTGAATGGGGCGGCAGCAGATAAGATTGTCAGGGTATTATATGAATGTTCCGCAGATAAGAGGAAGGCTTTCAATACCGCCTTAGTAGAAAGGGAGCTGTATAAGGACGGGGCTTTCTGGGTAACAGGGGTTACACAGGAAAAGATGCAAGAATCCCCAGACCGCGCCGATTTGTCCAGGGAGACGGATCCGGAAGCAAATTTGAAAATATATCTGGAAAGGAAAGGGATGGGGAAGGAAGAAATTGAAAGGCTGCTGTTTAAAGCCAGGCCGATTATCGCTGAAGCCATGGCATCAGAGAATGGATCCGCTTTTTGCGGGATGTTCGTGCCTATTGAGATCGAAGTGGAAAACTATCGTGCCTATGCAAAGGAGAAGTTTTCATTCGAAGATATTCAATTTTGTACTATCAATGGACAAAACGGAGCCGGTAAATCATCCCTATTTATGGATGCCATTATTGACTGCATTTATGAGGAATCACGGGAGGGAAAGGGGGCATCCGTAAAGGTCCCATGGCTGAGAAATGATGAAAAGGTCCGCTCTGGACGAATAACCTTCACGTTTTCTATCGGAAATAAGGTATACCGCATTACAAGGTCAAGGCAGAAATCTGGAAAGCCAACGTTAAACTTGGCGGAATTGGTTTCCGGGGAATGGGAAAACCGCAGCCGTGAAGGAACGAATGACACTCAGGTGGAAATAGAGAATTTAATTGGTGTTGACAGCATGACATTTAAGAGCTGCGCCCTTATTATGCAGGACCAGTATGGATTGTTTTTGCAGGCGAAAAAAGAAGAACGCATGGTCATCCTTTCCAATCTTCTGGGGCTGGGGATCTATGACAAGATGGAAGTACTGGCAAGGGAACGGGTATTAGGGTATAGACGGAGCATTACGGAAAAGAAGCAGACTATCCAGGTTCAGGCTGACAACATCCTTTCTTACGGAAGGCCGTGGGAAGAGCTGCAGCAGGTCAAAGAAGAACTGCAAGAAATAGATGGAAGAGTGCAGATGAAGGAACTGGGATTGCGGAACGCCAACCTGCTTCTGGGAAATGCTAAGGCAGCAGCGGAGAGGCATCAGGGTCTTATGGGTGAAATCTCAAACCTGGAGAGCAAGATGAGCATTGCCCGGAAGAGCCAGGAGGCAGAAAAAATCACTATCCAGACGTGTGACTTGGCCCTGAAGGAAGAAACGGAAATAGTTGAAAATGCGGAAAGATACCGCAGCTTGACAGAGAAAGAAAAGCTTTTGATAGAGGGGACGGCTATATATGAGGCAAAGGCGGCGGAGTTGGAAAGGGTGCATGTGCAGATATTCTCCGCTGAGCAGGAGATTCAAGAACATGAGCGGGCCCTTTCCAGATACCAAACCCGTTTGAAATCCATCGAGTACCAGGAGGATCGTGAGGAAGTCAAGAGAAAGGCGGATGAATATCAGGAAAAGAAACGGCAGCTTGATGCAATGTATAGCATTTCCAGGAAAGCGGCGGAGCTGGATGATAAGAGGAGCCGCCGGATGTATGCGGTTGACAGTAAAAAGGCATATTTCAATGAACTGGAAAGGGCTTTGATGGCCGAGCAGGCGTCTTTAAGGAAACGATCGGAGTTATTGGAGGATGCAGGTTGCATGGATATTCGACAGGCATCATGCCGGTTTCTGGCGGATGCGGTACAGGCCAAAGCTGACCTGGAATCGTTCCCAAGAAAGCTGGAGGTGTTGGAGAAAGAGAGAGAAACATCGCTGGCAGAGCTGATGAAAACGGTTCATGAGGTGGAGGATGAAATTCGGCAATTGGGTTTTTCCGAGGACCAGCTGGAGCGTTTGGGGAAAGAGTGTGCCGCCCTGGAGATTTATGTGGATAAGCTGCGGAAGCTGGAACGGCAGGAAGGCGAAATCGGCTTAATAAAGGCCAGAATCGAGGATATGCGGTCCAATATAGCCAAAGCGCAGAAAAGCCTTACAGAATTGAAATGCAGGGCCCAGGAGATAGGCTTTGAGAAAGAGAAGCATGCGGAGAGCTATCTGGAACATGAGAAGGTCATGAAAGAGTTGGAGAAGGGAAAGGTGTGGCTCCGGAAAGAAAGTGAACTTCCGGTTATCAGGGAAAGACGGGCAAATTCCAGCCGGAGGGAAAAAGAATTGTCAGAGGAAATTAAACTTCTTGAAACAGAATTGACTCGGAAACAGGCGAAGGTTGAAACAGAAAGGGCAGCGGCGGCAGAGTATGAGGCGGCGGACAGGCAGGTAAGAGAATTGCAAAAGGAGCTTGACAGGCTCAATCGGGAGGCCAAGGAGCTCCAGAAAAGAATTGGAGGATTTGAGCAGAAGTGCCGGGAAATACGCAGGATGAAAGAGAACATAGAAACCATCCAGGAGGAACTGACGGAATTGGCTGTGAATGAAGCGGATTATGATGCTCTCAAACTTTCTTTTAGCCAGGACGGGATTCCTCACCAGATTGTCAGGACAATCCTGCCGAAGCTGTCTAATACGGCCAACAATATCCTGGGTCAGATGACTGGTGGCCAAATGGGGGTGGATTTTGTAACAGAGAAAGAAACTAGCAAAGGTAAAAACAAAAAGGAAGTCGTCACATTGGATATTTTCATTGAGGAATTTGGAAAGGGCAGCCTTCCCTATCTGTCAAAAAGCGGGGGTGAAAAAGTGAAAGCGTCCCTCTCCGTGATCCTCGCTCTGGCAGAAATCAAGGCAACGACCGCAGGCATTCAGTTTGGCATGCTGTTTATAGATGAGCCTCCTTTTCTTGACGCGGATGGCATCCAGGCATATTGCGACGCCCTGGAAACGATTCAGGAGCGTTATGGGAATATAAAGATTATGGCGATTACCCATGATCCAACCATGAAAGCCCGTTTCCCGCAGAACCTGGATGTGGTTAAAACAGAAAGCGGAAGCAAGGTGATTTATTAATCATAAGCCAGAGACTTTAGTGGTCTCTGGCGAAAGGGGTGTTTGTTTGGCAAAGAAATATTACTGGATGAAGCTGAGGGAAGACTTTTTTGACGATGATGCGATTGAGTGGCTGGAAGAACAGCCAAAGGGAAAAGAGTATGCTTTGTTTTACTTGAAACTCTGCTTAAAGTCTTTAAAAACCAATGGGTTGCTGATCCGAACGGTAGGTACAATCCTTGTTCCATATGACACCAAAAAGCTTGCGGATATAACCAAAACGGATTATGATACGGCGATTGTGGCAATGGAATTGCTGAAGAATATTGGTCTTGTGGAGATTATGGAAAGCGGCGAAATATGTCTTCCCCGTATGGAGGAAATGATAGGATCGGAAACCGATAAGGCAGCCATTATGAGAAAAGCCAGGGCGCAAAAAAAATTTATTGAGGGTAACAATGTTACCGCAATGTTACCAGAAGGTTACACATGTAAGAATGGTAACAATGTTACCACGTCGTTACCGGAATGTTTCCAAAACGTTACACAGAGAATAGAGAATAGAGATATAGAGATAGATAAAAACATAATTGTTGCGCCTCCGGGCAACGCTGACTCTGAAAACACAGTCAGATATTCAGTTGGTGACTTTGAGTATCAGTGTGTTGATATGCTTATTCAGTCCTGCGTGGCTGTATTTCCAGGGTCAAAGGTGCCGCAGACCAGAGAGGAAAAACGGAAATGGGCTGTGGAAATTGAGAGGATGAAGCGGCTGGACAAAAGAAATGAGTCAGACATTATCGAGGCATTGACATATGCTACCACGGACGGTTTCTGGAAATCAAATATCCGAAGCGCAAGAAAATTCAGGGAGAAGTTTGAAACACTGATTATCCAAAGCCGGAGTAAAGTGGCAAAGAATGATAGAGAGACAAAGCCGCAGCCCAACCGGTTTCACAACTTTGAGCAGAGAAATACGGATTACAATGCCATGGTGCTTCAAAGGCTCAGGGAGAGGCTGGAGAGTGAAGGCAGTGTTCAGCTTGAAGAAGGAGGGGATTAAGTGCCAAAGGCAAAGCGGAGTGAAATCATACAGGGTACCGAAAAGGAATTTCTGGATGTGTTCAACCGGCTCTGCTATTCCAGAAGTTCTTGGCAGGTTTGGGCGGATCTGATCAGCGCAATAGCGTGTACCCTGAGTAATGTGGCAGATCGGACACCGAAGCACTTTGAGGCAAGGGAAAAGGAATATGCCCAGTGCATAGAAAGGCTCGGCTCGGTGGAGACGCCGGCAGAGATACTCCATATTATCGTTATGGCCCTGGAAAATGAGCCGGAGCAGGACTTTCTCGGAAAAATGTATATGAACTTGAACCTGGGAAACCACTGGAAAGGCCAGTTTTTTACCCCATACAGCATATGCAAAATGATGTCGCAAATGAGCGTGGGGACTGTTGACAGGCAGATTGAAGAACAGGGCTACATATCCATTTGCGATCCGGCCTGCGGTGCTGGGGCGACACTGATAGCGGCGGCAAATACCCTGAAAAAATCTAAATATAATTTTCAGAATCATGTGATTTTTGTAGGGCAGGATGTGGATCGGGTGGTGGCTCAGATGTGTTATATCCAGCTTTCTCTACTTGGATGTGCCGGTTACATCTGCGTAGGGAATACGATTACCAACCCTTTGACCGGCTTGGTATTATTTCCCAGGGAAAACGAGGGGCAGGAAATGTGGTATATGCCAATGTTCCAGTCGGATGTGTGGCAGTGGCGGAAGATATTTCATTCGCTGGGAAGTATGGGTGGAACTGTAACCACCGAAAAAACAGTGGAAAAAGAGCACTTTTATATGTTTTTCGATTTTGGAGAAAAGGAGGCGCAGTATGGGAGTCAAAGGATTTGATGGGAATTTGTCGGAAGAGAGCAAAAAGGCTCTGCAGTCGGAAACGTGGCAGAAAGTCAGGGATAGCATGAAAGAGAAAAAAGAGGTTAAGCACTTCACGGCTGAAAGCACAGCGGAGAATGCCTATGGAGCGATCTGGAATCAGGTTGTAAATGAGTATCTGAAAAGCGGATATAATGCCGAGGATAAAAGCCCTGATATTGTCGTGATGGGCGAGACGTACAAGACATTGAGGCGTCCGGAGGTAACGGTCTTTTATGATGCTGCCGGGGACACTCTCTTTGATGTGACGAATGAGAGGCTTGAAAAGGAATATGAATGGCTGATGAACGGCGGCGCCGGGGATGCGGCGGAGAATACGGACACCAGGGAGGAAGATAATGCGGATGGGAAAAGTGATTTGGTTGTGGAACAGACGGAGGAAGATCCGGAAGCTGGCGAGGCTCCGCAGGCGGAGCGAGCGGAGGAGGATGAACCGGATAGCACACCTGATGTAACTGGGGAAAACATTGAAAGCAACCAGGAGCCGCCCAAACCAGTGGAAGGCAAGAGCGCCAGCGAACAAGACAGTAGGCTGGTCAAACAGCGAGCTGAGGAAAAGTTGAAAAAGGAGCTGGCGGCGGCCAAAGACAAATCTTTTGCGGATCCGATTATTGGGTATCTTCTGGAGAGATGCCGGGAGGATGAAGGGCTGGCCGAGGATGTGGTGCAGGATCATAAGACCTGGCAAAAGTGTTTTGAATATATCTATCGCCAGGCCAGACAACAGGCGCATGGGAATTGTGCTGCTGTTCGTGATGATGTGGTATATGAATGGGCCGAGGACTATTACCACAAGGACGATAAGGCTGAGGAAGAGAAGAAAGCCAAAAAGGCAGCCGAGGACAAGGCCAAAAAGACCGCTACTGAAAAAGCTAAAAAGGTAAAAACTGCGACAGAACGAAAAACGGTTAAAGCGAAAGGAAATGCTGAGAAGACGGAAAAGGTTTCCGTTCCTCCTAAAGCAGAAACGCCTAAAGCGCCGCCGAAGCCCAAGAAAAACCCGAAAGAGATGGACGGCCAGATGGATCTGTTCTCAATGATGGGCATGTAGGGGGTGGTTAATATGAATAAGAGATCGCTTTCAAGGATAGAAAAGCCCAAGGCGTCTGAAAATATGATTCGTCTGGCGAAAAGAACAGACGGGGACAGGTATATTGCGACAGCAAAAATTATTGATGTGGATGGAGAAAAAATACTGCTCTTGAATTTCTTCCAGAGGTCAGAACTCGTCAAGGAGAAAACAGGAGCAGCATTTAGGACATTTATTTCCCGGAGCGATTATATCACGCAGGACTTATCTAGCGCAAGAGTGAAATGGAAAACTGGAAGTTTCAAGTCAATTTTGGGGTGGTATTGGTGGAATACCAAAGAAAAGGGGCATGATGTTACATTCGCATCAGATTCAGATTTTATCAGTGCGAAATATTATATGAAAGCCTATTTGGAGGGGGAAGATCCGAATGTATGGGATGCAATCTGGAAATTTCAGGATGAAGTTCTCGACAGGCGGCTGAAGGCTAAGCATAAAAAAGAAACAGACAAAATTGATAAGAAAATGGAGATGGTACCAGAAAAGCCGGAAGGATTTGAAAAATGGGTGCATGAGATTGCGATGGGGGATAAAAGGTATCTGGTGTATGAGGCCGCAAGCAAAAAGAAAATGACAACGGGATACTGTACTTATTGCAAAAGGACTGTCCGAATAGATGTTAAATCTGTTCAACCCCGAAATAAAAAGCGGGGGAATTGCCCTAACTGCGGTAGCCCTGTAACTTTCATCCCCAAAGGATATTTTCCGACCTATCAGAGAGACAGTAAATGGGTGTTCCTGATGCAAAAAGTTTCGACTGGGATTGTGTCGAGATATTTTCACGTCCATCAGGAAATCCAAAGAGATTATAACTACAAGGAATCGTTTAGCATAAGTGAACTCTGTAGAGCGTTTTTGGAAGAAGACAACGTGGAGATTAAAATTGATTCATATGAATGGGGGATATACAAACAGCATGGGCTTCCGCGTTGGTGTCCAGATCAGAATCATAAAAATTGTGCAAGTGCTGTTGTTTATACAGAGAACCTGCCGGAGGTGTTTAAGGGGACTTTCTACCGGTATTGCGCTTTGGACTTATACCAAAAGAAACTTGCCTGTGATCCAGTACCAGTATGGCGCTTTATGAATACATATCCTCGATACACCTATCTGGAAATGTTTTTAAAGGCCGGCCTTGTTAATTTGACCGGTGAAATTGTGGAAGGGCATGCATACGAGCTTGATTTAAATGGCAAGACACCAGAGACTATTTTGGGGATATCTAAAAAATATATCTCAATACTGAGAGAGATTGACGGAGGCACTGCTGAATTAAGGTTACTGAAACAGTGTGAATCCGATAATATTCTTCCGCAGGGAGAAGATATCCGTGGTTTCTGCGAACGGTTCGGAGGAAATGATGAACTGATCGGGGTTATCAATGCCCATATGAGCATACGGAAGTTTAACAAATATATGGATAAGCAAAGAACTGTCTTGCCAAAGCATAAAGAAGTCCCCTGCCACGCAGCATGGTGTTCTCCGGAAAGCTACAGCAAAAAGGAACGGATGCGTGAGGGATATAGAAATCTGGCAAAAGACTGGTTGGACTATATTTCGTGGAGTGCAACATTGAAGTATGACATAAAAGATATGTATGTATTGCTCCCTCCGGATTTTGGAAAGGCCCATGATAGGGTAATGAAAGAATATCAGGCATTTAAGGATGAACAGGAACGGAAACGTCAGGAAGAATTAGAGAAGTTAATCAAGAAAGCTTTAGATGCCGCCGAGGGTATTCCGGCGATGATGATGAAGGCCAGAGGTTTGATGATCATTCTTCCCAAGAGCGGATCTGAGATCAAGGAAGAGGGCCGGACGTTGCATCACTGTGTAGGAACCTATGTAGAGCGAGTTGCGAAAGGCGAAACCATGATTCTGTTTATTAGAAAGGAAACTGCTCCGGACGTCCCTTATTTTACACTGGAATATAGAGACGGAAAAGTCATCCAATGCAGAGGCAAAAAGAACTGTGGTATGACAAAAGATGTTAAAGCTTTCGTTAAGGCTTTCGAGCGAAAAATGAAAGAAGAGAGTGAGGCGGAAAATTCTGTAAAGGGAAGGAGGGCGGGATGAAATGGCGGATAAAACACGACATAAGATCAGAAATCTGCTTATGAAGCTGAATGATGAAGACCGGAATACTCTTTGTTGTCTGCTGATAAAAGCGGGATATGCTGCCCGGATCGGAAAGGAGCGCCCCGGTGGCAAGGGGCAGACAATGTATTTCGTGGAATTTTGGGAGGAGGATGTAGATGCTTAGAAAAGTGTGGATTCCCAAGAGCATGGCTAGGAGGCCAGTGGCAAGAAAAGAAACGTATCTGAAATATGGATTTGTAATTACGGAATGCGAGAAATATTTATGTCCGAGGTGCGGAAGTATTCTGAACGCAGGACCGAATTACCAGCCGGGATACTGCGATCAGTGCGGGCAGAAGGTCAGCTTCAAGGGAACTGAGTGGAAAGAAGAAAAGGAATTAGGGTTTGCGGAAAGGAGGGGGGAGCATGAACAGATCGAAGATAGAGTGGTGTGATCACACATTAAATCCCATTACGGGATGCCGGCATAATTGCGAATACTGCTATGCCCGGCGTATGGTTGCCCGGTTTTCCGGTGATGTAAGGCTTAATAAAATGGCAAAAAAGGATTATTCCTTGGTGCCGGCGGCTGATGGGGGAGAGGACTTATATGTGCTGGATGCCCCCATGCTGAATGAAACAGGGAATCCGCTTGTATATCCCTTTGGGTTTGCCCCTACGCTGCACCGGTACCGGCTGGATACTCCCGCAAAATTGAAAATGGGAAACAACATTTTTGTAGGCGCCATGGCGGACGTGTTCGGAAGTTGGGTGCCGGACGAATGGATTATGGAGATATTTAATATCTGCCGGAAGTACCCAATACATAATTACCTGTTTCTCACAAAGAATCCAGAAAGATATGAGCGTATTGATTCAGCCGGAATCCTCCCGGCAGGTAAAAATATGTGGTATGGCTCCACACTCACCAGGCCGGAAGATAAATGCTTTGTGTCAAATGCACACAATACATTCTGGAGCATTGAGCCGATTCATGCGCCGTTCCGCCTGTGGGAGCGGGATGAATTTTCTCCCGACTGGATAATTATCGGTGCGGAAACCGGGCGTAGAAAAAAGCGGATTATCCCCCAAAAGGAGTGGATAGAAGACATCGTGGCATGGTGTGATAAGTCGGGGATCCCGGTATTTATGAAAGAAAGTCTGCTCCCGATTGTCGGAGAAGAGGGTATGCGCAGGGAGTTTCCAGAGCAGCTTCAGCATTCAGCAATAAGCCCGAAGATGGAAGCGAAAATGTATGATATCTGCGCTGAGTGCAAGGTCCGGCTGAAAAAGAGTGACATGATCACGTTGTTGGCGAGGTCCCGGCGTGGAGAACAGCCGAAACAGTTTGGATTTATGTGCAAGGAATGTTTCAAGAAATTTTGCCGAGACTTGGGGTTGAACATTCCCCATCTGGCAGAATTGGCAGACAGCATTACGATAGTCCCTGGTGACACAGATGGGTAAATGGAACAGGAACGGGGAGGGCTATGCTGACATTACTGCCGGCATAGCCATAGGGAGAGCATTAAGAGAGGAAAGGAAGATTGCTATGGCGAAGAAGAGAAACTGCAGGCGTACAACAGATGAAAGTATCATCCACGAAAAGGCCGTAAAGATGCGGAAAATGACTGACGAGCAGCTGGTACATTATGTGGAGGATCGGGTAGAAAAGGCCAGGAGCGAGGGTTTCAATCAGGGGAAGGCCCAGGTACCTAAATACAAATCAATCAGCATTGAGAAGATTATCAATGAGATTGGGAATGTCCGGGGAATCGGGGCGGCTAAGCTGGCGGGCATTCAGGCGATCCTCGAAAAGCATTTGGAGGTATGGGTTAATGTCTGATCCAAGACGGCAGCTGATTGGGAGGCGGAGCAAAGCTGCCGGTGAAGCCTTTGAACGCTGGATCACGGATGCCTGTGAATTTTATCTGCGGAATGGCTGGGCGCATATAGAAAAGACGCCGGAGCCGTTCCATATCACCGGCAAGGACGAAAAGGGAGTTGTCCGCGGTTATTATGAAAAGAAGGGGCAGCCAGATTATAAAGGTATTTTGTGCGATGGCAGCGGGATTATGTTTGAGGCCAAACACACGGATTCCGACAGAATCAATCAAAGTGTCGTTACGGATACCCAGTGGAAAAGCCTTGATATTTATGAGAAGTTTGGGGCCCACTGCTATGTGATGGTGTCCGTAGGACTGATGAAGTTTTATAGGGTTCCCTGGGATGTCTGGAAAAAGATGAAAGAGCTGTTCGGGCATAAGTTTATGACGGAGCAGGAGCTGGAGCCGTATCGGTTGCAGGAGAAGCAATGCACAATACTCATTTTGGAAGGAGTGGAATTGAAAGATGAAAATACAGAAAACAGACCTGGCTCAGAAGCTGAACAAAATTAAGGGAGTGGTGCCGAAGAAAACCACTATGCCGGTCTTACAGGGCGTTTTGGTCCGGGACGGTTATTTAATCGCCAACAACATGGAAATGACCGTTAAGGAGAAAATAGAGGGCATAGAGGGGGAATCCTTCATCATTCCGGAAAGAGCATTTGACCTGATCAATAACTTGCCGGATGGGGAGATGGAGGTTTCTGTTGTAGCTGGCAATATCATCACGATTAAGGCCGACAAGATTAAGAATAAGTATCAGACAATGGATCCGGTACAATTTCCGGTAACGGCCTCCCAGGAAGAGGGCAGCGAACTAACAATTAAGGCGGATATGCTTTTGGAATCCATAAAGCGTGTATCCTATGCGGTGCCTGCGCAGGGTAGCAATCCTGTGATGTCCTCCATGTGTCTGCAGGCAAGCGGAGGACAGCTGAATTTTGTCGGACTGGACGGCCATGTGCTGGCATGGGATAAAGTGGAGTACAGCGGCGAGTTTGAATTGTTGATACCCAAAAACACGGTGGATAAGCTGAAATCTCTCGGAATGTCAGGGGATGTGCAGATCAGACATAGTAAGACGGGAGCGGTATTCATCACGGAGGATTTTGAGGTATACACCCGGTTGGTCGAGGGAGAGTATTTCAAGTATCAGACCATGTTTAAGGAGCTGCCTTTACATACGGTCGTATCAAGAATGGCGCTGCTGGATGCTATGACAAGGGCGAAAATGTGTACGGAGGAAAGATGCCCGGTCCGGTTTGAACTGGATGGAAGTTCTTTGAGCCTGAGTATTAAGGACAAGACAACAGACTATCACGAAACGGTGGAACTGCAGGAGGATATGGCAGAGGCGCTGACAATAGGGTTTGATGCCCGGCTGGTACTGGAAACGCTGAAAGCTTTTGATTGTGAGAATGTCGGGGTTTCCTTTGGGGGACCGAAAATGCCTATGATTGTCGAGGCCGAGGACAGCGATTTTAAAACAATCGTTCTCCCGGTGGCAATAAATTAGCGCCAGATACTCCGATTGGTTTCGGAAAGGAAATGATATCACACAAATAAACCAGGGCGGCGGGCGCTGCCGCCCGGAAAGGAGCAGACATGGACGAAAGTATAAAAAACAGATGCATGAAAAGATTTAAGGATCATAAAGCTACGGTGGTACTGGAAAATGAGGATTTCCTGATTTTGGATTGGAGGGATAAGAGCGGCAGCGGAGAGTATGCGGTCAGATATATTGTGGATTGCCAGAAAGGAAATCTGATTGTCAGTGGGGATCTGGGAGACTGCATAGCCAGCTGGTTCAATCATGTAACACCGGATAAGCTGGCGTGTTATGTCGATGATATCTCATACTTCATGGGAAAATTCCAGTGTTCTTCCGACACATATGATTATCAATGGAGCGATATCGTGTCAGACCTTGAGGGCATAAAGGAAGAATTTCTGAAAGATGATGGAAATTGGAATTATGGAATATCAGCAGATGAGGTTGATGAAGATTTTGCAGATATGCTTAGATTATGCGATGAAATGACTTTTGGAGAAAATGTTCAGTATCCTGATGCCTTTGTTGAACTTGCAGAGAAATATGCGGATCCGTGGTGGGAATCAGAATTTGCGCATATAGGGAAGCGGATCAGCGGACGTGTGTATTTGTGGGCCATTGGGTACCAGATGGCATTAAAACAGATACGGAAGACGGCAGCAGAAGCGGGGGAGGATGGGGCTGGTGGAGCCGATCAGCTGGTATTGGCTCCGGGAGCGTAAGGCCGATGAAAGCAATAGCAAAGTATCCGGGAAGTAAATGGTCGCTGTCAGAGTGGATTATAAGTTTTTTTCCGAAACACCACAGCTATCTGGAGCCTTTCTTTGGGAGCGGAGCTGTCCTATTTAATAAGCCCAGATCGCATATCGAAACTGTCAACGACCTGGACCAAAATGTGGTAAATCTATTTGAATGTATAAGAGAAGATCCGAAGAAGCTGGCAGAAATGGTTTATATGACACCATATGCAAGAACAGTATATGAAAAGGCATATGAGGAAATTCCGGAAGATAAATTTGAGGCGGCGCTGAATTTTTACATACGGCTCAATATGGGGCATGGCTTCAGAACTTCCGGGGAGCGGGTGGGCTGGAAAAACGATGTGCAGGGAAGGGAGCGTTCCTATGCATCACAGGACTGGTGCAATCTTCCGGAAAAAATCATGCAGGATGCGGAGAGGCTGCGGGGAGTGCAGATTGAAAACAGGCCTGCGGCGGAACTGATTGAGCGTTTCAATTATGAGAATGTGCTGATATACTGCGATCCACCGTATATGCTGGAAACCAGGCACGGAAAGCAGTATCGGTGCGAAATGGATGTTGAGGATCATGAGAAATTGCTGGAGGTTTTGCTACGGCATAAGGGGCCTGTTTTGATAAGCGGATATGATACGGAATTGTATCAGGATATGCTTTGTAAATGGGAACGGCGGGAGAGTGTGAGTTATTCCCAGGTCTGCTCTAAGAAAAAAGAGGTGCTGTGGATGAATTTTAAACCGGTTAATATTCAGATGACTTTTGAGGATTTTGGAGGTTTGATATGAAAATATGTCCGAAATGTGGCAGAAAATTTGAGCGACTCTTGGCCGTATCGAGAATTGACAATAAGACCATGATCTGCGATAGGTGCGGAACTATGGAAGCGTTGGACAGCGTTCCGCATGGAGTTCTGACGCCGCAGGAGCGAACACGGCTTGCAGTAGCGGCAACTGGGAACAAGTGGGCTATGGAGAATTTCAATGCAACTCATAATTGAACGAGGGCATTCTCTTATCCAGCGATTAAAGGAGATGATTATATGAAATGTGCGTTGTGTGGAGAGCAGTTTACGGATGATGATCTTGAAGAAATGATGGAAATGGGAGAGGCTTTTCTCCGTGAAAGTAATTATTTTATATGTCCTGATTGTTACGATGATTACCGCAGAATGTGTCTTGAAGATCAGCTTAGCACCTTGATGGAAAGCACCTCATAATATTTTTATGCTATGCATGGTGGGAGGTAATATGTATAGGCAGATGGATATATTTGATTTCATAGAGAAACCACCAGAAAGCGAACAGAGGTCACCCCTGACACAATTTGAGCAGCTGTTTGAAAAGGTAAGAGATCCGGTATGCCTATGCACCAACTGTCTATGCGAGTTTTGCGTGAATAATGAGGAGCAATCACTTGACAGAGTTAAGCCAGGGGAGATGCAGGAGCCGTGCTTCAACTGTGATGACTGCCGGGTATATGATGGAGATCGCCGGAAACTGAATCAGCGCAAAGAAGAATGCGTGGAATTTGTTATGTCTGATTATGGAGCCAGAAGGAACAGAAAAAGGATAAGACTGGTAAAAAAATAGGAGGTGCCTATGGGAATGTATCATAAAAACAGATTTGTCGGTCCTGGATACAAACGGCATATTAAGAGCTGCCCTTCTCGGGGAATGAGAAGGGCAGCGAAGAAAAGCTGCTGAGAGGAATTTACGGATAAGATCACTTTGACAGGAAAAAGCCACAATCTGTATGGAATGGATGCGTGGAAATTTAGTTGAATTGATATTGTCATAAGGAGTGAGGTGAAAGATGGATAAAGAGCAAAAAGCGATAGAAAGGATAAGGCTGGCATCAGAAATGAGCTTAGGTCATTATGCGCAACCTTTAATCTGTACATATTCAGGTGGGAAAGACTCAGATGTTATGCTTGAACTGTTCAAGCGTTCTGGTATTCCATTTGAAGTGCATAATAGCCATACAACAGCGGATGCCCCTCAAACCGTGTATCATATTAGAAAGATATTTCGGGAATTAGAATTAGGAGGAATTAAATGTGATATTGACTATCACAAACAATCGGATGGCAGCGTAAGAACTATGTGGAACTTAATTCCTAAGAAGTTGATGCCGCCATGGAGAAGAATGAGATATTGCTGTTCGGAACTTAAAGAAACTGGGTGTGCAAACCGAATGATAGCTACTGGAGTGAGGTGGGAAGAAAGTAATAAGCGAAAAGAGAGAGAGGCATTTGAAACTAATCCTCCTAAAATTAAGGATAAGATAAAAGTATCTGATGAAAAAATGCTATTGACTGATAACGATGATACAAGAAGATTGTTTGAGCAATGTCAGCTGAAGGCAAAAACAATAGTCAATCCCATTATTGATTGGTTGGATGAAGATGTTTGGGATTTTTATTGGAGTGAATGCAAATATCATAATCCATTATATGAAATGGGATATATGAGAGTTGGGTGTATTGGGTGTCCAATGGCAGGAAAGGGGAGGATTAAGGAGTTTGCAGATTTTCCGAAATACAAAAAAGCGTACATAAGCGCATTTCAGAGAATGCTTGAGTGTAGATTGCAAAGAGGATTAACGCATAAATGGAAAAACGGAGAGGAAGTTTTTCTTTGGTGGATGGAAGATGATACACTTTCTGGACAGATGAGTTTTATAGAGTTTCCGGAGATTATGCCATAGAGAAGATACAATCTACCTATAAGGCTAAGTGACTATATAAAAACAAGTAGGAGGCGAATAAACTATGCTGATACTTCCCATAGAGCGCAAGTAGCTTAATATGATACTTTCCGGAGAGAAAAAAGATGAATATCGGGAGATAAAACCGTATTGGACAGTGAGGATTATACACTGGTTGGGATTTCCCAGTGAAGAAACTGAGACAGTTCTGGAGCTGCTTAGAGCTCAGGGCACGATCAATGCTCATCCGGTCATTCTCCAGAATGGATATAGGCGCGATTCCACAGAAGTGGAGGTCATGTGTAGATTGTCTATCGGAACCGGAAAAGAAGAGTGGGGAGCTGCCCAAGGAAAAGAGTATTATCGCTTTCATATTGAACGGATTGGCCGGATGGCTGGGGTTGAAAAGGAGGATGCAGAACGTGGAAATTGATAAAATGATAGAGGAACTTCTTGATATGGATATTGTCAAAGCAGACAATACGGTTGCTTTCTCCAAAGAGGCAAGGCAGCTGATCCATGAGATTGCTGAGAAGTGCAGCACTATCCCGATTGTGGATGAAACCAGGGAGCAGGCGGAGGAATATGCCAAGGGATTATCTGCAGAGCAGGTATATACGGATATGCTTTACAAGATTGTGGAGGCGCCTACCAGGATCCACATGAGGGTGTCGGCAAGGATGCTGATTCCGATTATTGATCATAAATTACAAAACGTGGGAGAGGAGGGATAAGCGTGGAAGTAAAGATATGGCCGAGAGGCCCAAAGGAAAAAGGCGGATATGCCATGATGCCCATGAGAAAGAATATTCCGGTCGGCCGGGATGGATGGGAACTTACACAATGCCCGGCGTGCGGATGCGAATGCTGGAAGACGCCGCTGCTTTCAGTGGTGCTTCAGCAGGGAGCCACTGCCTTATGTACGGAATGCGCCCTGCGGAAAGGGGTGGAAGCAAATGGCTAAGACAAAAAGCGTATCAAAATCCCAAAAACCGAAGAAAGTCAAGGAAAAACCGGAGGAAAAGGCTCTAAAGCGTATCGACATTGGAAAAATAATGGCTCTGAAAAGAGCCGGGTGGACCGATGAAGATATCGCGGCTGAAATGCGTATGGAGCCGGCGGCGGTTTCAAAAGTCATACGGCAGTGCATAAGGCGGCATCTGGCGGAGGGAGGGCTATGAAGTGTTCAATCTGTGGCAGAAAATTAAGGAGCCCAAAAAGCAGAGAACTGGGATATGGGCCGGTCTGCTATAAAAGGAAATTTGGCATTACCCCACATACAAACCGCAGGGATGCCGATGTGCCAGTATTAGCAGGAGAAGAGGCCGATCACAATCTCCCGGGACAAATATCCATGGAAGATTATCTGCAGACGCTTTTAGGGCAGTAAAAAAGGAGAGTGCTTTCGCAACCCTCCAACAGACAGTTAGATTATAACATAATCTGATAGAAATTGAAATAGGATCAGGAGGGCGATTGCATGAAAACAGACAACAAAAATATTGATGCCGGGAAGGTGGCGGCACTCAGATCGGCCGGCTGGAGAACCGAGAGGATTGCCGCAGAAATGGGAATTACACCCGAAGCAGTAGAAGAAGCTCTGCGTGCTCATGCGGAAAAGCCGGTCCAAGAACAAAAACGCAAAGCTGAGGAAGAAGCGAAACCAGAGAAGATCGTGTGTCTCTCAGCTACAGAACTTCGTGAAATATATGAGAAAGCAGCTGCGATTGGGGCAAGGGAGGCGCTCAAGACATTTGAACAGGAACGGAAGAAGGAGTACAGCCACCGGGCCGACAAGCGGCTTCGCAATACCAAACTTCTTCTACGGAATTATCATATGCT
The DNA here is from genome assembly GCA_910575585.1 of Clostridiaceae bacterium. GTDB lineage: Bacteria > Bacillota > Clostridia > Lachnospirales > Lachnospiraceae > UBA3402. The sequence continues at coordinate 41,761 of CAJTGF010000016.1, forward strand.
GAAGGAGCATGCAGAAAATTCCGTTTTTGGCCGGACGCAGATGAAGGAGTCGGCGCTGGATATTCTGGAATCCATGATGTCCATCTATAATGACGAGGTTATCATCCAGAGCATCAAGAACAGCGCCACCAGGACGGCTATCATTGTATCTCATATCGAAACTATGTTCGGATTGTATTATTCTTACTGCGACAGGTCCACCAATAGGGAGATTGATCTGCGCCGGTACAATGTGGTATGGGATATGTATATGGCGGAGGATACGCTTTCGGCCAAGGAGATTGCGGAAAAGCAGAATATTTCCAAGGACAGTGTATATTCGGATCTCCGGGTAGGGATTGAGAGGCTGACGGCGCTCATTTTTGGGGTGGACGGATTGAACGTTCGATAAATCCTCCGGCTCAAAAAACTTTCCATTGACATTACAATATAAAAGTGGGAAAATTGTACTCGTAAAATTCTAAATCGAACGTCGGGGAAGCCTGGTAGTATTCCGGGCTTCCTTTTTCGTGCAATTTTTCCGGGAAAGGAGATGGAGCAGGGAGAGGATGGCATGAGGGCTCCTCCAAAAGAAAATAAGGAGGAATACCATGAATTACACTTTGATCGTGCTGTTGGCCTATGCGGTGGTAATGTTTGGGGCAACGGTGCTTATGACAAAAAAAGAGGGCAATGTCGAAAGGTTCTGTGTCGGGAATAGAGATATCGGGTGGGGAATATCCGCGCTGAGCATAGCCGCCACATGGATATGGGCGCCGGCGCTGTTCACGTCAACCGAGAACGCATACACAAAGGGCTTTGCAGGGCTCTTCTGGTTCCTGGTACCGAATGTGCTTTGCCTGATACTGTTCATCCCTTTTGCAAAAAGGATAAGGGAGGAAATGCCGGAGGGGATCACTCTTTCCGGGTATATGCATGAAAAATACCGGTCCGGCTCCGTGAAGAACATTTACCTGCTCCAGCTCGGCGCATTGTCGGTATTATCTACCGGGGTGCAGCTGCTGGCAGGCAGCAAGATTTTAAGTATGCTTACCGGGATCCCGTTTACCGCCATGACGGTGATTATGGCGGCGATTGCGTTTTCCTATTCCCAGCTTTCCGGGATAAGGGCCTCGATACTGACAGATGCCATTCAGATGGTCTTCATGTTGGCCGCCAGCATAGGTTTTGTGGCTTTTGGTGTAAAGAATGGCGGAGGGCTGGAAACGCTGCTTACGGGTTTAAGAGGGGCCACAGGGGATGCCGGACGCCTGTTCTCGGCAAGTGGACTGGAGATTTTCCTCGGATTTGGGCTTCCGACCACAATCGGGCTTATATCCGGGCCGTTTGGGGATCAGTGCTTTTGGCAGAGGGCTTTCTGCGTGAAAAAAGACAGGATCGGCAGGGCATTTCTGGTAGGAGCTCTGCTGTTTGGCATTGTGCCGCTGTCGATGGGGATCCTCGGATTTATCGGCGCCGGCATGGGATATGCCGCGGTGGATACCGGGGTGGTCAATTTTGAGTTGATAAGCACATTATTTCCGGCCTGGGCGGTGATCCCGTTTTTGTTTATGATCATTTCCGGCCTGCTGTCCACGATTGACAGTAACCTGTGCGCAGTATCTTCCCTCACAACAGACATTTTTCGGAAAAATACAATGGGGAAAACAAAGCTCTCCATGATCTTGCTGTTGGCCGCCGGCATTGCGGTAGCAAATATCCCGGGGCTGACGGTAACGCACTTTTTCCTGATGTACGGAACGCTCAGAGCCTCCACATTGTTGCCAACGGTTCTTACCCTTAAAGGCGTAAGGCTGGCGCCGCAGGGCATCGTGGCAGGAGTTATCTCCGCCATGCTGATCGGCCTGCCGGTGTTCGGGTATGGAAATATAAAGGGGATCGCCATTTGCAAGACTGCAGGGAGCCTTCTGACCGTTATCCTCTCCGGAGCCGTGGCCCTGGCCGTGACCAGAAAGCGGGGTGAGGACCATGGGTGAAATACTCGGAAGAAAGCAGCGGATCAAAAATTCTGAATGGATCGAGGCATTCGCAAAGATCGAGCAGGCAGTGAGCCGGAAAGAGCTGGATCAGCTGGTGGATAAAACCGTGAAGGAGATCAAAAAGAAAACCAGGGGCAAGAAAGCCGCATATGCATGGAGCGGCGGAAAGGATTCCCTGGTCCTGGGGGAAATCTGCCGTATGGCGGGGATAGTCCCCTGTGTGCTCGTTATCTGCAATTTGGAGTACAAAGCGTTTATAGAATGGGTGGATGCTCATAAGCCTCCGGAATTGTCCATAATCAACACAGGACAGGACATGAAATGGCTGGCCGCCCATCCGCAGATGCTTTTCCCACAGGACAGCAAATATGCGTCTATGTGGTTCCAGATTGTTCAGCATAGAGGGCAGGCGAAATATTACAAAGAGAACCAGCTGGATATGATGCTTTTGGGACGCCGGCGGGCAGATGGGAACTATGTGGGAAGGGGAGACAATATCTATACCAACAATCAGGGCGTGACGAGATACAGCCCGCTCTCCGACTGGACACATGAACAGATGCTGGCATATATCCATTATCACAATCTGGAGATGCCGCCGATCTATGACTGGAAAAACGGGTATCTCTGCGGCACGCATCCATGGCCGGCAAGGCAGTGGACCGGAAGCGTGGAAAATGCCTGGGCAGAGATTTATGAGATAGACGGCTCTATCGTAACGGAGGCGGCAGAACATATCCAGAGCGCAAAAGACTTTCTGGATAGTCTGAAATAAAATGTTTTCACTTGACAGCACTTGCAGGCAAATGTCCGCAATGGCTGTCAATTTTGCTATTTGCAGATGGCATATAGATCATACGTTGCAGACGCTCCTACCAAATCAGTTTGGAGGATGCGGACATGAAAGTGGTAAAAATGAAATTGGCTGATCTGGTAAAGCCGGAGAAGAATGTCAGGATCCATACAGAGCAGCAGATCAAAGAATTTCGCCGGAGCGTGGAAATGTTCGGGCAGATCAGGCCGATTGTCGTGGATGAAAAGAATATCATTCTGGCAGGGAACGGCCTGTATGATACCCTCGTTGCGATGGGGAAGGACACGGCAGACGTGTACCAGTATGACAATCTCACTGAAAATCAGAAAAAGAAGCTGATGATCGCTGACAATAAGATTTTCAGTCTGGGGATTGAGAACCTGGAGACATTGAACAGCTTTTTGGAGGACTTGCAGGGCGATCTGGATATTCCCGGATTTGATGAAGAAATACTGAAACAGATGGTGTCGGAGGCCGAGGATATCACAAGCAAGCTTTCTGAATATGGAACCCTTGATGAAGATGAGATCCGGAGCATTAAGGAAGCAGCGGAGAAAAGGGATCAGCAGATGCAGGCCAGCCAAGGAGAGCAGCAGGCAGAACAGGCCCCGGCCGCAGTAGTGCAGCAGGAGCCGGCGGCAGACAATGAAGATCCCACCGAGATAAGAAAATTTGTTGTCTGCCCGAAATGTGGAGAAAAAATATGGCTATAAAAAGATGCCCGGCCAGCATCGATGTGGTGGAAGCTGCAAAGATCAGGATCCGGAATGTTTTCCGAAACGGTCTCCCGGTTTATATGTCTTTCAGTGGTGGGAAAGATAGCCTTTGCCTGGCTCAGCTGGTGATGAATCTGATCCAGACTGGCGAGATCAATCCGGCGCAGCTTATTGTGCAATTCATTGATGAAGAAGCCATTTTCCCGTGCATGGAAGAAAAAGTGCGGGAATGGCGCAAAAAATTTATGTTAGTTGGGGCAAAGTTTGAGTGGTTCTGCCTTGAGGTGAAGCACTACAACTGCTTTAATGAACTGTCCAACGATGAAACCTTTATTTGCTGGGACAGATGCAAAAAGGATGTCTGGGTAAGGCAGCCCCCATCCTTCGCAATCCGGGAGCATTCGCTTTTGCGGCCCCGCATAGATGCGTATCAGGATTTCCTGCCGCGGCTATGCACAGATGGGATCACCATAACCGGAATCCGGACGGCGGAATCTATACAGCGCCTGCAAAATATCGCAGTAATGTTAAGAGCCGGAAAGTCCATGACGAATAAGCACCAGGTATTCCCGATTTATGACTGGACCAACAATGACGTATGGCTCTATCTCCTGCGGGAAAAGGTGGATATTCCGGAGATATACCTGTTTTTATGGCAGTCCGGGACAAAGAAGGGGCAGCTGAGGGTATCGCAGTTTTTCTCTATCGACACAGCCAAGAGTCTTGTGAAAATGAATGAGTATTATCCGCATCTGATGGAGCGGATCATCCGTAGGGAACCAAACGCTTATCTCGCCGCCCTCTATTGGGACAGTGAGATGTTCGGGAGAAATACCACAGCCAGAAAGCAGAATGAAAAGGGGAGCGCTGAAAAGAATTATAAGGCGGCGCTTCTGGATCTATTCTCTGATATGGATGGGAATTTTAGGACAGAGCACAAGCGGTATGTGGCGAACCGGTATCGCAATTTTTTTATGAGCGTTTCCGCCATTGCAGACAATAAGGACTGCAAGGCGATTTATGAAGGACTTATATCGGGCGATCCGAAGCTGCGTTCGTTTCGGGCGCTATACCAGAGGATCTATGGGAAATACATCACAGAAGCCAAGAAAAAGGAGGGGCAGCAGAATGGATAATAAGATAGCCGGTCCTCTGTCAACGCTCCGGTGGGTAGACAGGGGGAGTGTAAAACCGAATGACTACAACCCAAACAAAGTATCAAAACAGAACCTGGCATTGCTGAAGCAATCCATACTTGCCAATGGCTGGACCCTGCCGATTGTGGTAAGGCCGGATTTCACGATCATTGACGGATTCCACAGATGGACGGTTGCCGGAGAAGAGCCTCTGGTTTCCATGCTGGACGGGAAGGTGCCGGTGGTAATTGTGGAGCATAAGGATAAGGCCGGGAATATCTATGGAACTGTTACCCATAACCGGGCGAGAGGTACGCATCTGTTGGGGCCTATGAAAGCAATCGTAAAGGAGCTGATGGCAGAGGGAAAATCCGTGGAAGAGATTGGGAAGCAACTGGGAATGAGGCCAGAAGAAATCTTCCGGCTTTCAGAGTTCTCCAAAGAAGATTTTCTGAAAATGATGATAAAGCAGGATCAGGGGTTTTCCAAAGCGGAGTTTATAACGAAGATTTAATGTTAAATCAATCGGTATCCGTATGACACAACAACGGGGGAGTGCATTGCCTCCCCCTGTTTTTATGAAAACAAAACAAATAGCGAGGTGGTGATGAATGGCAAGAGCAAGAAGCCCAAGCAGTATTGAAGCTGAAAAGCTATACCAGGATGGGATGAAACTGGTTGATATTGCGAAGAAAATCGGTGTACCGGACAGCACTGTCCGCAGGTGGAAATCTACCCAAAAATGGGATGAAAATAAAAGCGAACAGAGTAAAAAAAAAGAAACCGAACGCTCGGATAAAAAGAAACCGAACGCTCGGAAACCCAAAGGAGCGCCGAGAGGGAATAAGAATGCTGCTGGCCACGCCCCATCTACCCCTAAAAGAAATAAAAATGCAGAAACACATGGAGCCTATTCCAAGGTATACTGGGACACCCTGGATGATGAAGAACTGGGAATGATTGAAAGTATGGGAGATTCCGAGGAAGAACACCTGCTTATGCAGCTGCAAATGTTCTCCATACGGGAGCGCCGCCTGATGCAGAGGATCAAGCACTATCGGGAGTTGGAAGCAAAGAACCATGGGTTATCCGTAAAAGCGGCATCCAAGACCAAAAAGGTGGAGGATGTAACAGATTTTGACGGGGAGAGCGTTGGTGCCGGAAAATATAAGAAGGTGACAGAAACGAGTGTTACCCACACGGAAGCTGTTATGAGCAGTATAATGGCCCTGGAGGCTGAATTAACCAAAGTGCAGAGGGCAAAGACAAAGACGATAGAGGCACTGGCAAAGATTAGAATGGAGAATGAAAAGCTAGAGCAGGAAACAGCGGGAAGCGATGCAGTTGATGATTGGATTTCTGCTGTTATCGGAGATGATGGTGCATATAAAAAAGAATAACAATGTGATCCGCAAGCGATTCTTTCAGGAGAGGGTGCCTGTTTACCGGAAAGAGCCTGTTGTATTTGCGGGAGAGGTTTTGCTGTTTGAGCCGGACGAATGGCAGGCAGGGGCACTGAATGACCTTGCCATAAGTTCAAAGGTTGCCATCAAATCAGGTCAAGGCGTTGGTAAGACAGGAATGGAGGCTGTGGCGTTATTGTGGTTTCTGTGCTGCTTTCCATTTCCGAGGATTGTGGCGACAGCTCCAACGAAGCAGCAGCTGCATGATGTGTTATGGTCCGAAGTCAGCAAATGGATGAGTAAGTCTCCTTTGCTCTCGGAAATCCTAAAATGGACCAAGACATATATTTATATGCGGAATTATGAAAAGCGTTGGTTCGCGGTAGCCAGGACCGCCACCAAGCCAGAGAACATGCAGGGATTCCACGAGGATAATATGCTTTTTATTGTAGATGAAGCTTCCGGCGTTGCGGATCCAATCATGGAAGCGATACTCGGCACTCTGACCGGAGAAAATAACAAATTGCTCATGTGCGGGAACCCCACAAGGACTTCCGGCACATTTTTTGACGCTTTCAATGGGGATAGAGCTCTTTATCAACGCCATACTGTATCCTCTGCGGACAGTCCCAGAACAAATAAGCAGAACATTGAGGCGTTGATACGTAAGTACGGCCGGGACAGCAATGTGGTGCTTGTTAGGGTTTACGGGGAATTTCCTAAACAGGAAGATGATGTGTTTATTATTTCGTCACTTATTGATCATTGTTGTATGTTGGACCTCCCTGAAGATACGCCTATCAAAAGGATATCTTTCGGTGTGGACGTGGCTCGGTATGGCGGCGACGAGACGGTGATTGCGGCAAATGTCGGAGGAAGAATCACGCTTCCAGCTATATTTAGAGGACAGAGTCTTATGACGACGGTAGGGAAAATCGTCCAGCTTTATAGGCAGGCAGTTGCAGAGCATCCCACTTACAGGAAAAAGATATATGTGAACATAGATGACTGCGGCCTGGGCGGAGGCGTTACAGATCGGCTGGAGGAGGTAAAACGGGAGGAAAAGCTGAACCGGATGGTAATCGTTCCGGTGAACGCAGCAGGGAAGGTTCCCGAAGAAAACGTAGGCGACGGCGTGGTGAGGGCCTGCGATCTTTATGACAATATGACAACCTATCTGTGGGGGATTGTAAAGGAACTTCTGACCAGAGAAGAAATAAGTCTTCAAAATGACAATGAAATGGTAGCGCAGTTTTCATGCAGGAAATACAGGCTGACAAGCAGGGGGAAGATGCAGCTGGAAAGCAAGGAAGAAATGAAGAAGAGGGGGATCGCCTCTCCAGACAGGGCGGATGCGGTTGCGTTATCTTGCTTTGAGAGAAAGATGTTTCATATTGAAAGTCTGGTGGATTAGGAGGTGAGCAAGTGCGGAAAAAGGAAAAAGAACAGGAAAAAATGAAACACTTTGACGGCTACAAAAATATGATGAATAAATACGGGACTAAGAGCGATGTATCAGAACAGTACCGTTTTGAGCGTGACGATCCAGTAACAGATACGGAGCTTACCCTGAATTATGAGGAAAATGGCCTTTTCTCAAAAATCATAGATATACCGGCGGATGATGCGGTAAGCAGTGGATTTTCCTATGGGCTTAGTGATTTGGATATAGAAAATTTTATTAATGATTCCCTGGATGAATTGGGGTTTGAGGAGAAAGCCTCCACGGCAATCAAGTGGGCCAGGCTTTACGGCGGTGCCCTGATGGTAATGCTCATTGATGACGGACGGGAAATGGAAGAGCCTGTTGACTGGGATAATATCCATGGGATTGATGAACTCATGGTATTTGAAAGGCCCCTGGTCACTCCGGACTACAGTACTATATACGACCATGATCCCAAAAACCGAAAATGGTCTAAATTCGGGATGCCGGAGTTCTACACGGTTTCACCGGTGTACGGCCGTTCTTTCCGGGTTCATGAAAGCCGCTGCCTGATGTTTAAAAACGGCGCATTACCTCAATCCAGTTCCAGAACGGAATACCGCTTCTTTGGGATACCGGAATATGTCAGGGTACATAAAGCCGTGCAGGAGACGGTTACCTCCCATGGCAACGGGGCCAAGCTGCTGGACAGGGCGGTACAGGCGATCTATAAGATGAATGACCTTGCAAACCTTCTGGAAACCGATGAGGGCGAGGATATTGTATTGAGAAGACTGCGCATTATAGACATGGCAAAGGGAATCATCAACAGCATTGCCATTGATGCCGACGGAGAGGACTATGATTATAAGACCATCACATTTTCAGGAGTAAAAGATATCATAGATGCCGCCTGCAATATGCTCTCGGCCGTCACCAACATCCCCCAGACAAAACTGTTCGGACGTTCCCCGGCGGGAGAGAATTCTACCGGGGAAAGCGACATGGAGAATTATTATACCTTCGTCCGAAAAATCCAGAAACTAAATCTGAAAAACAATCTGGGCACATTAATTGATGCTATTCTGGCAGCAGGGAAGTATAAGGGCGAATTTGAAGAGGTTCCGTATTACAAGCTGAAGTTTAACCCTTTGTGGAGCCTTAGCGACATGGAACAGGCATCCGTTGACAAGACGAAGGCGGAAACGGAATTCACGAAAGCGCAGACGACACAGGTTTATGTTGATATGCAGGCGCTGGAGCCTTCCGAAGTCAGAAAAAGCCTGGCAGAAAGCGGCGAATTTACGGTTAACGATATTTTAGATGAAGAGGATGACTGGAGCGCAGCGGAGGAGACAGCTCCTGAATATGGGCAGGAGTCAGAGGAAACATCCGACACTGCCCTGTCTGCAGAGACAGATATGGGGGAGACAGGGACAGCTATGGAAATGGATGCTGTAGTACCTGGCGGCTGTGGAGTTATTGTGGTGAGGGATGGAAGAATCCTGGTTGGCAATCGAAAAGACAGCGGCCTAATCTGCGGGCCTGGAGGACATATTGAAGCCGGGGAAACGCCGGAGGAAGCAGCTATCAGAGAGGCAAGAGAAGAATTTGGCATTAATGTGGCAGAACTTCTTCCTTTTGAAATGATTTCGGATATGCCGCCAGAATACTGTACATCTCAAATATTTCTTTGTACGGAATTTTATGGAGAACCGTTTTCTTTTAATTCCGAGATGGAGAATGCAAGGTTTGAGTCTGTTTCGGAGTTGTTAAAGGATGAGCTTTTTCTGCCCTTCCGGCTATCCATAGAGACGTTTGTTGAGCGGCTTGAGAAGATGTTGATAAAGGGTGAAGCATAAAATGAGTAATGATAAGCTTTGCGAATGAGCAAGGCTTTTTCTTTTGCCTTGTAGGGGCGCTTATTGCGGCTTTATGGGGCTTTTTCATTCCAACAGTAAATTACCTTATATAAGGTCAAAATGCCGGCCAAAAGGCGGGAAGGAGGCCACATGGATGAAGAAATAAGAAGGGATTTAATAAGGAAAAAGTTAAAAGCATCAAATGGCGGCCAGAACTGGGTAGTTGCCAGATACCATGCCAAGTATCCTGAAAGTGGCGAACGGGAGTATATCCAGCTGTGCGATTCCTATATGGCAATAGAGAAACAAGTGCTGCTTAAGTATATTCCGGAGTTGAAATGCATCATTAGCGACGGAACGAAGCTGCACATGGATTCCATATCAGATAATGATGAAAAACGAAAAAAGAGACGGTTTGAGTATCTGGATAATACGATACGCAGGTTTCGTATTTTATTCGAGACTATCAGGCAAGAAGTGGATTCTTCATTTGGATTGTATCATCTGTCTGGAGCGCTAAAAAGGGTTGCCGCCTTAGACCGCAAACTCTCTGTGAAAGAATGGAAAAAGACCATAGCTAGGACGCTAGGAATTGATATTCTGGAGGACTACTATTCCGGTGAATTTTACAGAGAAATGTTGGAAAAATGGGTGGCTGATAATGTCAATCTTATTACGTCCGTGAAAGACGCCTCCCTGGAGAAAATGAAAGAGATTGTATATACAAATTTTATGGAAGGCAAAAGCACGACAAGCATAATTAAAAGGATTCAGCACCAGTATGGCATGGATAAACGCCATGCCAGGATGATAGCCAGGGATCAGACCGCTAAACTGAACGCTGCATTGACAAAACATCAGCAGACGGATGCAGGGATTATACGTTATGAATGGTCAACTTCCCTGGATGTGCGGGTACGGGCCGGAGACAAGAAGGGGAAAGGGATGATTGATCCCATGGGAAATAACCACAAACGTCTGGAGGGTAAGATATTCTGTTGGGATGATCCGCCTCTGGTGGACCGGAAGCGCGGAAGGAGATGCCATCCGGGGGAAGATTATCAGTGTCGGTGCTGCGCTCTTCCGATATTTGATTTTGATACATTGGATTTGCCGGTGTGAGGGGGAATTTTTAAATGGGTGGAAACAATCATGATGGTTGGAAGACAACCAAAGAAGGACAGCATTTTCTTTGTTCAGAAAATGGTGAAATACAGGCAGGATTTGGCGGGAGATTCAATGGGGAAAATGTGTCATCTGCATTTGGACAGTTGAAAAGCTCTAAAAAAGAAAATAGAAGTGTCAGTGAGAAACCTGGAGAGAACAAGCAAAAGACTGAGATAAAACCTAAAGAGGAAGTTGTCACAAAAACAGGGATGACGAAAACACAGGTAAAAGAACTAGTTCTTGAATTTGAGAAACTTCAAGATGATTTAAAAAAGAAGTATGGTAAAAAGGCTAAAATACAGCAGATGTCTTCAAGCGAATATAAGAAATATGCTGAATTAGCGATGAAAATGAATTCTGTACCAATGCAGTATCGAGATAGGAGAAATCCCAAAAGATTTGATGAAAAGGATATTGGCGCTATGACCTTAGATAAGGCATGCGAATATATAATGTTTGGACTTAACATGGATGCAATCAATGACAAGACTTATAAACATAGCTGCAGGATAGACAGTATGTCTATAGATAAGACGTATTACACAGACGAAGGCTATCTGATAGACCACCCCGTTGTGACTACCTGCGGTATTTTTGAGTACAGGAATGAAGACGGAACCACAAGACGGGAACTGCGCCTGCCAGAGGATGTCTTTGCAGAGGAATCATTAAAAAGCTACAAAGGAAAACCGATTATCATTACCCACGAAGCCGGGGAAGTAGACAAGGACAATGTCCGCGGAGAGCAGATCGGAACCATCATGAGCAGTGGGTATCGGGATGGAGACAGCGTCCGCTGTGAGATCATCATTCACGATACCAACGCCCTTAAAAGCTGCGGGTTAAAAGAATTGTCCCTTGGCTACAGCCTTGATACGGATGATACGCCAGGCGTATACAGAGGAGAACCCTATGACTGTGTGCAAAAAAATATTGAAATCAACCATCTTGCGCTTGTCGGGGAGGCGAGAGCCGGCCAAAAGGCCCGTCTCAATATCGACGGCAAAGAGGATGATATACAAATTCTAAAAGGAGGCAGAGTGATTATGTACAAATTAGATTCAAAAAGCCCTGGGGCTGACGGCCAAACAGAGTTATCACCTGAGGAAATGGAGGCGGCCATTGCTTTATTTAAAGCGCAGCAGGCCGTAAACCAGGCGAGAGGAGAAGGGACAGACGGTGAGCCTGCAGGGGAGGAATCGGAAGTTGACGCAAATGAGGCGGCAGAGAAAAATCCCATTGATAAGGTTCGGGAAAACATAAGCCGCAGGGAGGGCGAGGGAGAGAGTATGGCCCCGAAGGATATGATCGCGGAGCAGAAAGCAGATCTGGATCTGCTTCTTTCGGAGATTGATAAGCTGCTGGCTGTCAGGGATATGAACGACGACAGTACAGGAGGAGCTGCCGGCAGAGAGGAAGAAACGCCTTCGGAGGAAGAGGATGAGGATTCCCCAAAGGAAAGCTTAGAGAAGCCCAATGAGAAGAGAGTGAACATGGATTCCGTGGACAGGATCATCCAGGAACGTCTGGATATCTGCCGCATGGCAGACAGGCTGCATTTGGACGGCGTGGAAAAGCTTACGGTCCGGGAGGGAAGAAAGCGTATTATCAGGGTGGTGAATCCCAAAGTAAATCTTGACGGGAAAAGCGACAGCTACATAAACGCAGCTTATGATATCGCGAAGCAAACATTTTCCGAAAGGGTAAGTACAGATGATCAGCGCCGGAGGATGATAGGCGATAAGGTCCGTCAGGACGCCAGGGAGGAGAGCAATTCCAATTCCGCCCGCAAGAATATGATTTCAAGAATGAGAGGAGAAAGGAAATAATGAGCATGGCTGTACAGACAAGTTATGGTTTCGGCTTCCCCAAGGGGGTGGCAGGAGGGCTTTATGATTTATCAGCCCATGAGGTATCAACGAGACAGGCGGAGGGAGATGGGATTTCCTTTGGCATGGGAGTCGTCGTGGGCACTAACAAAGGCATTGATGTGGCGGTTCCCACATCTGCGGCAACGTCCGAAGATTTTGAAGGGGTAGTTGTCCACAATTCCGTTATGGTTGAAATGGATATGGACGGTAAGGCCTTTATCGGCAGCAGGCGGACAATTGGCTGCCTGCATCACGGAAAAGTCTGGGTAAAGACAGGCGCCAGCGCGGTCCCGGAATACAAGGAAAAGGTGTACATGATTACATCAGGCGATGAGGCCGGATATTTTACTACGTCCAATGATACGGCATCCAAGGTAGAAGTGGGTGCCGTTTTTCTTGGGGAAACCGATAACGGAATCGCAAACGCAGAGTTTTATTCGGGAACTCTGCCTGTTGTGTCAAACAAGGAAGCATAAAGGAGGATTGACTGATGAAAGATTTCAATATGGATGATTACAGCGCGCTGAAAGGTTCTACGCTTATGAGGGGGCTGGCCGGAAGTGAGCAGCTTCGCTTTGACAGCCTTGAATCCGCAACTGTGTTTTTTGCCCGTGAGCTTGACCAGGTAAAGGCGAAGACTTATGACAAACAGTACCCGGAGCTTTCAGCGCTGACCTATTTCCCGATTACCTCCGAGGTAAATGAGGGGGCGGAGACAACCACCTATTACAGCTATGATATCACCGGCATGGCTTCCATTATTAACAATTATGCCACAGACCTTCCCAGAGTTGACATCCAGGGAGAACCCCACACGGCAAACATCAGGTCTGTCGGCGATAGTTACGGGTATAATGTGCAGGAGATGAGGGCCTCACGCATGGCCGGCAAATCCCTGGATGCGAGAAAAGGGGCCGCTGCCAGAAGGGCATCCGACTATATGGTCAACAAGATCGCCTTTGCCGGGGATAAGAAACACAATCTGATTGGAATATTTTCAGAGGGGAACGACATTCCAATCTACACCCTGTCTTCGGTTAAGGTAAAAGGCGACGGGGATACGGAGGAAAAGGAGCATACAGAGTGGAAATATAAGCCGGCAGATTTGATTCTGGAGGACATCAACGGAATACAGATGTTTATCGACCGGATCACCATGTCCATTGAGAAGCCGGATACCCTTGCGTTGCCTGCGTATATTTATATGGACCTGGCAACCAGGAGGATCCCGGATACGGAGACCACCATTCTAAGCTTTATCAAGGCGCACGCCCCGTATCTCAAAAACTTTGAATCCATGCCCGAGCTGCAGGATTCTGCAAAAGATGTCAATCCCAGCGGAAAGAATGTGCTTTTCATGTATACAAAAGATGAAGAGAAGTTCAGCCTGGAGATACCTCTTCCGTTTTATCAGTATCCCCTGCAGGTGCAGAAGCTGGAGACAGAAGTGCCGTGCGAGACCAGAACCGCAGGGCTTATTATTTACTATCCGCTGTCCATGGTATTGGCGTACGGAATTTAAGAAGGAGGCATATGATGAAGATTATCAACAGGTCGAGAAAGATTATTGGAATCAACGGGGAGCCGCTGCTCCCCGGAGCCGGCATGGAGCTGCCGGAAGGTTATGAAAACCACCCATCCATCTGCGATTATCTGGCGAAGGGAATCGTGGTGGATGCCGGGAGGGATATGGTTTCGGCGTCTGGCAGTGACATCAGCGATTTTGAAAGAAAAAGAATTGCCCAGGAGGCCATTGACCAGTATAAGAGGCAGCAGGAAGAGCAGTTCGAAAAAGAGGCGGCCGGAGCACGGCTGGAGAGGGAGGCTGAAATCAGGGCGGTAAAAGCTATGAGAAAGCCGGAACTTTTGGTGAAGGCGGCTGGCATGGGGCTGACGGTCAACGATGACGATACGGTGGACGCGCTGAAAGAGAAGATCATAGGCGCTTTTGAATGACAGGAGGCAGTCTGTGGAGGCATTTGAGATCATTCGGGCAGCCATGACGGAATTTGCCCAGGTGGAGGACGACAGGGTGAAGGATTTTATTTCTCTTGCGGAACCTCTGATAAGCAAGCGCAAATTTGGCAGGCTGTACCCACAGGCATTGGCCTATTTGGCCGCCCATAAGATGAAGCTTTCCGGTTTGGGGAAAAAGATAGGAAAGGGAACCATAGGGGATACCATTGGCTTATCGTCTGTTTCAGAAGGTGAGACATCCATTTCCTTTTCCAATAACCAGGCCGGGAACACGTCTACGGATTCTGAATATGGCCTTACAGTATACGGGATGCAGTATCTTCAGATGCGGAAACGCTGCGTTATCACAATCATTTCAGCGGGGGTGGAGCATGAGCGTTAACATTCGGGACAGGATGACAGCGGACGGAAAAAGGTTTGAGAAGATACTGAAAGAACTGGCAAAACTGGAGGTTGCGGTGGGATATCAGGAAGGAACGGCCTATCCGGACGGAACATCTGTAGTGGATGTTGCCTTGTGGAATGAACTGGGAACCGTCCGTAGCCCATCAAGGCCGTTTCTGCGCAACAGTGTGGACGGACACAAAGATGAAATCAGCCGCTTCATGAAGCGTGCGGTTAAGGAAATCACAGAAGGGAAAAGCGTAGAGGAAGTGCTGAAAAAAATCGGGGTTTTTCAGCAGAAAATTATCCGTAAGGAAATATCCAGTGGTAATTTTGAGCCAAATTCTCCAGAGACAGTACGAAGAAAAGGCTCAGATAAACCATTAATAGACACTGGACTCATGCGGCAGTCCGTAAATTATGTAATACGGGAGAAAGGTGGTTCTGATTAATGCCATTTTTTGGAGACGAATACACAATAAGGCGGTATCAGAAAGACACAGTAGTCAGAGGCTATCCTTGCGCTGGATATAAAGATCTGACCGTATATCTTGACGTGCAGGTGATGTCCGACGATGCCGTGATGGAGGCCGGAGGCAGCAGGGATAAGATGATGTTAAAGACATTTGGGGATTTCCCCATCCGCTGCTCAAAACAGGAGGAGGGCGTCCGGTCAGATCAGCTTTTATATGAAGGGAGATGGTTTGAGTGTGTGTCCTCCCGTTTAAGCAAAAATACGATTCTGCGGCATTGGACATCCACCTTTGAACTAATACCATCCAGTACAAATCCGGAATCCGCTGCGCCGGAAACGGAGGAGTCAGGATGAATCTGGGGGAGGCAAAGCAGCTGTTATACGAAACCGTTGCAAGGTATCATCCGGGGGCGGTGGTGGTATGGGAAAAGACCAAAGGCGTGACGCCAAGACCGCCCTATATTACCCTTGGGTATGGAAACATAAACCGTTCCCTGTTTCGAATGTCCGATGAAAAAGGGGAACACGAGTACTATGAGTATTCATTCACATTTGAAATGAATCTTTACACCATAGGTAAGGAACTTAAGGTAAACGGCGCCGGCATTGGGGCCTACGAAAATACCGCTGTGGAGGATTTGGAAGAGTTTATCCGTTTTCTTGATTCAGAGGCCATAACCAACGAACTGACGCAGAAGGGTTTAAGCGTTTTTCTCAATCCGCCTATACGGGATCTGTCAGAGCTGATTGGAGATACAAAGTTCAACTATCGCTCTATGGCGGAATTTACCGTGGCATTTGTGGGATGCGCTGACGGAATGTATGGAGTATGGGGAGACAGGTCTGCTCCCAATGCAAGCGGAGGCGGCGTGGCAGAATTTTTCGAAACAGCTATAGAGCCTGTGGAATATGTTGATATTCAGTACGGAAAAGAACAGGAGGAATAAAAGCAATGGCATATAAAAACAATCCATTGGATGATATCGTCAAATGCAACATCGAGATTTCCAGTCCCGCATCCAGCGATGCTACATTTGACAGCATTCTGGTGGTAGTTCCGGGGCCGAAAGACTCTGGAGAGACAAGTGAAAAGAAAAACATTATGGTGAAGACCACTGCGGTATCCAGTGCAGATGAATTGCTGGATTACGGCTTTGCCACGGATGATGCGGCATACCTGGCTGCGACGGCAGCCTTTTCCCAGAATCCGGCGCCGGATGAACTGTACATATGCATCCGCAACAAGTCCGGCGATGAGGGGGAGGAAAGCGGCTATGAAAGCATCACGGACACCCTTGTGAGGGCCAATGGTGAAGCCGGATTTTATGGCATCCATATTACGGAGTTTAGAGACCCTGGGGACGTGGAGGCGGCCATTGCCTGGACAGAGGCCAACGAGAAAGTGTTCGCATTTGAGTATGATGACATTGACGCCTGCCCGGTGAAGAACTTTTCCTATTATAGAAGCTTTGGGATGTTTTCCGGAAAAGCGGATGGTTATGATGGGGAGAATCAGCCTAAAGAGAATCGGTATGCGGCCCTGGCGTGGATGGCGAAATGTTTTGGATACGACCCGGGCACCGAGACATGGCATCTGAAGGAGCTTGCCACCATCGTCCCGTCAGCCATAAGTACCAATAACAAGAAAACGCTGGAGGCGGACAATATCAACATGTTCCTCCGGTACGGCGGCTGTAACTGTACCATTGGAGGGCGTATGCTTGCCGGTGAATGGATTGACGTGATCCGGTTCAGGGACTGGCTGAAAGCGGAGATGCAGATCCGGGTGTTCAACGTGCTGAAGGTAAACCGGAAGGTGCCATTTACAGATAACGGTATCGGTCTGATCGAGGGGGCTATGGAGGCAACCCTTAAAGTTGGCCAGGACCTTGGAGGCATCGCCCCTACGGAGTACGACTCCAATGACAATCCCATCCCCGGCTTTGTGGTGACCGTGCCCCGGGCGTCCAGCCTTACGGAAGCACAGAGAAAATCAAGGAAGCTGCTGGGCTGTAAGTATACTGCCCGGCTGGCGGGAGCGATCCACGCGGTTGAGATAGAAGGATTTTTAACGTTCTGATCCATGGAAGGAAAGGAGTGAAGTGATTCATGGGAAGAGTGACTACTTACAACCATAGAAAGGTAACCTGCGCATTCGGGCGGCATATTGTTACCGGCTTTGCGGACGACAGTTTCATCACCATTGAGCCGGTAGGCGATGGCACGGCCCATGTGATAGGAGCTGATGGGGAGATAGCAAGGAGCATTGACCCCACCAGGGTGTACACGCTGAAACTGGCGCTTTTGCAGGCTTCTGAAACGAATACGTATCTGCAGAGGATGCATGACAGGGATCAGAAGGATGGCACAGGGATGTTTTCGGTGAATGTCAATGATATTTTGGGGAATCAGAAATTTGTGGGAGCCCTTGCGTGGATAGCCAAACCTGCTTCATGGACAAGGGGAAAGGTGCAGAGCAACCGGGAATGGGAGATCACCGTGGCAGACGGAGAATTCAAATAAAGGGAGGGCGAAGAGATATGGGATTGAGGCAGATGGAGCCAACCATTGAACGGATCGGAACGAAAAAATTTTATATCACACCATTTTCCGCCTTTAAGGCGGCGAATCTTACCGGGGAGCTGGCATCCGTGCTGGCTCCCCTTTTAGGCACCCTGGCCCCGCTGGTAGGTGAAAGCAGTTCAAAAGGCGAGAGTAGTCAAAAGGACGCGGGCCTTATGGATATAGATGCAGGGAAAGCCGTCGCGGCTATGTCGGGGTGCGGCAGTATCAGCGGGGACAAGCTGGAAGTGTTGATGAAGAGGCTGCTTCTTGGTGACAACATTGTGGTGGAGGCGCCGGACGAGGATGGCAATGTCCGGCACGAGCGGCTGGACAGGGAACTGGCTGACGAGCTGTTCTGCGGAGAGGTTCATGAAATGTTCCTGCTGTGCTTTTATGTGATCAGACTGAATTTCAATGGTTTTTTCAAGAAGCTCACCGCCCTATCTGGGAAGGGAAAGGTGGGAGAAGAGGAGGCGCCGGAAGCGAAAACGGCGGCAATGATCCGGAGGATTTTATAAAGTACGGAAGATTTGATTATTCCCAGTTCAGTGAGCTGGAGCTTCGCTGTTACATCCTAATAAAGGCAAGGTTGGCTTCCATGTATGAACTGCAGGAAGTGTATACTCTGGACCAGGCCCTGAAGCTGTATGCCCTCTATGAGATGGAGATTGATATTGAAAACGGGCGCGCAGCTGAAATGGAAAGGAGGGCTGGAAATTGACCATAAGGGATATTGTTGTGGCATTCGGCTTTGAGGTGGACAAAAACAGCGAAAAAGAAGCCAAGGACGTTGTAAAAGGCATTAAAAGCTTTGCCTCCAAAATGCTTGGGGCCATCGGCATAGGTTTTTCTATTGCGGGAATCTCCGGTCTTGCGGAAGCTGCGGCGGATGCCGAGGCGCTAAAGTCCCAGTTCTCCCAGGTGTTTGGGGATATGGAGAATGAGGCGGCAAGCAATCTGGCAGCAATAGAGGCGGATACAGGTATTTTGGTGAATCGGATGAAGGGGAGCTTTACTCAGATAGCCGCCTTCTCAAAAACGGCAGGTATGGAGCAGGCAGATGCACTTGATATTGCAAACCGGTCAATGATTGCTGTGGCGGATTCTGCCGCTTTCTATGATAAATCTATAGAGGATATGACTAATTCTCTGCAGTCGTTCTTAAAGGGCAATTTTGAAAATGACGCTGCGCTTGGATTATCGGCCACGGAAACCACCAGAAACGCAGCTGCGAATGAATTATACAGAAAGTCGTTTAAGGATCTGTCCGAAGCGGAAAAGCAATTTACCCTTTTGAAAATGGTGGAGGACGCCAACAAAGCTTCCGGAGCCATCGGACAGGCGGCCAGGGAGTCCGATACATGGACCAACCAGCTGGGGAACCTGAAACAGGGACTGACCGATTTGAGAGCCGCTGCCGGGAGCACTATCTTACAGCCGGCGGTATCCGTATTAAAAGTGCTGGTATTTATGACCCAGAAAGCGACAAAGGCTGTTGAAGGGCTGACAGCACAGAATGGGATTCTTACCAGGGTAGGCGAGAGATACCACGCCTTGGTAAAGCGGTTGCAGCCGGCAGCGGACAGACTATCCCAGACACTGTCAAAAGGGATGAAAAAAGGAAGCCAGGCGGTCAGGACGGTTGTAGACAGACTTGGCGGAGCGGAGAATGCTTTTAAGATCCTGTCCATAGCAGCTGGCGCATTCCTGCTGGTAATGAGCTGGCGGAAAGTTCTGTCAGGAGCAAAGGCGTTTGTAGGTATGCTGTCCGGCATCGGGAAGCTGTTCGGCATGGCAAATCTGAAAGTACTTGGGGTAGTGGCAGTCATTACGCTTCTGGCCCTGATTGTGGAAGACTTTATCCATTTCCTGAAAGGCAATGATTCTGTCATAGGAACACTTTTTGACAAGGCCGGTATTGGGGCAGACAATGCCCGGCAGGCTATTTTCACGGCCTGGAAAGCTGTATGGGGATTTTTGACGGATTCCTGGGGAAAGATTCGGGAGGCCGCCCATCAGGTCTTTGGCGTGCTGGCAGCCTGGTGGGCAGAAAACGGCGCCGAGGTGATGGCTTCGTTCCGGAGGATATGGCAGGGGATCCAGGCACTATGTATGGCGTTGTGGAATGCCCTAAGCCAGGCTGCCATGACAATCTTTGGGGCGCTTAAAGCCTATTGGGATACCTGGGGAGAAACAATACTTACCGTATTCTCCATCCTGTGGAATACCATGATTTCGTTAATATCACCATTTTTGGACGCAATGGCGGCAGTTATCGACTTCCTAGCCAATGTATTTACGGGAAACTGGTCAGGAGCTTGGAGCGCCATCCTGGATTTGGCATCTGCGGCCTGGGAGGCTATTACAGCGGTTATCACCGGGGCCTGGGACATCATCTGCGCGGTGTGGGATAAGCTGGCTGAGATATTCGGAAACATTTTCCAGTCTGCCCATGACGTTGTTTCGGAGAAAGTATCCGGAATCCACGATTCTATTGTTAACGGGTTTCAGAATTCCATTGACTGGCTTCAGTCTCTGCCAGAACAGGCCGTCCAGTGGGGATTAGATTTCATGACCGGATTAAAGGACGGGATATTGAAAGGAGTGGAGGGAGTCGTCGGGGCGGTGAAGGGGGTCGGGGAGAAGATACGGTCATTTCTTCATTTCTCCGTTCCGGATGAAGGACCTCTTACGGATTATGAGTCATGGATGCCTGACTTTATGAGCGGGCTTGCCGACGGTATTACCTCCAGCGAGGGGATCGTTCTGGACAGGATAAGAAGCCTGGCAGGGGGCATCCGGACCCTGATGGCGGCGGCCACGGCAAATGCGGCTACCGCAGCGGCCAGCACCGTAAACAATACCACATCCACAGTGACCCAGAATGTGAACATAGCCAACAGCTATTCCGGAGGAAGCGCCGAGACCCAGAAGAACGTATCAAAGGCTATGAAGAAATCCGCTACGGATGCCACCACACAGATGGCAAGGGGGCTTGCATATGCGAGAGGATAAGATATGACAAGGAGAGGACTTAAGCCGGCCGCAATAGCCGGGATTGAATTTGACGCATTGATTGATGAGACAAAGACTCTGTCCGCCACCATTCCTGCCTATCCTGTGGAAGATGGATTCCCCGTGTCAGACACTATCATTCTGGACCCTGTCAGTGTGCAGATGACCCTGTACGTTACCAACACGCCAGTAACGTGGCTGTATCGGCACGGCAGTTCCAACGACAGGGTCAGGAAGATCTGTGACAGGATGGAGAGCCTTTGGCTGAATAAGGAACTGGTGAAGATTGTTACAACGGATGCTATATATAAAGACATGGGCATCACCAGCTTGTCCATTAAAAAGTCCAGAGAGATTGGTTACGCGAGAGAGATCGCCCTATCCGCCCAGAAGGTGCGAGTGACGGAGCGCAGGACAGTGGAGATTCCGTCTTATATTCTGAAATCAGGGGAAACCAAGGCCAATGCCGGTACTGCCTCTACTTCAGCCTCTTCCAGCAGAGTGGAAACAGACAGCGCAGGAAGTGGAAGAAACTCGGGTAGCGTTTCGGGAGGAAGCAGTACCAGCTCCGCAAAGAAAAGCCAGTCAATCTTATACGGCGTTGCCAGCGGACTCAAACTGATTTAGGAGGTGAGGGAATGCTTTTCATCAAGGTTCCGGATATGAATGACAGCCTGTCAAACCTGTCCATAGATGGTAAGGAATGTCTACTCCGGTTTACTTACAACGAAAGGTATGATTACTGGAGTTTTGGTTTGTATAAGGCTGAAAACGAACCGGTTATCGCTATGACCAGGATAGTGCCTAATTTCCCCATTTTCCATTATTATACGGATGTAGCCATACCGGACGGTGTATTCGGATGTCTTTCAGACAGGGAAATAGTTGGGCGGCAGGCATTTAACAATAAGACTGCGGAGTTCATTTATATTCCGAATACGGAACTGGAGGGTTGATTATGGCTGAAACAAATTTTTTAAGAACTTATACCATGAAGTGCGGAAAGATGGGGGAAAAAGGATTTGAGATTGGCAATGTCAGGAGCCCGAAGGAAACAGCCCTGCATATATCGTTCAGCATTGAAAAATCCGATGCGGAGGCGGCTAATACCGCCAAGGTACAGGTGTGGAACCTGTCGGACCAGAACCTTAAGACGCTGGACGGAAAGGACTGCATCATAGAGCTAAAAGCCGGGTACGGCGGGAGGAACGCCCTGATTTTGGCTGGCAACATTACTAACGTGGTCACGGTTCCGGACAATGCGGACAGGATGACGGAGATCGAGGTGGTTGACGGCAGGGTAGAATTGAGGGATACCGTAATATCCGTGTCCTTTAATGGCGCAGTGAACTGTCATGACGTATATCAATACATTGCCGAACAGATGGGAGTATCCATTATCTTTGCCAATGACCTCGAATATACGGTTCTGCCCAATGGTTTCAGTTTTGTTGGAAAAGCGAGAACAGCCCTGCAGAAACTTGTGACCTGCTGTGGCCATGCCTGGACCATGCAAAACCAGATATTGCAGATTACATGGCCCGGAAGACCTATATCAGCAAGGGGATATCTGTTAAGCAGCAATACAGGACTTATCAATATTCCAAAACGTATTACTATTGGCGCAAATGCGGGGAGCGCGGAATCGCAAACCGGGTGGGAAGTGGAGTATTTGCTTAACGGGGCTATTGGGATAAATGACATCATTCAGCTGGAGAGCAAGATTACCAGAGGATACTTTCGGGTATATAAACTCACGTTTGACGGCGATAACCTGGAAGGGGACTGGATATGCACTGCGCAGCTGCTTGAAATCAAAGCCCAGGCAAATCTGGATAAAAAGGCCGGAGGGCTTTGATATATCCTGATGAATGCATATGGACAAGGGGGGATCAGTAATGCTTCAGGAAGCTGTAGAGCAGATAGAAAAGACAGCCAAAAGCGTTGTGAACGAGATACATACTGCGCTGCCGGGAAAGATTGTTTCTTTCGATTCCGTAAAATGCGTGGCAACCGTACAGCCACTTGGGAGATATGTTATGTCAGATGGAAAAAGCCTGGAGTATCCCGCCATAACGGAGGCGCCCGTGGTATTCCCGTTTAGCCAGAGCGCTGGCGCAGGTATTGGATTTCCGGTGAAAGCCGGGGACGGCTGCCTTATCATCCTATCGGAAGTGGAACTTGACCAATGGCGGAGCGGGGCAAAGTCAGAAGGCTCCCTCCGTTTCGACCTTACAAATGCCATTGCAATCCCGGGCCTGCTTCGGAGCGGAGGCGGGGCCGTGGTTAAGGCGTGTGCCATGAATGCGGTTGTAGTCAGTGCGGGCGGTTCTGAAATTGTTGTTTCAGGAAGCGGAATAACCATAAGCGGCAATTTAATGGTACAGGGGAATATTGACTGTACCGGAAGTATTTCAGGAGGCTAAAGAGGAATATGGACATTTTGCTGAATCATGGCGGGGATCTGTATATTTCCCAGAATTGAGATATTTGTCTGGAGGCGTCTACGAGGCAGAAAATTATGATAAGGCTTAGATGGTTGGAAAGGGAATGGCGGTGGAACAGGGAAGAAGGACTGCCATATTTCGACAGCCTGCTTATCAAAAACCCGGATATCGATGCTTTTGAGTCTGCGGTCAGGGAGAAGATTTTTGAAGTGGATGAGGTAACCGACGTAAAGGAGGTTTCCGTAACCTTTGACAGTAGGACACGACAGGCTTGTCTGCTCTTTGTGGCGATGACGGATTTGGAGACAATAAAGGGGGAGGTAAAGATACAATGCCTGATTTCGGAGTGACTGATAAAGGGTTTGTTTTAAAACGGATGGATACCATTCTGGAAGAAATACATGGCGAACTTACGGAGGGGTTCGGATTTAACACCAGGTTGTCAGAGCCATCCTTTTTGAATGTATTGGTGACGACATTTGCGGGACAGATTGCGGATTTGTGGGAAACTGCCCAGGACAGCTATTACGCAAAATATCCGGCTACCGCCACGGGAATAAGTCTTGATAATGCCGTGCAGTATGGAGGGATCCGGAGAAAGCCCAGCAAGCACACCAGTTACCCGCTCCACTGCACCGGTGATGATGGAACGTATGTCCGGGAGAACACCATGGTGGCAACAAATACAAAGCCGGAGATTCGTTTGTTTGCTTCGGAGGGGTTCCGGATAACCCGAGGTTCGTTTAATTCGGTGAGCATTGTCGTAGCGGCGGCCCAGAGGGCCGCATATACCATTGTGATTAATGGTGAGCAGTATAGCTATTCTAGCACAGACAATACGGAGACCAATATCCTGGGCGGTTTGAAAGAGGCAATCACCAACCATGAGTATCTGACAACGGTTCGTGACGGAGTCCTGGTGATTGAGGACACGGTGAAGGCAAGGCGCAACATCCTTGTGCTGTCGGACAACCTGACCACGAAAAGCGTCACCACCATAGCCAACTTCTTTACGGAACAGTACGGTAAAGTTACGCTGCCTTATGGAATCGTTTCCAAGATGGTAAACAATACTCCCGGCTTTGAGAGCGTCATAAACGCTCTGCCTCCGGTGTATGGGCGCCTTGCGGAAACGGATATCGAATTAAGGCAGTCATATATTGCAAAATCGGCCTTGCGTTCTAATACCATGATAGACAGCATTGTTTCAGAACTCCTTCATAATGTGGAGGATGTGGAGTCTGCTTCCGGATATGAGAATCCTACAGACATTGTTGATAAAAGGGGGCTCCCCCCGCACAGTGTTGAAATTATTGTGGAAGGGGGAAACGAATCGGATATTGCTGCGGCCATCCTGCGGAAAAAGGCTGGAGGGATATGGACCCATGGGAAGATTGAGGTTTCCGTTCCTACAAATTATGGGGATTCTGTAATGATTCATTTTAACAGGCCGGAAAAACTGTATACCTGGTTGAAGGTAGTGCTACATGGGGACGGAGACAGGGTGCCGGCCAATTATGCGGCTCTGGCCACTGGTTCCATCATCAGGGATGGAGCCGCCATGGTTGCGGGAACCAGTCTCCTTGTTCAGCTTCTGCATGAGGGGATTTATGATGCCATAGGAGGAATCACCAGGATTGATATATTGAGCGCGTATTCCGACAGCTATTCTTACGTACCGGCAGCAGATGAATATCAAGATCAAAATATCATGGTATCCGCTAGGCAGAAGGTGGAGATTGACGAAAAAAGGATTGAGGTGGTGCTCATTGTGGATAACTGAAAATTGGCTTAAGGACATTCCTCAGCAGTTCCAGGGAAAAAAGAATATCGAAATTCTTATTCGGGCTTTTGCCAGACAATTGGAAGAGGTTTATCAGATATTGATGGATATTAACGGAAAGACGGATATTGAAACTGCTTATGGAGTGAATCTTGATCATGTAGGTACCATAGTGAAGCTTAGCCGGAAAGAAGCCTATGAGCTGGATAGAGGGCAGCTGGCTGGCGAGTCGTTTCCGGATGGACGCTACCGGATTTATATGAGGTATAAGATACTTCGTGACACCAGCGACTGCACCTATTTTGACATCATGGAAGCCATTGATCTTCTGTGGGATGTGAAGAAAGCATCGTACTATGAACGGGAGGACCGTCCAGCTACTATTTTCATAGGTCTGCCCAATGTGGATGTGGACAAAGAGGACCCCGCGAAAGGAAAACCTACGGTTATCAGGCCAGGAGGGGTTGGCTTTCTGTATACAATTCAATATTGGATTGTCATTGACCACAGGGGGCTGGAGCGGATGTTCCTAAGGCGGGTGACCATGCGGATGAAGATGCCGTTCTGGGCTTGCAATATCTTTGATGGGACGTGGAAGTTTGACGGTGCCCTTCCAACAGATGCGAAGGAGCGGTTTTTGGGATGCAACATTTTTGATGGGACATGGAAGTTTGATAATGCCAGTTTGATGGACGCAAAAAGGCGATATGACCTGAGACTTATAATAGAATGCCATGGCGGAAATGCGGCTATTGAGGAAAGAATCCTATTCCCTGACATAGGAATTCATGGTAAAACCCAAATTAGCGAAAGATTTGATACTGTTAAGGGATATTTACACTTTGGTTTGCGTCTTGATACATCAGGGGATTCAATGAAATCGGCAGCACGATTGAAATTTCTAGTTAAGAATCAGGAAGCTGTTGGTGATTCAGCCATAGTCATTAAAAGGAATCCCGGTTTTTTTGATGGTTCCTGCAAGTTTGATGGAATGAGAATTTTTAATGCGATATATAGAGAGGAGGTTTTATAGTGGCAAATGTAATTATTACAAAGGCGGCCAGAGAGAAAATGGTGAAAGCTAGAGCAGGGGCAATCACATTACCAACCATTGTGGGTATGGCGTTTGGGGATGGTGGGGATGACGAGAGCGGGGATGTGATAGCGCCTAGTGATGGACAAACAGGGCTCAGGCATGAACTGTACAGGAAATCCATAGACGGATATGCATTTATCGAGGATACAACCTGCAGGTATGAGTGTACTCTTTCAGAATTAGAACTGGCTGGGGCTTATATCAGCGAGATTGGGCTGTATGATGAGGAAGGGGATATCCTTTGTGTAAAGTCTTTCAAGAAGAAAGGGAAGGATGATGATCTGGAAATGACATATACACTAGATGATGTATTTTAGAAAAAGTGAGAGAGGAGAAATGAAGAAATGAAAGATTATACTACAGATACGCCAGAATTTTCCGATGTCATAAAAGTAATTGAGACTTCCGATCCTGTGCATGCCGAAATCCCAAACATAACATTTAGACAGTTATTTCAAAACACGCTATGTAACCGCAAGTTAATTAAGAATCCGGAATTTGATGATAGTGGGGAAGTCGAGGGAATAACAGGCAAAGAATCTCTATTAAATAAATTGGTATCGGGGATTCCATTAGTAAAATGGATGCAAAATGTAAAAGCAGGATTCAGTTTGGCATTATACGTAGGCGAGCTGGTTAATA
This sequence comes from Clostridiaceae bacterium, assembly GCA_910575585.1. GTDB lineage: Bacteria > Bacillota > Clostridia > Lachnospirales > Lachnospiraceae > UBA3402. Next base: position 68,519 of record CAJTGF010000016.1, read on the forward strand.
ATTGTGTGACGGACAGAGCAGATTTACCATTGTCAGCGGCTCAGGGCAAGGTGTTGATGGATCTGTATACTCAATTATATAGTGATTTCTCCAATTATACAAGATATATCACAATTAATGGAGTGCCAAGTTCTAATGACCCTGTTGGAGCAATTAAAATGAATTGGGATAGTTTGCCAATGTTGGCAGGCATGATGCTCCAAATAAATGCTGGAGCGGAATACATGGCTATCGCAACAAAACTTGATAACTCACATGGCGCTGTTCTGATAGTAGGATACTTTGTAGAGGCTCCAATCTATATGTATTTATGTAAAGGGGTGTGGTCCGGACTTGATGGAGTGTAGGCAAATACTTATAAATGATTCACCGGATTGCACTTACAACTTCAAACCTGTATTCCCGATTCGCCGAAGGCGCTCCTAAACCGGTTATTACATTATCAATGAGAAAGCCTGTTACCTCTCCAGTCTCCCCATTTATTCCATAAGAGTTTATTGTAAAATATGCCCCATAACAATTTACTGGTAGATTGGATAAAAGCACCTCGTTGTTGAAAGATGCACCTGAAAAAAAGATGCGCCCTGACAATATAACTATCTTCCCAGCGCGATAACATGTAAAGTTTTCTAAATTATTAACCAGTCCGGATCTGACAATACCTGTTGTATCCAACCATATTGCTGATAGAGCCTCATTTATTGACTGCAAGGTTATTGCCAAGTCTTTGGTTTCGAACACTATGTTATCACAGGTATTGCGATTTCCAACATATAAAGTGTTTCCGGCTACGTTAGCAAGCTGCTGACCTGCACCGGCAAAACTTGAATGTTTTATCACCCCACTAAAAACAGGTGAACTTATGGGCGCTTTATCACTATATTATCCAGCGCCCTTTTTAGCCTCCATCACAAGGCCATATCCCAGCCTTTTAGCCATTAGGGTAAACTTAATAAAGCGGCCGCCTTCGCCCGCTTAAAATGGCTCTTATTTAGTTGGGTTATGCATATTTTTTATGCGATGCCTGGACACTCTCCTGCTTTACCGTACAGTAGATCATGGTCGTATCCAGCTTTTCATGGCCCAGAAACTCCTTCACCTGCTCAATCGGCATCCCTCTGGACAATAAATCCGTGGCAATTGTGCGACGAAAACGATGTGGATGCACTCCAGAGACCCCGGCCCGCTTCCCCAGCTCCCGCAGCATATACTGCACCCCCGCAACTGTCAGCCGGTTATGGGGCATATCTAATGTTACAAATAAAGGCTCTGTCTGCAGATCCTCCAATGTCTTCCCTTCCTCGCAACGGCTTGTCAGGTACCTTTTCAGGTAATACTTTGCGGCATCTGTCAGATAAGTCTTGCGTTCTTTACTTCCTTTTCCATACACCACCAGTTCCTGCTTTCCCATCTCAATATCTCCCACATTTAAAGAAACCAGTTCCGACACACGGACACCTGTGCTATACAAAAACTCCACAAGCGCTCTATCCCGGAGCATGGCGCAGTTCACCCTCAATGCTTCCAATTCCGCTGCCGAAAACGGCTTTTTTATAGTCTTTTCCAGCTTTAAGAGTCCAACCTTTTTTACTGGATTCGTATGCACCATCTCCTCTGTGAGCAAAAAATCCCAGAATGAGGACAGGTAATGCAGGCGAGTCTGCATAGTTGACATCTTTATTCCCCGCTGCTCCCGCATCATTCCATAATAGAACCGCAGGTCCATCCCAGTAATATCCTCAATCCTCTTACCCAGAAAATCCAACACGTTACATATCTCCTTGGCATAATTTTTCAAGGTGCTGTCTTGCCGGTTGACCGCCTTTTTGCTGGCCACAAACATCTTGATCTTAGCCGCGTCCCCATCCATTCCGCTGGCTGTCAGATCGGTACAATGCTCTTGGACCTCCAGACCATGGAAATTGACATACAGGACATTGCTCAAATGTTCCAGTTGCCCCTGATCAAGATATGCCGCCATCTCATTAACAATATTTTCCAAAATTTTATCAACCACAACAAAAGTCCCTCCTTTTTTGCACTAATTATAGTACATGAGGCAATGCCTTATCATCATATATAGCAAAAAGAGGCTTGCGCCTCTCTTCTGAATATGCTATATTGGATATGGAAAGGGAAAGCCAGAGAAGCGGCCTACCCTCCGAACAATGTGCAACTACCCTTTAAAGGGCAGCCGTCACTATTGGTAGTAGTGGCGGCTATTTTCTACCCTTGAAGACCGTGTAACATAGGCCAACAAGGGCAACTAAAAGTATACAAAACTGAAATAAATCAGCATATGTAACCATCAGCATCGCCCTCCTTTCTTTCGTCTGGAGGGTTTAGCCCCTCCGAAGATGGAGGGTAAGCCGCCTTTGCTCTCTGACTTTCCGTAACTGCATTATAGCATGTCTCCCACTATCCGACAACCAATTTCTTTTCCGGACATTTTCCCACCTATATCCCACTTATTAATATAGTGATTTGGATTTTATCACGGATAAAAATTCTATAAAAAAAATAAGGTTCCATACAGATGGCGGATGGATGCTTTATATTCACATTTATTTGGTGGATGGAAATACATACGCTATTGGCATTAATACAGCCGGGGATATTATGGGGTTTATCAATAATGTGCAAAAATGGATCAAATAATTTCTTGCCATATATCGAGAAAATATTTGATCCTATTGAAACCTTGTATTTTGCTATTTTAGTAACTGCTAAGAAGAAAAATAAGAAAGCATAACGCTAAAACATGTAGCTGGGTCATCTGTATTCGATCTATCGATATAAATAGTCCCGTCTTTGATAATATATATCGATCCAGATGTGTTTACAAGACTGCCTCTTTTTGTTTCTCCTGGGATTGTCAAATACACCTTAAATTGTGGTGTGAAACCACTTTTTAATATTCCAATAGTGGATCTTGCAGAACTAAAAGATGAATTGTCAGTTTTATATATTTCCATGCTAATGTATATCAGTTTACTTCTTTTTACAAGAATTACGTTTTCAACACTTATACCATTTGATAATTCTAAAAAATCATTAAAATTAGTTGTTACCATCTGGGAATCAATATCACTATATTAATGAGCAAACTATATAAATTCGAAAATTCAGAGTCAGAAATGGCTCTTTTATTATATAAAAAATAAAGAAAGGAGTCAAAAAGTTATGGAAACAATTAAAATCAACCATGGAGAACAGGCATATGAGGTCAAAAGCATTATGCCAGTCTCCACCCATGTGCTGCAGGTGGTGTTTGACAACCAGGTACCAGAGGACTTTGGTGACGTTGAGGTCTACACTTCTGGAGGTATTCTGTGTTCTTTCCTGCCAGGATACAGCACGGTTTACAAACGTGAGGGACAGACGGTCTATCTGTCTGATGACGGCAGCCTGTACCAGCCCCCAGCAGAACCGGAAGCTCCACCATCAGAGCTGCATGTACCGACCCAGGAGGAACTATTGACATATGCCCGGGCATCGAAAAGGGCAGAGGTGTCAGCAGCCTGCGAGCAGATCATCCGTAAGGGTATCACCATTAAGTTGTCGGACGGTGCAGTGGAACATTTCAGTTTGACGGATCATGACCAGATAAATTTGTTTGGTAAACAGGCTCAACTGGCGGCAGGAGTGGAGAAGTTGGAATATCATGCGGATGGACAACCCTGTTGTTATTACAGCGCCGAAGATATGCGGATGATTATTCAGGCGGCCACGTTCCATGTCAGTTATCATACCACCTATTGCAATGCGCTTAATATATGGATTGCGGAATGTCAGATTGCGGATGAAGTAAAGACAATCTTCTATGGAGCCGATGTGCCAGAGGAGTACAGATCCGAGGTATTGGATGCATATCTTATACAGATAGCCGCTATGGCCGGAGGGGATGCTGGTGAAGAGATGTTTTAAATATTTATTTCTATTTACGTCTGGTGGTTTGTTATATAACCTTTTGGAGATGGCCTGGCGGTGGTGGAGCCATTGGACCATGTTCGTGCTGGGAGGGCTGTGCTTTGTCTGTCTGGGGCTGATCAATGAGGTTATCCCATGGTTAATGCCGTTATGGCAGCAGGGCATTATAGGCGCTTGTATCATTACAGGGATGGAATTTGTGGTTGGATGTATTGTAAACCTGTGGTTAGGATGGAGTATATGGGATTACAGCCAGATGCCGGGGAACATCCTGGGGCAGGTTTGCCCGCAATATTTTGTTTTGTGGATGATAGTGGCAATAGCCGGGATTATTTTGGATGACTGGCTGCGGTATTGGATATTTGGTGAGGAGAAACCACAGTATAAATTACGATAGAAAAAATAAGGGCTTAAGAGGCTCTTTTTTCATGCCTAATTTGGAGGAGGTGATGAAGATGTACATAACTGTCCAGACAGTCATCACGGCGGCGGCTTTCCTGGGCGCCGTGGTGGCCCTGATAGGCGGGCTGTTTGCGGTTTATCAGTGGTATCAGCGGCAAGCTAAGCAGGATGTAGACATAAAGGCTTTAAAGGAGGAGATGTGTCTGCTGACATATGGAGTACTGGCTTGCCTGAAGGGGCTTCAGGAGTTGGATTGCAACGGACCTGTTACAGAGGCTGTCACTAAAATTGAGAAACACATAAACCAGGAAGCGCATAAATAAACAATATCAAGACCGGGACAACCGGAGAAAAGAGGAGAATATGAACGTAAATGAAATCATGCAGTATTTGTCGTATCTGTTGATCGCCATTGGAGTGATGGCCTTTATCGTATCCGCAGTCACCCAGGTGATCAAGTCCTGGCCGGGGCTTGAAAATCTGCCCACGTCGGCGGTAGTGATCGTGCTGTCGCTGATCCTGTGCCCTGTATCCTTTGTGGCACTGATGGCTTGGTTGAAACAGCCGATTGTATGGTACATGGTATTTGCCTGTATGATAGCGGCGTTCGTGGTGGCGCTGGTGTCCATGGACGGCTGGGAGAGGGTAAAAGAGATCTGGGAGAGGACTGGATATAAGGATAGAAAGTAATCGTGGAATCACTAAGTTTGGGGCCGGGAGCGATCCTGGCCTTATATCAAAACGAAAAGGAGAATAAGACTATGAGGATCTGTTTGGACGCTGGCCATTATGGCAAATACAATAGGAGTCCGGTGGACGGCCGGTATTATGAATCAGACATGGTGTGGAAGCTGCATTTGTTACAGAAAAGATTTCTGGAGGAGTATAATGTGGAGGTAGTCCTGACCCGGGCGACGCAGGAAAAGGACCGCGGCCTGTATGAGCGGGGAGCCGCGTCGGCAGGATGTGACCTGTTTATTTCAGACCATTCCAATGCCGCCGAACAGAAAACGGTTGACTATCCAGTATCGTATTGCGCTATTAATGGAAGCGCGGACGGGATCGGGCTGGCACTGGCCGAATGTGTGGAAAGGATTATGGGAACCCGCCAGAAGGCCAGAATCGAACACCGGTCCGGAAGCCATGGAGATTATTATGGGGTAGTGCGTGGAGCTACGGCAGTTGGAACGCCGGGATTGATTCTGGAACATTCTTTCCATACGAATCCGGCAGCTACAGCCTGGTTATTAAATGACAAGAATTTAGAGAGTTTGGCCAGAGCGGAGGCGGAGGTCATTGCAGAATTCTACGGCCTGAAAAAGACGAAGAAATCCGGCTGGGTTCACGAGAACAGCGGAGAAAGGTTTTATCTGGGAGATTCCGGCCAGTATGTGACCAATGATTGGTATAAGGACGGTGACAAATGGTACTGGTTTGATGGAAACGGGCACATGGTTGCTGATGTCTGGTATCAGTATAAAGGATCCTGGTATTACTTAAGTCAGGACGGCTCTATGGCGAAAGGATTGCAAGCTGTGGACGGAAAATGGTATTATCTGGATCAGAATGGACGGATGGCTACCGATCCGGTACTGTTAGTACCTGATCAGGATGGGGCGCTTCAGTGGCCAGACATGGCAAAATAGTAAAATTCGGATGAGGGTGAGTTCTGATAAAGAGGGTGATAGATGTTAGTCTATCGCCCTTTGAATTTAATAATGGAGTTGGGCTTGGTGCCTAATCCTTTACATATTCAATTAAATCCCCAACTTCACATTCAAAATATTCACACAATTTACATATCAAGTTTGCATCTATCCGTTGAAATTCGTCTCTGCAATAGCGATTAAAATTTGGACGTGGGATGTCCAAATCCCTGCAAATGGTATTTTTGCTGATTTTTCGTTCGCTCCACAGGTCATTAATTTTGATATGCAGATGTCCCACGTTATTCACCATCCTCAAATTACTAATAGGATTATATCCAGTAAATCTGCATCTAGTAATTTACTATATAGTAAGGTATACTATATAGTAAGGTGCAAGGTGTGAGGTGAGAAAATGAGAAGAGGAATAAGGGGTACTGCATTATTAGTATTGATTAGTATTTTTGTATATAGGTATTACACTATGCCAGAGTATAAAATTAACTCCAGTATTTCAGTGGAAAGTCCAGCAGGCCGAGAAACATTATTGAGAGTAACTGTGTATAGGAATCATTATGCGGAGGACTTACCAGCAAAAATAGAACAATTTTTTGTAGATATGAACGGGGAGCCAATGACATTGCAGTTAGAATTATATTTTGAAGGATACAATGAACCATATAAGATAGTGAATTTTGAGTATTCAGCCAGTCGTTAGCTGTGATTTGATAAGATATAACTCAAACCGCTATAAAATAACAAAAGGCACATGAGTGTGTCTAAAAATGATATTTTATAGCGGAAGGAGCAGCGACGTATGATAAGAATTTTACTATCTACTAAGCTCGGTGAACTCAGGTGGACGCAGGCAGATTTGGCAAGGGCTACTGGCATCCGGCCGAACACAATCAATGAATTGTACCATGAGTTGGTTGACAGGGTTAATCTGGATCATTTAGATCTCATTTGTGAGGCCCTGGATTGTAAACTCGATGAACTGATTGTGCGGGTACCGGATGAAAGCCCTAAAGTTCTACATAGCAAAAACGGCTCTCTGATTTCATCATCAATTGACGGATAGTGCTGCAACACTGTCGTCATAAAGAAAGACGTTCATGGATCGAACGTCTTTTTTTATACCACAAATCTTATGCACATTCAATGGAATTTACTTCCAAAGACTTTTTGAGAATGCTGATATCCATATGATTATCTACATATTCCTGAAGAAAGCTTTTGACAAATTGGGTGGAAGCCTGCCAGGGAGTTGCTCTTCATCCATGATATAGACCATATCTTTCCTTTTACTTTCGGAAATAGTTAGCATAATATCTTTTTATTTTGAATATTGGAAGGGGATATTGGTTTCTACTTGGAACAATATGCAATGCTTTAGTGATAAGGGGATAGACATGGATGATTTGCTATGATAGACTATGGAAAACGCTGATTGATAGGTATATGAACCGGATAGAGCTTAGGGATAAGATAGGAATTAGCAATGCCACGCTGGCGAAGCTGGGGAAGAATGAGCCGGTCAATCTCAAAATTATTGAGAGCATCTGTCAGGGGTTGCATTGCGGAATAGAGGATGTGGTGGAAATCATTCCGTGATGTTTTTGTGATGTTAAAAGCCAATCAAGACAAAAGTACAGAGAGTAGGAAACGAAAAAATGAGTGGTGAAATAATTTTTTTAACAATGAAAGTTCATGAAAATGCCATTACGAAATCGAGTTTGAGTGATGAAATTGGATTTAGAAAGCTAGTGTTTATGCGGGTTGCAAGCAAATTTGTTTAGGCACTGGCAACGATTTGGCAACATTTTCAACATCACGCACTAAATAATTACATCAATGGCATAAGAAAAACCTTGCTGATTTTCAGATATGGAAACTGAATATCGGCAAGGTCTTTTTTATGCTTATTTCTGCTTTTTCTTTTTAGATGTTTTCTTTTCTTCTTTCTCGATTTTCTGAAATTCTTCCATGAGCATATCACTGACCGCCTGTGAGGGGACTTTCGCCCAATGTTTTGAGGTGTCCAATTCCGGGTATTTGTACCGCCACTGGTCGTATTCCTCTCTGCTTATCTCGCCCTGTTCCAGTTTGGCGGCTTGCTCCTGCCATGCGTGGAACATATCAAACATGGACGTATAAGTGGAATAGTCGGACTTGTCAAGGCGCAGGGAGATTTCCCCGTCAATCTCCCCGATTTTCAGCCCGTACATATCTTCCAACGCAAAGAGCGTGTGCATAAGCCCGATATAGGTATCAATATCCGGTACTGTGAGGGCGTGGGTGCTTACATCAAAGATACCCGCCATTTCTTTTACAAGGTCGTGCTTCGGTGTCCTCGCTTCGGTTTCATACTGTGCCATACGGACATCAGAGGTCTTTCCGAGAAAGCCGAGGATTTCGCCTAACTGTTTCTGTGTCATGCCCTTTCGGTTGCGGAAAAAGCGGATGCGTTTGCCGATTGCCATAATAAAACCTCCGTTATTGTGAAGTGTAGTTGTGTTGTAAAGTCATATCAGTTTGAGTAGGCTGTGCTTTACTTAAACAAATTTGTTGAACTTAGTATAACATGGTGCAATAGAAATAGCAAGAATAACTTAAATAAAAAAAGTTAAGATTTTCTTGAAAGCCACTTGACTTAACGGAATTTATTTAGTATCATATCAACAAGACTTAAACAAAAACAGTTAAATATTGAAAGGAGAGGGTATCTGAATGACAGAAAAATCATTTATGACAGTGGAGGAAGTGGCAGCGGAACTGCGTGTGTCAAAGTCAAAAGCCTATCAGATTGTAAGGGAACTGAACGCAGAAATGCAGAAACAGGGCTATCTGACGGTGGCAGGACGTGTGAACGCTACATTTTTTCATAAAAAAGTATGTTACAGCGAATAGAAAGGAGTTGAGAAAATGGCTGTATACAAAGACAACGCTACGGGGACGTGGCGGGTAATCTACCGCTTTACCAACTGGAAAGGGGAGAGGAAACAGACGCAAAAGAGAGGTTTTGCAACCAAAAGGGAAGCGCAGGCGTGGGAGCATGAAGCCATGTTAAAGCAGGGCGCAAAATTGGATATGACGTTCGGCAGTTTCTTTGAAGTGTATGAAGCCGACAAAAAACAGCGTGTCAAGGAAAGCACTTGGGAGTCCAAAAGCCATGTGATACGGACAAAGATTTTACCGTACTTTGAGAACCGCAAAATCGCAGAGATTGAAGCAAAGGACGTGATTGCGTGGCAGAATGAGTTAATGGCGTACCGGGACGAGAAAGGCAAGCCCTATTCCGCAGATTATTTGAGGACGATACACGCACAACTGACGGCGATATTCAACCATGCGGTAAACTTTTATAATCTTCCCTACAACCCGGCAAGGCGGGCGGGGACGATTGGGAGCGAAGCCGTAAAGGAAATGGACTTTTGGACGAAAGAGGAATATCTGAAATTTTCCGAAGCCATGATGGATAAGCCCCGTTCCTATTATGCGTTTGAAATGCTCTACTGGTGCGGTATGCGTTCCGGCGAACTGCTTGCGCTCACGCCTGCTGATATTGATTTTCAGAAACAGACGGTCACAATCAGCAAGACTTTCCACCGCTCCAAAGGGCGTGACATTATCACAAGCCCTAAGACGAAAAAGAGCAACCGCACGATCAAAATGCCGCCGTTTCTCTGTGAGGAAATGCAGGAGTACATCAAAATGCTTTATGACATCAAGCCGGACGAGCGTTTATTTACGGTCACAAAATCCTACCTCAATCACGAAATGGAGCGAGGGGCGAAGCAGGCAGGCGTTAAGAAAATCCGTGTCCACGATATTCGCCATAGTGCGGTTTCACTGTTAATCAACATGGGATTTTCGGTACTGGCGATTGGGGAACGCATGGGGCATGAAGAGGAGAAAATCACTTACCGTTACGCCCACTTGTTCCCCACGGTGCAGACGGAAATGGCGGAAAAATTGGAAATGGAGAGAATGACAAAGGAGGACTAAAGGCATGGAGAAATCACTGGATTACAAGGGAAGATGGCGCAATCATACGGTAGCGTTCCGGGTATCGGACGAAGAAGCAAAGTTATTGAATGATTTGGTGGCATTATCGGGGCTGACAAAGCAGGATTATATTACAAGGCGGCTCTTATGCCGGGATGTGGTAGTGCAGGGCAATCCGAGGGTGTATAAGGCACTGAAAAATCAGATGGCGGCAATTTATGAGGAATTGAAACACATGGAAAGCATAAGCCCGGACAATGACGAACTGCTCTACACGTTACAGGTAATTGCAATCACTTTAGACGGTCTGAAAGGGGAAGATGAATGATAGAAAAAAAGAAATCGACTGCTCCCGTATCATCTGTTGGCGCAGATGGGGAACAGCCGAAAACAAAAAATTACACTGAAATTATAGCAAATGGAAACGTAAAAAACAATCTGCAAGCCACTGTTTTTCGTGGCTTTGACACAAATTGCCCGGAGAAATCCGGGCAGGGAGGCGGGCTTCAAACCGTTTCCATGACAGAACTGTATGATACGGTTTACCCGCCAAGAACGCCTGTTGTGGACGGCTTTCTGTATGGCGGCACTTACCTTTTTGTGGGTGCGCCAAAAGTGGGTAAATCATTCTTTATGGGACAGCTTGCCTACCATGTAGCAATGGGGCTTCCGCTGTGGAATTATCCTGTCCGAAAGGGGACGGTGTTATACCTTGCACTGGAAGATGATTACGCAAGGCTTCAGCGGCGGCTGTCCGTCATGTTTGGCGTGGAGTGTGCGGACAATTTATTTTTTGCAACGCAGGCAAAGACACTGAATGAGGGATTGGACGGAGAATTAGAGGGTTTTATAAAAGAGCATAAGGACGCAAGGCTGATTATCATTGACACGCTCCAAAAAGTGCGTGAGGTCGGCGGGGACAGGTACAGCTATTCCAGTGACTATGAGATTGTGACAAAGCTGAAAACATTCAGTGATAAATACGGTGTCTGCCTGTTGGTGGTTCATCATACCCGCAAGTTGGAGTCCGAGGACAGTTTTGATATGATTTCCGGCACAAACGGGCTTCTTGGTGCGGCAGACGGGGCGTTTATCATGCATAAGAAAAAGCGCACGGACAACACGGCGGTCATGGATATTGTGGGGCGTGACCAGCCCGATCAAGAACTGACAATCGAATTTGACCGGGAACAATGTATTTGGAAATTTCAGAAAGCAGAAACGGAACTTTGGAAACAGCCGCCCAATCCGTTACTTGAAGCAATCAACGAATTTCTGACAGAGGAAATGCAGGAGTGGGAGGGGACAGCAACGGAACTTCTGAAACAGTTGCCGGATATGCAGTTGTCGGCGAATGTGCTTTCCCGGAGATTAAATGTAGTGAACAGCCAGTTGCTTAATGACTACGGCATTTTCTACGACAACAAGCGGGGGCATGAGAGAAAAATCATTCTGAAACGGCTAGAGCCGAAAGAGTAAAGTGCGACGATATGCGTCGGTTGCGACGGTATTTTAGATAGCGGTGCGGTATAGAAAATATCGACGCTATCGACGCAAACCGACGCATGGGGGAGCAGTAAAGCGGCGAAAAGTCGCCCCGTCCATTAGGACGGAAAGCCCCCGGCAGGGCGCAAAGGCACTTTTGATAAAGCGGAGCGTGTCGAAAGTGCTTTTGCGTTACTTTCGGGAAAGTAACAAAGCCGAAGCGAAGAAACTTCGCTTTGCGCCTATTCGGCGCAGTAAAGTTAGCGGCGCAAATATATAGAGTGTGGAGGATATGCTTATTGGAAAGAACGATTAGCGGCATGATGGGGAAAGGTTCGGTCAATCACAATACGAGAGCCTTTAGCGCAAAGAATGTAGATAAGGAACGTAGCCGGGATAACGTGGAATTTTGCCATTCGGATATAAAAGAGGTCTATCATACTCTTTTTGATGAAGCACTGGAACGCTACAACGCAAAGCAGAAACGGAGTGACCGAAAGATTGACGATTACTATGAGAAGATACGCCGGGGAAAGCAGGAGAAATTATTTTATGAGGTAATCTTCCAAATCGGCAACAAGGACGATATGAACGTGCAGAGTAGTGAGGGGCAGTTGGCGAAAGATATTTTATGTGAGTTTATGGAACAGTTTCAGAAAAGAAATCCGAACCTGTTCGTATTCTCAAGCCACTTACACATGGACGAGCAGACACCGCACATTCACATTGATTTTGTTCCCTTTATCCGTAACAGTAAGCGTGGACTTGATACGAGAGTTTCCTTCAAAGGAGCATTAGCAGAGCAGGGTTTTAAGGGCGGCACAAGGGGAATGACGGAATGGAATGAATGGATTGAAGCGGAGAAGCAGGAACTTTCTAAAGTCATGGGGCGGCATGGCGTACAGTGGAAACAGCTAGGCACGCATAACAAGCATTTGTCGGTACTTGATTTTGAAAAGCAGGAGCGGCAGAAAGAGGTTGCGGAACTGGAACAGACAATCTCCGGCAGTAAAGAGGAATTATCTGACATTCTTCATCAGCAGATAGCGGCAGGACAGGAAACGGAACAGATACGGAAAGAGGGCGAAGCGATCCGGCAGGAAGTGTCGGAACTTACTGCTGCAAATCATCTTTTGAAAGAGCAGGCAGAAACACTGGCAGAGGATAAAGAAAAGCTGTTATCCGAAAATGAAAAGTTGGAAAAACAGCAGAAAAATTTACAGCAGGACATTAACAAAATGGTACAGTCAAAGGAAGTCATGGAGAGAAATATATACGCCTATGATGAAGATGTGAAATGGCAGTTGGCAGAGCCGGGGACATTGATGAGCGCAAAGGCATATCGGGATAAAAAGGCTTTACCGCTTGTGGAGAAATTGAAAGAAGTCGTTAAAAATCTGACTATCAAGTGCGTACAGCTTACGGAGCAGGGCAGGAAGCTGACCGCCAAAGTGGACGGGCAACAAAAGCAGATTAGCCGTTTGACGGATAAGGTCATGGAGCAGAGTGACACCATAGACCGATTGCAGGAAAAGGCAGTTGATTTGGGGCGTTTGGAGCGTCATTTCGGCAGGGAGCAGGTACAGTCGATAGTGGAACGGTCAAAGGCATTGGAACAGACAGAACGGGCAAAGAAACGCCCGAAACGTGCCTTTGAAATGAGCCGATAGGAAAGAGAGGATTGATTTGATATGACAGATATGGAGAAAAAAGTTATGATACGGCTGTGCGCTAAAATTGCAGCAGAAACAGACCTTTACGAAACGGACAAGGAAGTACAAAATCTGATAGACTGGGTATGTTTGTCGGAGCAGATAAAGGAAAACAATAATACAATCCGCAATCTGACCGGGGAATATAAAAAGATAGAGCCGGATTGCCGGGAGGGAGTGCGGGCGCAGTTGGAGCGTATGAAAGAACTTTGCAAAGAGCGCAATAGTCTGTATGAGAAACAGAATGATTTGAAAGGGCAGAAGTGGAAGATTGAGAAGTCGTTGGAACGATAAGAAATGTAGGGCGTGGCGGTTGTCATGCCCTATGTTTTTATGGTAAATGGAGAGTGAAAGTGATATAATCAAATTCGTAAATCATAAAGTTGCAAAGGTGGGGTATAGGTGAACTTGAATAAAATCAAATCTATTTTACCGGATTTTCAAATGAGCCACTTCAATATGTTTGATACGATTATATTTTTGAAATGGGAAACAACATTAGATAATAATTTTTGGGAAGAACATACAAATTTAATATTAGGTATGACCAGTCCAGATAATTATAAGATTTTCATAGAATTTGTAGATGTAAATTCTTGGCGCTTTCATGGAAGTGGTAAAATTTCTGGATTTTATATTAAAGATATGACCGTGAGAGGATATGAAAATAATTCAAAGTATGAGGTCGGTGATTATGAAGAAAATGAAATAGAATTTTATTGTTCAGATGTTATAATAAAGAGTTGTGAAAGACGATGATTTTATAAATGAAATTATGGATTGAAAGCGAGAATAGAGTATGAACAGGTCTGCAAGTGATATATTTAGATTAGAACACGAAATAATAACAAAGTGTGGCATATCGAAAGAACGTTTTCGTAAAGTGAGTGAAAACCAGTGGGAAAATATATATCAAAAGATTGCAGAAAAATATGCGGATAAAACAAAAACGTGGAAAAACGGTCTGCATTGGGCTAATACGAATGGTTATAGTCCTAAAAGCATGAAAAAACTTCTTGGGTGCTATGCGGTTGATTATTCAACATGGTTTCATTTTTTGCCTCAAATTATAAAAGAAGAAAATAAAATGGTTTATTTTCTAATCGACAAGAGCAGCGATTGGTATTGTGGAGAAGAATTTTGGATATTTGAAAGTTATGTATCTGAATTAGTGAAAGCCCTTGATTTACTAAGTCATACAGCTTTTTTAGATAATGGCTGGTTAGATTATTATGTTGTTTCAAAAAAATATCAATGGATTATCGGCTTCAATCACCACGATATTGTTTCGTGTATTGGAGAGGGATTAAACCTTGACTGTTTCAAAAATCAATAGTTTTATTTTCAAAGAAGCGGAAAGATGAGATATTATTATATTTAAGGAGCGTCAATATGAATAGTCTACAAAAAGGTTCTATTTTAACGTTGCTGAAAACGGATGAAATGAGCAGCAACTATACAAATAATTATTGGTTCTCATATAAAGACTATCTGGACCCGGCAGATGATTTTACGGATTTTTGCTGTGAATGTCTTGAGGGAAAGCATGAATATATTGCCTTGATTGAAAATTTAATCAATAAAGATAAAACGGCAAAAATCTTTGTGCAGGTTTATGGGCTGGACAATAAAGACAAGGTTATAACCGCAGATACTTTGATTATTTTCAGTAAACTATCGCTTGTGGAAATAAAGCAGATTTTTAATGAACCAAAAGATATATTTCCGAGTGATATTGGAGAAGAAACAGATTTTTCACAACCGACTTTTATGATTGGGGATAATGGGGAATTGATTTCAATTACAGAACTATCCCATGAGGGGCAGCGCGTTTACTATTGCTGGTGGGACTAACGTTCTTGTTATTGAATCAATGTTTTTCCTTGTTGATGGTACAAACATGGTGCTAGCACCATGTTATGAAGGCGTTTAAGGAGAAAATGTGTGTTGGCGTTGTTACGCTTTAGGCTTTGGGAATACCTTATTTTACAAGGCATTTGGAATATGAACAGGGCGGGGAGGATATTTTATACCTCTATCCTCAAAAATAGCTTTTATTGCGTAACATTTCAAAAATCGACTACCTTGTCGGGATTGTGTTTCTGTTGAAAATCTTATATAGTTGAGGAAAGTATGGTATCCAAGAAAAACAAACGAAAAATAGTATATGAAGGAACAAATTATTATTGGTATGTGAGAATTAATGAGCATGGTCATAGAGTACATATTATATCAGATGATAAAAAAGTGCATTTGGAGTATCCTTTTTTGGATACGGAAATTCCTGTTACACCACAGGATATTAGAAACTATTTGAAACAATATTATGCCAATATCTTATAGGGAACACTTTTACGAAAAAGTACAAAAAAGGATTTTCAAAAATGGATTGCTAATTTGCGGGGATTTGCTATAATAGATGCGTGGCAACATTTTGGCAACAGAAAATCAGCAAGCCATAATAAATGATGTAATTGATGTAAAAATGGGTGTGTATTTGCATAAAACTTAAACAAAAATAGTTAATATTAACAAAGAACACGCCGAGTTCGAGTAACGGATAAAATCCCGGAAACGCTGATAAAATGGGCGTTTCCAGGATTGCTTTATGCCTGTTGGCTCTAAAATGGCTCTAATTATTCAAGACAATAGAAAGTTCGCGAAGCGGGCTCTCTATTGTATGATGAATACTGGATTTTGGGTGGGTATCATGATACCTGCAAACAAATTTAAAGAACTAATTGCCATTCATATATCTTCGTGTTACAATACATCTACGGAAAGTACCCATGACAGGGTGGTAGCCTCCCGAGTTTATGAAAACCGGCGTGCCGGAATACATAGGAAGGGAGGTGGCGCCGATGACAGCTTTTGAAATCATTTCGATTTTCATTGGAATATTAGCATTGCTGATATCCTTTGGTAGCTTAATTGTTGCGTTGCTTGCCTTTCTCGATAAGAGAAACAACAAGCGAAAATAAAAATGCCTATCCTGTCTGCCAACAGGATAGGCGGTGTCCGTAAGGACATTCTTTAGCCTTAACTCGGAGCATCCACTTTGGAGTGGGTGCTTTCCCTTTGTATTGTTATAATACCATTGAATTTGAAATGTTTCAAGGGATTTCTGCTAAAATCTGTAGATAAATCTTTAGTAAATTTTGATTTCGCCCTCATAGTTGTCGGCTCTTTCCAACAAAGGACCGGTTGCACCCATTGTAAAAGCTATATCACTGCTTCGGATAGACAATAGTTCCATTCCAATCTTCAGATTAAGAAAGTCTAATATCTGCTGATTAAGCTGAATTATACCATTCTCTGAAATATTTACCCAACAGTATGACCGCCCTTTGTATTTTACAAATTCGCCCTCTGCGGTCTGATAATTCAGTAAAGCCGGATTATCAGTAAGAATGTGCCCTAACTTTGACGGTTCTAACAATCCTTTTCTTGTCACACAAAAGCCGCCAGTGACCTTGCTTCCAGTAAAAAGATAGACTTTTTTCTCTGCTGTGGCGTTGTACTCTGTAAGAGCCTGTGTTGGGAGATGGATTGTCAAGTCATCTCGTATCAGCGATTTTCCGAAAATAAATTTACCGCCTTTATTCATCTGTGGCATATATCATCAACTCCTTTTCTTAAAAGTGGAAGTTCACTATACCACAAGAAAATTCAAATGTCACTAAGGCTCTCTAAAGTGTGGCAAATATTTTTTGGTATAGTGAGAATGGTTAATTTTCGGGATAAATTTTTACAGATATACCCCTAACACCCTTTTTGACAATCTTACTGTCATCAAGAATACTCTGCTTAACAGCGTCTAAATCCTTTGAGAGTGCTTCAATCGCCCGTTGGTGTTCTTCTTCTGACGAGAAGCGTTCCGTATCATTTAAAAGGTTCTCCTGCAATTCTCTTGCTTTCATGTATACGCCTAATTTATGATTGAGCAGAGAGTTCTTGAAGGATATTTTAATTGTAGAGGGATTGAAACTTCCGTCCTCGTACCTTTCTGCTTCAAAGTTCATATCTAATTGCTCGTCCATTTTCAAAATCAAAGACAATACATCTGATACTGTTTCTATATCAAAATCCATGAAAACATTGATACTGATACCCAAAGCATTTGCAATTTTCAGCAGTTGGTCGGGCTTTGGATTGCGGATGCCATATTCATATTTTTTTATAGTGGCTGAATTGATGCCGGAAAGCTGACCGAGCGTTTCCTGCGATATACCACGCAAATTCCGAAAGTGTTTAATCTTTTCCCCGGTAGTCATGCCAATACCTCCAATTTATGTGAATAACTTCTCGGAATCTTCAGCCCTTATTTCATGGGGCTTTCAGAACCTATTTTTCAAAAATCACCCACTTTTTTTCTCAAAAACACTTGACAAACCAGTCAAAAAATGCGGCGCTTCGCGCCCTTGATCAAAAAGTACTTTTTTGATTGGAGGCGATTTTTGATGTTACCTTGTAACCCTGGCGGTCATGCCGCCTTTCAGGAT
>CAJTGF010000017.1 GCA_910575585.1 Clostridiaceae bacterium
CAGCGCCCCTATCGGAAACACCTTAAGCGAGCAAATCCCGGCCAGCGAATATCTGCTTTTGCCAGGGCGGGAAGGGTGGGATGGTACCGGCAGGGTGAATCTATGCCATGAAGATGAGACCAGGAAAACAGGAGGGCCTCACCCCGAGTGTTTTCTGCCTTAAGGGCTCATCGGAATGTTTGGCATATCTGCTGGTTAGAGTGAATGAATGGCTGGATTCGCTAAACTAAATGACATTGGTTCACCAGGCACATGAACATTTTTTATGGACCAGTTTTATACAGGAAAAAGGATGCCCTATGGTCTATCGCCCCGGGGCATCCTTTTCCTGTCTTTTGATCGATGTGTTTATTATGTGGCCGCAAACTGGCTGTTGTACAGCCGGGCGTAGAACCCGCCTTTGGCCAGCAGCGCCTCATGGTCTCCCTGTTCCACGATATGGCCGTCCCGCATCACCAAGATCACATCCGCTTCCTTGATGGTGGACAGCCGGTGGGCCACGATAAAGCTGGTCCTGCCCTCCATCATCTTGGCAAATGCCTTCTGGATGCGGATCTCCGTCCTGGTGTCAATGGATGACGTGGCCTCATCCAAAATCAGCATAGGCGGCAGGGACAGCATGACCCTGGCAATGCATAAAAGCTGCTTCTGCCCCTGGGACAGATTGCCTCCGTCCTCGGAGATCACCGTGTCATACCCCTGGGGCATCCGCTTGATAAAGCTGTGGGCATGGGCCTCTTTTGCCGCCTGTATGATCTCCTCCTCACTGGCGTCCGGCTTTCCGTAGGCAATATTCTCCCGGATGGTGCCGGACTTTAGCCACGTCTCCTGGAGAACCATGCCGTAATTAGCCCGCAGGCTCTTTCTGGTCATATGGCGGATATCATGGCCGTCCACCTGCACAGCCCCCGCGTCCACGTCGTAAAACCGCATCAGCAGGTTGATCACCGTGCTCTTTCCGCAGCCGGTGGGCCCTACGATGGCGATCCGCTGTCCCGGCTTCACCTTAAGGTTAAGATCCTCGATCAGCGGCACCTTGGGATCGTATGAGAAATACACCTTGTCCAGATCCACGTTGCCTGCCGCCTCTTTCAGCTCCACCGCGTCCCTATCCTCCGGTGTCAAAGGCTCTTCGTCCATAAGGGCAAACACCCTGGCAGCGGAGGCCAGCGCGTTCTGCAGCTCCGTCACCACGCCGGAAATCTCGTTAAAAGGCTTTGTGTACTGGTTGGCATAGCTTAAAAAGCTGGACAGCTTCCCTACGGACAGCAGCCCGTTAACCGCCGCGTAAGCCCCCGCCACGCCCACGCTGGCATACACCAGGCCGTTGACGAACCGGGTGGCCGGGTTGGTGATGGAGGAAAAGAACGTGGCCTGCAGGCTATAGCCCCGAAGCCGCTCATTGATCGTTTCAAACTGTTTCTGGGCATCCTGCTGGTAGCCGAATGCCTGGACCACCTTCTGGCCCCCCAGCATCTCGTCAATAAGCCCTGTCAGCTCCCCTCTGGTCTCTGACTGGCGCCGGAACATGGCGTAGGTCTTCTTGGCAATGTAGCTGGCCACCAAAAGGGACACCGGCGTGACGCAGACCACCACCAGAGCAATCCAGGCGTTGACATAGAACATAAAGCCCAGAGTCCCCAAAATAGTCAGGATCCCGGTAAACAGCTGGGTAAATCCCATTAAAAGCCCTTCGGAAAACTGATCGACATCCGCGATGACGCGGCTGATCACATCCCCCGACGGGTGGGAATCCATATACTTAAGGGGCAGCTTCTCCAGGTGGGCAAAGGCCCTGGTCCGGATATCCTCCACCACATGGTAGGTGATCTTGTTGTTGATGTGGTTCATCAGCCACTGGGACACCGCCGTAAGGGCGATGACCACAGCCATTTTCCCCAAAACTTCCTTCAGACCCGCAAAATCCACTTCCCCAGGCCCCAGGATCAGATCCACCCCGTCTCCGATGAGTATGGGCGCGTACAGCGTGGTCACCACGGTGACCGCGGCCAGGCACAAGGACAGGAACACGCCCCACTTGTAACGGCCGATATAGTTTAAGATCCTTTTTATGGTTGACTTATTTCTCACCGGGCCACCTCCTCTTTCGACAGCTGGGACAGACAGATCTCCCGGTACACCTGGCAATTATCCAGAAGCTGTCTGTGGCTTCCCAGGCCCACCAGCTTGCCGTCGTCCAAAACCAGGATCTGGTCCGCGTTCTTAATGGTGGCGGCCCGCTGGGATACCATGAACACGGTCATGTCCTTTGTGTCCTCCTTGATGGCTTTGCGCAGAGCCGCGTCCGTGGCAAAATCCAAAGCCGACGCGCTGTCGTCCAGAATCAGGATCTTAGGCTGGCGCACCAGGGCCCTGGCAATGGTCAGACGCTGCTTCTGTCCGCCGGAAAGGTTCCTGCCTCCCTGCTGGATCAAAAGATCCAGGCCCTTTTCCTTTGCCTCCACCACTTCCCTGGCCTGAGCCGTATCAATGGCCCGGTAGATCTCCTCATCCGTGGCATCCCTTTTGCCCCATTTCATGTTGTCCCGAAGGCTGCCCTTAAAAAGCACCGCCTTTTGAGGCACCACCCCGATCTTTTCCCGAAGACAGGAAAGGGAGTAGTCTTTTACGTCAATGCCGTCCACCAGCACCTTCCCGTTGGCGGCATCGTAAAACCTGGGGATCAGATTCACCAAAGAAGTCTTTCCGGAACCGGTGCCGCCGATGATGCCGATAGTCTGGCCCTGAAAAGCGGAAAAAGAGATCCCGCTCAAAGACGGCTCCTTTGCCCCTGCGTAGTAGAAGTCCATATTCCGAAATTCCACTCTTGGCGTCGATTCTGCCAGGTCCGTTTCCTTCGGCCCCGTCTCTGCGCAGTCCTGCTTCTCCTTAATGCTGCTTTCCTGGGCAAAGATCCCGCTGATGCGGTTGGCGCAGGCCAGGGCTTTGGAGATATTGATAATAAGGTTGGCCAGCTTTACAAGCTCCACCAGGATCTGGGACATGTAGTTTACAAGCGCTACCACCTCTCCCTGGGTAATGACGCCCTCCTCCACCTGCCAGGCCCCGTTCCACACAAGGATGATAATGGCCCCGTTGATGATCACATAGGTGACCGGGTTCATCAGGGCGGAGATCTTGCCTACAAACACCTGCAGCCCCACCAGCCGGTCGTTTTCCCGGCCGAATCTGGCGATCTCGTCCTCCTGCCGGTTAAAGGCCCGCACAACTCTGGCCCCTAAAAGGTTTTCCCTTGTGGTCAAAAGCACCTGATCCAGCTGCTTTTGCACCTTTTTGTACAGAGGCATGGTCATGAGCATGACGCCGAACACCACCACGGACAATAGGGGGATGGCCACCACAAACACAAGGGCAGCCTTTATATTGATGGTAAAGGCCATGATCATGGCGCCGAACACAATAAACGGAGACCGTAAAAACAGCCGCAGCGTCAGGTTGATCCCTGCCTGAACCTGGTTGACGTCGCTGGTCATGCGGGTCACCAGCGTGGAAGTCCCCACAATATCGATCTCCCGATAAGACAGAGAATTGATATGGCGAAAGAGATCGTTGCGCAGCTTTGTGCCGATGCCCACCGCCGCCTTGGCCGAAAAATACTGGGCCGTCAGGGAACAGGCCAGGCCCACCACCCCTAAAAGCACCAGGATGCCGCCCCGGCCCATGATATATGCCATATCCCGGTTTTTGATCCCCACATCGATGATCTGCGCCATCACAAGGGGGACAAACAGCTCAAAACTGGCCTCCAAAAGCTTAAAGAGAGGGCCCAGGATGCTTTCCAGCTTGTAATTTTTAAAATACGCTAAGAGGTTCTTCATTTCATCTCCTCCAGAAGACGGTCAATATCCACCTTCTTCCCGATGACCATCATATGGTCGTCGGACCGGATGATGTAGTCCGCCGGAGGCATCAGGTTCGCCTGTCCGTCCCGCTTGGTGCCCAGGATGCTGACATGGTGCTGATTGCGGATATCCGACTCCCGCAGGCTCTTGCCCACCCACTGGGGAAGAGGCGGAGTCTCGTAGATGGAATACTCGTCAGTCAGCTCGATATAGTCAAACACATGGTTGGCGCTGTAGCGCACCGCCATCTTCTCCGCAATATCCCTGTCCGGGTAGATGACCTCGTCGGCGCCGTTGCGCAGCAGGAACTTGGCGTGGATGTCCCGGTTGGCCTTGCTGACCACGTACCTTCCCCCCAGCTCTTTCACCATGCTGGTGATCTCCAGGCTGCTCTGGAAATTGGTGCCGATGCAGATAAAGCAGATATCAAAATTGTCGATGCCAAGGCTCTTTAACACGCTCTCATTGGTGCAGTCTCCGATCTTGGCGCTGACCACATAGGGCAGCATCTCCTCCAGGTTCTCCTCCACCTCGTCCACGATCATGATCTGGTTGCCCAGATCCGCCAGATTTTTACACAGGTGACGGCCAAACCGCCCCATCCCGATGATCAGAATTGATTTCATAGCTCTTCCCCTCTTTCCTGCCTTCTTTCAGGCATGTTTCTATCATTCTTTATCCTACGTTGATCCTCTCCACAGGATTCTGGACCTTTACCAGCCGCTTTTGCTGGGTAAATGCCAGGGCAAAGGACATGCTTCCGATCCTTCCGCAGTACATCAAAAGCGTCACCAGAAACTTTGACAGCGGCACAAGCTCCCTGGTAATCCCTGTAGTCATGCCCGCCGTGCCCATGGCGGAAAAGGTTTCAAACAGCGTGTCCGACATGGACAAAGGCTGGATCCCCATGATGATCAAAGACACCGTAAGGGCCAGGAACAAATTGATAACAAACACGGAGCTGGCCTGTTTGATCACGTCGTCCTCCAGCCGCCGCCCCATGATATTGACCCCGTAAGTCCTCTGGATGCTGGCATGCACGTACAAAAGCAGCACCGCCAGGGTGGTGGTCTTGATGCCGCCTGCGGTGGAGCCGGGGCTTCCCCCGATGAACATCAGTATAATGGTCAAAAACTTGCTGCCGTCCGTCAGCGCCCCTGTGTCGATGGTGTTGAATCCTGCGGTCCTTGCCGTCACGGAGCTGAACAGGGAAGTCAGAATCTTTCCTCCAAGGCCCATATCCGCCATCAGGTTGTCCTTTTCCAGAAAATAAAAGGCCGCCCCGCCGCCGAAAACCAAAACCGTGGTAAGGATCAGCACGATCTTGGTCTGAAGAAGGTATTTGCGGAAATGGAGCTTATTTCTGCTTAGATCGTCCCACACGATAAACCCCACGCCGCCGATAATGATCAGGGACATAATCACAAGATTTACCAGCCAGTCGTCATAGTAGCCTGACAGGGAATTGTAGGGCTGCTGGTGGCCCATGAGGTCAAAGCCCGCGTTGCAAAAAGCCGAGACCGCATGAAACACGCTGTAGAAAATGCCCCGCCACAGCCCGTACTGGGGGACAAAGCGGATGGCCAGAAGAAGCGCCCCCATGCCCTCAAAAAAGATGGTCCCCTTAATAATCTTCTTGGTCAGCCTGACCACGCCGCCGATCTGCAGAGCGCTGGTGCTCTCCTGCATCAGTCCCCGCTCCCGAAGCCCGATCCGCCGCCGCAGCAAGATGGATAAAAATACGCCGATGGTGATAAAGCCCAGACCGCCGATCTGGATCAGGGTGATGATCACGATCTGCCCCATAAGGCTCCACTGGGTCCAGGTATCTGCCACCACAAGCCCTGTCACGCAGGAGGCGCTGGTGGCCGTAAACAAGGCTCCCAGAAAATCCATGCCCTGCCTGCTTTTACTGGAAACAGGCAGCATCAAAAGCAATGTACCTGTCATGATCAGCAGGAAAAATCCAAACGCAATATATTGGGTCTGGCTGAGACCTTTCTTTCTTTTCATAGTCCTCTCCCCCTTTTTCTCATCCTAAAGCGTGTTTGAAAATTCATCCCCGGCACACTTCCCCGCATAAACAGACATGTTCTAAGTTTACCACATGTTGGCTGGTTTTTAAACAAAAATCCCGGGAAATTGTTCCTGTAAAATGGTTACTGATCCCAAAGCCCCTTCAAACGCAGCCGGATCTTCGCAGCCGCCCCAAAGGCCAGAAACGCTCCCAGATCCGCGAGCACCACGCTGGCCCCTGCCGGCGTGGAAAAACGGTAGGACGCCGCCATCCCTACACAAAAACAGACCACTGCCACCGCCCCGGAGGACCAGACCACTGCCCGGAAGCTTTTGAACACCTGCATGGATGTCAGGGCCGGGAAGATGATCAGGCTGGAGATCATCATGGCCCCCATCATCTGCATCCCCAGCACAATGGTCACCGCCGTCAAAACCGCGATCACCACATTGTACGCCCTGACATTGACCCCTGTGGCCTTTGCAAAGCTTTCGTCAAAGGTAACAGCAAAGATCCGGTCATAGCAGAACACAAACAGGATCAGCACTGCCGCCGAAAGGCCGGCGCAAAGCCTTACGTCCCCGGGGCTCATGGCCAGGATGCTGCCGAACATGTAGCTGCTGACATCCGTGGTCATTCCTGTAGTCAGAGATGTGGCCACAATGCCTGCCGCAAGGGAGCTGGCCGAAATCATGGCAATGGCCGCGTCGCTTTTCATCTTCCCGCTTTCGGTGATCCTTAGAAGGAAAAAAGCCGCAAACACCACCACGGGGATGGACACTCCAAGAGGCGCCCACCCGGCTGCCACCGCTATGGACAGGGCCCCGAAGGACACGTGGGACAGCCCGTCCCCGATCATGGAATACCGTTTCAGGACCAGGCTGACCCCCAAAAGGGCCGCGCACAGAGAGATCAGGATCCCTCCTATGAGAGCCCGGACCAAAAACGGGTAGGACAACATTTCCGCTATCACTTATCTGCCTCCTCCCCTCCCAGAAATTCCCGGCCCTGCCGGGTTTCTTTATAATCCCGGGCGCTGCCGTAAAAAAGCGTCTTCTGCTGAAGATGGAGGATCTTGCGGGCCTGCCCCACAGCGTTGGCCACATCATGACTTACCATGACAATGGCCACCTTCTCCTCCCGGTTCAGCCTCCGGATAAACCCGTAAAAGTCCTGGATGGCCTGAGGGTCCAGCCCCGTCACCGGCTCGTCCAGGATCAGCAGTTTTCCCGCCGCGCACAGGGCTCTGGCGATCAGCGCTCTCTGCTGCTGCCCGCCGGAAAGTTCCCGATAGCAGCGCCCTGCAAGCTGCCTGATCCCCAGCCGCTCCATGGCAGAATCTGCCATGGCCTTCTCCTCCCTGGAGTAAAAAAAGCGCCGCCCTCTTCTGCTTAAAGCCCCGGACAAGACCACCTCCCTGACGGAAGCGGGAAAATCTTTCTGGGCAGCGGTCTGCTGGGGCAGATAGCCGATCCCCGTCCGTTTCAGGTCATCGGCCACCTCAAGGCTTCCGCCCGTAGGCCGCAAAAGGCCCAAAAGCCCTTTCACCAGCGTGCTCTTGCCGGCTCCGTTGGCTCCCACCACACACAGATAGTCGCCTTCCTCCACTTCCATAGTCAGGTCAGTGACCGCGTCGTGGTCTTCATAGCCAAAATCCACATGGCTGCATGTTATCAGTGTACTCATTGATCCAATCCTTTTCTCAAATTCTCCACGTTCTGCCTCATCAGTTCTCCATAGGTGACCCCTGCCTCAAATTCCTTTCTGGTAACGTTGTGGCAGGAGTGGAGCAGCAAAGGCTCTGCCCCTGTCTCCTCCCCGATGATCTCCGTTACCCGGTGGCTGCTAAGTTCCAGATAATAGACCGCCGGGATCTTCTCCTCCCTTACCTTGTCGATCAGATAGGCAATGGTTCTGGCGCTGGGCTCCGTATCCGTGCTGCACCCGGTAAACGCCGCCCGATACCCAAACCCGTATTCATCCGCCAGATACCGGAAGGGGAACTTATCCCCCACCACGATCAGATCCCGCTTTCTCTCCTTTGCCACCCTAAGAAATCCCTGATGGATCTCCATAAGCTCCTCCTCATAAGCTTCCCTTCTCATTCGGTACTGCTCTTTGTGGGACGGGTCTGCCGCGCTAAGAGTTTCCTCAATCACCTGGACGAATCTCATGGCATTGACCGGGGAGGTCCAGATGTGTTCGTCGTACTCGATCTCCTGCTCATGGCCCTCCGGATAACCAATCGAAAAGGCAGGGTCCTCATGGCTGTGGCCTTCATGGCCGCCCCGGCCCTCCTCCATGCCTTCCACAAGCTCTTCCTGGACAGCGTCCACATAGTCCATCATACACACCACCGTCCGGTCCGTGCCCTCAGTGGCCTTAAGCACCTGATCCACCCAATGTTCCATGGCCCCGCCGTTTATGATCACCACATCCGCCTCCTGGATCTTCTTCATATCCGCCGGAGTGGGCTCAAAGGAGTGGCTGTCCATGCCCGCCGGAACGATCAGTTCCAGATCTATGAGATCCCCGGCGATCTGCCTGGTAAAGTCATAGTAGGGAAACAGGGTGGCCGCCACCTTTAACGGCCTTTCCTCTGCCGCCTGCTTATCCTCTGCCCCTTGGCCGCAGCCTGCCAGGCCAAAGCCGCCGGCCAATATCCCCGCAAACGCCGCCGCTAAAACCAATCCTCTCACTTTTCCCATAGACACCTCCGCCAAAAGCCGCCCAAGAGGCCCTATCTGCGCTTCCCTTCCAGCGTCTGGGCCACAATATCCTTCATCATGTCATAGGAAAGCATCCCGGAAGCGTAGCCGAACACATTGCCCTCCCGGTCAATCATGAACGTGGTGGGAAAGGAGTAGATCCCGTACTCCTCAAACAAACTTCCGTCCGTATCCATAAGCACAGGATAGGTGTATCCATTTTCCTCCAAAAACGCGGCGATCCCCTCCTGGGATGTTTCATTTCCCATGTCAGGGCCTGCCACTCCCAGCACGATCAGGGCGTCGTCCCCGTCTGTCAAAGCCTCTTCATACAATCTCTGGATATCCGGCATCTCCGCCTTGCAGGGAGGACACCAGGTCGCCCAGAAATTTAAAAATACGGTCTTTCCCTTGTAATCTTCCAGCCTGTGGACATTGCCGAACTGATCCTGCAGCGAAAAGCCGGGAGCGGGGATGGCGTCACTTTCCTGGTCCCCATCCTGCTCTTTGGCGTCTGACTCCTCGGTCTCTTCCCCAGGGGCGCTTGTCTGCCCGTCGCCGGACTCCTCCTGCCCGTGGGCGCTGTCTTTGCCGTCTGTCTCTTTCTCGTCATTTGCCTGAGTCTCCGACCGGGCGGCGCCGGGGGTAAACTGGGACAGATACCCGGTGATGCCGTTCATCTTTCCCGTAAACATAAGGAATCCCAAAAGCACCAAAAGGATGCCGCCGATCTTTACCGTGTAGCGGACCACCCCCATATGTTTCTTAAACAGATCCAGCAGGGATGTGGTAAAAAATCCCGCCGCCAGAAAAGGCAGGATAAATCCCAGGGTGTAGACGCCGATGAGGAAAAATCCCGCGCTCCTGGTGCTGGCCGACGCCGCCATAAGAAGGACGCTGGCCAGAGCCGGACCTACGCAGGGCGTCCAGGCAAAGCTGAAGGTAAATCCCATGACCAGGGCAATGGCCGGGGACATGGCCACTTTGTCAAGATGAAAAGGCAGCCGCCTCTCCTTGCCCAGGATCCCGGAATCGCCGAATACGCCCAGCTGATACAGGCCGAACAGCACCACCACGATCCCGCCAAACCTGGCAAACAGCACCTGGCTGCTCCTGAAAAAAGTCCCCACAGCGTTTACCCCCAGTCCCAGAAGGAAAAAGGCAAAGCTGACTCCCACAACAAAGCAGATGGTATGGAGCATCACCTTGCTCCTTTTGTAATAGATCCTCCCGTCCTCCCCTTTCACCGCTGTTCCTCCTGAAAGGTAGCCGATGTACAGGGGTAAAATAGGCAGGACGCAGGGGGAGAAAAAGCTTAACATCCCCTGTAAAAATACTGTAATGGCAGGCACGCTGACCTCCAGTGAAAATCCCATATTTTTCATACCTCCGTCTGCCAAAAAAACCCGGGGCTACAATAGTCCCAGGGTTTCCATGGCGTATTCAATGCCGTCTTCCTCGACGGTCTTTGTCACAAATGTTGCGTACTGCTCTAACACCTTGTCGTGCTTTCCCATAAGCACGGCGTTTTGGGCATACTGAAAGCAGGCCAGATCATTGCTGCTGTCCCCGAACACGTAGGCATCCTCTCCGGCTATCCCCAGCTCCTTTAGGACCCGGTCAATGGCCGTGGCCTTGCTGTGTCCGTCAGGCACACACTCATAGAAATCATTGCCCCGGTCGATCACCTGGATATCGGGGCTAAGGAAGGCAAAAAAGCCTTCCCTGTCGCTTTTATCATCGGCGCTGACACAAAATTTGTCAAATTCATAGCAGTCGTCGTCCCAGTCATAGGGGCTGGCGCTGCCTTTTTCTTCCATGGCCCGCTTCAGATCCCTTATGAGGGGGATCCGGGAATATCCCTTCTGAAAATAACAGTTATCCGCGCCCTCCAGCACTCCGTCAAGGCCATACGCTCCTATGGCCCGTTTGATGGCAAGGCCCCGGTCATGGGGAATGCTCCTGGAGTAGATCCGTTCTCCCCCGATCCAAATCTGGGTCCCGCACCCGCACAGATACCCGTCCGCCTCCATGGCCGGAAGGATGCTCTTCATGCTGCCCATGGTCCGGCCGGAGTTGATGAATACCAAATTGCCCTTCTGTCTCGTCCTGGCAAGGGCCCTTTTGGCGCTCTCCGGCATCAGCCCTGTCTCCTCGCTGATAAGAGTGCCGTCTATGTCAAAAAACAATGCTTTCCTGCTCATGATCCCTTAACTTTCCGCCACCGCGTTGTCCGCAATAAACTTAACTACCTTCATCCGCAGGGCCGACTGATCAACCATGTCCTGGCCTGCGCTCTCAATAAGGGCATCCACGGACTCAAAACCGTTGGCTGTAGCCAGTTCTTCCCTGTCCTGGTCCTCCACCACAAGAGCCTCAGCCTTGGCGATGGCGTCCACCACAGCCCTTATTTTGCACTCTTCCTGGGACATCTCCGTAAGCCAGGGCTCAAAGTCTTCCTTCGTCATGCCGAAAAAGCTGGTGATAATGGTGTCCACGTCCACCCCGTACATGGCGGCCATGTCCTCGCAGCTTTTGTACTGCTCATCATAGTACGCCTGGACCGCCTGGTCGGACACGTTGACCTCGCTGGATTTCACCACCTTCTGGAGAAGCTCTGCCATCATCTGGTTCTCGGCGTTATCTTTGGCCATCTCTTCCAGATCTTCCCTGAGGGCTTTTTTATAAGCGTCCACGGTGTCAAAATCCGTGTTGGCTTTGATAAACGCATCGTCCAGCGTCGACTCCACAGACTCCTGGACCTTGTTTACTGTCACCTCAAACACCACGGCCGCTCCTGCCAGATCTTCGTTTGGATACCCTTCTGGAAACGTTAAGTCCAGATCGATCTTCTGACCGGCCTTTGTGCCTACCAGCCCTTCCTCAAACCCTTCAATAAATGTCTGGGAACCCAGAGTCAGATCGTACCCCGCTGCCGTTCCGCCCTCAAAGGCGACTCCGTCCTTTTTCCCTACATAGTCAATATTTACAATATCTCCGTCCTTTGCCTCCCGGTCAACCTCCTTGATGGTTGGGTTGGCATCCACCAGGGCGTCCAGCTGCTCCTGCACATCCTCATCGGTCACTTCCTGGGACACCGGCGTGTAGGATACGCCCTTATACTGACCTAAAGACACCACCTCGCCCGGGTCAACAACCGCCGCGGTCTCGCCCGAAGACTGGGACTCTCCCACAGTGGTCTCAGGCTCCGCCGGAGAATCCGTCTTTGCCGAACATCCGGATACCAACACTGCGGCCATCAGACCACAGACGCAAACTTTTAAGCTTTTTTTCATGTTCCATCCCTTTTCTTTCTATTTTAATAGACGATACAAGGCCGCAGGCCAATGGCCCGGGACCTGTGCCGCAGATCCGTACAAGGCCAAAATGGCCCAGGACAGAGTATAGCACATCCTGGGCTTAAAGAAAAGGAAATCTTTCAAATTCACAAAAAGTTCAGAAAATCACGGTTACTATTTACACCATGGTTAATGGCGCCGGTGTCACAGCAGCTGGCTGCTGTCCAGCATCAGCGTAAAGGGGCCGTCGTTAACAAGCTCCACGTCCATATAAGCCCCGAATACGCCCTGTTCCACCTTGTCGGCGTACAGCCGGCACCGGTTGATCACATGTTCATACAGTTCTTTTGCCATGTCCGGGCTTCCGGCCTTTGTAAAACTGGGCCGGTTGCCCTTTTTGCAGTCCGCGTACAGGGTAAACTGGCTGACCACCAGGATCTGGCCTCCCACATCCGCCAAAGACAGATTGGTCTTTCCGTTTTGGTCCTGAAAAATGCGCAGTTTACCGATCTTGTCGATCATCCGGTCCGCGATCTGAACGGTATCCTGATCCTCCGCTCCCACAAGGAGCAGATATCCCCGCCCGATCCGGCCTGCCGTGTTTCCCTCCACAGCCACCCTGGCCTCTTTTACCCTCTGTAATACGATCCTCATCCCGTTTCTCCTCTCCCCCTTGTCCGTCTTTTCATCAGGAAATCCTTACCGCAGCAGTTCCCGCAGATATTCCAATAGGCTCTCGGTCCCCTCCTGCTGGTACAAGATCTCCCTGGCCAAAAGCGGCGCATCCGTAATCACATTGTCCACCGCCAGGACGCGCATCCTCTCCAGCTCCGCCTTGTCGTTGACCGTCCAGGCGTGGATGCTTTTTCCCGCCTCATGGGCCAGAGTCACAAGCTTGCCGCTGACAAATCCGGACCGGATGCTGATGATGTCAATGGCGTCATTTCTATCGTAAGCCCCATAAGCCGCCGGGATGATGTACCCTGTGCGGATCTGGGGATTTTCTTCTTTTATCTGTTTCAGATACTCCAAGTTGGCGCAGGTGACGACGCACTGGTCTTCCATCTCGTACTCCTCCACCAGCCGGCTCACCTTTTGGGGAAGCCTGCTTTCGGCCCCCGCATACTTGATCTCAATATTCAGGTTCAGACGCCCTTTGGCGTACTCCATCACTTCCTTCAGGGATGGGATCCGCTCTCCTTTGTACGCTTTGGAAAACCACAGGCCCGCGTCCAGGCTTTTGATCTCCTCATATGTCATATCTTTGATATTCCGGTTTACGCCTGTTATGCGGCTTACGTTCTCGTCGTGGCACACCACTGCCACCCCGTCTTTTGTCTCCTGCACATCGATCTCCGCCCAGTCTGCCATCTCCTCCACCGCGGCCCGAAGCGCCGTAACCATTACAAGGAGCTGGGGGATCATCACCCGGGCCGTAACCGTTGCCGCCCTGCCTTTTAAAAGGGCTATGCTGTTCCTTTTGCTGTCTGCGTAGGTCTTCTGCTCTATGATGCATCCGTGAAACACAAAATAGGACGGAACCGCCGCCAAGGCGCTAACACACACAAAAAGAAATGTCCCGCCCTGCAACAAGGGATTCCCGGACATCTCCTCCACAACAAAATTGACCGGCTTTACATGGGTCAGAGTCCGGTACAAAGAAAAAATATTCATGACAAAAAAATCCGACGCCGCAACCGCAAACAGCCGGAACTCTTTTCTCCTCATCTGCTTCTTTGTACCGCGAAGCCCCTCCGTAAAGATCTGCCAGGCCGGCATTTTGAAAGAATGCGCGGCTCCCCAGCAGGCAGCTGTCAGACCTGCCGCCTCCACCGCCAGCAGCAGGATGCCGACGCCCATAAGCGCCAGGACCACGGGAACGGTCCAGGGGCATAAAAGCACCCTGCCTCCATTTTCCAGGGTCAGGTAGCTGTAGCCCGCCTGTTTTAAGGAAAACCGCATACCGGCGTTCAGCAGCTGCACATAGGCGCTGGCTGCCGTCAGCCGGTATCCCATTTGAAACAGTAAAAGATTTCTGCCGTTAAACCGGATAAGTTCCCCTGTGTCATGTAATGATCGCCTCATTTATGTCAATCCCCGCTGGTCTTCTCTGGCTGTTCCACTCCAGGATATCCTGATTCAGCGAATACATCTTCGCGTCCAGCATATCCACCATGTCGGCGCAGGCTTTCAGCTCCTGCTGCAGATACGCCGGGCCTTCTCCCTCGAACTTGTAGTAGATCTTGTGCTCTAAGCTGGCCCAGAAATCCATGGCCACGGTCCGTATCTGCACCTCCACCTTGGTCTCCACCGGACCGTCGGACAGATACACGGGAATGGTGATCACCATATGGTAGCTTTTGTAGCCGTTGGGCTTTGGATTCTTGATGTAATCCTTTACATAGAGGACCGTCACGTCCCTCTGCCTGGATATCATATCAGCGATCTGATAGATATCCGAGGTAAAGGAACAGATGATGCGGATCCCGGCGATATCGGAAAGCTTTTCCGTCATGTTGGAAATGGTCACTTCGTACTTGTGGCGCTTCATCTTCTTGACGATGCTCTCCGCCGTTTTTAACCGGGACTTTACGTGCTCTATGGGAGTGTAATTGTAAATGTGGACAAACTCGTTGTTAAGGATCTCAATCTTTACGTTGATCTCCTTAAGGGCCGAGCTGTACAAAAACATTAAGGAATTCCACTGCTCCAGCTGGTCATAGGTTTTTGGGATATGGTTCATAGTATCCCTCCTTTAATGCCTAAAGTTTTAACCCTTTCAGCAGCGCGCCCAGACCTGTGGATACTTCTCCTGAGCTTTTATACTCAAAATGGGAAGTGCCCTGGGTTTCTTCCTCTTCTTTTGCCTCCAGCCCTTTCATGGTCAGACTGATCTTGCCGTTTTCTACGGAGCGTATCTTTACTTTCACCTGCTGCCCCTCTTTCAGCACCACGCCGGGATGCTTGATCCTCTGGCTGCTGATCTGGGAAACATGGATCAGGCCGGACACGCCGCCTTCCAGATTCACGAACGCGCCGTAGTCTTTCAGGCTGTCTACCGTGCCTTCCACAATATCGCCTGCTTTGTAGGACGCGATTTTTTTCTGGCGCTCCTCATCCCGGCGGGCCTTTAAAAGCTCTCTGGCTGACAGCACAAGGCGCTTTTTCTCCGGGTCCGCGGTGATGACGTAGGTTTCAATGCGCTTGCCTACCCAGTCTTCCAGCTTCTCCACATACTCCAGCGCGATCTGGGACGCGGGGATAAATGCCTGAGTATCGTTTACGTAGGCAATGGCTCCGCCTTTTACGATCTCTTTGATCTTTACGTTTACTACTGTCTTGTCTGCCAGCATCTGGGCAAACTCCTGCCATTTTTCCGCGTCCGGGTTCTCCTCGGAAACGTAGGTCTGGCTGCTGCGCTGGTCAAAGGCTTTGTAGGATTCCTCCAGCTCGGCGGCGTAGTCGGCCATGGACTCGGCGGGAGCCGCGTCTGCGGCTGGGGTTTGGGGTTCGGTCATAGGGGTTTCTTCATTTCTTAATTCTTCGCTCATGTGATTGGGCCTCCCTGTAGTTATTTTTTTCGGTGTAGGTGTGAGGATAGGACGGATGGCTTGGAGGCTGCTATGCCTGGCTGTTTTTGCTTTGATGTGTGCTCGCTTCGCATCGCGGTTTTTAGGGGAACAGTCTTGGAGACTGCTATGCCTGGCTGTTTTTGCTTTGATATGCGCTCGCTTCGCATCGCGGTTTTTAGGGGGTGTCGCTGCCTCGGGGCCGCAGTGCCCGCTCGATTCCGCTCCGCTCCATCTCGCTCACGGGCTTCGCCCTATGAAGAATCATAGATAAAAATCTGCTTACGTGCCAGCACGACGCATATTTTTATCTATGATTCTTCGCACTGCTCATTGCCTACCTGTACATTATACTACATCTCCCCCCATTCTACCTAATTATTTTTATAGTTTTCTTAAAAAAAATGTGATATTATGATAGCATAAATTTTTATTGGGAAGAGAGGGTTGTTGCATGTATGATTTGATTGATCTTCATACCCATACTTT
Organism: Clostridiaceae bacterium; assembly: GCA_910575585.1. Lineage (GTDB taxonomy): Bacteria > Bacillota > Clostridia > Lachnospirales > Lachnospiraceae > UBA3402. The sequence goes on from CAJTGF010000017.1 coordinate 15,946, forward strand.
GGCTTGTGGGCATGCTTATAATACGTTGTATGAGATGATTCGGGCTGCAGCTTGTAAGGGGATCGGGTTGTTTGGTTCTAGTGATCATGGGCCTTGTTTGCCGGGGAGTTGCGGGGAGCTTTATTTTTCTAATTTTAAAGTGATTCCAAGACAGCAATCGGGCATCCGCGTCCTTATGGGGTGTGAGCTTAATATTATTGATTATGAGGGCTCTGTGGACCTTAAGGAGACCACCCAGTCGCGGCTGGATTATGGGATTGCAAGCCTTCATGTGCCTTGCTGCGCCCCCGGTTCCGTGGCGGAGAATACCAACGCTTACTTAGGGGTCATGAAAAATCCTTATGTTCAGATCATCGGCCACCCCGATGACGGGCGGTATCCCGTTGATTATGACACTCTGGTGTCGGCTGCGGCGCAGCACCATAAGCTTTTGGAGGTCAACTCCAGTTCTCTCCACCCGCTCTCCTCCCGCAAAGGAGCCAGGGAGCGTTATCTGGATATGCTTGGATTGTGCGTCCGTTATCAGGCTCCTATTATAATAGGAAGCGACGCCCACTGCGAGGCGGATGTGGGCAATCATCAGCGGGCTCTGGCGCTTTTGGAGGAGATCGGTTTTCCCCAGGATCTGATCGTCAACACCCATGTGGAGAAATTGATCCCCTACATCCCTGCCCTTAAAGACCGAAAAGAGAACGAGGAACCAAATCAGCCATGATCAATTTTCTCAACCTGGAATATTTCCTTGCCGCCTCCGAGGAGCTGAACTTTACCAAGGCCGCCAAACAGCTGTACATTTCCCAGCAGTCCTTAAGCACCCATATCTCCAACCTGGAAAAGGAGTTCGGCGTGACCTTGTTTAACCGCTCCACCCCCCTGACGCTTACCTACGCCGGCCGGGTGCTGCAAAAGCGGGCCCGGCAGATGCTCCAGCTGCGGGAGGAGACTTACCATGAGATCGCCGACATCAAGGATTTCACCAAAGGGCAGCTGAACATCGGCATGAGCCACACCCGGGGACGGCGGCTTCTTCCGGAGATCCTTCCGGTGTATCAAGAGCGTTTCCCGGGCATTGACCTGCATCTAAAAGAAGGCAACTCCACCGAACTGGACGCGGATCTGCTCCACGGGGATGTGGATCTGATCATCGGCATGCTGCCCTTTCGGGTGGAGGATGTGGAAACGGTGCCTCTCTGCGAAGAGGAGATCCTTTTGGTGGTACCTGACGCCGTGCTGGAAAGAACCTACGGCCTTCTGGCACAGGAACGAAAAAAACAGCTGTCCTGCCACGCCGCTCTCTCCCTGGTGCAGGAATGTCCATTTCTCCTGGTCAAACCCGGCAACCGCGTCCGCACTCTGTCAGATGAGATGTTTACCGAGGCCCAGATCAGCCCCAAGGTGATCCTGGAGACCGAAAATATCGAGACTGTCCTGGCTTTGTCATTAAAGGGCATGGGGGTGACCTTTTACCCCAAGATGCTCATCTCGGGCCACGAACCCATACAGCCCCAGGGGGCCAATTTCTGCGGCTCCGGCTTTTACCATTTAGATTCCCCCACGGCCCGGGGCATTCTGGGGATCGGTTACCACAAAGGCCATTATATGTCACAGGCCACCAAAGAATTCATACAGATCGCAAAGGAACATGTGGGGACCATTCATGCCGGATAAAATTGGATGCTAAACACTCTTGACAGTCTTTCCCTACTCTGTTAGTATAAAATAGTAACTGTTATTATTTTTATTTAATTGAGCAGGAGGCCACCATGAAAACCTTAAAATACAGCAGGCAGCGGGAAAGCATCAAAAGCTGTCTCATGGGCCGCCGGGATCACCCTACTGCAGATGACGTATATCTAACCATCCGTCAGGAATACCCCAACATCAGCCTGGGTACCGTATACCGGAACCTGAACCTTCTGGTGGAACTGGGAGAGGCACAGAAACTAAGCTTTGGCTATGGGCCGGACCGTTTTGACGCTGACTTGACACCTCACTACCATTTTATCTGCAGGCAGTGCGGCCGCGTCGCGGACCTTCCCCTAATGCCCTTTTCAGACCTTGACTGCAAAGCCCAGCAGTGCTGCGACGGGGCCATTGACAGCCATCTCATCTATTTTTACGGCCTTTGCAAAGCCTGCGGCTCCTCCCCCGCAGAATACGGCAGACTCCCGAAGGATGGATCTTTATAGGGATCTGCAGATGACGGATCTGCTGAGTAACAGTTCAAAGGTTATCTGAACGGTTACTCTGCCGAAAAATTTGGATGAAAAGATTTTTCAATAAGTGTTGACAAACTGTTTTACCTGTGATAGAGTAATGTCAGTAACAATTACTATTATTGTTCTTTCCAACAAAAGCTTTTAACAACTATATAGAAGAAAAGGAGATATCATTATGAAGAAATGGGTTTGTACAGTATGCGGTTACGTTCACGAGGGAGATACTCCGCCAGCAGAGTGTCCGCAGTGCCATGTTCCGGCTTCCAAGTTTGAGGAGCAGAAAGGCGATATGACATGGGCTGCAGAGCACGTGGTAGGCGTTGCCCAGGGCGTTTCCGAGGATATTCTGGCTGACCTTAGAGCAAACTTCGAGGGTGAGTGTACAGAGGTAGGTATGTACCTGGCTATGGCAAGAGTTGCCCACAGAGAAGGCTATCCGGAGATCGGCCTGTACTGGGAGAAGGCTGCTTTTGAGGAGGCAGAGCACGCTGCTAAGTTCGCGGAGCTTCTGGGCGAGTGCGTAAGCCCCTCTACCAAGGAGAACCTGGAGAAGAGAGTTGCCGCGGAGAACGGCGCTACCGCAGGTAAGTTTGATCTGGCTAAGAGAGCCAAAGCTGCTAACCTGGATGCGATTCATGACACCGTTCATGAGATGGCAAGGGATGAGGCCAGACACGGGAAGGCATTTGCTGGTTTGCTTAAGAGATACTTTGGCTAATTGAGGATGCTGTAAGGTTGAGGATTTAAGGGTATGGCGGAGTGATCCGACATACCCTTATTTTGAGGGTATGAAAAAAAGTCTGTAAATTGAAATCTTCTATGATAATTTAATGAGAAAGGTAGGTGGTTGTCGTAGCCACCTACCTTTACTATACGAATGTTTTTGGATTCTGTCAAGATATATTGGAAAATCTCACCAATTATGGTACACTTCTGATAGGAAATCATCAGGAGGTGTGCCATGAAGCTAAAAACAGATGATCCCTTTGTACCTGAAGATATCAGGGCAAAGATTAATGAACCGCAGTCTCTCCTGGCTCATGCTGCTGACTTATACTGTTTCATTCACGGTGTTCGGTTGTTTCGATAATTCTATAAGTACGTGCCATTTTCCAAATACACCAGGAATGCTGGCACCACATTCCATCATCCGATAATGCATACCCCGTTACAATTCCAAAATTTCCAACGGGATGCTGTTCCCTGTTTTCCTGCCAAAAAAGGCAAGCATTTTCATGGCATTGTTTTGGCCGTCCTTTCTGCATAATGACTTCACGCCGGCCGATCCATATCTGGCCATAGGTTAAAAGATCCTCAAGGTCCTCTTCCTTATCCCGTAAGCAAACCTCCTTTCCATCAATATGTACTCTCGGAGTCTCTTTGTGCCTGATTTTGTGAGATGATTTTTTGTCAGATGTGCATAAATTTATGAGGCGTACGTGGAACGTACGTTGATTAAATTTATGTGCATATGACGGAAAATCATCCACAAAGGCAGGTGCAAGAGAGATTCCGAGAGTACATCAACGGCCAGAAGCCTGTCCCTAAGCTTAAGCATAGGCAATAAATCTTCCGCAATACCCGGTTCCCCACCAGAACTGATTGATTCTTTTCTTCCAATCAGCATCTATGGGATTCCAATTTGACAGATACCCTTGTTTATCAATATCGCTGCGATTCCGTGCCGGTTTCCCCTTCATTCCCATTATTTCCATGGCTCTTCTGCTATCAATCACTTTCCAGTCCCTCCAATTCTCCATCGTTTTCTAATTTCTCATATGCTTCTTTTGCAGAGATTTCCGCATTTTCTTCCACCTCTTTGAGGTTTTCTCTCAGTTCTTTTTTTGTCATACTGCTCTCCTTCCTATGCCACAGACTGTATTCCCTGATGCCGTCCATGGAGATTCCCCTGTCAGCAAGGTACTGACGGCCCGGGTGGTCTGCCTTTGTCAGTTCCGTATAATAAAAATAGGCGGCCTCCTCATAAATCCGCAGAAGAAGCGGATTCTTCTGACAGGTAATCACGACATGCTTTTGCGGCTCCAATCTTTCTATGAAGTCCTTTTTATCTCCGGATATGCCGCAGGCGTAACAGAAAAATATCCCTTTCCGGTCATCCGCCATAAACGTATCCGTTCTTCCACGGCAAAACGGGCAGATTCCAAAATGCTTTTGGGATAGGTCGCAGGTTACTTTTGTATGCCGGGAAATGAGTTCACTGATTTTTTCGTACATCGCTCCACCCTTTCTTCTCTGACTCCTTTTTCTTTCCTAAGAATTATGCTGGCTAAAGCTGATATTTAATGGTAACTGTTCAAAATAATCATTGAACTGCTACCTTTCATATTCAATCCTGTCTGTAAAAAGTGTCTTTAGCACATTAGTTCACCCTGCCTCACATAACAATGCACCTTTGTTTCATGGCGCACTATATAATAAACTTTTCTTGTCCATTTAGGACTGCCTCCAATTTTTTTGATTTTTGGCTTGCGACACCTTACTCATTCTACAATAGGATGCTTTTTATTAATATCCGTAACGCCTCTGCTCATTCCATTTTCTCAGCATAACTGGGGGATTAGGGTTTTCTCTGATATGTCAGGTGGGACAGAGGCAATCATGGGTATCTATACCATCGTAGAAATGGAAAAACTCTATAGGTTGAATCCATACAAATATATGAAATATGTCCTGGAGAAGCGGCCAGACTATAACTCCACTCATGAAGAATTTGAAAAGCCCGCTCTACGGTCAGACAAGGTTCAGAAGATATGTAAGTAGTCACTATTTAAATATCAATGTACGAAATGTACCAGGACTAACTGACCTGGATTTTCTATGTGTACATTTTTGAATTAAGCACTTACTACCGTAAAATGGTATTGCATAACAATTGTGTATAAATATATTGACCATTGTGTAATTAGTGTGTATAATACAGTGGTAAGGAGGAACACTAATGCAACAAAGAGATTTAATTAAGAAACTTGAAGATGCAGGTTTTTCTTTTGAAAGACATGGGGGAAATCATGATATATACAGAAGAGGCAGTGATATAGAAAAGATTCCAAGGCATAAAGAGATTAATGAAAATCTGGCAAGGATGATACTTAGAAAATGGAAATTATTATAAGGAGTAAATGACATGAAACAAGTTTATCCAACTTTTATATTGAATACAAACGATGGGTCTGCCCATCCTTTTTTGGTCTGTGTTCCTGATATGGAGATTTTTACTGAAGGGGATACATTTGGAGATGCCATTGAGATGGCGAGAGACGCTATTGGATTGGCTGGAATTTCGATGGAAGAAAATAAGGAAGAACTTCCCATGCCGTCAGATCAAAAAGCTGCTATTGAAAAAGTAAAGCAAGTTACAGAAGATATTGATTTCTCTAAAGGTATTTTAACATATGTAGATGTTGATTTCTCTGAGTACAGAAAAAAAGTTGATACAAAAACTGTCAGGAGAAATGTTGCCCTTCCAAGCTGGCTTAACTATGAAGCAGAACATGCAGGAATTAATGTTTCAAGGGTGTTGCAAGAAGCATTGATGAATGTACTGAATGTAAAAAGAAATATATAGTATAAGAGTGATGGATTGGTTTTTTCCAGTCCATCAATTGTTGTGCAATAATACTTGAAATCCGATTTTTTATAGGATAAAATTAAGAAGGAAACAAAACAATGAAACCATTAACTCAGGTTTGTAAAAGAATAAAGTCAATTGGACTATATATAATTTGTTATTTATTATGTTCTGTAATAATAATTTCATTTTTTTCATTCAGTTTCTTAGCCGCAACCTTTCCATTTTCCATCCACTGTCCCTTTTCATTGACCGTATATCCGTCCGGTGTGGTTGTGGACTTATAAAGGCGGCCCTTGTAGCCGTTGAACTCTGTTTCAAAATAGTAACATTCCGCGATTCCGTCACCATTATCATCGCTCCAGTGCCATCCGGTATACATATGCCCCAGGGTGTTGTCCGAAATAGGGTGCAGATAATAGGTATCTCCCGCTTTGTCCGTATACCAGCCAACGGTCATCACGGAATCCTTTCCGAAATGGAACCAGTCAAACAGAGGCTGTCCCTTACTTTTATCCGCGTATGGATTCTGGACATCTGCCCACTCATCGGTATAAGGCTCGTTGGAATAAAACCAGTTCCCGACAGAATCCTGCACCCAGGTTCCGCCCTTCACTACATAAGACGGAAGTCCCGAAGCAGTTGAATTTTTGTTTCCGCTTGGTGTGGCGGACCGGGAAGAAGAACCGCCGCCACCGCTGCTGCCTCCCCGTCCTCCTCCGCCGCCGGAGCTGGGAGCATAAGTATTGTCAAGATACTTTACGTTTACTTTCACATTGCACTGGTCTGCCATACGCCCGTCTTCGGAAGACGCCGTGATTACCACGGTTTTCCCGGTCACATGGGGGCTCTTAGTCCATGGATGTTTGACGGCTTCTTTGATCAGGCTGGAGGCACTGCCTGTGAAACTGCTTCCATTCATGGATGTGGGCAGTACCAGGAGGATATTGCCATCCTTGTCAACAGTCAGAACCGAACTATCCCCGGATGAGAATACAACCTTGCTCTCATCTTTTCTGGAAGAATGAATGGTTTAGAAGCGTTTTTTAGAATTCCAAAGTGGTATGGAAATTATAAGAACAATTTTAGTGGTACTATTTGTCAAAAAATCGTTCCGGCTTTACAATACTCATGCCCCAAATCTTTCCATGGCAAGAAATAAGACAGATTATGAAATCATGCCAATGCTGGCAAGCCAATCCCATACCATAATATCTTTGTCGTTTGGGGTCAGATTCCTTCCATTTAAGATAAAAGCTCCTGCCAAAAGTACATTGAATACGACCAGGTTCTATGATAAAATCAAACCAGAAAGTTTCCGGTTTATTGAGCAGTTATTCATCATAGATAACTGCTCATCTGCATATTTTAACAGAAAGGAGCTCTCCCCTATGGAATTAAGAGTCCTTCAATATTTCCTCGCCGTTACCCGGGAGCAAAGCATCTCCGGTGCGGCTCTGTCCCTTCATTTATCCCAGCCTACCCTCTCCAGACAGCTGAAAGAGCTGGAGGAAGAACTGGGAAAACAGCTTTTCATCCGTGGAAGCCGACGGATCACCCTGACGGAAGAAGGCATGATCCTGCGCAAGCGGGCAGAAGAGGTCATGGACCTGATTCAGAAAGCAGAACAGGAAATATCCGTCTCTGACAGCCACATCTTTGGGGACGTATTCATCGGCGCCGGAGAGACGGACGGAGTGCGCCTTCTGGCTCGTGCCGCCGGACAGCTTCAGAAGGATTATCCGGATATCCGTTACCATATCTCCAGCGGCGATACCACCGATGTGCTGGAAAATCTGGATAAAGGCCTGATTGATTTCGGACTGGTCTTCGGCACGGCAGACACCTCCAAATACGATTATCTGACCTTCCCTGTAAAAGACTCCTTCGGCATCCTTATGAGAAAAGACAGCCCCCTGGCTGACAGGGACTTCATTACTCCTGGGGATCTTATTGACAAGCCCCTGATCTTTAACCGCAATATCACGGACGGGGACCCCATCCTGCGCTGGCTGAAAAAGGATCTTTCTGAGATCCATACAGCTGCCACCTATAATCTTCTCTTCAATGCCTCCCTTATGGTAGCGGAAGGCCTTGGATATGCCTTCGCCCTGGATAAAATTATCAATGTAACAGGAGACAGCGGCCTTCTGTTTAAGCCTCTGTCCCCTGCCCTTCATGCGGAAATGAACCTGATCTGGAAAAAATACCAGTTTTTCTCCAGGCCCGCCCGGAAATTTTTAGAAAAAATCACCCTTCTGGCACAACAGCGCCCGGTTCTATAGCCCTCTGATCCGCCTCAGCCTTTTGTTCCACAAAAACACCGCCAGGGGAATTCCCGCCAGCTCCGCAGCCAAAAATCCGATCCACAGAACATCCAGGTCCCCAAAAAGCCTTAAGACCATGGCAAAGGCCAGAGGAAGAAGCGCCTGTCTGGTCATGGTGATGACCATACTGCTGATTCCCATGGATAAGCCCTGGAGCGCCGCAGATAAAACGAGTCCGGGAATTGATAAAAACCATGACAATGCCAGAATTCGCAGCGCCGGAACCCCGATTTCCAGCATGTATTCGGAAGCGTCAAAAATCTGAAGTACCATGGCCGGAAGAAGTTCCAAAACAGTGAAGAATGCCAGATAGAACAGGACTCCGTACACCATGGCCCATTTGACCCCGTCTGTGATCCGCTTTTTCTTCCCTGCCCCGTAGTTATATGCCACAACGGGAATCAACCCGTTATTAATCCCGTGAACCCCTACGGTACAGATGTTGGAAATGCGGGCACAGATTCCATACACCGCCACCGCCGTAGTGGAAAATCCCAGAAGAATGGAATTCATCAGAATCCCCACAAAAGAAGTCAGCACCTGCACCAGGGTGGAGGGCAGCCCTACCTTCAGAATCGTCACTACGCTGTCGATGTGGGGCCGGAGGGTAAATCCAAAAGGAATCTCCCGGTTCCATCTCCGGTTGATTCCAATTCCCGCAGCCATCCCCACAATCTGTCCGATCACTGTGGCTATGGCAGCTCCCAGAGTCTCCATTCTGGGAAATCCCAGCCATCCGAAGATCAGGATCGGATCAAGAATCAGATTGGTCACGGAAGCCGCCGACAAGGTAAACAGAAACAATCCCGAGCGGCCGCTGGCAATGACAAACCGGTCAAAAACCCACTGTCCCATCTGTCCAAAGGAAAATAGCATACACACGGTCAGATAAGCCACTCCGTATTCCTCAATGGCCTGGTTCCCGCCGGACTGCCACCGGAAATAGGTTCTCACAAACATCAGACACGTCACGGCAATAACCATCCAGGAACACAGGGCAATAAAGATTGCCGCGTCCGCCGCCTTCCTTACTTCGCCGGAATCCTTTCTTCCCAGAGCCCTGGAAATCACTGCGTTTAATCCCACCGCGTTGCCAAGGCCCAGAGCGGATACCAGAAGCTGAATGGGCGCCGCAAGGGAAAGGGCGGTCAATGCGTCCTCGGAAATCCGGGAAACAAACATGGAATCCACGAAATTGTATAAAGAATTGATAAACAGGCTGATCATCAGGGGAATCCCGGTCATCAGGATTAATCGGCTCATCTTCTGGGTTCCCATCATATTTTCTTTCTCTGCCATTTCCTTCATTTTCGTCTCCTTTTCTTATGATTTTTTCTTTTGTATTATTATAAAATGGCAGAATACAAATAACAAATACTTATAAGTTATCACTTTCCATGCTTTTAACGTATAATATGTATCCCCTCAAGAACCAAATCCAAGACTCTGGCACTCCAGGCTAATGGCCTGTAGAAATATACCAATGTAATTCAAAAAAGAGATTCACAATATAAGATCAACCAGCAGTCCTGCCGCCAGGGCAAGCAGCATCACAAATGCAAGATATAACGCAAAACGCCTGGCTCCCAACACAATCTTTAATGCCCCAAGGTTCGTGATCTTTGTTGCCGGCCCCGTGATCATAAACGCCGATGCGGAATCGTCTTTCATCCCTTTCTGCGAAAAAGACGCCGCAATGGGAATGGTTCCATACATGCACAGCGGCGAGGCGATCCCCAGCAGGCTTGCGGGAATCAGCCCCAGCACCCCCAGCTTTTTATCCCCAAGGGCAGAAAAGGCAGAATGAATCTTATTTTTTCCGAATACGGAGATTGCGGAACCAAGCACCATGCCAAGCACCCAATACCGGAAGATCTGTTCCAGCTGGACGCTGAAATAATACCATACATAGACAAATTCCCGCTTTAAAATGTCCATCTTAGAATCCCCCCTCTCTTTTCTGGCAGCACAAAAAAACTACCCGTCAATGGACACCATCTGGTATTCCCGGCTGCCTAGACCAATCGTTTCCGCCTGCTCCAATGTATGCAGTCCGTTCCGGGATTCAATCCTGTTTACCAGTGACTGCCCATCTTCGGCTCCATACACCAGGTCAATACATGCCTGGTCCAATGCTACAGGATCAAAGGAAGCTAAAATACCGATATCATGCATATCCGGTTCCGACGGGCTTCCGTCACAGTCGCAGTCCACAGACAGGCGGTTCATCACGTTAATATACGGGATATTTCCGCCCAGATAATCCGCCACTGATTTCCCGACTTCCGCCATGGATTCCAGAAAGGCGTCCTGGTCGCCGCTCCACATACTGCCGCCCGTGCCGCCGCTGTGGATATGTGCCTTTCCGTCAGAAGACGCGATTCCGATAGAAATATTTTTGATCGCGCCTCCAAACCCGGCCATGGCATGGCCTTTGAAATGGGACAAAATCACATAATAATCATAGTTTTCAAAATGTGCGCCCACATAATTTTCCGTCAGATTATCCCCGACCTCAACGGCAAGTGTCATGGAACCGTTTTCGTCCATGATATCCACATCCGCAATAGCGGTATACCCATGATCCTCCGCCACCTGGTAGTGCATGGCCGTATTGGACCGGGAGCCCCCATAAGCCGTATTGCACTCCACTATGGTTGGAGTATCCAAAGACATGACCAGATCCCCGATCAGATCCGTACGCAGGTAGTTGCTCCCCGGTTCGCCCGTGGAAAGCTTCACCGCAATCTTGCCGGACGGGGACGCGCCAAGGGCCTCATAAACCGCCATAAGGCTTTCCTCGCTTATTTCGGTTGTCATATAAACAACCGGCAGGTCAGCCCTTATATCCCGAATTGTGCCTGCCAGCCCTCCGGTTCCATGAGTAACGAAGGGAATGACTGTCTTTCCCGCAAAGTTATACTCTTCAAGAAAACTGTGGACTGCCATGGGGACGGTATACCACCAGTTAGGATAATAAAATGTAGCCTCCCTCTGGAACCCTTTGAAAATACTGGCTTTAACGCTATACAAAAATGTGTTTTGTGTTCTTTTTATCCGATTTCCAATAGCGTTGCTGCCCATTTCCAGACGATTGTAAGTAAGAAATAATCTGTAAATTCATTTTTAATTTTGCTACAATAGTTCCAAATTTATGGAGGTATTGTATATGGCTGAAAATGAACTATCCAAAGCAGAACTCTGGATAAAACGTATCCAGGATTTTTACTCAAGTGGATTATCACGGAAAGCGTGGTGCCAGGAGCATCAAATCTCACTGTCAACCTTTAGCTACTGGCTGAAAAAACAAACAGAGCCTACGGAAACGGAATCCGAACTGGAACCTGTTTTTGCGAGACTGCCCTCGCAACGGGAACTCTCCTGCGACCTGTCAGCGAGCCATGCCCCCGTGATAATCCACCTGACAGGAAGTGTCTGGATTGAGATCGGCGCCGGATGTCCTGGAGAGCTTTTGGTCTCCCTGCTCCATGCACTGAAAACCTATGCTTGATCTGACAGGCACAACAACCGTTTATCTTGCATGCGGAGTGACAGACCTGCGCAAAAGCTACCAGGGGCTGGCGGCCATCATAAAACTGAAATTCCATCTCGATCCGTATTCACGCTGTATGTTTGCCTTCTGTAATCGCAGACGTACATCCATCAAGATTCTTCAATGGGATGGTTCCGGCTTCTGGATCTTAATGAAACGTCTGGACCGAGATTCCTTTCATTGGCCTGATACGCCGGACGAACTGAAAAAAGTCACACTAAAAGAAATCCATTGGCTTTGTGACGGGTTGTCTCTAGAACCCAAAGGCGCTTTCAGGGAACGTCATCCAAAGATTGTTTTATAGCGGCTGTGCGGACAGAGGCCTGTCAACCCTCATAAAGCTGAAAAACCATGGATTTTCCATGGTTTTTCCTCTGTTTTTGCGAAGCGTTTTTTCTCGAAAACAGCCGAAGGATGTGGTATACTCTTTTTAGACAAAAAACGCCAGGGAGTATCAGAGAATGGAACCGCTTTTTTCAGAGAAACAGCTGCAGGACATGAGCAAAGAGAATATCATCGAGCTGATGCAGGCCATGCAGGCCTATCAGAAAAAACAGGAGGATAAAATCCGGCTTTTGGAAGAAAAGACGAAAGAATTGGAGTTTATGAATGCCATGCTTTCCGACCGTCTGACCCTGGCACAGAGGAAACAGTTTGGCCCCTCCAGTGAAAAATACGCGGATGGGTATACCCAGATGAGCCTGTTTAATGAAGCGGAAGCACAATCGGGCCCAAATGACGCAGAATGGGAAGGGGAAGAAATCCATCCAAAGTCCTATAAACGCAAAAGGCCAGCCGGTAAGAAAGAAGAAGACCTCTCCGCTTTTGAGACTACAGAAGTGATCCGGAATAAACTGGAGGGAGAGGAGCTGTTTTGTCCCGGCTGCGGCACAAGATATAAAATGGCGTTTAAGGAGACGGTGAAATACTTAAAATTCATCCCTGCCCATTTTGAAGTGACAGAAGAAATCACTTATGTTTACAGCTGCCCGAAATGCGGAACGATGAGACGCCCAGAGAAGGCTCCGGCATTATTAAAGGGAAGCATTGCGACGCCATCCCTGGTTGCGGGGATCATGAATGCCAAGTATGTAAATGGGATGCCGCTGGCACGACAGGAGAGGGAATTTGCAAGATATGACTTCAACCTGTCAACAAAGACGATGTCAAACTGGATCATCCTATGTACACAGAAGTACCTGCAGCCAGTTTATGACCTTATGAAAGAGGAGTTTCTTAGAAGCAGATATATCCATTGTGATGAAACGCGGGTGCAGGTGATTGATGAGCCGGATCAGAAAGGCTCCACTCAAAACTGGATGTGGGTATATCTTACAGATGAGTACAGCGGCTCACCGAGGATGGTCCTGTTCCAGTATGAGAGGACCCGCGGAGGATACCATCCGCGGGAGTTTCTGGGGGACGGGTTCCGGGGTTACCTGACATGTGACGGATACCAGGCGTACCATGGTCTCCCGGAAGCCATCAGGGTAACAGGGTGCATGGCTCACGCCCGGAGGCGCTTTGAGGAAGCGCTGACCCCCTTGAAGAAAGAGTTCAGCAAAGAACAGCTGAAAGAGACCACGGCATACCAGGCGATGGAACGGATCGGAATGCTTTATAAAATCGAAGATCTGATCCGCGAGAAGAACGTGGAAGAAAAATACAGGGAGCGTCAGAAGCAGTCGAAGCCGCTTTTGGATGCCTTTTTTGAGTGGCTGCATTCCCTGGAGGATGCGGTAAACCGGTCATCCAGGATAGGAGAAGCAGTCTTATACACAATCAACCAGGAGAAGTATTTAAGGAGATACCTGGAAGACGGGCATCTAAGCATCGATAATACAGCGGCGGAACGAGCCATAAAAAACTTTGCGATTGGCCGTCGCAATTGGCTTTTTGCCAAAAGCATAAAAGGGGCAGAGGCCAGCGCAACGGTATACAGCATAACAGAGACGGCAATCCTGAATGGACTTAAGCCCTATCATTACCTGACCTATCTGCTGGAACAGATGAAAGGGTTGGGTCCATTCCCAACCAGAGAAGATATCCTTCCATTATTACCCTGGTCGGAATCCATACCAGTGAGCTGCCGTACAAAACAGTCAAAAGATGCATCCACTTAGTATAAACTGCTAAGTGGATTTTTGTTGTCAAAGTACAGTGGAACATTATCCCTGAAAGTCATTACGATTGAATAATAGTTTATCAGATATGAAATGTTCTGAACAGGTACGGATTATTTCCTACTTACAAATGCTTTACACAATTATCGAAATGGTATTTATCGTGGTTATTGCTTTTTCTTGCTCCTCCATTTTTAGAATATGCTGAAGTCCTGAATTCTCTGCATAACAAAATAGGTACTTTAACGGAAGCAAGTACCTTTTTCGTCTTTCTTCTTTGTTTTTGATTGTCTTTACAGCATAATTTAATAACCACTCTATCTGTAATTTTACAGTTTCATTTACTTCTTTGCCAAAATCCCATTATAGAATTTCTAAATCTTCTTTTCGAAACGACTGAGAACTGTTCCCTATAAAATAATCTGGCAGATAGAGTATTTGATTCAATGGTATCTTTTTCTTCATACCTTTATCCAACTAAATCATTGCTGGCTAAAGCCTTACCACAAAGTATCTTCTCGCTCTTTTATGAACACCTTACCACAAATAAATGGCTACATCAATCTCCGACGTTTCTTGATACTTCTGCATTTATTTTATTATCCACTTATTCTGCTAAAATAAAATTTCGCAGAATTGGTCTCTAATTAATACCATATCTATTCATTTTTAATTGACATCTTTCAAAGCAGTCTATCCGATAATAGTTGCCATACCTGGAGTTTTCAACAAATCAAAAAATTCGTTAATTTCGTTATGAGTCTGTTGGTGTTCTCTAATATCAAAACGATAATTACAAAATGTAAACATTATTTCGCTCTTAGCTCGCGATAATGCTACAAAAAATGCACATCTATCCTCTTCGGGCTGATTTTTGAAATTCCAAAATGCAGAATCCTCAAGTCCTACAAAATAAACTGCCTCATATTCTAATCCTTTACTTTTATGTATTGTCATAATTGGAATGGAATGCAATCCTTCAAAATTCTCTATAGCTAGTAGCCAATTGATCTGAGTAAATTCAAGTTCCTCCCACATGAAATTTTGGAATTTCGTTAATAAATCGTTTAAATAGGTACCCTGATTATATGTTGGTAATAAAGCCTTTATTCGTGATATTCCCCAGAATCTTAAAATATAATTTAGCAATTCATGAAACTCTTTTTTTGATGTAACATCTTTCATCATTCTATTCAGTACTTTAATTACTTCTACCAAACTATCTTGTACTCTAAAATATGTTTCATTTGATTGCAAAGAATCAACAGCCCATAAATCTAAAGTTGCTGTCATAATAAATTCCCAATCTTGCGGTCTCTTTCTATCAACTGACAAACGTAATAATGCAATCAACATCTCTATAATTGGTTCTTTAATCAAATCTTGATACTCATTTTCAATACGAGCTCGAATTTGGTGTTTCCCCAGTTCCGCAATAATTTGAGAAGAATAATTCTGTGGCAACTGTTTACATAAAATGCACAATTCGTTTGGCAAAATATTATTAGAAAGCTTTTCAATTATATCATTTGTAATTACTTGTGCTTCATTTTCCTCATCATCTGCGATAAGCAATGACACTGTCCCATCATTAGGATTCCATTTATCAGAAACATCTACTGAAAGCTCCGTTTCCTTTAATGATAAATACATCATTTCTTGCAATTTAACAAGGCGTGGGGCTGAACGATGATTCATTATTAATTTTCGTTGTACCGCACAAAAATCTTCTTCAAAATTACTGAATACCGTTTTTAGTGCACCAGCCCATACCATTATACGTTGTTTATTATCCCCAACAGCAGTCATAAGCGAATTCGAATTCAAAAAACACTGTTTTACAAGCTTATATTGCAAATTTGTTGTATCCTGAAACTCGTCCAAAAACACATGTCCATAGGTAAGCTGCAATCCCTTTCTTATCATAGGATTTATCCTAATAATATATTCAGCAAGAATACATATCATTTTAAAAGATACAGAAGCATTATAATCATCAAATCCTTTTAGTAACAGCCTCCATACATTTTCACCTAAGTCGTTTTTTGCAAGTGGTAGGGTAACTGATGAGAGGATCTTATCATAATAATTTCTCAACCTGCTAGGTGATAAACGTTGTGGATTAATATAGCCAGCCTTTCTAAATGCGGCATCAATGATTTCATTTTCATTTACTGCATAGGAGGCTTTTGGTCTGATATTTTCTGGTAAAGCAAAGCGAAAATGATCCAAAATACTTTTAGAAAATGCATCATATGTCAATGATATGAATCTGTTTCCAACCTCATTTCCACATCTTTTTATTACTCTCTTTTTCAAATTATCTGCAGCATCATTTTTAAAACTAATAGCCAATATTTTTTGAGGATCACGACATTTATTTGTTTGGAACAAATAACTTGCTTTTTGTGCTAACAATTCTGTTTTCCCTGCACCTGGACCAGCCATAACAAGAATATTAGAATCTATTCTAACTGCCTCTTCGGCATTAGTTTCTAAAACCACTCCATCACAAGGAGTCCATTTTTCCGGTGTAACTATTCTCATAATACATCTCCTTGGAGCTTTTTTTCAGCAGCAGCGATTATTTTACTAAATACAGTTGGCATAGATGTTACCATTGATTTATCCTCAATTTTTGAAAGAGCTTCAATATGCGTGGAAGGCTTTCCTCTATTAAGAAAAAAATATGTATACCACACCATCAGTTTCTTTTGTTCTTCCGTATAGGTTTTTCCATCTCCTCCACATTCTTTTAAAGCATGTTGAACATCATCAATAATACGTCTCTCATATTCCGGATATGTTTCTCCTAACTCTTCAATTGATTTAATATACTTCTGCTTTCTTTCCCCGTTTATATTTACCATAAGCCGGGGGCCTTCTCTTTCACTCAATATTTCTTTATATACATCCCCATAATGTTCTAACATCAGATAATCAATATCTAATGGAGCAGAAAAAAATACATTATATTTTTCCAAATAATCAATCCATCCTTGCAAAGTATTTGTTTCATTAACATCCCATTCTAGCATTCCTTCTAATTGTTTATCCGTCATAATACCACTATCTGTTCTTAATAATTCATTCTTATCTACTCCATTTTGAATAAGCTGATCTAAGACATACTTTATACGTCCCCAACCCCCTCCATCTCTTTCCTTATCCAAGTCCAATAATGTAATATGCGGAATATTTAAGTCGTTAAGAAGTCTCCAAAAATGATTAACATGCCTTCCACCCAAAGGAACGATTGATATACCACTCGCATCCACATTCCCATTCTTTGCACTCCAGAACTTAGGTAAAATGATTTCTTCACTATCACCCTCTCCTAAGATCACAAGTTTTGCAAAGTACAACTCTGGATAGGCCTTAACTGCCTCTTTAATAAATTTATACTGATCCGCTAATTTCTCTTTATCAGGTAAGGTAATAGCTCTAATCCTTGTTGTACAATCATTTGCTTCAAGACGAAAATATCTTAAATTTTCCGGATCAATTCTCTTTATGATTGCTGTTGAATGAGATGTCAACACAGCCTGAGCATTACTTTTAGATGCTATATTCTCTAAATTAAAAATCAATTGCCCAATCAAATGAGGAGCAATGTGATTCTCCGGTTCTTCCAATGCGATTATAGTTAGAATTGGAGGCTTATGGTTAAATGACTTATGCTCCGTATTACTTTCTATTTCCTCCTGGATTTTCGACTCCACATCAAGGATGCTATCAACCAGTGAAATATAAAAAAGGGAGCGCAGTCCATCGCTCATGTCATCAATCGTACATTCTTTCCCTGTTACTGTTGGAAGAAAAACTATCTCTGATTTTTTAATAGAAGCATCTATGTCTGTGCTATTAAAACGAAGTTGAGCATTAGAATATCTTGTATCTGAATCATAATTTTTCCACTGTGTATGAATTGATGTTCCTAATATTGACACACCTTTCTCTTCTAAAAATTGAGCATTTAATTCATCAATTTTCCCTTTAATATTAGTTTTTGTAATATCACTCCAATTAATATTATTCATAATCTGATACATCATTGTACCAGACACATTTTTAAGTTGCTTTGAAGGATCACGAACCGCTGGTACATAAATTACCCTAATACGGTCCAAATCTCTGCGATCTGCTTTTGTTTTATTTTCTTCCCGAATTTCTTCCTTTTCCGGGCAGGTTATATAATATATCTTGCTCTCAATGGCACCCTCAGTATTATTACTCTTCTCCCATGTTGCCTCTAATCGAATGCGAATATATGGTTTCCCTTTCGGCTCATCAACAACTAAACTTTGAAAAAAAGGCGGTACAGAATTTTCCCCACTTTTGCCATCTTCTAATTCATTGAAAGTAAATACCACCTCAATATATAAGTCCTGGGTTTCTAATTCATCTGGATTTTTCCCCTTTGGCAAATGAAAATCGCTGCGCTTCAAAATACGATCATTACTATTATTAGAAAACAAACAATTTAATGCCAACAATGCTGCTGTTTTTCCAGTGCTGTTATTTCCAATAAATGCTGTAATATTATTAATATCAATGACTTGTTCTACATCACCAAAACAACGATAATTATAAACCTTTAGTTTTGAAAGTTTCAAATTGAATACCCCCGTTTTCATAATATTCCACGCAAGCAATTTCGATTACTTATAGCATTAACTTAAAATCATTCCGATATATTTATTAATTCTTGCAACTTTTCTCGCAATATTTTTTTATCTGGTAACTGCAATTTATATTCGGACACAAGCATTGGCGACATACTCCTGCTCATTGCATATTCAACTACTTCATCATTCTTTGTTGCACACAGGATCAATCCTACACTTGGATTCTCATGCTCCTTTTTCACCTGTCTATCCAACGCCTCCAGATAAAAATCCATTTTTGAAACATATTCCGGCTTAAATCTTCCAATCTTTAGTTCAAGCGCCACTAAACATTGTAATCCTCGATGAAAAAACAATAAATCTACCGCATAATCTTCTCCACCAACCTGCACTTTATATTCTTCATCTATAAATGTAAAATCCCTTCCCAATTCCAAGATAAAATCTCGCATTTTTAAGATTAGTGCTTTCCTAAGATCATTTTCTTTATATGGGCTTGGCAAATCCAGAAATTCAACAACATAAGAATCAAAAAATGGATTATTGTTTATTTTCTTTATCCCTTCAGGCAGTGCTTTTCCTTTCGATAACATATAACGTTCATAATAAGCACTGTCTAATTGCCTTTCCAACTCACGCTTACTATAATTCTCTTGTATGCATAATCTCAAATAAAACTCTTTTTCTTCAATACTTTTTGTTCCTGACAAAATAAGCAGATTATTTGTCCAATTGATTTGTGTCACCAGTGGTGACACTTTTTCATAATTCGCATAAGCTTCATAAAATTGTTTCATACGATAAAGGCCACGACGATTAAACCCTTTTATCCCTGGAAATGTATCTTGTATATATCTGGAAAGTTCATCAATAAACGAATCTCCATAGGATGCTGTTTTTGCCTCTTCGCTAATAAACTGTCCTACACGCCAATACATATTGATCAGTTCTTCATTTACTTTCCGATATGCATTCTTTTTTGCACTTTCTATAATAGCAATCACTTTCGTAAAGGTTCCCTTAATTTCATCCATATTATCTCCTCGCAGAATTTCATCTAGCATACCGCTACATCCATATTATAGCAAAATTTGACTTCCTCTACAATCACATTTCATAAAGCCATATAAAAAGCTGCCTTCCAGAACTCTACTTCTGCAAGCCAGCTATTTCAACAACATACACAATTCTTTCTCTTTTTGTGTATACAGTTCTTATTTTCCTCCATTTTCAAACGCTATGCACACAATACACCCTCAAAACCATACTCCATTTTAGGATAACCCACGAAAATCACTTCATATTCATCAAAATTCTCTACATCATTTGACATGGCCGGAAAAGTACCAGCGCTGATCTCCCGCTATACCCGCTCAGTTGTGGCAGAGTAGCTTTCGGGATAAGGATCTGCCGGCCGGATCTCAAAGAGGACGCCGCCGGCCTGCTGCTGGATCAGCTCTGCCGCCCGTTTGGTCGTATTGGTCCGTGAGAAGTACGCGATGAGAACGTCATTTTCACCTGATGTCCCCTGGCTGGCTGCCCCTGAAACGTTTCTTGTCTGTACAATGCCGTTCTCCGTCCACGCCCCGTCTCCATTCACCTGGTAGCCGTCCGGCGTTGAAGTCGCCGCATACATCCACCCTTCCGCATCAAATGCGTAACACTCTGCCACTCCGTCCTGTTTTCCATCCAGCCACTGCCATGAGGGGCTGCTTTCAGAGCCGGCATGGTAAGCCCCGTTTCCCAAATCGTACCACCACCGGCCGCTGTCTGCCCCTGCCCTGTAGTCCATCCCGCAGCTTCTCTGCCTCCAATTCCATCCCGCAGGAAGATATTCCTAAACGCATCATGGCATCTTCCATATACGCTTGTCTGTAGCGTTCTTCCTGATAGTCCCTGTGCCATTCCTCCAGCAGCTGCTCACCCTCTATTACATTATAAAATGTATAGTTTCCCCTGCCATTTTGCAAAATCTGGTCATAGCAATCCATATAATAGCTGTCCATATCCGTAAGAACCTGATCTTCCGTCATTCCCAGATCTGCAATGCTTTTCAAAGCGCTTTCTTCCGGATCCGGTTCCAGATTACGGTAGGCAGAACCATTGCAGGGCGGCAGATAGACGGATAGTTCCTGCCTGATATGGCTGCTTGCATAATCCTCGTCTGTCTTGTTAAAGTAATCATAACGTCCCCCGCCCGAATCATCCCATGTAGCATCCACGTTATAATACCCGTCATCCAATGCAACGAGCGACCAAAGCGGCGGCGAAGGAGATTGTGAGTAAGGGATAACAAAATCTGATTGCATGAAAAGGAGAATTTATGAGCAGCGAGAAAATCAAAGAGGACACTACCATGACTACAGCACCGGCAGAGGACGCTCCCGCACTGGTGAAGAAGATTGGCCGGACTACCTACATTGTGAGGGTTCATTTCAGCAAGACCAGCAGGAAAACCATGAGCGACAAAATCAAGCGTATGCTGAAAAATGAGATACAGCAGATGTAAAAAAGCGATAACGGAAACAGGCCGGGATTCAGAAATGCGCTGGCTCCCGGCTTGTAAAATCAGGAGGTTTATGGTAGTATGGAAATACGAAAACGAGAGGCAAAGCAGGTGGGAACATTGACAGTGATGGAACAGATCGACCAGAAACATCAGGAAGATTTACAGAGGCTAAGAGGCTTTCGCCTGCTTGATGATGATTTCCTCACAAAGTGTTTTGAGGGAGATACGGCAAGCATAGAACTGGTATTGCAGATTGTTCTGGAAAAGCCGGATTTAAAGGTTTTGGACGTCCGCACCCAGGTATTTGTGGAGAACCTGCTGAACCGTTCAGTGAGGCTGGATATCCTGGCTACGGACAGCACTGGGGCAAAACTGAATGTGGAAGTACAGCGCTCCGACAAAGGAGCCGTGAGAAAAAGAGCCAGGTACAACAGCAGCATGATGGACGCAAACCTTTTGAAGAAAGGCGAGGACTTCGACAGGCTGCCGGAAACGTGGGTAATCTTTATCACAGAGAATGTTGGCAGATGGGATTTTGACACTTGAAAAAATTGCGGAATATGCAGGACTTCCTCTTGACGAAGTAAAAAAATTGAAAGCAGAGCGGACAGCATAAAACAAAACCGTAGGCCGGGAATCTAAAAACAGGTTCCCGGCCTTATTTTTTTGCCCTGAAATGTAAATTTTCTGTGAACTTGATTAAAAAGTCCTTTACAAAACGTCACTAGAAAGACATGTTTATCAATCTCCGCCCAGATACCGTCCCGTAACGCTGTCCGGGTTCCCGGCAATTTCCTCTGGTGTCCCCACGGCGACGATACGGCCGCCGGCAGCAGCCGCCTCCAGCCCGGGTACAAGGCTTTCCAGGATCATTAAGAACTATCATTTTTCCAGACTTTAGGCGGGGCAAAAATTCCAACATGATGTTCCCCAGCGGCGTACACCATGCCAATCCAGCGTAATCGTGAGAATTATCATCATGTAACCATATATCATGCAGGATATTGACTATTTGTTCTTTTTATATTCCTCAATCACACAAGTATGGCCCTTTTTCTTGTCATAATTGATTCCTACCAACAGGATCTTCCCTGTATACCCCTCCAGCCAGTCTATATACTGTTTATCCTTAATCTGAGCTATCGCTCCTTTGGCTGATTGATTCCATTTCAACTCCACTACCAGGGCCGGTCTGTCCATATCCCGCTTTGGCAGATACACCACATCCGCAAAGCCTTTTCCAGATGGCAGTTCCAGAAGCGGATTCATATAATAAGCTTTTGCGCTGTAATAGGCCATCAGAACCGTGCAGGTAAGAGAATTCTCATTGTTGTATTTAAGTATAGAGGCCGTCTCGTTGTGAATTGCGGCCACTCCCTGGGCAACTGCTTTCCCATCCAGTTCCCAGGTTTTTTGAAGCAGTCCGTCCGAACGCTGAAGCGCCTGTACAAGTCCGTCCCATCCTCCTGCTTTGACGGACCTCATAAACTCTCTGGCAATCTCCTGATTCGGGATAAATACTTCCGAAGTCTTTTCATCAAAGGACAGATATCCAAGGTGCAGCAACAATGTAAGCACATCATCTTTACTTTTAAAAGTCGTCATATCATTTTGGCTGGTAGACGGATCGATTTCACAGCGCACATCACTGAGCATGCCAATGATGGATTCCTTTAATCCGTCAAAATTCATGTCAATATAAATCTTTAAGGCCTCATATGTCTCCGTCCCGGTCCAATAACTCCGAAAGGCTCCGCTGTCCATCAGTTCTGTTACGGCCTGAGGATTATAAATATGAAAATCTCCAATCAGATAGCCGTCATACCATTCCTTTGTCTTTCCATAGTCTATGCCATACTTCCTGCAAAGTTTTTCTACTTCCTCTTCCGTAAAACCGAAGTATTCCCCAAATGGTCCTGGATTTAGCATGGAATATTCCTTAAAAATATTAATAGCTGAATGCTCCCCATACTTTTTAACAGGTAGTATCCCGGTCATATACGCCAGCTCCACATATTCCGCGCCCTTAAAAAGCCCTCGGAGGAAATCCAGATAACCTTTTTGTATCTCCTGACGTTCTTTCGCGAACCGAAACACGCAGTCCCATTCATCGATGATAAATATAAATCCTTCTTTTGTATGAGCATATATTTGCCCCAACACGCCAGGCAGCCCATATTGATCCGCCACAAAGCACCCCCCATATTCCTCTTCCAGTTCCCGGATCACTGCTTCCTGTATCTTATCGATAAAAATATCAAGATGTGATTCGTCAAAGAGGAAACGCTGGATATCCAGCCGTATTACGTTGTGCCGGTTCAAATGCGTCAGAAATGACTCCGCTCTTTCAACTTTTCTGCCGGCAAATAATTCTCCTGAATCACAGCCCTTCCCATAATAGGCAGCAAGCATATCCGCTGCCATAGACTTTCCAAAACGGCGGGGGCGGCTTACGCAGATATATTTTACTCTTGATCGATTGATCCTCTGGTTTATGAGAGCAATCAACTTTGTCTTGTCAATGTAAATATCATCCGTCACTGCCTGCCGGAACGCTTCGTTCCCCGGATTCAGATACAGCCCCATAAGTTCTACCTCCTACTCTGACGCTCCAATTCTCCTCAGACTGGTTCTTGTCATATCTCCCTTAGACGAATATTCTGACCTGTATGCTATTTCTGGTTTCATCTTACCATAAAACTTGTGTTTGTGGCAAGACAATATCAGGAACCCATTTTGGTTTTTCTGCGATCTTGTTCACATCCGTGCCTTCTGCCTCTCTTAGACCTTTTCATCTCATATTATACAAGAACTCTTCCGCCAATAACCAGGCTTTACCTCTATCCTGGTATACTCGTATTTCTGGGCGCTATTCTCAGTCACTTTATCTGATATTTTCACAAGGCAACTTCGGCAAACCATTCCCTGATTACAGAAACCCGAATATTCACCATTTCTGCAATGATTTCTTCTTCCAATCCTATAATCATCAGATTGAAGGCAGTTTCTTTCGCCCGCTCCATTCTTCCATAGTATTCTCCTTCTTATTTCTGCTTCAATTTGCTCTTTTCCCGTGAATGCTTCATAAATCTGATATCGAATCTCATTGTTCCGCTCCTCAATTATTTCCTCTAAGTTTACCTTTGCCTCTCTCTTGCTTCCTCCATAGGCTTCCAGTCGTCCTCCGGAGCCGTCACCATACTCCACTGTCGTTCTGACGCGGCCTCTTCCTTTGTGATCACCGTAGGTAATCATCAGTTTTGCCATAAGAATTTCCTCCTTGTCCTAATTATGGAAATCCTAACGCTTCATTCGGAAAACCCCTTTTTTGTGCCTGTCTTCCCCCACAAAATCGGCCATTTTCCCCCAATTTTACCTACAGAAGACTTACTTAAGCCTTATGTAAGACTTTTAGAGAAAAAACGTAAAAGTGCGTAAACTCTGATGTTTACGCACTTTTTGTCTCTTAAAACCCCTTATTTTCAAAGCTCCCGGCCGGATTCGAACCGGCGACCTACGCATTACGAATGCGTTGCTCTACCAGCTGAGCCACGGAAGCAATCCTTATCATCGAACCGTCCGGCAACCGCACACAGGCTGCCTCGCCGGTTCCACTGACCAATCCGGGAATCGAACCCGGGTTTACGCCGTGAGAGGGCGTCGTCTTGACCGCTTGACCAATTGGCCTTTATTATGTATTACTAAGAAAGAATCGAGGCGACGGGATTCGAACCCACGGCCTCTGCGTCCCGAACGCAGCGCTCTACCAAACTGAGCCACGCCTCGATACCTTTGATAGTATAATACGAATTGTCGAAATTGTCAACACTAATTTTAACAATTTTAAAAACTTATTTTACACCCTTCTTTTCACACCCTAACCATATGCCCCAGATCCGCCTTTCACCTCCCGAAATCCCGCCAAAGCTTCACCCGTCTTCCTCCCCGGGCCTCCAGGCATTGCCGAACTTCACATCCCGAAACAGGGCTGCCAATCCCGTGATCTGTTTCAGCCTTAAGATCTCATCCCGGTCCATGCCCAGATGTCTGGAGATCCATGCGTCGCTGCGCCCCAGCTCATGGAGCTCCTTGATGATGTTGCTCATCAGATCCACGGTATGGCTGCCTCTGGCCCGGTTGTGGCGGACCGTGCTGGCCATCCGCTGGTCAATAGGCTTATCAATGACCGAAACCGGCAGCATCCCCTTCTCCCTCTCATAGATATCCGGGTACTCCTTTATAATGCGGTAGCGGTGGAATCCGTCCACGATCTCATAGCAATCCTCTTCCTTATTATAATAGCACACCACAGGCATGGTATACCCGTCCGCCTTGATGCTCTCATACAAAAGCTTCATCTCCGGCGGCGCCACCTTGTTGGGATTGTAGGCATTAGGCCGGATCTTCTCCACCGGAACCGGGATCACCCCGTAAGCCGGACTTTTACGCTCCATACTCTACCTCCTCCAGACTCCTATATTTCTTGCGGATCTCGTCCACATACCTTTGCTGCTGCCTGGTGATCCCAAATCCCATCAGGCGGCAGGTATGGTCATTTTTTAAAATGCAGTAACACATCCTCTTCCAGCTGGGAATATCCTTGCTGGACTTAATATCATCCGTGTCATCCGGGATTTTTCCTACAAAGACCACCCTGGATTTTTTGCTCAACGTATAGTTGGAGACTCCGTTTCTGCGGATCTTGTATCCCCGCTCCTCCAGCTCCTTTATCGTCTCCTCATCCAGCCCGCCTCCCGTTTTATGCCAGAAATCAATGGATGTATTAAACTTTTTTATGTAATTGTTCCGGAGCCTGGCAGGCAATGTGTCCAGAAGGAACATGGTATAGCTTTTCCAGGTATGACCCTGGGGCAGGGTGATATTCCGGTATCCCATGGCTTTGGTCTTCCCGTAAATGCTGGTAAAATTGGCTCCCTGGACCCGCCCCACCAGCTTAACCCAGATCTCCGGGTCAATAACCCGGTACAGATTCAGCGCGTCCTTGGAATAATCGTTAAATGGCGATGCCACCCGCATCTGGGAAACCTTAAGCCCCGCCATATAATACAGGTCATACAACCGGTTGTAATCATAGCCGAACACGTAATTGGCGTGCCACACATCCTTGGAGGACCAGTCATACAAAGGCGAACCGCACCACACGTCCTTAAACATGCTCCCGATCCAGCACTCCCCCTGATACCCGTATTTTTTGTTGAGAAATCCGCTGTACCGCTGCAGGGATTCCTCGGCCCTCATGCCCAGAAGGCATACAGTCTTCTTCCCGCCGTGGGACATCCGATACCAACGCCCAAACTGCTTGGCCAGATCCTCCTGATGCATCCGGTATCGGTAAGTGGTAATGGGATTATTGTCCAGATTGATCACATACTCCCTGCGGGGCATAGGCCGCACCCACACCTCCTGCTTCTTGTCGTCCCAGGGATACCAGTACATCTCATAGCTGCTAAGGGCCGTCCTGGTGGCCATAGGCAGGCAGACCCAGTAACACTCCGCCTCATCCTTGACCCGCTCAAACGTCCGTTCCACATACTCCGTAGTCACCGTGTACTGAGCCTCAAAATCCTGGTGGAACACCCCCACCACCTTATCCGGACAATGCCTCCTTCTATAATCCAGCACCAGATTCAGTAAAAGCCCGCTGTCCTTTCCGCCGGAAAATGAGACATAAATATTGTCAAATTCCTCAAAGATCAGTTTCAGCCTCTCCTGGAGAGCCGTGTACACATCCTGCTCCAAATATTCCCGTACCATGGTTCACCTGCTTTCTAATCTTTTCCCATCTCTCATCACATTTATCCGCTTTCTCTTCCCCACAGTTGCGGTCCCCTAGAGCGTGTTGGAAAATTGCTTTCTGACAGATGTGCGTCACAATTTGTGGGAGATTTGAGCCAAATGAAGGGCGCATAGTGGGCTATGTAACCTGAATTTGGCTCAAATATACCGCGAAGTGGGGCGTGCATCTGGCGGGAATGAATTTTCAAACACGCTCTAGAGCATGTTGGAAAATTGCTCTTGGTAAAAATCAGAAATGTTTACCAATTTTTACCAATATCTTCCATAATACACTAAAATCAGGCAAAAGAAAACACCTACGATCATTTTTCCATTGCACATCATGAAAATTCACTCCCATTATCTGCACGCCTCATTGACAATCCCCGCCTGCAGATTGTAAAATTTTTTTAAATATTCGCCATAAATTTTCCATTGCCATCCGTATCGTTATTATCCAGGCAAATGGATATCCATAAACAAGGCTGAAACGAAAGAAGGCATTGCCATGAATGACCAGCGGTTTGAGCAGTCCATCCGCCGCATCTTAAAAAATGACAAAGAGGGCCTGCGGGAGATCTACGAGGATTACTGTCCCATGATCTACTCCGTAGTTCTGGACATACTGAAAAACCGGGAGGACGCGGAGGATATCACCTCTGATTTCTTCATCCGGCTGTGGGATATCGCCGGCTCCTACAAAGGAGGCAGCGGACACCGGGCCTGGCTGATCACCATTGCCCGAAATATGGCCATTGACCATTTTAGAAAGCAGAAACGGCAGCAGCCCATGGCAGAGATCCCGGATCATCTGCTCCAGTCCCCATCCCCGGAAGACGCTGTCGTAAAAAACATAAGCCTTGCCCACGCGCTGAAAACCCTTAAAGAGGAGGAGCGCCAGATCATAAACCTAAAGATCATGGGCCAGCTGACCTTTAAAGAGATTGCCCAAATATTAAATAAACCACAGGGAACTGTGGCCTGGGTTTACCGAAATGCTGTGGGAAAATTAAAGAGGTGCGGTTATGAACAATAAGCGAACATTGGAACAAGATTACAAAAACTTAAAACGCCTGGAAACGCCGGATCTGTGGAGCCGGATCGAAAAGGATCTAAATGAACGGCCAGACCGCCGGCAAAACGCCTCCGGCCAGGACCTTTTGTCCCCAAATCCTCCTGCCCGCCGCCGACACGCCTTATCCCCCACAAGCCGGATCCCACGCCCAGCCGCCTCCAGGATAGCAGCCGCTGCCGCCGCCGGCGTGATCCTGATCACCGCCGCAGCCCCATGGAAAAAACCGGGTCCGCTCTCCGGCCACAGCGCTTCCCGGGAAAATGCCGTCATAACCGCCGAAACCACCATGGCATCCGCGGATAGAGACGCAGAAGGCCAGGCCGGTCAAGCCCAGGAAACCATGGCCTTCCAGGAGGAAGACCAGGCAGCAGCCTTTGGGCCGTCGTCCCAGGCAGAAACTCCCCCCGCAGGACGTCCGGGCGTCGTCTCCTACAGCCAGCTTTCCCTGACCGACCACGCCCCCCTGACCGTTCCCGCCCAGGCGCGGACCATGCCGGAAGATGCCCAGTACTTTTCCCAGGATATGCTTAAAGGCACGGAGCTTTTGTGCCAGGCAACCGTCATAGAAGCCCGGCTGGAGACAGACCAAGACGGCGTCCCCTGGGCCGTTTCCTACCAGATTCTCCTGGACCAGATATACTACTCCCAGGATTATGTGGATGCCTCCTCCTATCTCACGGTGACCGCCCCCATTATAGAGGCCCAGTCCGATCCCGGAGCCCAAAGCCACGTACTCTACCAGCTGCAGCCCGGGGCCTCCTATCTGCTGCCTCTCACCCGCCGGGACCAAAACTGGCATCTGCTGTGCGCCTTTGCGCCCCAGGTCCGGATCACCGCCGACGGAGAATATCTGTTCCACTCCGGTTACACCACCCTGGTCAACCACCAGACAGCCATCGTCATAGGCAGCCAGGAAGGCGCCAACGACTATTACTACGACAAAATGCTCCTTCGGGACGACGACGGCTTTCTTGGAGACTTTATCGCGCTGACTAAGACATCGCTGCAATAATTCCGAAGTAAACACTGGTTGATATTCGTGTCAGCTGTGGATTAGTTGTGGTATTGTTAAGTCGAAGTTGTGGTGGGTCCGGGAGAATCCGTCTGCTGTCCGGCATATCTGAACCCGGACGGGACCGCCTCTCTCTTCGGCCTGCCACTACGCCGCCTCAGCTATACCGCAATATACAATTGATTTTACTAAATTTAATACACTTTTAAACTTTACATCAAGCTAGACGCAGATATCTGCCAATCTGCCACAAAAGCAGGTTCAGGCAACATTCCAAACGTCCATAAACCATCAAGGGAGGATATTATAATGAAAAAAACGCTTACACCCCCAAAAAGATCATTCTCCATCCTCATAACCGCATCGCTCCTCGCCGGATGCGGGGCCGGAGCCGGGACAAATGCCGGTCAAACCGCTGTCACGGAGACCACGGCCGCAAGCGCCCAAACCCATGCTGAAGCCGGAGCAGCCCCCCAGGAGACCATAGCCGTATCCGGCGATGCCTTCGACGGCTCCTCCTGTCTTCCCTCCGACTCCATAGCCGGAAAATACCAGGATGCCTACGGGACAAATTCCCCCAATACGGAAGAATACGGCTTCATCCAGGAAAACGGCTTCCGATCCGTTGCCCAAGAGCCCCTTTCCACCTTCTCCGCCGACGTGGACACCGCCTCCTACGCCAACATCCGCCGTTTCATCCGATACGGCCAAAGTATCCCCACGGATGCGGTGCGCATTGAGGAAATGCTCAACTATTTTGACTATGACTACCCGGATCCGGAAGGTGAGGAGCCATTTTCCGTCACCACGGAGTACTCCGTCTGCCCGTGGAATGAGGACAATCGGCTGCTGCTCATCGGCTTAAAGGCCAAAGAGATTGATTTTGCCAACCGCCCCTCCTCCAACCTGGTATTTCTGCTGGATGTATCCGGCTCCATGTACGCCGACGACAAACTGCCCCTGGTCCAAAAATCCTTCACCATGCTGGCCCAAAACCTTGACAGCAGGGACCGGGTGTCCATCGTCACCTACGCCGGATACGAATCCGTGGTGCTGGACGGGGTTTCGGGCAGCGACACCGCCAAGATCGCCGCAGCCATCAGCGACCTGGAAGCCGGCGGCTCCACCGCAGGCAGCGCCGGAATCCAAAAAGCTTACCAGCTGGCGGAGAAAAACTACATCCCCGGCGGCAACAACCGGGTCATCCTGGCCACGGACGGCGACTTAAACGTGGGCCTCACCAGCCAGGAAGACTTAACCCGGCTTATTGAAGAAAAAAGAAAAAGCGGCGTCCATCTGTCCGTCCTGGGCGTAGGCACAGGCAACATCAAGGACAACAAGATGGAGGCCCTGGCAGACAACGGCGACGGCAACTACAGCTATCTGGACAGCATTTACGAGGCGAAAAAAGTCCTGGTGGACGAAATGGGCGGAACCCTGATCACTGTGGCAAAAGACGTCAAGCTGCAGGTAGAATTTAACCCTGCCTATGTATCCGGCTACCGTCTGGTAGGCTATGAGAACAGGATCCTGGATAAAGAAGACTTTCACGACGACAAGGTAGATGCCGGGGAGATCGGCTCCGGCCATGCCGTAACCGCTCTGTATGAGCTGATCCCCGCCAAGACTGCTGATGCGGCATCAGATCCGGGACTGAAATACCAGCAAGATGTCAGCGCCGCCTATGAAAGCCGCCCCGTGAACACAAGCACCGAGCTTTTAACCGTAAGCCTGCGCTACAAAGCTCCAAACGGCGACGCCAGCAAGCTTATGGCCCACCCCGTAGAGTCGTCCTCCTTCACCGGAATTCTGCCTGAAAACCTGGCCTTCGCCGCCGCCGTAGCCCAGTTTGGCATGGTGCTGCGTGACAGCGAAAACAAGGGGACTGCCACCTTCGACAGCGTCATCGCCCTTGCCCGATCCTCCATGGGCCAGGACAGCGATCCGTACCGGAAAGAATTTTTAGAGCTGGTCCAGGAAGCCCAGAGAATTTACGGAAAATAACGCCGCAGCATCAATGCCGACACCGCAGCCGCCATTACCTCCGTAACCGCAAATCCGATCCACACCCCTTCTGCCCCAAAAAATCCGCGCAGCACAAAGGCGATGGGGATGATCACAAGATACCGGATCAGGGATATGACCAGGGAAGGCCCTCCTTTCCCCAGCCCCTCAAAGGCGCCGCTTAACATAACAGATACCGCTGACACCACAAATCCGCAGCTGATGATCCGCAGGGCCTTGGCCCCCTCTAAGATCGTCACAGGATTTTCGGAAAACATCCCCATAAGGCGGTCGGGGAACACCATGCACACTGCCGTGCCAAAGGCCATGATCCCCCCCCAAGGAGCAGAGAAACCTTCAGGATGCCTTTCACCCGGTCCCCCCGCCCAGCCCCGTAGTTAAAGCCCACCAAAGGGCGGATCCCCTGAACGATCCCGTTGGCCGTAAGATAGATAAACGTCTGCAGCTTATAGTAGATCCCCAAGATCAGCACATAAACCTGGGAAATCTCCGCCAGGATCCCGTTAAGGGCTGTGATCAGAAGGGAGGGCAGGCCGATATTAAGGGCAGCCGGTATGCCCACCATGTAGATTCGCTTGTACGAATCCCCTTTTAACCCATCCTTTGTCAGCCGAAGCCGCACCGGAAGGGGCTTTGCCAAGAAGATTGCCACATAAGCCCCAAGGCTGGCTGCCTGCCCGACCCCTGTGGCAATAGCCGCCCCCCGGACGCCCATGCCCTCCATAGGACCTGCCCCGAAGATCAGGATGGGGTCCAGCACAATATTTACGATGCAGCCAAGAAGCATACACCCCATAGACACCCGCATCCTTCCCACAGACTGGAAGATCTTTTCAAAAGATACCCCCACCGTCTGTACGGCTGCAAACAAAAAGACGATTCCGGAATAGGCGATCCCCTCCCCAATGACCAAAGGATCCTCCGTAAACAACCCTAGAAAGCTTGGCATGATGGCAGTACACACAACCGTCAGCCCAATGCCGTGGAGTCCGTTTAACACGATCCCCTGGGAGATCACGCTGTCCGCCTTTTTCCCGTCCCCTGCCCCCAAATAAAACGCCGCGGCCGCGTTGATCCCGATGCCGAAGCCAACCCCCGCTGCCACCACCAGATTCTGGATGGGAAATACCAGCGAAAGGGCCGTCATGGCATGCTCGCTTATTTTCGCCACAAAATAGCTGTCCACAATGTTGTACAGCGCATTGACCAACATAGACAATACCATAGGAAATGACATGGCAAGGACAAGGGGAAACACCGGGCGTTCTTTCATATAATTCTGATCCATACTTTTAATTCCTCCGTTTGCTCTTTATGTACGATCGGAGTCTCTTTGTGCCTGATTTTGTGAGATGATTTTTTGTCAGATGTGCATAAATTTATGAGGCGTACGTGGAACGTACGTTGATTAAATTTATGTGCATCTGACGGAAAATCATCCACAAAGGCAGGCTAAAAACGTTTCCGGATGTACATTATTACATTTTCCCGCCAACGCTCTTTTGCACAAAAAAACCACGCAGTACTATACTGCGTGGCGAAAAGAAAACGTATCGTTTGGAAAATTCCACATTATTTTTACAATTGAGGATTATAGCAGAAGCCGCTTCCAATGTCAAGCCTCAAAAATCAAATCCGCAAATCCTCACACCGGCCTGCTTACGCCTCAAAACCATTACTCCTCTTTGTCTTTCCCCGCTCTCAATTTGCAGATCCCCTGGGTCATAGTCCCCATAGGGCAAAATGTACACCAGGTTCTGGGCTTATACAGTCCCATGACCACAAATCCAAGAAGCAAAGAAGTCAGCATCAGGCTGTAAAACCCAAAGCTGTACTGGGCCACCCAGTCCGGCACCGTCCCCGCCGTGTAGGTCCATCCCCAGGGAATCCGGAATGTCCAGAACAGTTTGATGGCCTCCCTAAGGCTCCTCGCCCCCGCTCCCACCAAATACGTCTGAAAGACCATATTGCCGAACATGGCCAGAAAGAACAAAAGGAACCCATAGCGGAACCATGTGGAGTACATCCACTTTGGCGTAGATTTATTTCTCGAGCATTTCATCTGGCTGCCAAGTTTCGTGTACAGCTGCCCCCGGCCGCAGAGGCGGTTGCAGAACCATTTATTTCCCCCAAAAACGGCCAGACACAGGGGAAGAAGAAAATCGATCATCCCCAGCCACGCAAACAGGATATTAAAAAATCCCAGGGAGAAATACACGATCTCGTAGATCCACAGATAATCATACCACTTCTTTTTCATCCCCTGCTCCCC
This sequence comes from Clostridiaceae bacterium, assembly GCA_910575585.1. Lineage (GTDB taxonomy): Bacteria > Bacillota > Clostridia > Lachnospirales > Lachnospiraceae > UBA3402. The sequence goes on from CAJTGF010000017.1 coordinate 49,074, forward strand.
TTTCTTTCACCGAAATACAGCCGGCCGGACAGATCCCGGCACATCTGCCGCACCCTACGCACAGATCTTTATCCACGTTCGCGTAACACCCCTTTACCACCGTGATCGCCTGCTTAGGGCAGACTAAAACACAGCTGCCGCAGGCAACGCACACCTTTTTATCTGCCGACGCAAATCTTTTGGACTTCAAAAAAACACCGCCTTCCCATGTGATCATTACAAGTATTGTATCACATAAAAACAGCGGTGTATGTAATTCGGTCACATAAAAACTTTTTTCAGCTTTTCCTTATCCAGGATAACCACCTTTCCCCTGCCTGCTGCCAAAATTCCCTCGTCGCCGAAATATTTCAGCACCTTTGTCACCACCTCCCTGGCGCTTCCGATATTTTTGGCTATCTCGTCGTGGGTGATGAAAAGTTCGGACACCTTTGCGTTGATCATCTCGTCCCACAAAAACATTGCCACCCGCCTGTCAGCGCCCATAAACAAGATCTGCTGCATGGTCCACATCACATCGGAGAACCGCTCCGTAACCTGCCTGTACATAAAAAGCCCTACATGGGGGTTGCGCTCCATAAGAGGGTGAAGCACATTAACCGGGATGACGATGGCCCTGGCCGCTTGCACTGCCTCTATGAGAACGTCAAACTCAATGGAATCCATGAGACAGGACGCCGACAGCACACAGTTTTCCCCTCCGCGGATCCGAAACAAAGTCACCTCCCGCCCCTGGTCTGAGATGATATACACCCGCAATACGCCTGTAAGCAGTAAAATGGCTCCCCTGCACCCCATATCGGACCGATGGACGTTCATCCCCTTTTCATATACCGCCTCCACGGATCCCTCTATAAGCTGTTTTTGTTCCCGCCAATCCAGCTTATCCCAAAAGGGACAGGCTGATGATAACTTTTCCGTATCCATCTATCTGTCCTTATTCTCTGTCACATGCAAAACATCACAAACCGAAGCACATCCATATAGTCATCCGCCTCATACCTTACAACTTTTGCCCCCATCTTTATCACTCCCGGGTAAAAAGACGCCCTGTAAGCCTTGGCATGCTCCCTATAATGGACCTCCAACGCAAAATGCCTCGGCAAAGGGATCACGCAGTCGGAAGCCATACCGGCCTCAAGCCGCTGCTTTAACCCTTTTACCGCCCTCCCCATCCCGTCATGGATCTGCTCGTTTGCCTCCTGGGGGTGCATCCCCACGGCGCCTCCCCCGATCCCCCAGGTAGTGGCCACAGCAGTGATCCCCGGACAAAGCTCCTTTGCCATATCGCAGAGCATCCCATCCCCGCTTACAAAGATCACCGGCACCCCCACATAAGCCGCGTACATGGCATTTATGGTAAATTCACTGCACGCCATGCCATTTAAAAGCACCTTCTCCAACCCCGGATTCATGGTGTGGGCCAGGGGATTGCCGTCGCTTCCCGCACAGGTGTGGTAACCGGTCATAGCCGCCGCCCCGAAGGTCCCATCCAACCCGTCCATCATGCAGGCCGGTCCCCCGGTCCACTCCCTCATCAGACGCGCCTGGCGGGGCATGGCCGAAGGATCCAGGTTCCGGGCCGAATCATGGGCATCCCTTACAAGGATCTCCGACACGCCGCCTGCGATGGCCCCCTTGCAGGCTGATGCCACCTCTTTTGTCATCTGCCCCGCAAAATACCCGTACTGATCCCCGGGCTTTGTCTCCTTCCAGTTGACGATCCCAGCAGTTCCTTCAATATCCGCGCTGATAAACAGCTTCATCTTCCTACCTCCATAATTTCATCAAATGGCTCCTCTACGGCCCGCCGGTTAACCCGCTCCATCTGGGGCATCAGGTCCCTGGCAATGGCGTTTTGCAGCCGCCGAAGCTGCGCCCCCGCATAACCGCCATACGATTTTGCCGCCCGCTTTGACAAAAAGATCTTCCGGTTGTCCAAAAGTTCCTGGCCCAGATCCGATACGATCAGATACTCCTCCCTGTCCAGCCCCAGGATCTCGCAGGTGTTGGGATTGCACTCTAAAAGAAGGCGCGCCATCTTGTTAAACGAATAGATGACCGTATCCGTCACCCTGTCCTCAAACTGCTCAAACTCCGTCAGGCCCAGAAGGTCCGACGGAGCATTCAGGGTAATCCCCCGTATGTCTGTATCACTGTTTTCATTGTTGGTGCCGTAGGCGTAGCTTCCCCCTGGCCCCAGAAGCATGATCCGCTTGCCGAGATGGCGGTTTGTCCGCAAAAAGTCGTAATCCTCTGACTGGATCAGGGCGTGAAAATCCATGGCGGTGATCTCCTTTCTTATGAGGACATCTTACCATAACATGTGGGGTGGTGGCAAGGATTTGTCTGTTATTTTGACGGAAGCATTTCTTTAAAATCCAATTCCGATACAGTCTCCTTATTCTACACCTCCCAAATCCCGTCGATAAAAATATGCCGAATCATTCTGTACTCCACCCTGGAATTCCACATTTTACTCCTTCAGATACGGAAGCACTTGGATTTCCACTTTCGTTTTTATGTTCATCATCTAAATAAATGCCATAGGAATATACATAGGAGCCACTACCATATAAACTCTCTCCTTTCTTTTGACGTACCCCCATTACTGAATCGTATTCCCATTGAACAACTAAACCAGGCCGAGATGAAACTAGTACCATATGTCCATTCTCCAGCAAACTTTTGATAAAAACCAGGACTATTATCAGGAGAAAAATTAAGTATTACCCATCCATTACCTTCTTTTTCCCATTTACTAAATTACCATAGTATACACCCGTATTCAAATACCAATATCCCCTTTCTTCATCATATAACGAGTCATCATATACCGGCTTTATATAAATTTGCATTTGGATCCCATTATCTTCTGGATATGAAATACTGTCATCAATACCCATATTACTCCATATAATGGTATTAGCCTCTTCGCCGGAAATTAAAAGTGAAATTTTTGAATAATCATCATTCTGTGCCGCCTGATATAACTGCTCCAATAATTTTTCTCTTTTCTGTGAAATATACTTTCTTTTTTCCTCCTCTTCTCTTTTACGCAATAGTTCCTCTAATTTTTCTTCTATTACTTTGCTAATTTCCATCCCGTGTTCAGCTACCTCAATCGCCTTATCGAGTTCTCCTTTTTGCTCGTAATTTTCTATAATTATCAAGAGGGATTCCTCTGCATACGCAATAAACCTTTCTTCTCCTGTTACTTCTTGAACAATCATAATTCCTTTATATATAGTTTCCAGTGCCTTTTCTTCATCTCCTTGCAATGAATAAGCATATGCCAATTTCTCATATAAAACCAAATTATGAGGTTCTATCTCTATGGCCTTATTAAAAATGACAATTCCCTTACTCATTCAACTCCTGGATCTCTTCATAACACTCCCCACATACAAATGTAGGATATCCAAGCGCGTTTAGATACTGTTTCGTCACCTTTTTGTCACAAAACATACACTTTGTACTGCAACTTTCACACACATAACAGTCTCCCGACGACGCCTCAAATCTTTTTGTAGGTGTCTTATCACAATAAATGCAGGGAGTATCCGAATTATATCCTCCTCCACAGGCGAATAATGCCACAGCTGCCATTACCAATAAACCAATTACACGTTTTCTCATATTTTTATCCCCTCCATCCATTCTTTTATCAACAGCAGATTGCAGAAAAGTATGCCAAAAAGAATACAGGTAAACGTCCTGAACGATGATGCGTATATGGTTGCGGAAAATCCCATCAGTTCTCTCGTGCAGGCGGCAATAAAAAGCACTGTATACAATACCCCAAGCCGCATCCGATTTTCCACTGTCCGATACAAGCCGTAAACCGTAAACCCTATGATCATTACCGACAAAAACAATGTAATCCAGGGAGCCGGCCCGTTTTCCAACAGATCAATATCTGGCATTCCCCGGGAATATGGGAAAAACACGACAAAACGGTTATATCCCATAATTTTCACTGCCATCTCCAACAAAAGCGGAATCATACCGGCCCAGCATTTCTTTTTAAAAGACAGCATCCCCAGCAAAGTCACAAAAACCGTTATCAGATCCTGCCTTTGAAAGAACAACGCCGCCACCGTAGTCGTATATCCCCTGTAAATCTTCGTGGCCAGACTCCACTGGGCGTACTGGGGAAGCCACACTTCCATTTCTTTAACAGAGCCCATGCGCCCCATATGTCCCGGGGAAAAAAAGCTGATCCCAAAACAAAGAACCGACAGCAAAAACTCACCATGCAAAATCCCCGCAAACACTGGCTTTTTGCCTTTTCCCCATAACCTCCAATATATGTCCGCACAAAACAAAATCCCTGTCAGAGCAATCCCTGTCTGCTCATGATTGGTACTGTACATAGTCGCAAAAACAACACAGACTGCCTCCCATAACCTTACGCTACCCTCCTCATATATGTTCTTTAAGCAAGAAAAAATAAGTATGATACCAAAAACAGGATACAGATAATTGGCTGAGGTTGCAATATAACCTGCGCTTATCATATAATCAAACGGAAACATAAGGAACATCATATAGCAGACTACATCCCACATTTTTTCTTCGCCAAGAAGGTATGCCGTCATTTTTGCCATCAATAGGTATATGACGGAATCGAATAATTTCCAAATTATAAGCGGCCCCTTTAAAAAAAGATACGCCAGAGAATCGGTAAAATATCTTCCATTTTCCTTCCACTGCCTGACAAAATATTCAAAACAGGAAAGCCCCAGTTCAAGATTCACCGCATCGTCGCTGATAATATCCCACGGAATATGGATAGCGAAGATCAGAAAGAAGAAACCTGCATCAATCCAAATTCTGCAGTTCCTTTTATTACCGTTCACCATTCCATAACTCCTTGTTTTTTGCCCAATCTGGTTCGCTTTGAACCTCTTATTCTTTGAAAACCGCGTCCCACAAAGATCAGAACCTTCATCGCCACCCGTTTAACCCTGGTCCAGCTGCTGGACCGGCTGAATTGATCCAGGCATGCCGCCGCTGTCTCACTGTAATACTCATAAGCCTTGGCGTTGGCGCCTCTCCCATAATTAAGGCCGTGGATCGCGTACATCTTAAAGTCCTTGAAACTTTCCCTCCAATACCTGCGGTCTTTTTTTCTAGTGTCTTTAAAGTAATCCATAAGCCTTCCGCTGACAAAATAATAAAACGGCCCCTCCCATGGACAACTGGCCGCAAACAGCGACAGCGTAGAATCAATATAAGTAATATTCAGATCGTGTACCTGGTCCAGCGTCAGCTGATATCCTGTCAAATAGTTGGCACGGGGAATCAAGATCACCTTCGCGTGGTCTCTTAAAAAGAGAATGTTATGGGAACAGGATCCAATAGTGGAAGCAAAGCTGTCACAGTTTATGAGAACATTCAGCTGTTCCTCCAAAGTCATCTTCTCAGGATACAGCACTTCGTACCCTTTTGACTGAAAATACCGTTCAAGCCGTTCCTCCCCAAACTGTTTGAAATGGGTATAATTTTTGTAGGAAAAGTAAACCTTTTTATATGGAGTCTTTTTCCGATGCTCCTTGGCGTAATCTCTGATCCGGTCCATCATCTCCCGGTATTCAGAAGTAAAATACCGCGAATCGCCATCGGTTGTAAAAAAAGATTCATCCGGGAGTATGATGGTGTTATATCGAGTGATGCTGGTAACCGGCAAAAAATCATCGCAATCAAATCCAAGGATTTCCAACAGTTTCCGGCTGCTGTCTCCAAACTCAAAGGTTTCCATGGGAACAAATACTGGTTTACATCTGCTAAAAACATCCACGTAAAAAGATGACTTTAAAAACCACAGCCGCCGGATATTGTCCGTGAGACAATGGCCCCAGATATCATGAAACATCCCCAGATAGATCACGGTTGAATCCGAATTTTTTTCAATTTTTTGGAAATCATAACCGCATCCACAGCAATTGTGTAACGAGGTGCTGCCGATAAACCTTCCGCTTTCATCTAAGACTCCGCCGCCTGGTCCTTTGTCTGTTCTTTTGTAGGGTAAGATCACTCCGTTTTTTATTACTTGGTAACCTAATTCCTTTTTTGCTTCATAGTTTTTATGCAGACTTTCTCCGTAGTATTCTTTTTTATAGAGATAATCGTAATTTGTCATAGGTAATCCTCTCCTGCCTTATTCCATGGATTCCACTTTCACAAGCGTGTATCCTATATAACTGTCAGGATTCTTTAAAAAAGTGGCAACTACGGTTTCTTCCGTATTAAGTTCCGGAACATTGTACTCAATCTTATAACGAATACGCAAAATTACATGTTCGTCCTCCGTCCGGCACTCCAACAGCACAGAAGTCAGCCACTCCTCCCCATCGCCGCCAGGCATGCTGATTTGATCATCCTGAAATTCAAAGATTGTATCCTGTCTGATCCTATCTCGGTTCACCTTCGTTCCATACAGATCTTCTATTTTTTTGTAAACATCATCTTCATTGAACCACTTTCTTCCATACTCACCATATTCATATATGTCAAAAATCGGTTTATTATCCGGCCCGTCATCATACCCTTCCGTAGCCATATGCCACTCCACCAGATCGTGGATATCCGTATCATCAAACTCTGCAGTTATCATTTTCTGTTCTCTATAACTGCTAAAATCTACAATAGGAGCCACCGCCTCTATCATGATATCTGTCTGTCTCTGTTCGATCTCGCAAGAATATGAATACTCTGCCAAAGGTGTAAAAGATATGTCCTGGTGGGTATACTGGAACTGAAGCTGAAGTGCCTGTTCTTCTGCGATTGGAGTGTAGTTTTCTCTTTTGGGCTCTTTTGTTGTGTAAAACCAGGGATTAGCCTCATCATGCTCTCCATCGTAAATAACCGCTTCCAGAAAAGATAAATTTCCCTTTTCTCCGTCAAACGCATAAAAAGCATTTGTGGATACCTGGGCCCCTCCAGAACCTTCATTCGCTATTTTATAATCCGCGCATACATAGTACCTATTTCTCTCCCCGCTTTTCACAATAGGAACCGCTTCTTCATCCATTATGGTATACAGATCGAAAAACATTCCTTTATCACCGTCTGCTCCCGTCTCTCCTATCAGTAATTCCCTTACTCCATTGCCGTCTAAATCTATGAACGCATATCCAATCTGGGATAAACCTTCATAATAAGAGCATAGATCACACAAACCTTCGTCCGACAACAGCTGTCTGTTCCAATGTTGTGAAACTGCCAGATAATATTTATCAAGAATCCCTTTATAAATGGCGTCTTCATCAATCACCACGTTATCTTCACCTTTCGTCATGATTTCCTCTGTCACTTCCGGGAGATTTTCCTCTGTCGGCTTTATCATTTGCCGCTTACTTTCAAATCTTGCCTGCAGTTTTGCTATTCTCTCATCTTTTGTAATATCATACCCCTGTGCCAAAATTGCTTCTGCCTTTTCATATTCATCAATGCCAGAATAAGCTTCCCCCAATTTCAAATAGGCTTCCGCCTGCTTTGGGTCGATTTCTATTGCTTTGCCAAAGGCGATAATCGCCTCTTGATAATTCTGTTCTGCCAAATATCGACTGCCTAAATCCATCTGTTTTGCGTATAGACTTTGGACATGTTGCTGTCTTGCCAACTTTATAAAAGCAACGGAAAGAATTGCCGATACCACCAGGGCTGCCGCTATCACGATTATGTTTCTTATTTTCTTCTCCTTCATCTTAGATACCATCCCTTTCCTCACACCGGTAAACATAAATATACGCGCCGTCGTCATAATAAAAATCCGTACCGTCGATCACAACAATACTGCTTCCTTCTTTCCCTTCCAACAGCACCTGGCCATCCCAGTTATATACCTTATAATCAAGGACATAGTAGGTATCTGCCTCTGCAAGCTGGCCGCCTCCCATCATATAACTCCACTCATACCGCGCCTCTTCCGACAGTTCCACAGGCTCCGTTTTCTGGTTATTGAAATCAACCCAGTACTCTTCCCCGCCTAACCGTACTTTGACGGCTCCATCTCCTGCCCAGCTTGTCAAAACTTCATCATACATACACGGAATCCTTATGGTTCCTCTCCTGTCTGCATAGCCGTAAAGCCCTGTCTCTTTCTGCTTAACCGGAAAAAGCCCGTATTCATAACCGCTTGCAATCACCTCATATTCTTCTCCCAAAACATCATTGCCCTGATCATCGATCATCGTCCCTTTTCCCTCAAAAAAGACAATGGCTCTGCGATTTTTGTCCCCTGACTTCCCATTGAACGAAAACGCCTTATCATAAACGCATGGTATGACGAACTGGCCTGAAACATCCACATACCCGCATTTTCCGGTTTCTCTGTCCCTGACACAGTATAATCCATTCTCCGTTTCATCCCCCATAAAGTCATACCGCTCGTCCACAAGCCACTGTCCCTGTGTATTGATAAATCCCCATCCTTCATCTGATATCGAAAAAGCGGCTCCAGATTCAAACCCTTTCGTATTCTCGTATATACATGGAATCACAACCTCCCCCTTTGAATTCATATATCCAAATAAAGACGAATCCCTGTCGCGCGCGCGGCATAGATCATGGAAAAATCCCCAATTAAGCTCATATCTGCTGTCTGCATCTAAAATCTGATTTCCATCCAGATCGTAAACCTTCTGCCCGTCAATATTTAATCCGGTATCTCCTACTTTGTTGGCATCTTCAGTTCCCCTCAAAACGGACCGTATCCTTCCGTCTTCATATAAAACCCCATGGTATTCCCCGTCCCCTTTATATCCGGCTTCCTCCCATTGGCTGTAATAAATTAAAATATAATAAGGCTCCTTATCCACGGTTATCTTTTTAATCTCAAAATGATCGTCTGCATCCATCTTTTTCAGGACATACAAAAGTTTTAATTCGTTCTTATTCTCCACAGCGTCCGCAGCATCGATCTCCTCCATGTTTTCCACGATCTGGATCTTGCCATTCCACAGAGAATTTTCTTCTGCGCCAGATTGCTCTTCTGGATTAATGGAAGGATTTGCCACAGCCAGCTCTTCTATCCTCAAAATAAGATTTCCAACAGCCTCTTCCTCTCTTTTTTTCTGCAGCAGATCCATCAAAAACCAATACTCATCTGCCCACATGGACTCATCCTGTTCCATTCCCGCCAAAAGCAGATTGCCTAATACAAGATATGCCTTCGTATTCTCCTCATTCAGCTCCATAACCGCTCGGCAGTCCTCAATCCCCTTTTCCCACTGTTCCAAATCCCCAAAAGCCTCCGCCCGGCCAAGGTATGCCGGCTCGCACTTGGGATCAATTTCGATACATTTGGAAAACGCGATCAGAGCCTCTTCATATTCCCCATTTTCCAGATACCTCTGCCCAAGGTTTAAGTTTTCCTCTATACCGCTTTTATGGCTGCTGTTTTTGCAGCCGGCCAAAAAAAACATTATGCTCATACAAACCCATACCAGTTTCCAGATTTGCCTCATGCTCCCGCCCCTTTAGTATTTTTCTCTCATCTTCTGCTCGATCCTGTGCCTTCGCTTTCCTGCGGTCGCCAAAATCCAAACCATAGTTCCAACCGCCAGAATCAATACCCCTATCCCACCTAAAACCATCATCGCCCCCGGAGTCATGCCCAGGGGAAATAGTATTTTCCAGTCCATTCCCATTATCCCTTTCATTTTTGCTGTCTTACGGAAACCAGCCGCCCTCCTCCAGATCCTTTAACATGGTTTTCAGCATCTGCATCTCTGTGTCTTCCTCCATGCCCTGTTTTTCACACAGTTCTTCCGCTTTTTTACACAGTTCTCTCATGTTCCCATAATCCCGCTCCTGGTTTTCCTTTTTCTGCTGAATATCAGCTTCCAGAAAAGCCAGACGCTTGTAGGCCCGATAATCTTCCGGATATTGCTGCGTTATCCGCAAAAGCATATCCTTTGCCTCTGTAATCCTGTCTGTCTGCTGATAAAGGACCGCAAGATTTTCCATAGTCTGACGGGTTGCGTATCCTTTCTCGTACAGCTGCGTGAATTTGTCCAAAGCCTTTTTATAATACTCCTGGGCATCTGCTCCCGGAATGTTTGCTTTCCTGGCATAGGCATCCGCCAGCTGCTGGGAAATATGTATGGAAACAGCTGTCCCAAAACGGTTCTCCGACTTTTCCAGAAGTTCAATCTCCTTATCCAGATAATCCGTTCCCAGCCTTTGGTATGCCTGAACACATAAAAGCGTTGCCCTCCTTGACAATTCCTCACTTTTTGCATAGCGGATCGAAGCCTCAAGACACGCTGCGGTCAGACTGTCCTCTCCTTTGGCATAAGCAATTTCCCCCTGCGCCATATAGATGGAATCTTCTCCCAACCCCAGCGCGACCGCTGTATCCAAAGCATTTTCCGCTGCCTGGATATTTCCGGTCTTGGCAAGCGTTATGGCGTAATCCCGAAAATACAGACTATTTCCCTGGTTCCATTCCAGCGCCTTTTTAAAACAGCCCATTGCGTCGGCGTAATCCTCTTTTTCAAAATAGGAATTGCCCAGAATGTAAAGGATGTTTCCCAGAAGCTGTTCCTCCTGCTTATCAGCGATTTCATAAGACGGATTATTCAGCGCGTCGCGGCCAAAGGCAATGGCTTCCTCATAATTTCCCGAAGCATACAAACGCAGCGTTTCCTTCTCATAAGCCTCTATCCGCTTTGGAAAAAGACCCATGGCATCCTCCAGGACGCGTTTTGCCTCCTCATACTGGAACGCGTCAATAAGATTTCCTGCCTGCTCCACACGCCGGTTATACCCGGTAAACCGCTCCCATTCCATGGTCCGCCATCCCAGTCCCACAAGAACCATACCTGCCGCCCAAAGCGCTGCTGCCAAAGCCTTTTGCATCCTGCATGTTCTTTTATAAACCACAAATTCCTTATCCAGCTCATATACATGCTTTAAGGCATATAGAAGCTCCTGGCCGTTGCGATACCGTTTCTTTGGATCCAGATCCATCATTTTTTCAATGATAGCGCAAAACCCCTGCCCGATCTTTAGCCCGAAGGTTTTCAGCGGCCGAATCTCTTCATAATCTTCTGCCGGTTTCACCCCCGTAAGCAGATGGTAAAGCGTAGCGCCCAGACTGTAGATATCAGACCGTTCATCCACTCCGCTGCCGGCTATACTGGCTATGAGGCTTTTTGTCTGGGAGGCTGTGTTTCCTTTTTGATCATCGTTTCCATCAAAAACCGTTTCATCCGCCAAAACCGTTCTCGTTCTGTCATTGTCGCTGATTCCGCTGATCGCCGCTGTCGTTTCGCTGCCTTTCCATCCCTGTTCCTGATCCGGTTTTTTATAAGAATTGATCCGTTTTCTGTAACTGGCAAGGTTAATGTGCTGTTCCGGCGGAGAGTATCCTCCGCTGATCCCTACGGAGGTCCGCCATCCATCGTCAAAAGCCAGAGAAATATTGAAATCAATGAGGGAGACATTGCCTTCCGGGGTCAGCATCACATTGGCCGGCTTAATATCGCTGTGAATGACGGCAGGTTTCTGGCTGTGAAGATAGCTCAACGCATCCGCAAGCTGCACAGCCCACTGATAGACCTTCCGGGAATCAAAAGCGCCGTGACTGCGTATTACCTTGTCCAGGGATTCCCCGGGAATATAGTCCATAACCGTGTAAATCTCGCCTTCCATTTCTAAAAAATCGTATACTTGGGGAAGATTGGTGTGTTTTAGTTTTTTTAAGATGTCTGCTTCTGCCCTTCCCTCCAAGACTCCTTTTACCTTTTCTTTGACCTGTTTTATCACTACATAGGTCTGCAGACGTTCATGGCGGGCTTTATAGACAATCCCACCGCCTCCCTGGCCAAGCCGTTCCAACACAACATAGGTATCATTTAAACGAGTTCCCTGTTCCATTGCTGTTTTATCCTTTTCTTTTTGCTGGCGGCTTACCTATGATCCCGCCCCATTTTTCTCCAATTCCACACGATACCGGCTCCTTCCGATCTCCACGATATCGCCGCTGGCTACGGATATCTCGCCGTCGATCCTAACATTCTGATATTTTGTCCCATTTTTTGATCCCACATCTTTTATGTAAAGAATCTCCCCCCTAAGGATCAGTTCACAATGCCGTTTCGACACCGTATTATCATCCGGAATATTGATGTCATTCCCCATGCGCCCGACACGTACCACATCCGCAATAAGAGCCGTATAGGAAATGCCAGGTTTATCAATATTATGCAAGGTTACACAATATTGCTTCTTCTCCCATAAAGGTCTTGCCTCGTCAGGGTCCTCATCCAGATTCAGTCTGGTCTCATCCTCCCAGTTTCCTGACTCCATGGCTTTTACATCTTGCCCCTGTTCCTTTCTGCCGTCTGCCCCGTTTGTTTCCTCTGCCCTTTTTCGTTTACTCCTGCTCCGCAAGAACCAAAAGGCCAATCCAGCTCCGATCACTGCCGCCGACACGCCCAGCCCTGGGTACATCCATAAAAAAGTTTCTCCGTTTGCTTTTTCAGAAACAGTCGGCTTTGGCTTACGTTCTTCTGGGGTAATCGTTGGCAAAGCCTCCGTTACCGTCTCAATCTCCGTCTCCTCCTGACTGTTGGTCCATGCCTTTTCTGTCTCCGGTTCCTTTCCTTCCCCAAAGGGCATCCGCACAGTGGCTGTCAGCTCAATATCCCCTTGCGGCGTATCCAGCTTCATACGGATATGTCTGCTTCCTCCATCAAAAAGGCTTTCATCCGGCCGAATCCGTATGCACAAATCGTTCTGATCCTGCAAAAGTCCCTCTATGATCTCTTCACGGGCAATGGTTTCATCTACAAGATAATATTCGGATGACGAAGCTCTGGCAAAAGAAAACATGGTCTCCAGCTGTTTTGGATTATTCTTTTTCGGAAAGCCGATGGCATACACCGGATAGCTTCCCCTCTCAATCAGTTCCCGAACCTCTTCATTGGTGTAACCGATGGCTTTATCATCCGCTCCGTCGGCAAATACCACGATTCTGGTCAAAACGCCTGTATCCTCTTTTTCCAGCTGCGTGATAACATCATACAGAATATCGCTTAAATACGTATCCTGATCCCAATAAGCAATCCCTTCAATGATGCTTTCTAACATCTCTTTATCGCTGGTAAACGTACACTCATACGTAAGCTGATCGGAAATAGTCCCTATCCTGATCATTTCCCCTTCCATAGCGCCCCACACGACGCCTTTTAACAGGGCCTTTATATCCTCATGGTTTTTTTCCGGAATGGACTTGGAGTTATCCACCAGAAGAATGGTCCGCATAGGCACCTCCAGAGAATCTATGGTTCCCACCGCCACATCCTCCCTGGGACACGCCTGACTGCCGATCTGGAACATGGTGTTTTCCCCCAGTTCAGCAATCCCCCGAAGATAAATATAAATAAATCCGTCCGAAACCACGGCGCTTACCACCTTTGCCTCCGCCCCGTATGCCTGCGCGGCCATTGTCAATACGTAAATCCATGTCATAGCCATGCCAGCCAGCAACCGCAGCCGTCTCCATTTCCCCTGTTTTCTTCCCATTAATCTTCTCCTCCTACAGCGGCTCAAAACCTGATGTATCGTGGTACTCCTGCTCTACAAAAACAGAAACATAGGCATTGAATTTCCCGTCACTGGTGGAAATAACCACTCTGGTGCTGCCTGGCCCCTTTGCCCTGATGGTCCCTCCGCTTACTGTGCAGACAGACGGATCCTCAGCGCTGTAGCGCAAATTGCCGGCATCGTAGCCGCTTGGGAGCGAGATAACGCTAATCTCCTTTGACTCCCCTCCGGCCAAATGGACAGCCTGGGCGGAAACCCGGATAAATCCGAATACCAGTTCCTGGAAGTCAAAAACCGTATATTCGTAGGGTTTACGTTCTTCCTCTTCCACCACAGTCTCCACTTTCTTTTCCGTTCCTCTTGTACAGGCATCCACCAAAACCATATCCTCATAGTGAAAATGTTGCTTGATCTTGCTGCTCTTTGAATCCCATACCACCTTGGACACCTTGGCATTTTTTATAAAGTCAGTTAAAATACAACCGTCCTCATTAAGCGCCCACCGAAGAGGCACCCACATAAGCAGATCAAGACATGCAGGCTCATCGCCCAGAAAATCCACGTCAAGGGTTCCTACCGCCACCACGCCGCTGGTAATCTTGGCGTTGACAATCCCTCTGGACAGACAGCAAACCTCCGCCTTAATGGCCGGTTCCACGGTAATGGTGGCCTTTGCGTAAAGGTCGCAGGCAGCGTTTTGGTTTTCCACGGAGCCTGCAAATCCCCGCCCCTCCTGGTAATTGGCTTTGGCCACAAGATTGGATGAATAGGTAAGGGTAACTTCTCCGTCAAACCCCAGATTAACCATAAGCGTAAACTCCGCCGAAACCGGAGTCGTTCCCAAAGGCACGCTTATTTTTCCCAACGGATACTGCTGGGACGCACGGACATTACTTTTGTAGGAAGCTTTAATCTGATCATCAAAGGATAACGTAGCATCCGCCTTTTTCAGCCCCTTAAAGATCCCGTAATCAATATCAGCAGTCACTTTGATATCTGAAATCTTGACACTGATGGAAGCGCCGTTTTTAAAGGTCTTATCAAAGGTAACGCTGCCGTTGCTTACTTTTGCCCCTAAAGGCATCACGCCGCTGCCTTCTTGATTTTGAGGACCATATGCCGCATAACCGGCGCAAATCCCGCCGCTGCCGCCATTGTCCATGGTTACCTTAACATCCTCCCACGCCTCCACAAAAACGGTATCCGCCTTAAACGTGCCGCTTACCTGGATCTCCTCAAATACCTCCTCCATGACGGCCTCCTCATAGATAATGACATCTCCCTCCACAGAACTGACCTTCAGCGCCGCCGCAGGCGCCTCTGTGGTTGGGGGAAGGTAAATTATGTCCCCTTCTTCATAGAAGCTGTTATCCGCCACAACTGCCCGAAAGCCCTTCTCATCAGGGATGATTGTCCCGGCCTCGGCCTCCTTTACCCCTTCTTTGTAAACAATTTCACATGTCGTAGGAAGCTGCAGTTGTGTTCCAAAATCATAGGCGTATCCTAAAATCCGATCCGCATCCGTCCGGGACACTCCGCTTTCCAGTACCCCTTCCTCCACCGAAGCGATTTTAGACGTAAAAAATGCCACAAGATTCTCCTCAGTCACCTGCAGATCAGGGTCCGATTGATTCAGTTTTTCTATACCGATGGCCCGAACCGAGGTTTCAATGGCGTATTGCCACGTCGCCTTTTCCTCTGGATAAAAACGGTCCTCCTCAACCAGGATCTCCCACGCCTTTAAGGACTGAACCGCGGTGTAGCAGTCATCCTCCGGCCCCACATCCAAAAAATAGGCGTCTTTATCCTCCGCCATCTGGCAGCCGAACTTATCGCCTAAAAGGCTGATCCACTGCCCCTTAGTCAGCTGATCATCCGCTGTCCTTTTGCCGGAATTTAAAGCGCCGCTTTCCCGGCTCCCGCAAGCCGTAAGCGCCATAAAAAACACTGCAGTCACAAGACAAAGCAAATGCCTTTTCTTTCTCATAAAAACCCTCCTCACGCGCAGACAGCCAGTCATTAGGGTAATCCGTTGACTGGCTGTCTCTTACTTGTTTAAATAAACTGATCCGCATTGGATTTTACAGTCTGCTCCATTGCTTTCACTTCTTCCCCCACATTGGTCATAAAGATCTTAAAGTTGTCCACCACGTTATAGTATTCCTTAAATCTATTTTCCATCCCGTTGATCTTTCCCCGAATAGACTCCGCCGCGTCACTCTCGTATAAACCTGCCGTATCATTAATGATCTTCTGAATGTCCTGAAGCTTACTTAGCAGCTGATCATTACTCCACTTTATTTTTTTCTCCCAATACTCAAAACTGGACCAGTTAATATACTGCGCTTCCCTTGCCATATCTTTTCTCCTCCCCTAATTCTGCAGACTGCTTACTCTCTGAATGATCTCATCCTCTTTTGAATCATAGGTGTTGGCCGCGTTCCGCAAAAAAGCGGCGTAGTCATTCATAAGCTGCTTCATCTTGTTAAAATCATCCTCAAACCCTTTCAGACGGTCCATAAACGCTTTTGCCCCCTGCCCCGTCCAGTCTCTGGAAGTAAAATCCTCCATTTCACTGAAAAACTTTCGGTATTCAGCAGCATACTCCCCTGCCTTCTCGTCAATCTGCCGCGCCCTGTTTTCCAAATCCGACGGTGTTACCTTTAAACTCTCCATGTGATCCTCTCCTTTTTTATTTTAGTGGTTTTTCGATGTCTTTTCAGATCATCATCACCATTGCTCCATTTTTTAACCCCAGGCTTTCCACAGACGCATTTACATCAAAAATCCTTCCGTCTTTCATATCGCACAAAACCGCGTCGCTTCCCGGCATATACCCGCCTCCTGTGGTCCCGGTAAAAAACTCGGCGATCAGATCCGTCGCCTCCCCCACTGATAAGCTTTTGGGGATAGTTATATCATATTGTTTGCCGGTTACCGGGATCGTAAGCTGCACCATAACCTTACTCATCTCCCTCATCCTCCTTTGCGCCATGGCTGGATACCAGATATTTTATCTTTTCGGCAGCGCCTTTTTCGATCACAAACCCGCTGTCGGAATCTATGTATTTCCCAAATTCCGCCTTCCTTCCGTTGATCTGAAAGCGAATCTGGTCACCGATCCCATTGCCGATCCAAAGTCCCTCCCCGCGGCACCACTCCTCCTGGCTGTAGGCAGAAGCGGAACCCTGATCATCCATGGCCCAGTAAAATTGCCCGAACTTCCCTCTGTTCCTCTCCAGTATAAGCCGTAGCTTATCCCTTCCATCTTCTGACAAAAGCTTTCTTACCTGACTAAGTCCCGCAAAGATCACCACAATGGAATGGGGAGTTTCCCAGCCAGATACCTTTTTGTTGGCAAGCTTCCACTGGTTATGCCGCTCCACGGTAATCCAAAACAGCTTTCTCACCCCATCCTCCGGCTTGTCCGTAAGATAGTGCTCCCCGTCAAGTCCCTCCACCGTCATATTCCTGGCCGGGTCAAAGACATACAGCTCCCAGTCTGTCTCCCGCTGTACCAGCTCCGTCATGCTCTCAGCCATTGGGTACAGCTTATGGCGTTCCATAGCCAGCACCTGCTGTACTCCAAGCTTTCTGAAATTCAGGCATATCGGTTCCAGATCTCGGTATCGCATGCCAATGGGTACCTGTTCAAAAGTAGTCTTAAGGTTCCCAAAACGCTCCCTGGTCACCGCCTTTGGCATGGACGGGATACGGGCTGCCTTTTTGCTTCCAGACTCCTTCTTAAGCCTTTGGCAGAAAGATCTCACCACATCCGCCTCCCTGGCCGGGTCCTCACAGACAAAAGCCGTCTGAAATTCATATACTGCTTTATGATCCCTGACGATCCCTCTCCCCATAATCTTTGAAGGATATACGCCGCCTGTATTGCCCAGAATCCCCATATAATCGGACTTATCATTTAACTGCAGCACAAACATCTGTGAAAAATTCTGCTGCAGCTTGTAGCGTATTCCCATGGCGGAATTACAGGTCACGAAAAAGAAAATCCCGTATTTGGAACATTCCCTGGTCATACTGGGAAGTTTGTCGCAGATCTCCTCGCACTGCTCGGAAAATCCTGGATAATCCTGAATCACCACTAAAATATTAGGGATTTCCTCTTCTCCCTGCCTTAAGTATGTCCCATAATCCATTCCCCCGAAAGCTAACAGCTTTTTCCGCCTTGTTATCTCCCGGTCCAGAAAATGAAACAAATTAGCCGCTTTTTCCTCTTCCCCAGCCACCACAACTCCTCCGGTCTGAGGCGCCTCCTCAAACATTCCCAAAGTCTCGGCTCCAAAATCCAGGATATAGACGTTCAGCTGGCTGCTGTTGTGATGCTGATACAGCGAATACAGCATAGTGATGACGAAAGATTCCTTTCCGCTTCCCACAGCTCCGTAACAGATAGCATGGCCTTTCTGTGTAAATGGCAGGGTCAAAAGCCTCTGATTTTGATTGACCGGATCGTCCAGTTCACCGATAACCGGATTTAGTTCCCTATCCCCACAATAAGAATATTTTTCCTCCAGCTGTCCAAGAAAGATCACGGCCGGCATCTGTGGAAGCCACAGCGGAAGAGCCTGCCTGCCCTCTTCTTTTGCCACTGCCTCAATATGCCGCACGATTTCTACAATCTGTTTCTGTTCTTTTTTACCATTGATCTCTTCCTTTTTTCTTTTGGCTTCTTCCAAAACATTGCCCTGATAATCCACCATCCGCACACAGACATCCTGCTCCGGTTTATCAAAATCCACAGGAACGTAACTGGCTCCGCACCAGGCCGAATGTCCCAGTTCAAACAATTCATTGTAGCCTACCTGGAAATAGAACCGTCCGGTGTCCATCAGCTGGGCGGCATCCGGCTTTTTCAGCATATCCATGCTGTCTGCCCGGTCCTGCACTTTCAGACATACCTTAAATCTGGAATTGGCCCAGATCTGGTCATTGACAACACCGCTTGGTTTCTGCGTCGCCAGAATCAGATGGACCCCCAGGCTGCGGCCGATGCGGGCTGTGCTGATAAGCTGACTCATAAACTCCGGCTGCTGATCTTTAAGCTCCGCAAACTCATCAGAGATAATGAGCAGATGGGGGATTGGTTCTCCTACAACCTTATTCCGGTACAATTTCTGATACTTGTAGATATCCATGGTGGCCTCATTGGCAAGCTCACTGGCCTTTCGAAATATCTCCTGCCTTCTTCGCAGCTCACTCTGTATGGAAATCAAAGATCTGGCAATGGAAGCGCCGTCCAGATTGGTAATCGTCCCCGCCAGGTGGGGCAAATGGTACTGCGCGTTGTCAAAAGCCCCCACAAGGCCGCCGCCCTTATAATCAATCAAAATAAACGCAATATCATCCGGACTGTAATTGACTGCCAGCGATAACACATAGGTAATGATAAACTCCGACTTTCCCGACCCTGTCATGCCCGCAATCAATCCGTGAGGTCCATGCCCCCTTTCATGCAGATCCAGATAAAACAGCCCTCCGTCAGAATTAACGCCTACCGGCGTCCGAAGCGACAGCACCGGATTACTTTCTCTCCACCTGCTGGCAATATTTAAATGTTCAAATTTGCCAACCTGATACATCTCAAGAAATGTCAGCATACCGGGAAGCGCGTATTTCCCTCCATGGAGATCCAGGCGGTATTCCCCTATGTCCATAGCCCGTTCATGCGCCTCCGCCGCCGACACCAAGTCCGGCACAAAAGCCTCCTGCCTGCCCTCTTGTTTCCCGTCAAAAAACATGGCCTGGCCGCTGCCTGCCTGGATCATATAAGTACACGCTCTGGGAAGATTCTTAAACTGGTCATATACCGCCACATAGCTGAACCCCTTTGCCGTTTCATCCTGCAATAACTCCGTTAAAAACGCGCATCTGTCCGAAAGTCCTTTGCTTACAGAAATGAATACATAATGAGGGCATACCTGTTCATTCTTCTCCCGCCGTTTCTCCAATATGGGAATAAATTCTGCTGAAAGTCTTTTTACCTCCTCCAAGGTGACGGCCAGAAACCGTTTTCGAAGATCATCATCCCACATATGGGGAAGGAAGCGCGCATAGCCAAACTCCTGAAGCCTGCTCTCGTCACAGAGAAAGACCAGCTTTACCTCATCATAGCTGTGGTATGCCGCAATCTGTATGAGTATCTGGTGAAGCATCCCATACACCATCTTTTTATCCCCAACAATACCGGATACCTTGTGTTCCAGCAGCGAGAAGGTTATGGGCACACCGGATACCACCTGCTTCTCCTTCCGAAACCGTTCTACCTGACTGTCCATCACATCATCTTCTATAGAAAAACGCTCTTGCGGAAATTGAAGCTCTGCCTCAAGAGGAACATTTCCCATCCCCACCCGCAGAGTCAGAAAATTTTTACGCCCCATGGCCCTGCTCCAAAGCGCTCCGTCATAAAAGTCCTTTTTCTTCATCACAGAGGTGACAAGGGGAAAATTCTCATAAAGGATCTCCTTCTGCACAGCCGAGATCTGTTTCAGTTCTCCCCGAACAGCAGTTAAATAGCTTAGATATTTTTCCTGCCTGTCATGTTCTTTTTCTCTTTTCCTTCTCCGGTCTCTGACTTTCACGAGAAACGGAAACAGGATCATGCCGCACACCATGGATACCGACATTACTGCGGACGGCAGCGCCATAATCAAGCCGCCTTGGCTGTTTTTCGCGTTTAAAAAAGCCAGAACTCCTGTAAAAAAAGATGCCGTTCCCATAACCAAAGCCGGCCCCATGGCCAGGATCATGGGGGTGTCATCTCCCTGCGCCGGACTGGGCGGCCCCTGAATCTTCAGCGTAACGGGAACAACACTGCGGCTCAATCTGGGAGACCGGTAATAAGTCTGGCCGGCAGCCTCCTCCCTCATCTTCGCAGGGCGTCTCTCCTTCTGCTGATATTCCGTCAACAGATTGGTATGTATCCTCACCTCTTTATCCGGGTTGTTGATGGCCAGAAAATGATCTCCAAGAACGATCTTTACACCCATAATGTAGATCATATCCCCTGCTCCTAAAGAAACGGTACCCCAAATACGTTTTTTATTTACATAAATCCCGTTTTTGCTGATATTGTCCGTAATCCGCCAAAGACCATCTGACAGCGACAGCACTCCATGGATATTGGATACAAATGGATTGTCAACCACGATCTGATTGTCCATATTTTTTCCGATATGAAGCTGTGCCGTCCCGGAAACTTGATACTTTTTAAAAATACAGCGGTCTTTTGTAAAAGTTTCCGTAAAAATATACCCTCGTTTTCCCGACGGAAACTCTACTCGGTACATCTTGTCCGCCACAAGCCTAAGCTTAGCTGCTTCCTCTTCCCGTTCCATGTCAAAAAGCCGCTGCCGCCTTCCGGCCTTGACCGTCCACTGCCCGCTTTCCGCCTCTATGTCAAGAAGCCGTCTCTCCGGATCGGTAATCTCTCTCGACGTATCTTCGATCCAATACCGTCCCCGGACTTTTTCCGGAAGCAACTCTCCATATAAGTTATCTTCACATATTAAACTGATCAGCATTTTCCAACATCCTATGTATACTTTTAATCTTATTTTTAAAAAATAATATTTATAGTATATATTCATATGTAATTAAAGTCAATAGTCTGTTGTTTATTTTAAATAATACTTATAGTATTTATTTCAAACAACAAGGAGGATTCCTATGCCTATTACCATAGAATTGGGCCTGCGGATACGCGCAATTAGAAAATCCCGCAATTTAAGCCAGGAGCAATTAGCGGAACTGTGCAATCTACACCCCACATATATCGGACAGCTGGAGCGCGGCGAGAAAAATGCCACTATCGAAAGCATATGCAAAATTTCAAATGCTTTTCATATGTCTCTGGAAAAATTATTCGAAGGAATAGAGATCAAAGAAACAAATTACAATAATGAAGCATTGAAGATATATCATCAGATCATTTCTCTTTCAATGGAGAAACAGAAAACTTTATGCGCCTTGTTCCAAATACTTCTCAATTTTATCGAAGCGCACTGAACTTCTTCTGTCATCCCTTTAAGCAGAGCGTTCCTGGTTTATAGGGGGAACGCTCTGCCACGCAATCAAATATTCCTGAATTTTTGTCCTTTGCGATCTTTGCATTACCACACATTTGATCACCTCCCCTATATGCCAATCCCCCTGCAAACTAATTAACTTATACCACAGCCCATCCACAAAGTCTGCCGCTTTTCCATGAAACCAAAAAAGCGCCGCCGCTCCCAGAGGTTCCTCCCCCCTGGACGCGGCAGCGCCCACGATCCATCTCCTTATCTCAACTCACACCAGCCTAATTCCCCTGAATATAAGCCGCTGCCTCCTGTCCGGAGATCCTTCCAAATACCACAGATTGGGAATACCCGCCGCTCTGCCAGGTCACCTCTCCCGCTCCGTAAAGTCCGTCCACCACACTGCCGTCTTCCCGCAGGATCTGGGCATGCTCATTGGCAGACACGCCGCCCTTGGTCATGTGGACCGCAGACTCGATCTTAGAAGCGTAATACGGTCCTTCCGGCAAAAGAGCCCGCTCCGGCGTGTGGCCGAACTCATCCTCCGCCCCGTCTTCCGCGTTCTTATTGTAAGCCTCGATGGTCTTCACAAAGTTCTCCTTATTCACGCCCATCAGATCCGCCAGTTCCTCCCAGGTAGCCGCCTCAATAAACTTGCCGCCTTTCACCTGTTTTCTCACATTGGCATTGTCCTCAACCTTCTTGGTATCCACCACCATCCAGGTCATATCCTGGTCTAAAATGGCAGTACCCATCTCCAGACCGCCCAGACGCTCGTTAACAAACCGCTGGCCGTCTCCGTTAACATACACGCTGCCTGCGCCGCTGTTGGTCAGATCCCTGGAAGGGATCAGGATCGTGGGGATCACCCGGATGGTATCCATATGCTCCATCTTAAACCCGTATTTCTCAAACACGGGGACAAAATCGCCGGTAGCGCCCATCTGGTTGGAGGTGTTCAGCACCTCATACCCGGGGGCATACTTGGCCAGCAGGTCTTTATTATAAGAAAATCCGCCGGTAGCAAGGATGACCGCGTCGGCCATGATATTGTACTTCTCAGCCTTGGACTCCACCGTAACGCCTACCACCTTGTCGCCGTCAAAGATCAGGTCCGTGCCCTTGGTGCCGGTGCGGATCTCCACCCCAAGCTTTTGAGCCTGAGCCTCCATGCCGTCCTGGATCGCCTCGCCTGCGTAATTATCCTTATCCTTCATGTGGTTTCTTCCGCCGTAGTTGTGGTCAAGCTCCACGCCAAAGCTCCTAAGCCACGCGTCGATCACAGACTCGCCTTCCGCCCACACCTGCAGCCGCTCCGGCGTATTGCCTGCGTCCTTCATATCCTCAATAAACTTCTCAATAGAGTCCTCCACCCCGTTGGCTTTCTGAGCCTCGGAGTTGAACACATCATAAAAATTCAAATCAAACTTGCCGTTTCCGCTTAAGATATCCAGCTTCTCCACAACCAGCACATCTTCAAGCCCGTTCTCCTTGGCCGTAATGGCAGCGCCAAGTCCTGCCGGACCTCCGCCTACGATCACCAGCTGGGTATGGACATCCTCCCCCTGGACCTGTTCCACCGCCGGTCCCTGGGTGGTAAACGTGATCTCGCCAAACTCTGTCCCCTGCTCCTTCATGGCCTCCGCCACAGCCGCCTTCACCGCATAGGAAGTAAACGTAGCTCCTGTCACGCTGTCCACCTCCGGGCTCTGGGCCTCTAAGATCCGCTCCGTGATAATCGGAAGCGCCCGGTTAAATACCACCGAACTCTCATGGTGAGACACTACCTCAATGTCCTCCATCTTGCCGTCGGTCACCGTAACCTTCAGCTGCAGTTCCCCGCCGAATCCATTACCCTTCCCCTCGAAAGTTCCGGAAGCGCTCTCCTCCGGGGCCGGTTCTGTGTCCGCCTGCGCAGCTGTGGTCTCCGTTGCCGTGGTCTCCGACTCCTGAACAGCCTCCGTAGTCGGCGCCTCCCCTCCTGACGAGCAGGCACTGATACCTACCGCTGCTGTGACGCAAAGCGCCAGCATCCTCTTCTTCATAACGCAAACTCCTCCTTTTATATTGTCATTGCTTAAAAAGCCATGGCCATGGAAATCCTTCCAAGATTTCCCTTCTGTATTATACTATTTCTCCCCTTTAAAATCAAGAAGATCACATGTCTACACAAAATGATAATCTATCTTTCTATTCCATATTCCCTGTAAAGCCGTTCCCGCACCTTCTCGTCTCTGGCCGCCAGCTTTGCGTCCTCCACCCTGTTATCTGCCAGCAAACGTTCCGTCAGGGCAGCCATGAGTTTCTCACCCTCTATTTTTCCTTCTTCCCTGCCTTTTGCCTGCCCCTGATCCCATACATATCCTTCCCTGGCTTTCTCATCTCTCACCCTCTTCAAATACGCCTCGTACCGAAGACGCAGCGGGTTGTTCATACTCATCCGTCTTAACCCACGGATCGCCTCCAGGATCCCCGGGTTCTCTGTTCTGGCCTTTATCATCTTCAGATCCTCCTCTGTCTCAGCATTAAAAAACCGTATCCAGTTATCTACCTCTCCCTGACCTGTGAGTTCTTTTTTCAATTCGATTATGTGGGTTTCCAGCATATCCGAAAACATATTACCCTCATCATCTTTCAGACAATATACACTGTGATACTCTTTTCGGTTTGTCAGATTGAAATCTAAAATACTGATGCCAACACACTGTTTCAGTCTGCCATAATCCTCCCCTGACAAAATATCCTCTGTGTACAGTTTGCAAAGGTAGAACAGCTGCCTCTTATCCCAATTTCTAACAGTCTTTACCTGCAATTCAATATTGATCTTTTTTCCACTGTTAAGTTCCACCAACACATCCAGTATCCCAAACTTATGCCGTCTCCTCACTTTCCTTAAAAAAGTATTCCTAAGGCATACAGAGTGAATCTCCTCCTGCCTGATACCCAAGATATCACCGTTAAAATATCTGCGCACTGTCTCATTGCCAAACAACTCCTTAAATGATCCATCGTATTTTGGTGATATTATCATCCGCCTCCCCTTTCCGTGCTCCGAAAAGGTTAACGGGATTTGGTTCAGCCATGAAAACCTGGATTACCCTTAATTATAAGCGCCTTTCCGGCACATCTCAACTATTTTTCTTATTTTTTACCTATCTCTGTTTTTATGGAACAAATGCAGATCCTGCAATGACCATATGAAGAATTGTGGGAAAAGATATTCCCCCGACCCTTATTCTTATAATAACAGTTCTCCCAAAAAACACAAGCTCTTTTTCTTGATCCTAACCCGGATAAACCGGAACTTTAAATTCGTTATGTTGCTGTATTGTTGAGTGAGCAAAGGGGCCGATTTCGTCGTGAAGCCAGTCAGAGAAGGAGAGATGTCCCGTCCGGGTTCAGATATGCCAAACATTCCGATGAGCCCAAAACGGAAATCAGGAGGGGTTAGTCCCTCCTGCTTTCCTGGTCTCATCTCCATGGCATATATTCACCCTGCCGGGACATCTCTCCTTCTCTGACTGGCAAAACCAGAATTCGCTGGCTAAGGTTTGCTCACTTAAGGTGTTTCCGGTAGGGGACGCAGCCTCAACTCTGCAGCGAAAAAGTAGCTGTTTTTTATGGCCCCAAATATATTGTTGAGGATTCCGTTGTTCCGCAAAGTGGTATGTTCGGATTTATATGTATAGATACCCTGACAGATCGTGTTCCACTCCGAAGAACTCTCCATTCTGGCATGCCCTTTGGGTATACGCCAATAAACGCTTGTTTTATATGGGCAATTAAAAATATGGCAGCCAAGACAGTCATTGACTCACACCAAAAATAGAGAAGTAGGATTCGTTCCCATAAATAACTATGCACAACCTATCACTGCAGACAAAGCAGTTATCTTTTCACTACAGAGTCGAAACAGCGTTCCCTATCGAAACCACCTTAAGCGGGCAAATCCCGGCCAGCGAATTCTGCTTTTGCCCGGGAGGGAAGGCAGGCTGTGTGCCGGGCGGGTGAATCTATGCCATGGAGATGAGACCAGGAAAGCAGGAGGGATGATACCCGACTGATTTCCGTTTTAAGGGCTCATCGGAATGTCTGGCATATCTGAACCCGAACGGCACACAGCCTGCCTTCCCTCCCGGGCCCACGACTAAATCCGCCCATTGCTCACTCAACAATACAGCAATTCCATTATTTTGCCATTTTGCGCAAGAAATCGTTCTTAAAGGTCTGAAAATTCCTGCCGCCTCACGAAAAATCCGTTAGATTAATCCCCCGCTCTCTCCACCTCCGCAAAGCAGCACAAACCAACAGCCCACATGACAACGATCTGTCACATGGGCTGCGCATTGCAATCGCAAATTACCAATCCTATTTCCTATTCCATCCCCTAAATATCCAGCACATACGCCGTAATCAGCTTCGCCGTATTCTCAATCCCGTCAATATGGCACCGCTCCATGGCATGGCTGCCAAACACCGCCATCCCGAAAGCCCCGGCCGCCACATTATTCCCTGCCTTCAGCGCTGCGTTGGCGTCAGTGCCGTACCGGTAGAAGATGTCAATGGCATGCTTGCACCCGGCTTTCTCCGCCTGGCCGATAAGACGGTTGGTCAAAGCCCTGTCATAAGGCGTGGAAGCATCTTTGCGGCAGATGCTGACCGAATGTTCATCCCCGTCATAATCCGGCCCGATGAGCCCGATATCAACGGCCACAAACTCCTCCACCTCAGGCGGCACATACGTCCCGCCCAGGCCGATCTCCTCAAAATGAGGAAACGCCAGAAGGGTCCTGTACTTAGGCTTCAGTCCGTTGTCCGTCAGGTACTTTAACATGCCGAAACAAGCCGCCACAGCCGCCTTATCGTCCAAAAACCTGGACTTTACAAACCCTTTCTCTGTGTACTGGAAATGGGGTTCCGGATAGATGATATCCCCGTGACGGATCCCCAGAGCCCTCACCTCATCCCTGGTGTGAACATCCTCGTCCAGACTGATGATCATGGTATTCTCATTTCTCTCCAGCGTCTTGGCGTCGTCAAACACATGGACGGAATGGGACTGACAGGCCATAATGCCGCTGTACTTCTTCCCCTCCCTGGTAACCACATGAACCGTCTCCCCCTCCAGGCTGGGGAAATTCAGTCCTCCCAGCTGGCGGATGCGCAGACACCCGTTATCGTCGATCCTGCGGACCACCATGCCCAGCGTATCCAGGTGCGCTCCCACCATAACGGTCTTTGCGTTGTCCTCTCCCTCGATCGCGATATAAGCCGTATGCTTCCTGTCGTAAGTCACCTTCTGCCCGAACATCCCCGCGTACTTCTCGATCACCGGGTTGATCTCCTCATAATAGCTTACCGGGCTGGGCGTATTTATGATCTCCTCAAGGCACTTTAACACAAACTCATTATCCATCTTATATTCCATTTCGCATCTCCTAATCGTAAGCCGCCCCGCGTCCTCCCGAACCGATCCCTCTTAACGCGGTCCCGGCCGCCGGACAGCCTGTTATTTTTAAAACTCCTCACAAAAATGGCAGGCCACAAAATGTCCCGGCTCATTTTCCTTAAGCATCGGCGTCTTCTCAAAACACTTCGGCTTGGCGTACTCACACCTTGGCGCGAACCTGCAGCCCGGCTTGGGGTTGATGGGAGAAGTGATCTCCCCCTTAAGCAGGATCCGCTTCTTCTTCTCCCCCAGCTTCGGCACAGGGATGGCTGACAAAAGCGCTTTGGTGTAAGGATGGGTCGGATGCTCAAACAGCTTCTCCGAAGAAGCGTGCTCCACCACCTTCCCCAGATACATTACCATGATCTCGTCGGAAAAATAATTCACCACCGACAGATCGTGGGTAATAAAAATATATGTAAGCCCCAGATCATGCTGCAGCTGCTTTAACAGGTTTAAGATCTGGGCCTGGATCGACACATCCAGCGCCGAAACAGGCTCGTCGCACACGATAAACTTCGGCCTCATGGCCAAAGCCCTGGCAATGCCGATCCTCTGCCGCCGCCCTCCGTCCAGCTCATGAGGGTATGTATTTACAAGACGCTGGGAAAGCCCCACCAGCTCCATCAGCTCCAGCACATGATCCTGCTGTTCCTTCTTGCTCTTATGCACCTTGTAAAGCCGCAAAGGTTCCCCGATGATCTCGCTGACCGTCTTTCTGGGATTTAAGGAAGCAAACGGATCCTGGAAAATGATCTGCATCTGGGACCGAAGGCGGCGCATCTCCTGGTTGGACACCTTGGTAATGTCCTTTCCCTCAAAGAACACCTCCCCGCTGGTAGGCTCATGAAGCCGCAGAATGGCCCGCCCTGTGGTGGATTTGCCGCACCCCGACTCTCCCACCACGCCCAGGGTCTTTCCTCTCTCCAGAGAAAACGTCACATCATCAACCGCGTGGAGCACCCCGTTTGGCGTATTAAAATACTTTTTCAGGTTCTTCACATCCAAAAGAATATCACTCATTGTCCCCACCTCCTAACGTCACTCCCGTCCCCTCCTCGTAAGCCAGGCAAGCCACCAGATGGGTATCGGAAAGCTTTGTCACCGCCGGAACTCGGCTTTTGCAGATGTCTTTGCAGTATTTGCACCTGGGATGGAACGCGCATCCCGGCGGCAGATCCGTAGGATCAGGCATCAGACCCGGAATGGGCTTTAACTGCTCATTGCGGTTCTCAATATTAGGCAGAGACCCGAACAGCCCCTCTGTGTACGGGTGGCTTGTGCTGTTGAAGATATCCTCCAGGGTGCCGTGTTCCACGATCCGCCCCGCGTACATGATGCTCACATTGTCGCACACCTCCGCCACGATCCCCAGATCGTGGGTGATCATCAGCATGGATGTGCCGTACTTCTCACGAAGCTTCTGCATCAGATCCAGCACCTGGGCCTGTATGGTCACGTCCAGAGCCGTGGTAGGCTCATCGGCGATCAAAAGATGGGGATTGCACACCAGGGCCATGGCGATAATAACCCTCTGCTTCATGCCGCCGGAAAACTGATGGGGATACTCTGTTCCCCGGTTCCCCGGGATCCCAACCATCTCAAGCATGGCTTTCGCCTTCTCCAAAGCCTCCTTTGGATCAATCTTCTCGTGAAGCTGGATCACCTCCGCGATCTGGTCCCCAACCGTCATCACCGGGTTTAACGAAGTCATAGGGTCCTGGAAGATCATGGACACCTGGCTGCCTCTGATGGTCTCCATCTCCTTCTCGCTGTAAGAAAACAGATCCTTTCCCTCCAGCGTAATGGTCCCTCCGGTGATCTTGCCCGGCGGGTCCGGCACCAGCCGAAGGATAGACAGGGCCGTGGTGGTCTTTCCCGCTCCGGTCTCTCCCACCAGCCCCAGAGTCTTTCCCTTCTCGATGGCCAGGTCAATGCCGTTGACCGCCTTTACCACGCCGTCCACGGTCTTAAACTGGACCTCCAGGTCCTTTATCTCTAATGTATATTTGGAATCATGTTCTGCCACTTTCCTGCCTCCTCACTTTACTGTTTTAATCTGGGGTCAAGGGCATCCCGCAGCCCGTCTCCCAGCAGATTCAGGGCCAGGATGGTGATCACGATGGCAAGCCCTGGGAACAGCGTCAGATGCACCGCGTCACGAAGGAAGTTGCGTCCTCCCGAAAGCATGGCGCCCCACTCCGGATCCGGCGGCTGAACGCCCAAGCCGATAAAGCTTAAGGACGCCGTAGACAAAATAGCGCCCGCCACCGACAGCGTGGCCTGAACAATAATAGGCGCCAGGCAGTTGGGGATGATCTCCCGGAAAATAGTGGTCACATTGGTTGCCCCGATGGCCCGGGACGCCTCCACAAACTCCTGGTCTTTTACGCTCATAACCGCCGCCCGGACGATCCTGGCGTAGGTGGGGATGCCGGACACGCCGATGGCTAACATCACGTTCACCAGGCTGCTGCCCAAAGCCGCCACAATGGTCATGGCCAAAAGGGTGCTTGGCACTGCCAGGAAAATATCCATGACGCGCATGATAACATTGTCAACCCTGCCGCCGTAAAATCCCGCAAACGCCCCTAAAATACCGCCAAGTATCAAAGACACGGACACGGAGATCAGTCCCACCACTAAAGACACTCTGGATCCGTGGATGATCCTGGCAAAAATATCCCTTCCAAACTCATCGGTGCCGAACCAGTGCTCCGCGCTGGGCCCCTTTAAACGGTTGGCAATATTCTGGGCGACAACCTTGGTCTCATAATCCGCTATCACATCGGCAAACACCGCGCACAGCACCAGCACCACCAGGATGGCCAGTCCCAGCATAGCCATCTTGTTCCTGGCCAGACGCTGGCATACTTCCATGGTCATGGAACGCTTCTTTGCTTTCTTATTCTCCATTGCTGTCACCTCCTTATTTGTATTTTGACTTGATCCTGGGATCTATGTAGGCATAAAGGATATCCACACACAGATTCACGATGCTGAAACAGATGGAGAAAATAATCACGCATCCAAGGACCGCAGGCGTATCCTTGGCCTTAATGCTGTTGACCAGATACGTCCCCACTCCCGGCCAGGAAAACACGGCTTCTGTCAGCACGGCGCCGCCAAGGAGGGAGCCGAACTGGAGCCCGATGACCGTCACCACAGGGATCAGAGCATTTTTCAAAGCATGTTTATAGATAACGCTTCGGTAGCCCACGCCCTTGGCCTTGGCCGTGCGGATGTAATCCTGACGGATCACCTCCAGCATGGAAGAACGGGTCGTTCGCGTAATATTGGCCATACAGCCGGTGCCCAGGGTGATGACCGGAAGCACCAGAGCCTTCCACCCTTCCGAACCGCCGGATGGGAACCACCGCAGATGGAGGGAAAAACCAATAATCAGCATAAGTCCCAGCCAGAAGTTGGGCGTGGCCACGCCCAAAAGGGCAAAGACCATACTTACGCTGTCTATAAGAGAATACTGCTTCGTGGCCGAAATGATACCGATGGGGATAGACAGGACTACGGCAAATATCATCCCCCAGAATGCCAGTTTCAGCGTGTCCGGAAATCTGGACATAACCTCGGTAAATACCGAACGTCCGGATTTGTAAGAAGTCCCCAGGTCTCCGTGGGCAAGCCCAACCATGTAACGCCCATACCGGATCAGCACCGGGTCGTTGAGCCCTAATTCCTCATTCAATGCCTCTATGGCCTCTATGGGGGCATCTTCCCCAAGGATGGTTCTGGCCGTATCCCCCGGCGCCAGAGACATAATAAAGAAAACCAGGAAGGAGACACCTATCACTACCGGAATTAACATGATAAGACGTTTGATGACGTATTTATGCATGGTGGATTCCTCCTTGTTATACTTTGTGTTGCTTCTTTGTGTCCGTCAGCGGACTTTCAAATTGACAAGTGTACGCTCTGGACGTACTTTCTTAGCATAATTGTCACCAACCGCATCCGGCTGGTGACAATCATGGGTCTAACTGTACTTCTTAAATCATGGATCAATAATGAAGCGCATAGAAATCATGCATCTGGATCGGAGATGGATTTACACCTTTCAAATCAGCATTCCTCGCAATGAGACCTGTCTGCGCATACAGCGGAACCCAAACCGCCTCATCAGATAAAGTCTTTAAGATCGTCTCATAATCCTTCTGAACTGCTGCTTTGTCACTGTTTGTCGCTGCATCATCTACTAACTTGTCTATTTCCGGATTCTTATAGAAGGAGCGGTTTCCACCTGCGCCCGCATTTCCGGAAGTAAACAGAGGACGGTACGTATTATCCGGCTCCGCGTTTGCCACCCAGCCTGCTATACAGGAATCATGTTCACTGTTGCCCGTCTTCTCATAGAAAGTAGAAGCCTCCATTTGCTCAATATTCATAGTGATCCCTAACTCTGCAAGATTAGCCTGAATAACCGTGGCACTGTTTGCGCGTTTCGCGTTGGACACATAACAGTTAAACGTAAAGCCATCGCCGTAACCTGCTTCTTCCAAAAGAGCCTTTGCTTTTTCCACATCATAGTCATATTTCGTGACCACATCATAATATCCAATAGCGGCTTCGCCAATGTAGTTATCAAAAACCTTACCCTCGCCGTTGATAGACGCAATCAGCGCATCTCCTTTATTGATGGCATGGCTCAAAGCCTGTCTTACCTTCACATTGTCAAACGGAGCCTTAGACTGATTGACCGTAAAATACTCTACATGAGTAGAAGTATACTCATCAAGAGCCAGCTTATCATTATCCCTGATCTTTCCCGCATCCGTAAACGGCACGTCGATAAGAAGATCCAACTCCCCATTCTCCAGAGCGATCGTCCTTGCGGAATCCTCGGGAATAACCTTAAATGTTAGCTTGTCATTCTGTGCCGCCCGCTCCGGATCAAAATAATCCGGATTCTTTACCAAAGTAAAAGAAGCGCCCGGAGTCCAGTTTTCAAATTTATATGGACCAGTTCCCATGGGCTCATCTTCAATTTTCTTACCATCTGCCAAAAGCTTCTCCACATGTGCCTTGCTGTAGATAGCGCATCCGGAATGGTTCAGCGAAGATATCAGCGCATTAGAAGGCGTATTCATATGGATTATAAAATGGGTGTCGTCTTTCACCTCAACCGACTCGATCATCGAAACCAGGTGGCCTACTTTCGGAGATTCTTTTTGACTCTCCAGAGAATATTTTACATCTTCGGCTGTAAGAGCAGTGCCGTCATGGAATTTCACGCCCTCTTTTAAAGTAAACTCAACTGTCATATCATCTACAAATTCCCACTTTTCTGCCAGATCACCTACAAACTCATTATTATCCGTTAAACGCACCAGATTGCTGTAAATATGTCTGGTGGCATATGAAGAAGCCGTATCATTGTGGTTATGGGGATCCAGGGAACTTACGTCCGTGTTGATCCCGATATTGATCGCCTGGCTCCCCCCTGCCTCTCCAGAACTTCCCTTTGTACTGTTCCCCTGATCGCTGCCGCCTCCGCCGCAGCCTGCCAGCAGGCTTGCCGTCATCACGCCTGCCAGGATTGTGCATAAAACTTTTCTCACTTGTCTCTCTCCTTTTGCTGTTATTTTGGAGCAGTCCAAGGCACTGCCCTGCTGCCCTTGAGGATAAAATACATAATGGGCTAATGAAAACCAGCCCTTAAGTGTATATTTTGTCACAAATTATGCATAATGTCAATTCCTCTTTCTTCTTTTTCCGGGAAAAAAACACAGATTCTGCCCCCATTTTACTGATTTTCGTCCTGCTCCTCCCATAAGCTCCAATATTTTCACCATATAGACGGAATATGATTAACGTGGTATACTCTATACAACAAAAACGCAGCTACCAAAGCGAGGGAGGATCACATATGAAAAATGACGACTATACCGATGATATTGATTTTGACCGGGATTACGACACCATAAGGCAGATCCAGCCTCCGCCCAGCCGTGGAGGCTATTACATCGCTCCGGACCGGCGCCGCTTCGGAGGGAGGAACCGACGCCGCTCTTTCGCCGGCTTTCCCACAGCCCTCATAGCCGCCCTCCTGGCCTTTGTCCTTGGCTGCCTTGCGGGTTTTGGCGGCGGATACCTGCGATGGGGCCATGAAAAGCCCTACGCCGTGGACCTAAAAGCCATCAAAGCGCCTGAATGGATCGACCAGGTCTTTATCCGGAAAAACATCTTCTCCAGACCTGACGTGTCCCTAAAGCGGGTCAGCAACATTGTCATCCACTACGTAGGCAACCCAGGCACCAGCGCCCAGGCTAACCGGAACTATTTCGACAGCCTGGCAGACCAGGATCCTCAAAAAAGCGGTTCCTCATCTTCCGCCCATTTTATTATCGGCCTGGAAGGCGAGATTCTCCAGTGCATCCCGGTCAGCGAGATGGCCTACGCCAACGCCCCCCGCAACAATGACACCATTGCCATCGAGACCTGCCACCCGGACGAAACCGGCCAGTACAACCAAGAGACCTATGATTCCCTGGTAAAACTCACCGCCTGGCTGTGCATGGAGCTGGAGCTTTCCCCCAATGACGTGATCCGTCACTACGATGTCAATGAAAAAGGCTGTCCCAGATACTTTGTGGACCATGAAGACGCGTGGAAACAGTTTAAAAAAGATGTAAAAGAAGCGCTGAAAGATATGAAATGATTCTTTCTGCCGCCGGGGCCGCATATGATGAAGTAAAACATTCCCACTGCGGATGCCGCCCTGACGGCATCAGGGAGGACCCTATGAGTCCCTGTGAATTTGCTATGACCATCTCTGCCATTGCCTGCTGCATCGCCGAGGGAAGATCTTCGGACGAGATCGCGCTCATCAGTTCTGTGCTTTCCCAGCTGGGAGACACTCTTGAGACCATCGCCGCCCAGCAGGCCCTGTGCTGCCCTGAAAATGATGAGCGTGTGTTTTAATGGTCGGCGTTGTGGCAGGCCGAAGAGAGAGGCGGTGCCGTGCGGGTTCAGATATGCCAAACATTCCGATGAGCCCAGTAAAGCAGAAAACACTCGGGGTTAGGCCCTCCTGTTTTCTATGGTCTCATCTCCATGGCATATATTCACCCGCACGGTGCCGCCTCTCTCTTCGGCAAATGCAGGATTCGCTGGCTTAGGTTTGTTTGCTTAAATGATTTCCTATATTGAAAGGAATTGGCATGATTTGGTAGGAAACGGTTGCTTGTCTAATCAGTAATAAGTTTGCTAATTGTTCCGAATAAAATGCAATATTATGATATTTACATAAAATCATAATGTAGTGTACTGTACCGCTGATATTCAGGCAAACCTCCTTGCCTAAATTTCCATCCGACTACATTGTCGGCGGTCAACGATGCCACCGCATCGCTTCCCTGCTCCGCCTTGGTGATGAAAATTTATTCTGCGGAGTTTCGCCAGATATCAGCGGTACAGCACACCAGTCAAGGACAACATCCAGCCAGCATACATTAAGCCAGCGAATCCTGCTTTTGCCCGGGAGAATCTGTGTGCTGTCCGGGTGAATATATGCCATGGAGATGAGACCAAAGAAAACAGGAGGGCCCAACCCCGAGTGTTTTCTGCTTTCGGGGCTCATCGGAATGTTTGGCATATCTGAACCCGGACAGCACACAGATTCTCCCGGGCCCACCACAACTTCGCCATAACTATCAATTAATTTATCTCACCATTCCCCCTAAAAATCCCCCACATTCTGAACCCCCTCGCTATCCGTAGTATAAAGCGCGCACTCCAAAGGATGCCCCGGCCTGGATTCAAAATAATACCATTTCCCATCAATTTCATGCCAGTCCGTCAAGGCATACCCGTCCTGATTAAACCGGTATTTATGACCATTGATGATCTCCCAGACAGATTTTTTATAACTGTGGTCCGTATCCGCATACCACCACCCGTTTTCATCATGATTCCACCCCACCTTGTACTTGGGAGATTCCACCTGGGACCAATCAGGCCGTCCATATCCGGCAATCCCCTGGTAGGACAGATGGTAAGACTTTTCCCACACCCCGCCTCCGTTGGCCACTACCCCGGCCGCATTGCTGGTGTTGCCCTCAATGGTATACACCCGGTCAATAGTCACCCGTTCCACGATGCCTGTGTGATAGATCCGAACGGCATTTTCAAAAAAAATCTGGTCCCCCGGCTGGGGGGAACTTTTCCACAACCCTTTATCCTTAAAATACCTGGCGGATGTGGGGGTGTAAGCGCTGAACCCGCCCAAAAGCTTCCGGGTACTGATCTCCCCCAGCGCCTTCACAAAACACCAGTCCACAAACATATCGCACCACGGCTGCCCCTGAAGCGCCGGGTACAGATCTCTGGCGTATTTCGTAAAATTATTGCTGCCAGCGTTGGCAGTCTTGGAATCCAGGTCCTTAGCCGAGGCTTTCTCCAGATATCCCCGCTCCTCTTTGGCAATATGGATCACGCTTTCTGCTCCGTTCATAAGCTGCCTCCCCAAAATTTGCATAAAGGCGTCAAAAAGACTGCCTAATCTATTCTATGCCCTTTTATGCAACTTGTACCTTTTAGACCCTTAAGAACGATTTCTTGCGCAAAATGGCAAAATAATGGAATTGCTGTATTGTTGAGTGAGCAAAGGGGCCGATTTCGTCGTGAAGCCAGTCAGAGAAGGAGAGATGTCCCGTCCGGGTTCAGATATGCCAAACATTCCGATGAGCCCAAAACGGAAAGCAGGAGGGGGTTAGTCCCTCCTGCTTTCCTGGTCTCATCCAATGTCATTAAGTTAAGCTGATTGAAAAAATCTCATCCTACGGTCTAACTCAAATTTATCAATAAATTTAAGAAAAGGGGTTGACACAGAGACCAAAATGTGCGGCCGCTCTCGCTGCTGATTGTATTTTAAGAAGTTGCGAGAGCGGCCCTTGAAATTGAACTCAGAACTATCATTTCAATTTCAAGGAGGTACCTATATGTCATTCCCACATAAGGTTAAGTCCACTCTCTGGGCAATCGTGGACACCATGGACCGCAACTCTGAACGCTTCGT